>NZ_JAQEHX010000009.1:68107-117626 GCF_027666085.1 Sanguibacteroides sp. AM78-02pH3A | reverse complement strand
TCTTTCAATCTATACTTGTTGTTATTTGGAATAAAATTCAAAGGAATTTATTTGCAAATAACATATTTTTTTAACTTTACAAGTGATATGTTTATTATGAACTTATACACTTTACGATTATGAAATCAAAAAAGTTAAAATTAATCTTGACCGTATGTATCGCTCTAACCCTTACGACTATTGCTACTGCCGCAGTGTATGTACTTTCTCCTCCTTCGCCTCCTTGAGCGCTTCGGATTGATGATATAACGCCAACCAGCTGTAAACTAAGTTTTTCACCGCCTGCAGATGATGGCGGATTACCTGTAACAGATTATATTATTGAAGTTAAGGATGTGCGTTTGGATTTATCTTGGGAAAGCTATGATTCAGTTACCACGACTGAATGTGCAATTGGGGATAGAGAGTCGGGTTCTCTTATGAAAATTCGAGTTAAAGCTAAAAATGCGGCTGGACTAAGCGATCCGTCAGATAAAATAGTGATACGATTTCCAAAAGTAAACTAAATTTATAATCATGAAGAAGAGGTACCGATTTTTATGGCTTTTGTTCGGCATTTTTATTTTCGATAGTCACCTTGCCGTTTGTTCTTCTCCCCCCTACGCGTTTGGACATGAAAAGGGATTTCACGGTGGTTGAAAAAGTGGAACTGAAGCCTTTCAAAACATACGACGGATTAAAAGCATGGCATACCTGGATCATCGACGGCTCCCTGCTGTATGTCATAGACCATGATCCCAAGTATGATTTGGGAACTTGTTATGATTTCAACACGGGCAAGAAGTTATCCGTGCTTGCAAAACACGGGAAAGCTCCATACGAATTATCCGATTATATATCCTACAAGACCATTCACGTGACAAAAGATTTTATCGTGTTTGTGCCTGCTGAAACAATGTTAAAGACGGTTTCTCGTAAAGCCGTTTATACTCGGGAAAACGCGATAAAGGTTTTCGCCAAAAAAGATATGATCAACAATGTTCCCGTGAAAGACAGGAAAGTGATCATTCCCGCGTTTCCGGACAGCGTTTGGGTAGAGCAGGCGACGATCCTCCCGAACGGGGCTATCGTGGCGATAATGCCTCCTCCTGCTCCGGACTTGCAAAAACTGGAAAAAGATGCCCGAACGGGTATGGAGAAGAAAACCCTGATGGTTCTCGGTCAGAAAGGGGTAACCTATCGCGAAACACTCCCGGGTGACGGTTTCCCGGAATATAATCCTTCACTTGGTTCGAAGTTTACACCGTACGTCACGATGAAACGTTCTAACGCGAGAGGTCTTTTTAGAACGAGAGGCAACGATATGGCTGTTTTCGCCGTGGATGGTCAATTCATGTTATACACGTTCGACGTGACCACGGGTAAGGTGGTGAACGAGAAGAGATACACGCCGGTTCAATACGCTAATGAAGAGTTCTGTTTCTTATCAACCAACGACATGCGGCAGAGTATTTTAGCCATGGAAGCGAACGACTCGTACATCGTGTGCAAGGTGGGTGGTTATTTTAATGCAGAAGATAAAGAGTATGAAGTGTATAAAGAGGCCATTTTCGTGTTCGACTGGAACCTGAATCCGATCAAGCGTTTCGATTTGCCCGATTTAGGTCCCAAGGGGTACTTTTCGATATCGAATGATGCCCGCTCGGTGTATTTCAATGATTACGCGGCCGAAGAGGATGAGTTCTTTAAACTCACGCTGCATAAAGCGGATTTAGCGTTATGATTTATCATTCGGGCGGCCAGACAATGGCCGCCCGACTTTTGAGAAACATCGTCTGTGCAACAAAGCGTCGTGGCATGATTTGTCCATCTTTTTAATCCTCCGATCATTATATCATTCAATCCCAAAAATTCCTTAATCTTTTAATCATTAACCAACATTTGTCATTTGTCATTTTTTTCTTTTATCTTTGATTTCAAATGAAGTTTAGGACCAACAATATTATTTTGATGGGCTTTGTTTTATTAGCCCTTTTCCTTGTGGCCATTTATTTGATCGGAGACAAGATAGGTTCCGTATGGAATCGGTTGAGTAATGATTTTGTTATGGATCAATGTCGTTATCGTTCGCAAACTATTGCTTATGAATTTAAGAAGACGGAGCAATTGCAACGGGTAGTCCGGGAATTTTTTACTTCCAAAAAGTGGCAGGAGGAGGAGGAGTTGTTTTCTTCTTTGATGATTATACCTCAATTGGACACGAAACTGAGCCGGATATGGTATTTTGTGGATGGAGAGAAAATATTGAATGTATTGGATAAAGATACGACCTCTTTTTATAAATATAAATTGTCGGAAAGGAAGCAGTCGGAATTTAGAGAGATGATAGATACGCTCCAGAATGATCGTTATAGCGGGACCTATAATGATGCTGGAAAAATTTATTGGACCACGGTAGATGTTATTAGGAATAAAAAATGGGGAGATGTGCTTTTAGGCTTTGATATCTCTTTACCGGATCTGCATACCTATTTTTCGGAGATAACGGCCATATTCCGGAGTTATGTTTTTATCGTCAATGAAAAGGGTACTATTCTCTCTCATCCGGATGAACGTTTATTGGGGCAAAAGCTGATGGAGAAAGAAGAGTTGGATTCGATAAAGCAGGTATTGAAAGAAAAGAAGGAGTTGCGTATTTTGGCGAACTCTGCTTATTTGAAGGTTCCTGTGGTAAGGGTCTATTTTCCGTTGGAAGTAGGAAATGAACGCTGGATCATAGGAGTGAATGTTCCTCAATTTGTTTATAGCGAACAAACCGAAGAATTCCATCGTTATGCTATTATTATCGCGTTGATTACTATTTTGATATTTACGGTGTTACTCTTCCTCGCGCAACATAAATGGCGAAAGGAGTATCGGTTGAGGCGTAAGGTGGAGCGGGAGTCTGTCGAGTTGAACTTGCAACAGTTGAAAAATCAGATCAATCCTCATTTTCTTTTTAATTCTTTAAATTCGTTGAGTGCTTTGATTGGAACCGATACGGTATTGGCCAAAGAATTTGTTTTGAAGTTATCAAAAGTATACCGTTATCTTTTGGAAAAAAGAAATGTCAGTTTGGCCACCGTCAGAGACGAATTGGAATTTACCCGTCAATACTACTTTTTACAGAAAATACGGTTTGGCGAGTCTTTGGAGTTGATATTCGATATCGATTCCGATGTATTCGACCTGAAGATCCCGACCATGAGTCTGCAAACGTTGGTCGAGAATGCGATAAAACATAATCAGGTAACCGTACAAAAACCTCTCTGGATAAAAATATACGTGTTCGACGATTGTGTCGTCGTTGAAAATAATTACCAGCCTCGTACCGAATCTACGGTTGAATCGATAGGTGTAGGCTTGGAACGTATTCGAAAAATGTATGAATTTTACGGGCGTTCCGGCTTTGAATTCAGTAGTACAGGTGCTTATTTTATATGCAAATTGCCGTTGTTAAGCGTTGATTCATAAGGAGAAACAATGAATTTTCGTTTCGTGGTATTTTTTCTGTTATTCACTCCTTCATTTTAGGCATTCACTCCTTTTTTATTTCGTTTTTTTCAATAATAGGGTATTATTGTAAAAGATGAATAGGCTCATGATAACTATTATAAAGACAAAAACTATGATTACAACGAAAACCTTTATTGTATGTATGACGGTATTGACGTCGTTTTTCTTTCTTCCTGCCGAAGGAGCGGTTAGAAACAGGCATAAGAAAAAGGAGGTTAAAACGGATACTGCGGTTACCAAAAACAAATACGATGAATTATTGAATAAAGCCAAGACGGCGGAAGGTATGATAAAAATTCATACAGTCGGTAATGACTATTATTTTGAGATAGCCGATTCTTTATTGGGACGGGATATTCTGATTGTAAACAAAGTATCCGGAGTTCCTGGAGCTTTGAATGACGCCGGACTGAACAAGGGAATGGAGTACGATGACAAGATTGTTCGTTTTTATAAGGACGAGGCTTTAAATAAGGTTTGGGTAACGACCTACGACCCGAGGGTAAGCGTTCCGGAGGGGGATGCAATCAGTCAGTCGGTCAAAGATAATTACCGGGAGTCTGTGATCGAATACTTTCCGATCGAAGCTTATGGAAAAGATTCGACGACGGTCGTATTTAAAGTGAACAAGATTTTTGACGGTAGCGAGAAAAGTATAAATGATTTGTATAATAGTATCTCTTTGGGAACGTCTGTAAAAAGAGATCTATCGAAGATATTGAGCGTGAAAGTTTTTCCGAAAAATGTGGTGGTAAAGGCGTTAATGACGACGCAGGTGACAGATGGGGCCGTTTCGGTCCCATTAACCGTTGAAACGACAACAAATCTTGTGCTTTTGGATAAAGAGCCGATGAAGCCCCGTTTTGCGGATCCGAGAGTTGGTTTTTTCAGTACGGAACGTATTTATTTTAATGACAAACAACAAGCGGTGGAACGACGGGAGCTTGTACATCGTTGGAGATTGGAACCGAAACCGGAAGACGTGGAAAAATACAAACGGGGAGAGTTGGTTGAGCCGGTGAAACAAATTGTATTTTACATCGATCCGGCCACGCCGAAGCAATGGCGTGAGGAGATAATAGCCGGTGTTTATGACTGGCAGGCGGCTTTTGAAGCGGCCGGATTTAAAAACGCCGTTGTTGCCAAAGAAGTGCCTGCCGATGCGACGGATTTTGATATCGAGGATGTACGTTATTCTGTAATCACTTATGCCGCTTCGGAACAGGCAAACGCGATGGGACCTTCGGTTGTCGATCCTCGTTCCGGAGAGATTATTGAAGCGGATGTGGTATGGTGGCATAATGTAATGAGTCTGTTACATACCTGGATGAGAGTTCAGACAGCAGCAATCGATCCGAGCGTCCGCGGAAATAAATTGAGCGATGAACACATGGCAAGTGCTATTCGCTTTGTTTCTTCCCATGAGGTAGGACATACCTTCGGATTGAAACATAATATGGGAGCCTCCTCTTCTTTCCCGGTAGATTCGTTAAGATCGCCCGAATTTACGTCTAAGATGGGAGGTACGGCAAGTTCCATTATGGATTACGCTCGTTTTAATTATGTGGCGCAACCGGAGGATGGCGTAACGGAGATTACCCCGAAGATCGGCATGTATGATAAGTTTGCCATTCGCTGGGCTTATCGTTGGTTGGATGTTGCGACTCCTCAAGAGGAATTACCTGTTTTGAACGATTGGATACGGGAGCATGAGGGCGATCCGATGTATTGGTACGGAGAACAACAAGATCCCCGGGATCCGATCGATCCCCGTTCTCAGGATGAAGATTTGGGAGACGATATCGTGAAAGCCAACCGTTACGGAATAAAGAATCTGAAACGGATCGTTCCCCATATTCAGGAGTGGACGGAGGAAGAGGGACAAGGTTATTTCGAGGCAGGTAAATTGTTGATGGCCGTGATTAATCAATGGAAAATGTACGGGGATCATGTAACGGCAAATGTAGGGGGGATTTACATTAACAATCCCGTAAAAGGAAGTTCGGAAGACCGTTATATTCCCGTGCCCAAAGGCATCCAGAAAGAGAGTGTAAAATATCTTATCGAAGAGGTCTTTACGGTTCCCGAATGGTTGTTCGGAGCGGAAGTATGGAAAAAAAGCTACCCGATACAATCGGGAGTCGAATACTCTCCGTACACGGTTGTCAGGGAGTTGCAGTACGCTACTTTTTATAATTTGTTGAAAGACGATCGTTTGATGAGAATGTATGATGCGGAAGCGACTTTAGGTAGAGAGAAATGTTATACACCGGAAGAGTTGTTTGCCGATTTGCACAAAGCTGTTTTCAAAGGAACTTTAGCCGGACGTAGTTTGTCCGTTTATGAACGTATGGCTCAAAAAAATTATATCGATGCCATCATCGTGAGTTCAAACAAAGCAGTAGAGAAAACTACGAAAAAGGCTCTTCGCGGGGATGAAACAGGGTGTTGTTTTGCATCCCGGAGGCCCGCTTTCACGTTAGATCTGCAGGAAGATGTACGGATTCGGGTGTTGCATTTCTATTCCATGGGAAGAGTTTCCGAGGCCGTATCTGTGAAACGGGGAGAGTTGCTGAAGGTATTGAAATTGGCGGAGAACCGTCGTGCTACGGGTGATGTGGCGACACGACACCATTATGAGGACTTGATTATACGCGTAAAAGAGGCGTTGAATATGCGATAATAGAAAAGAATAACCAAGATGTGTACTTGCGTTCAGAAAACTACAATTTAAAACAAACGAAAATGAGAAAAATTTTATTGTTAATTGCTCTGTTCTGTCCGCTTATGATATTTGCCCAAAAGGACAAGGATATCAGAATAATTAAAGGCGAGGTGTTGGATTCGATCACCAAAGAACCTTTGATTGGAGCGACAGTATTTATTGACCCTGAAGCGGTCGAGGCGAAAAATTTCACCCCGCAGGGGACGGCTACGGATTTGGAAGGTCGTTTTGAGATGAAGTTACCGAAAGCGGTGAAATACGTGATGGTTAGTTATATAGGATACCTTACCCAGAAGGTGGATGTCAGCAAAGGAGAGGATTTTAAGATTCTTCTGAAGTTGGATCAGAAGCAGTTGGATGAAGTGGTCGTTTATTCGACCGGTTATCAACAGTTGGATAAGAGAAAGGTTACTTCTTCGATGGTAAAAGTGGATATGGACGATATTAAAAGAGTCGGGGTTGCCAGTGTCGATCAGTTGTTGGAGGGACAAGTTGCCGGAATGACGTCAATTCCTACGAATGGCGCTCCGGGTGCTCCTAATAAAATGCGTATCCGCAGTACGGTTTCCTTGACCGGAAGTACCGATCCATTATGGGTGATGGACGGAATGATTCTGGAGGGGAACGATATTCCGGCCAATTTTAGTGATAAAGATAATATTGACGAACTGTATAATACTTCCATCGCGGGAGTGAACCCGGCGGATATCCAGGATATCACGGTATTGAAAGATGCCGCGGCTACGGCTATTTATGGCGCTCGTGCCGCTAATGGAGTGATCGTTATTACCACTAAAAAAGGTGCTAAAGGTAAACCGAGGGTAAACTTTTCAGGAGGTGTTTTTTATACCTTGAAGCCGGATTTGGGTAAGTTGAGGTTGATGAATGCTTCCGAGAAAGTGGATTTTGAACTGGATATCGCTTCCCGGAGTGATTTGGATTATAGGAGCGAATACGGGGAAGTTTCCCGTATCTTGTCCCGGTACGGTCAATTGGATGCTCTTCGTCAGAATGGTTTCAGCGGTATATCCTCTGATGCTCAATCGGAGATAAACGCGTTACGTAATATCAATACGGACTGGGGAGATGTGATATACCGGAATGCCGTGAACCAACAATACAATTTAAGCGTATCCGGAGGTTCTGATTTAGCCAGATACTATTTTTCAGGAGGATATTATAACGAGGAAGGAACAACTCGCGGTACCGATTTCGAACGTTATAATTTAACGATGAAGACCGATTTCGATTTGTTTAAAAATTTCAACGTGGGAGTCTCTTTGTTCATTACAGACAGTAAAAGGAAAAGTTATTTGACCGATGCAGACGCTTTTATTAATCCTGCTTATTACTCTCGTACGGCCAATCCGTATCTGAGGGTAAGAGATGAAAATGGAGACTACGTGTATGATAAGGATATAGAGGGATATAGCGGACGGCACTTGGATTTTAATTTTGTCGAGGAGATGAACAATACCGATTATACCTTGAAAAACCGTTCCATAAAGCCGATGATCTCTATCGATTACAAGGTGGCTTCCTGGTTAAAACTGCAAACTCAATTCTCTATGCAGTTGGAACATACCGCTTCGGAAAAGATTGCCGATCAAAATACCTATTATGTTAGAAAATACAGGGAGAAGGCCAGAAATGGCGAGGGAGTCTCTTTCTTGCCGGATGGAGGTATTATCCAGAATGCGACGACGGATATGAACCAGTATCAGTGGAAAATTCAGGGAGAGTTCGATAAGGTTTTTGCCGATAAACATGCTGTCGATGTGATGATGGGATTGGAAATGCGGGGAAGTAAAACAACCGATATTCAAACGAAAGGCTTCGGTTACGATCCGAACTCTTTGACGACCAAACCGCTGGTATTTCCAGAGGGAAATACGATGATAAACGATGCCTCTTTCCGTCAATATAAGAAGACGTTCAATGAAGATCGATTCCTCTCTTATTATATGACGGCATCCTACACGTATGATTATCGTTATACATTCTTCGGAAGCTTGCGTTATGACGGATCCAATATGTTCGGTGTCGACCGGAAATATAAATATTTACCGTTGTGGTCTGTTTCTGCTGCCTGGAACATCAATCAGGAAAGTTTCTTAAGCAACGTGGAGTGGATATCCGATTTGAAATTAAGAGCCTCTTACGGAATTCAGGGGAACGTAGATAAAAATACTTCACCTGAGATTGTGGGAGAATGGGGCAACATAACGATTCTTCCCGGGAATAACGAGTCCAATATTACCGTGAGTTCTCCGCCTAATCAATATTTGCGTTGGGAAAAAACAAAGAACTGGAACGGAGGATTGGATGTAGCCGTCTTGAATAATCGGATCGCTCTCAGCGTGGATGTATACCATCGGGTGAGTGATGATTTGATCGGTATACGGGCTTTACCCGGAGAAAACGGTTTTAACTACTCGACGATGAACTGGGCGAAGCTGACCAACAAGGGATATGAGTTTTCATTGTCTACGGTTAACGTGAAGACCAAAGATTTCAGATGGGCTATGGATTTCAATATCGCTCATAATAAGAGTAAAATCAATAAAATCAACGTAAGGGAAAATTCGTACGAACCTTCAAGAGAGGGTTATTCCGTGGGAGCTGTATTCTCTTTGAAAACAGCCGGATTGGACGAGAACGGTTTACCCGTATTTTTGAATAAGCAAGGAGAAAAAGTTTCATTCTACGATTTTTATGGATTGGAGTACGGATATATGATGGGAGGCTTTATTCCTTTCCTGAAAAGTAATTTGACGGCGGAAGAATACCGGAATCTGTTTACCTATGAAGGAACAACGGAACCGAAATTTACCGGGGGATGGATCAACCGGTTCTATTATAAAAATTTTGACTTGACGGTATCCGCTTCCTTTATTTTGGACCAGACCGTTCAGGAAACCCCGTTCTACAATCCGACTTCGACCTCTCCGGGACAAAACTATTCCAAGAAAATGCTGGATGTGTGGTCTCCGAGTAACCCGAACGGGAAATACCCCCGGATTTTAGGAACAAACACGGAGGGAGCGGATAATTGGGCTTACCAATGGATCGGAGGAATGGACCAGGGTTCTTCTTTTAAAAATTATGATATCTGGTTTAAGCAGATGAGCTATATGAGAATCAACAGTATCCGCCTGGGATATACAATACCCGAGAATGCCATGAAAAGGATCGGTTTTGCTTCCGCGCGGGTAAGCTTCGAGGCTCGTAATCCATTTGTTTTCGGCGGAAGTTATAAAGGGTATTTCGATCCGGAGACCTATGGAAGTATGTATGCTCAGCCGTTGGCAAAAACCTTCTCTTGTGGCCTTGATTTAACATTTTAATTAGGAAGAATATATGATGAAATATATACAATATATCGTAGTTTCACTGGTTCTGTTTACATCATGTAATTATTTGGATGTGGAACCGGTAGGGAAAGTGATTCCTGATGAGATTTCCGAGTTTCGTGCATTATTGACCACGGCTTACGGTACTTATCCCCAATATAAACGTTTGTTGACGGTTCGTTCGGATGAAGTTTTTCCGGATGCGTACGGGTTATCCTACGAAGACCATATTGACCTGGCGACTTGGAATGACGAAAATCCGGATCCGATTACCCCGACTTATCCTTGGACGGATGCCTATAAGACGATATTTTATGCCAATAGTGTTATCGAAGGCGTGATGGATGCCAAAGAGGATGTGAAAACGGATACGAGAGAACAATTATTGGCAGAAGCCTATTGCCTGAGAGCTTACGTGCATTTCGACCTGTTGAATCTTTACGCGAAATGGTATACCCCGGAAACTGCAACTTCGGACAGAGGCATTCCGCTTTATTTGACGATAGATATCGGACAGGAATTCGTGCCTTCAAGCGTAGAGAATGTATACAAGCAGATCGTATCCGATATCGAGGAGGCCGGGAAATATATGCAGGTAGAGGAACAGCCTGCGGCTACTCGTTATCGTTTTTCCAAGAAATCCTTAAAGGCTTTTGAAGCAAGGGTACGTTTATATCGGGGCGAATGGGAGTTGGCACAAAAAGCTGCCGAAGATATTTTACCTCAATGTCCTTTGGAAGATATTGTAACAGGGACGGTAAAACCTTGGACAAGCGAGTCTAAGGAGGCTATCCTTTCTATGGAACAAGTTTCCAGTACGGTGATTCGGGAGGATATGTATGTTTTGGATAACGTTTTGAGTAAATACAATATGGATAAAGAGGGTGAGGTATATAAAGATGCGCGTATAGGACTCTATCTACGACCCGGTTATGCAGCCGCTTATGCCGGAAAAGGAGGGACACAGGGAGAAAAGGTAAGTTTTCGCAGTTCGGAAATCTATTTGATTGCCGCAGAGGCTGCAGCTCGCCAAGACGGTAAATTGTCGATAGCAAAAAGTTATTTGTTGACTTTGCTGAAAAATCGGTTGCAAAATAGTTATTACAATGAAAAGGCTACTGAAATTGAAGCTATGAATCAACAACAATTGATCGACGAGATCATGAACGAGCGTGCCCGGGAATTGATATTCGAGGGACATCGTTGGTTCGATTTGCGGCGTACGACTCGCCCCGAGATCGTGAAAGTTTATTTTGATGCCGATTTTGATATGCATACGGCTACGTTGCAACAGGATGATCCTAAATATATTATTCCGTACCCGGAGGAGGCTATCCAGAATAATCCAAATTTGGGTGGAAGATAAGTAGTAATTAAAAACCAAGAGGGAAAAGCAGTGAACGAAAGTTCACTGCTTTTTTAATTTGCGATTGTCAATCGTTATTATTTTATCTATTTTTGCGAATAGGGAGGGTAAAGGCTCTGAATTAAAATCGATGGATATGAATGCTGTTATCATTGAAGATGAGTGTTTGGCTGCAACTGAATTGGAAACACTTTTAAAAGAGGTTGCTCCGGACATTAAAATAGAGGTGAAATTAGATTCGGTGGCGGATAGTGTGAAATGGTTGAAAAAGAACCGGACGGATTTGATTTTTATGGATATTCATTTGGGTGATGGACAAAGTTTCGATATTTTCGAGCAGGTAGAGATCCATGTTCCGGTCATTTTTATTACGGCTTACGATGAATATGCCTTGAAAGCTTTTAAATATCAGGGAATTGATTATATCTTAAAACCGTTCGACAAAGAGGAACTGCAACGGGCCTTGTCGAAATTAGGTACACTTCGTTCCGATTCAGCCCCTTTCCCGACAGCCTCCTTGTCTGTTTTTCAGGAGCGTTTTCTGGTAACCGTCGGTGCCAAGATGAGATCTGTTGCGGTGCAGGAGGTCGCATATTTTATGGCAGACGGGAAGTACCTTATCCTTTTTACCCGGGATGGACAGAACTATATTCTGGATCAGACCATAAGCGGCATAGAAACCAAGTTGAATCCCCTTCATTTCTTCAAAATAAACCGGAAATTTATTATCAATTTTGCGGCAATTAAAGAGATGGTTCGCTATTCCAATAGCCGGATCAAAGTTATTTTGTCGCCGCTCCCTCCCGACGGTATAGAATCGATTGTCAGTACGGATCGAATACAAGAGTTTAAGCAATGGTTAAACAGATAAAAGAATGACAATTTACAATCGTCAATCTTTTTAATCTCTTAATCCCCAATCACTGAATCCTTTAATCCCAGAATCTTTTGATTCTTCAAATCGTCAATCTACAATCGCAAGGGATAACTCCTCGGGGCGGGGAGGTTCTCGTCGGTCGTGTAGTCGATTTTCGTTCACTACCCTCCGGGACTCGCTACGCTCAAACAATCCGTCGGGTGGGCGTTCCGAAACTCGAACCCGACACTCGCCGTTCACTATTTATACCCCTTCGTTTTTCTCCCTTCCCCCTTTAATCAATTGTAAATTTTAAATTGTAGATTGTAAATTAATTTTTGATTTACGATTTATGATTAAGATTCTGATCTTACCCTCTTTAAATCGTCAATCTAAAATCCGAAATCGTAAATCTTTTTAATCTCAGAATCTACAATTAAATAAGGTATGGACTTAAATATTTTACTAATAAATAACCGCCGCCTAAAAGCCAGACATAGAGGACTAATGCCAGAATAAACGGTTTTGCTCCTGCTTTTTTAAATTTTTCAATACTCGTTTCTGCCCCGAGGGCCGTCATGGCCATGGTTAATAAAAAGGTATCGAAGTCATTGATAAAACCGATGACCGGTTGAGGCAAGAGGTTAAAAGAATTGAATCCGATCACGATCAGAAAACCGAAAGCGAACCAGGGCACTGTTATTTTCTGTCCTCCTGTTTGTTGTTTGTTTTTGTTTTTTCTGGCACGGGCTACCAAATAACTTACGATCAGTAAAACGGGAACAAGCATGATGACCCGGATCATTTTGACGATAATGGAAACGGCCGCGATCTCTTCTCCCATGGCATTTCCTGCTCCCACGACGTGAGCTACTTCATGCAGCGTTGAACCGGTATATATTCCCATTTGTTCGGGATTTAAATCCACGATACCGCTTTTATAGAGCATGGGGTAGATGAACATGGAGATGGTTCCGAAGATAACGACAGTAGATATGGCCACGGCCGTTTTGTAAGGTTTGGCTTTTATGGTCGATTCCGCTCCCAGAATGGCGGCCGCTCCGCATATTCCGCTTCCGATAGAGGTCAGCAAAGCTATGCCTTTATCCATTTTGAGCAATTTGCCGATAAGTACGCCTCCGTATATCGTAATCGTTACGACGACAGCATCGATCAAAATGGCCGGTAATCCTACGGCTACAACGTTTTGAAACGTCAGCCTGAATCCGTATAAAATAATTCCTAAGCGCAAGATTTTTTTAGAACAAAATAAGATTCCCGGGACCCACGTTGCCGGTAATCTGTTTCGTAAACTATTGGCATATAGCATACCTAAAATAATACCCACGATAAGGGGGCTAAAAGACAGTTTTTTTACGAAGGGAAATTCACTGATGTAAAATGCTGCACAGGAGAATAAGGCGATCAACAAAACGCCGTGGAGCATATTGCCTCTTTTTTCACTTAATTTCATTGTATTGTACTTATTAATATTGTTGGTTTAATCTCTTTTAAAAGCCGATGCGAAGAAACTAAATTTTTTTACGAAACATAAGATATAAATTGTTATTCGGTATAACTTTTATTTATGGAGAAAAGATAAAACAAGAGGATATGACAAGTGCTTTTCTATTTGAGAATCTCGACTCTTTATTTTATCACGAATATAATAAATTGATAATTAGTGATATAATATATTTTTTATAAAAAAACGAGTTTTTCATTCCCCATAAAAACGGTTTTTTGTGTTATATAAGTAGTGAGCGATGAGTCATTCTTAAAAGGATCGTTTATTGATGTTATGCTTTTTTTGATATAGAACTCCCCGATACTTCCTTAAAAAAACGCCATTAACTCTAATTACTAAATAGTTAACAAATATTCACGTAATATCCATACTTGTTGTTTTGTCGTGTCAATAAACGATGGTTTATAGCCATTCTTTGATGTTCCTTTTAATTAAGTTGCATAACTAAAACAAACAATTTATGAAGAAAATTCTGACATTGTGCCGGAGGTATCCCGGAAGATTAAAAAAAGAGGGAGTCGTCTTCGGTTGGGTATTATTATTCGTTTTGTCGGGTGTATTGAATGTTCGCGGGGCGGAGAGCTTCAAACTCGATCGAGAGGTGAAATTGTCCATGAAAAATGTTTTTTTGAAAGATGTCATGTGGGCGATAGAACACCAGACTAAATTCATTTTCATGTATAACGAAGAGGATCTGGATAAGGTCGGTAAAGTGAATGTCGAGGTACGGGCTTCCGATATCGAGGAGATTTTAAATGTTTGCTTGAGAGGTACGGGGTTGACTTACGTGATTCAGGATGCCGTGATCGTGTTGAAACCCGTGATAGAAGACAAGAAAACCAAGAAAATCAAAGTTGCTGGAAAGGTGACTGACGAGAAAAAAGTACCCTTGCCAGGGGTCACGGTATTGATAAAGGGGACGACTTTGGGAACGGCCACGGGTGTGGATGGAAAATACTCCTTGTCGTTACCGGACGTAAAGAGTATCACGTTGGTATTTTCCTTTTTAAGCATGAAGACCCAGGAGATCAAATACACGGGGCAGGACACGATTAACGTGGTCATGAAAGAGGATTTGCAGAAGTTGGAGGATGTGGTGGTAACCGGTTATTTGAAATTGAAAAAAGAGAGTTTTACCGGGAATGCGACGACCGTGACAAGAGATCAATTGCTGAAAGCCAATAATAAGAACGTTATTGCAGCGCTTCAAGCGTTCGATCCCTCTTTCCGGATCAAGGAGAATAAACTGTTCGGATCGGACCCGAATGCCCTACCCGAGTTTACGATCCGGGGTGAAGGAAGTCTCGGTATCGAGCGGGGACTGGATGTGGAAAAAAATCGTCGAACACAACGTACCGCGTTGAAGGATAACCCGAATCTGCCTATCTTTATCTTAGACGGGTTCGAGGTTGCCGTTCAGAAAATATACGATATGGACATGAACCGGATCGAGAGCATGACCATTTTGAAAGATGCGGCAGCCACGGCCATGTACGGTTCCCGGGCGGCCAACGGGGTCGTCGTGGTTACCACCGTACCTCCTGTACCCGGAGAGTTGCGGGTATCTTACAATTTTACCGGGGGAGCGGAGTTCCCGGATCTTTCGGATTACAACTTGTGTAATGCCGAGGAGAAGCTGGTGGTGGAAAAATTATCCGGAAAATACATTCAGGAGGATGGCGACGCCGGGATGCAATTATTAAAAGACCTTGCTTACAACGATTTGGTAAACGAGGTACGTCGCGGGGTAAAAACCGATTGGTTGGCCCAACCCCTGCAAAACGTGTTCAATCACTCGCATAGTTTGAATGTTTCCGGGGGAGTGGAAAGTATCCGTTACGGCTTGGACCTGAATTACGGGACGCATAACGGGGCGATGGCCGGTTCTTACCGGGACAATGCGGGGGCCGGTTTGACGTTGGATTACCGGAATAAAGGGTGGTTGCAGATCATGAATTCCGTTTCGTTTAACGTGACCCGGTCACAGGACTCTCCTTACGGGTCGTTCGATACTTATGCCAAATTACAACCCTATTACGCTCCTTATTCAAACGACGGGGAGTTGTTGATCAGGCTGAAGAACGATGAGGTTAACCCGCTTTACAAGGCCAAGCGATTGGGAAGCTACACGGGGAGGTCGCGTTTGAACGATTTGACCAATAATTTCAGTATTAATCTTACGATTTTACAGGGTTTCACGTTTAAAGGTCAACTTTCGTTGACAAAAACCGATTCGGAAACGGAATCTTTCCGCGACCCGAAGGACCCTTTTTTCAGCACGGCTCCGACCCGGGAACGGGGTGTTTTGTCTGTTTCCGACGATAAAAGTTTTAACTGGAATGTAAATGCCATGTTTTATTATAACCGTTCAGTCGGGAAACACTTTATCAACGCGACGGCGGGTTTAAACGTGCGGGAGACTCACGGGAAGAGCACCTCTATGCGGTACAAGGGATTTCAGTTGAGTAATTTGCATTCTCCGACCTATGCGGCCATGCAGGACGGTAAGGCAAGTGTCTCTTCCGACAAGAGTCGTTTGTTGGGGATTTTAGCTTCCGTCAACTACTCCTACAATAATATCTACCTGTTCGACGGTTCTTTCCGTTTGGACGGGTCGTCCAAGTTCGGTAAGGACAAGCGTTTTGCTCCCTTTTGGTCCGTCGGGGCGGGTATGAACGTGCATAATACCGAGTGGTTGAAAGATCATTGGCTGATCAGTACCTTACGGGTGCGGGGAACTTACGGGGTGACCGGTAACGTGAATTTTCCCCCTTACGCGGCCATCTCGACCTATAAGACCTCGGACAAGTGGTATTACGCCACCCCTTCCAATACCCTGATCGCCTTGGGCAACCCGAAGTTAACCTGGGAGAAGACCTATACCGTGGATTTCGGAATGAACTTAGGGTTGTTTAACGAGCGGTATTGTCTTGAATTCAGCTATTACCGGAAAGATACTAAAAATCAATTGGAGCAACTCTCGATACGTACCTCTTCCGGCTTCTCCGGTTTTTACACGAATGCCGGTTCTGTCAGGAACAAGGGATTCGAGATCAAGGTAACAGCGACTGTTTTACAGACTCGGGATTGGACGGTGGCCCTGACCGGAACTTTAGCTTCCAACACGAATAGAATCACGAAATTGGGACAGGAAGCCGAGCGATACAACAAAAATATTCAGGATTTTCATAATAGTAAAAATGAGGAGGGAGGAGATGGTGAATATAAAGAGTTGCTTTATATTCCTTTAACCCAGTATTACGTGGGAGCTTCCACCACGGCCATTTACGCGGTTCCATCTTACGGTATCGATCCGTCGAACGGGCAGGAGTTGTTCCGGAAAAGAAACGGGAGAAGTACCTATGTCTGGAACGCGGCGGATGAGGTGGTCGTGGGAGATAAAAGCCCCGATGCGCAAGGATCTTTCGGGATCAACATCGGTTGGAAAGGTTTCTACGTGAATACCACTTTCCTTTACCAGTGGGGAGCGCAGGATTACAACGAGACGTTGATCAAAAAAGTGGAAGAGGCGGATATCGACGGGGGAAACGTGGATCGCCGGGTATTGACGGAGCGTTGGAAACGGCCGGGCGATATCGCTCCTTTCTTTGATTTGAAAGCGAGAAAACAGACACAGCCGACTTCCCGTTTCGTTCAGGACAATGATTACGTGGCATTTAGCGGCCTTTCCTGTGGTTACGATTTCAATCAGGAGCTGATTCGTAAATTCCGCTTGACCTCCTTGGGGCTGCGTTTTAACGCGAACGATATTTGCCGGTGGTCCACGATACGGCAGGAACGGGGAACCAGTTATCCCTATGCCAAGAATTACAGTTTTACCTTGACGTTAGGTTTCTAATTTTAAAATGAAAGGATCATGAAAATAAAGATACAAATCATTCTTTTGATCTCCGGGCTGTTTTTCGGTTCTTGCCGGGATTGGCTCGATCTGCAACCGGAAGGAGAGGCAACCAGTGACGAGTTGTTTACTACCGGCGACGGCTACCGTTCCGTTTTGGCCGGGATCTATCAGGCTATGACGTCCAAAAATTTGTACGGGGTGGAACTTCAATTCGGTATCGTGGATTGTATCTCCCGGCAATACACTTGGAATTGGCAATACTCGGACGACGGGAAAAGCATGTATCGGAGCGCCGGTAGTTTCGACTATTACAATGTTTCGTTAAGGCCGACTATCGATGCGATTTGGAAAGACGGCTTTAACGTGGTGGCCAACGCGAACAATTTGTTACAAAATACGGAGAAGGCCTCCCCGGACCTGTTTGCCGGGGGAGAGACGGAGCGTAGATTGATCATGGGCGAGGCCTATGCCTGCCGGGCTTTGATGCATTTCGATATCGTACGGCTTTTTGCCCCGGCTTTGATCCATGACGACGGAGAAAAGCGGGTTCCTTACGTGGAAGCGACGCCCAATATCCAGCCCGATGGAATCGCGTTAAAACCTTTTCTCGAAAAGGTGATCCGGGATTTGAAAACCGCCCGTGCGCTGACGATTGAGTTCGATACTTCGGCTTTGGGAATGAGCATGAGCGCTACCGGGAAAACCCGTTTCGAGGGCATCGTGGAATCCGGAATGGAGGGGTTTAATAAAGAGAACACGATAGACGGTTTTTATACCGGGCGGGGATACCGGTTGAGTTATTACGCCATTACCGCTTTGTTGGCAAGGGTGTACCAATACGCCGGTATGTACGAGGAGGCTTTCCAGATGGCGGATACCGTGTTGAAATTTAAAGCGAAAGGGGTGAACGGGGCTTCTTATGACATGTTTTCCACCGAACAGTTCTGGGCGATCCAGAATGACGATAACGAACGAAAGGAGGATTTGAAACTCACCTCCAATCTGATTTTTGCTCTCTATAACGAGGAGGCTTACAACGACTATAACCTTGGAGATTTTTTCCGGAAAGAGGCCAGTGGAATGACACAAGGCAATTGGCTCGCCCTGGATGAAAGAAAGCAAAAGATATTTCTGAACCCGAGTGATTCCTATGACGAGTCTCAGATGGATATTCGTTCCCGCTATCTTCTGTTTCAACCGGGAGGTTTATGGGGATATAAAATATCGGCCAAATGGTATTGTAGCGACGACACGAAAATACGCCAGAAGAATGTTCAGATCCTTCCTGTTATCCGGGCCACGGAGATGCGCTACATTATGGCCGAGAGTTATGCCCGTAAGGGGCAATTTGCCCAGGCATACGATATCTTAAATACCGTTCGCCGCAACAGAAGTACCTCTGCCGATGTCGGAGGAGGTGTCTGGGCCACGATGAAAGATCTTCCTGTTACGACGGATTATGCCTCTTTTCAACGGGATTTGGTTCGCGATGCGCAACGGGAATGGATATCCGAGGGACAGTTGTTCTATCTTTACAAGCGCTTGGGAACCAAGATATTTATGCAAGAGGGAGAAGAACGCGAATTGAGTAAATCCGAATATATGTTTCCGCTACCGGATAATCAGAGTATGTAATCTTAAACGACACGAGATATGAAAAGATATTTGTTATACAGTATGGTGGTTTGGATCGCCTTTTTTACGGCTTGTGAGGAACAGTATATCGAGCCTTTCGGAGACCGGCACGAGGTGTATTTTAAACGATTTTTTAAAGACGAGGCGGCACCCGGAACAGCGAAGGCCGACTCCACGAACGTGACCTTCTTTTTTGCCAAGCCTACGGACACGTTCGTGATGGCTGAGCTGGTGGTAGTGCTTGCCGGACGCCCCCTGGCCAAGGACTTGCATTTCGGGTTAAAAGTGGTGAAAGAGATGACCACCGCCAACCCGGACGAGTACGAATTGGCGGATTCCTACACGTTTCATGCCGGTCCGATCCCGGAGGATTTGGATATGTTTCAGGATACGATTCGAATCCGGATGAATAAAAGCGGCCGTTTGGGCGATATGGAGAATGGGGTACGTCTGGTCGTGGAGTTAGTACCGGGCGACGGGTTAGCCGTGGGACAGTTCGAGCGTTCCCGGGCGGTAATCCATTTCACGAAAGACGCCGTGAAGCCGGAGTGGTGGGACCGGGAGGTGGAATTTTACTCTCTGGGCTTCTATTCGTCTCTAAAATACAGGACTTTCTTGGAGAATATCGAGGGGGCGTACGACTTGAACGCGGAGATGGTCAGGGATCGTCCGGATAAGGTCCGGAAATTGGTTATCGCTTTTAAAGAATGGTTGGCCGACCATCCGGTATGGGACGAAGAGAATAATGAATGGATGTCTGTTAATGTTTAACGTGTTAAATAAGATGGTATGAATTATATAAAACTATGCGGTCTGTTGTTTTTTCTTGGCTTTTTGTCGGGATGTTTTAAGGACGAGGGCAATTATACCTATACGGAGCTGAACCCTCCTCAATGGATACAAGATTTTAATAAAACACCGGAGTATATATCCGGTTGGGCCGGTAAGGGAGAAACCATGGTGTTCCACGGGAGTCGTATGTTTACCTGGGGATCGGATTCCGCCGCTCGAGCGAAAGAGGTTCGTTACGAGTGGAAGATCGCCGGTGTCGTGATCGGCGATCAGCTGGATATGGAGCTTCCCACGGATTCGGTGTTTCAAAAGTTGGGTTTGGATGCTTATACCAATTCGAACGCTATCTGGGGAACTTTTACGGTGATCGAGAAAGAGACAGGCGTCTCCTTCCCGGCCCGCCTGTATGTATCGATTTATTCTGCTTTTGCCCCGAATGACTGGTTTATCTTGTCGGAAGACGGAAATGACACGAAGTTTTCGGCTATCTGCCGACGGATCGTGACGGAACAGGGCAAACAAAAAGTGGTGTATGTGTTAAAGGACAACGCTTACGAGGAGATCAATCACGGAAAGCTCCCCGGTAAACCGGTTCAGCTGGGTATGGAGACCGCCCGGGATATCAGCCCGTCGGGAGCCTGCGTGGTGATCACGGACCAGGTGGCTTACGAGGTGAATATCCAGAACATGGAGAAGGTGGGGGAGGTAAAGGATCAGTTTTTGGACGGGACACCCCCGAATTTCGTGGTTTCCGATTTACGGGAAAAATCTCCCAATTATCCCGGCCAAGACGGAGCCTGTATATTTGTGGCCACAAAAGACGGCAGGGTGTTTTATCGAATGAAGTCTCCCAATTATTTGGGAGGACAATACCTGACGGAACCTTACGTGATAGACGACAGAGGGTATAAAATAACCAAGTTCGGGCATTCTAAGTACGGGGGAGTTATACCCTGTTACGATGAAAAAAACCGGAGAGTGGTGATGGCGACGACCTGGCGGGACGGAGGGTCTTTCCCGGGAGACAACCCTTCCATATGGCGGACGCGGATGGTTCCGATAAAAACACACTATAATGTACCCGTGTCCGGATTTCCCGAAGGTACGGAGGTGTTGTATTTGACGGAAAAAAACCATATCAGTTGGGGATATGGCGGAACGACGCTCTTGTTTACCGTCTATTACAACGATCCCACGATGGAGAATCGAACGTTGGTCGGAGATTTTTCTTTCAGCACTCAAACTGAAGCAATAACCCGTACGACCTTCGAGCGTTGGTTCTATCTTCCGGTAAGACTGGATGCCTCTTCGGTGTTTTTGGTAAGTGCCAATAACCGTCCTTCACTTAGCTATAATAAAAAGGCCATGTACCGCGATTTTTACACGGTAGGGAGCAAACTTTATTACCTGCAACGCTCAACTTCATGGAGTGCAACTGAAGATGCGAATCAAAGAAAATTTATGACCTTTAACGCCACCTTCCCTTCCAAGATTACGGCTTTGGCGTATGCTTTTTACCAAACGGATCAGATTTTCGTGGGGTGTGAGGACGGAAGTATCTATTGTTACGATATCAATAATATTGAAAACCCGAGACTGTTGTTCCAGAAGAAATTAAACGGGAAGATTTCCGTGGTAAAACAGATCGGTTGGCATACCAGTAATCACGATTGGTATTAAAAAATTCCGGTATGTTGCATTTGTAGATTATGAAAAGAGCTGCCGAAAACTCGGCAGCTCTTGATTGCTTAGTTGTTTTTGTATAGAGTTTTGCGTTTTAATTAACACCTTGCAGAACAATACCTACGCTGATGGCAAAACTTTGTGTCGCGGGAATTCTGCCGTTTCCGGCTTTGGTGCCGTAAGAATATCTGAATCCCAAGTTAAAGGCGAATTGATCGTTTAATTCTATCAAAGTTCCGATTTCCGGGGCAAAGGCGAATTGCCATCTGGACTCCGTCGAAGAGAACTGTCCCACGTCTAATTTCAATTCCGTCCAGCTCGTACCGATTCCTAAACCGAAATAGGGTCTGAAAAGAGTGTTGCTTTCCGTGAACCAATAGCGGCCGATTGCCATAATGGGTACCGTATTTACATAACGGTATTGATGACCGGTAATGGTGTGTATATCGCTATTTCCTTTAAAGTAGAAATCTGCTGTTTGTACACCTTTGTTTTTGTAAAACGTGTTCCAACCCACCATACCTCCGATAGAGAATTGTTCACTTAAGAAATAGTGGTATTCCAAATCAATACCTCTGAAGCTCATTTTACCCGTGAAGTCGTTGATTTTTCCGATTGGAACTGACATCTGGTAGTTTAAATTCAGCATCTGTCCTTTTACAAGGGGACTAAGACCGAATAATATCAATGATATAAATAATAGTTTTCTCATAATCTTTTGCTTTAAAAATTGACAATAAGGATGTTCTTTTACTGGGCGTTACCACTTTTCAGGTAAGGCGATTGAGTGAAGCATTGATTAATAGTGGAGGTCATCCGGTTCAGAATAGATTGCTCAGAACCTTGTAAAATTCCGTCGGCTACGCCGCTCCATAGAACGGGAACTTTTTTAGTACTGGTCGTCGTAGCATCGGTGGCGATCATATCAATCACGATAGATCCGCTTCTATAGGAATAGACAGCAACAGGATACCACGGGTAAGAAGGACCCCAACCCGGACCCCAACCTGAACCCCAAATCCAATTCCATCCTGGATACCATCCCCAGTAATCATACCAATAGTTGGCTCCGTAATAGTAATTTACATTTGAGAAGGCAGAAACCGTCACGATAAAGCTCGGTTGATTTATCTCGGTTTGCTCCATGTAGGTATATCCCTTATCTTCAAAATTTTTCTTTACCAAATCTAAAATTTGGGCATCGAACTTGTGATTGGGAGTTTCTCCCTTAGCCACGAAATAAACAATCGTATCCGGGAGTGAAAAGGTGGTGTACTTCGTAAAATCTGCACTCTTGTCATAATTCGTTATGGCAACATCCATCTCATCCACGTCATCCGCACCTCCCGGATAACATGAAATCATCAGCTGTGCAAACAATCCAATGAAAGATAATAATAATAAACGTTTCATACTTAGTTAGTTTTAGTTTAACAATTGTTGCTATTCTATAATTCCAATGTGTTATAACAAGTGTTACCATTAGCACTTGTTTGGTTGTATACGCTTGCCTTAACGATTGGTTTCAGAAAGCAGAATTTTTTTTTGAAAGAGGATAGGAGCGATCTGCCTTATTCCGGGGTAGTTGCTATAATCAGGCGGTAGTTGTGATCTTTGGCGATATTCATTACTTTGACGATCTGTTCTAATGGAACCGACTTGTCCGCCTGCAAGGAAATACAGGGTTTGTCCTGATCTTTCAGCTCTTCGACCAACTTACTTTCAAGCTTGGAAAAAGGAATTACCTTTTCGTTTAGGTAGAAAGTATGGTTTTTATCGATAGAAACAACCGTAACCGGTTTTTCAGAAGTCTGATTTGTACTTTCGGGTAATTCCAGGCGTAAAGCATTGGGGTTAATCAGTGTCGAGGAGACCATAAAAAAGATCAATAGCAAAAACACGATGTCGGTCATGGACGACATGTTAAAGTTCGGATTTATTTTGCTACTGCGTTTGATGGACATAATTGATTTAGTGATTTAGTGATTCTGTGATTCTGTGATTTAGTGATTTAATGATTGTGTGATTAAAAGGTTTAGTGATGGGGTGATTCCTGTTTTTTTAACCGGATCAGCAGGTCGATGAGTTCGGAGTTATACCGTTCCATGTGCAGGACGATTTTATCAATCCGGGAAACTAAGTAGTTATAAGCCAGGTATCCGATGATCCCGACGATCAATCCGGCCACGGTCGTGATCATGGCCGTATATATACCCCTCGACAACAGACTGATGTCGATATTGTTGCCGGCCATAGCCATGTCGTAGAATGCCTGTACCATTCCGACGACTGTTCCCAAAAACCCGATCATGGGAGCTGTACCCGCGCAGGTCGCTAAGGTCGCTAAGCCTTTTTCCAAAGTTGCCACTTCGTAATTGGCCGTATTTTCCATGGACTCGCGAATCTCTCCCGGCGCCTCCTGTCTCAATAGAATACCTTTTCTTATGATTTTGGCCAAAGGGGTATTTTCCGTATCACAGTCGGTTAAAGCTCCTTCTATGTCTTTTTTTTGTATTTTTTCTTGAATCAGTTGCATGAATGCTTCATCTCCCGTTCCTGTTTTCCGAAGAATCCAAAATCTTTCGCAAGCGATGTAAATGGCGATAATCGATAGAATAAAGATAGGGATCATTAACCATCCCCCTTTGACAACCAACCCCCATAGGCTCATATCCATATCTGCCGCTTTTGCTGCCGGGGCCGCTATTTGTATTATCCAATTGTTCATGCACTTATTTTTTGATAATCTTTCTTAAAAGTGTTGCGAAGATAATGTGGTTTTTGCGAAAACACAAATTCCCTTATGGAATTGTACGCGCGGATTGGGAGGGACTATCAAAGTACTACCAACTCTTTTTCTTGTTTTTTACACAATATTGCAATAATTTATTGGCGTACGGATCTAAATAGCCCTGTTTATGAATCGCGTACAATTCCCGGGAGATTTCCAACTCTTGTATATCGATGATTTTTAGTTTTCCGGAAGCTAACTCTTCCCGGATGCTGAACACGGAAACGAGAGCATAGCAATCCGAATGTTTCAGGTATTGTTTGATTCCTTCGGTTGTTCCGATCGTAATCTGCTGGTTCAACTCTTCCATGCGGATATTTGATTTGGCTAACTGTTGCTGAATGATTTTATAAGTTCCGGAACCGTTTTCCCTGAACACGAATTTCAGTTGTTTTAGTTCTTCCAAGGTGATGACCTCCTTGCTCGGGTTCCGGGTTGAGGTAACCAATACGATCTCGTCCTGTAAAAAAGGTATGTAGTGAATATCCGGTTCGGAGGGAGATCCTTCGATAAAGGCTAACTGGATGTTGCGGTGTAGGATTTCCTGTTCGATCTGGTTGGTATTTCCGCTGATCAGGTTAATCCTGATATGCGGGAAACGCTCGCGGAACGGGGCTAACATTCCCGGTAAGATGTATTGTGACAGCGTCGTGCTGGCACCGATAGACAGAGTACCGGAAAATTCATGTTTCATTTGATGGATGCCGAATTCGATCTCCCGCTCTTTATCCAATAAATCTTCACTTTTTTCCAATAAATACTTTCCTGCCGGAGTCAACACGAAACGTCCTTTTTCCCGTTCGAAAAGAGTGACTTCCAATTCTTTTTCCAACTCTTTTATGCTTTTGGATATGGCCGGCTGGGAAAGATGCAGCTCTTCGGCAGCCTTTGTCGTGCTCAGGTATTTTGCCGTGTGATAGAATATCGTGAGTTTGTGATCTAACATAATGAGTCGAATTAAATTACGCAACGCGAGACTTTTTAACCGGTTTTGTTTAACAGAGTCCTTATTTCAGGTTTTATTTATTCGAAACAAATATACTATTTTCAAAATAACTGCTGATCTTATGATCGGTATTTCTCCATTAAATTATTCACGTTAGCACTTTGGGACGGGGTTAAAGTGCTATCGAATCGACTTTTCTGCATGGTCGACCACGAAAGCAATAGATGGAGAAATAAAAAGATTTCATAAACTTTATAAGCACCGCAAACGTTATCTATATTCATGTATTTTGATTTTTGGTATGATATTTGAAGATTAGGATTATCCGAATTATTAGATTCGATCTGCTTGGCGGTTAGAAGAAATCAGCGATTCGGCGTGTTAATTTTCATTTGCTTTTCCCGATAATTTTTAATACCTTGAGGCCGTTTTTTCAGAGAGTTAAGAGACAAAGAAAAGTTAAAAAATGGGGATGGAAAAATACTATTTCAATACACATATATATGGAGAATAAATTAGATGTTTTAACGAAGAAACTTTACGACGAGGGGGTGGATAAAGCACGTCAGGAGGCGGATGAGATCCTCGCGAAAGCAAGACAAGAGGCCGAGAAGATTATAGCCGAGGCCAAGGCTAAAGCAGACGAAATGCATGCTACAGCCAATACGGATATCAGTAATTTGAAGAAAAAGGCAGAATCCGAGATGAATTTAAGCGTGAGACAAGCGATTGCCGCGTTAAAATTGTCCGTTACGGAGCTGATTTCGGGGAAAGTTGCCGGAGAGATGGCAAAAGTCGGATTTGAGGAGAAGACATTTGTTCAGGAGTTGTTGATGACAATCGTAAAAAAATGGGATATCTCATCCGGGAATTTAAATTTGGAAGTGATCCTTTCGGATGATGAGAAAACTCAATTTGAATCTTTTGTTGCGACCAAATACAAAGAACTTCTGGATAAGGGCTTACGTGTAAAAGCCGGCAATGTGGAAGGTGAATTTGTTATTCAGCCGAAAGACGGAGGTTATCAGATTACTTTCTCGGAAGAACTGTTTGAGGCATTCTTCTCTCAATACATGAGGAGTTTCACGAAAGAACTTCTTTATAAAAATTAATGAATCATGAGATGGTGTGATTATGTGATTGAATGATTTGGAGATTATGCGTTTTAATCATGAAATCATAAAATGACAGAATCCAGAATCGTAAAATAAAACTGAGAGGGATGATATTAAAAAATGGTTACTACTGTTTGATTGCCGGTTTGCCGGAGATCGCTTGGGATGATCGGAAATTGGCAATATCTGTCAGTAATCTGCGGGAGTTGGCTCAAAACGATTTGAGTAAAAAAGATATGGAACTTTTGAATCTGTTCTTTCTTCCGGCAGATCATGTACAGATTCTTCGTCTGTTGACGAAGCAGGAGCCTGACCCTACTCTTTCGACGGTATATCCTTTAAAGCAACTCGAAGATGAGATTGCCGAACCTACCTCTTCTTTACTTCCTTATTTGAATCAATTTATAGCTGATTTTAAAGGAGAACATCTGAAATACGATGTAGCTCCTGAAAATGTGTTGAGTTGGATGTATTACGATTATTTATTGAAATCCGGAAACTCTTTTGTGAGACGATACGCGGAATTTTCAATGAATGTCAAGAATCTGATCACCGCGTTGAATTGTCGGAAATACGGAAAAGAGATAGAGAAAGAGGTGATCGGGAACAATGCTTTCGCGAAAGCGTTGCGTACGTCCAATTCGAAAGATTTTGGCTTGGCTATGGATTATCCTTACGTGGATAAGGTGATATCTTTAATGGCTAATCCTAATTTGGTGGAAAGGGAGCGGGGGTTGGATTTGTTGCATTGGGACTTTATAGAGGAAGCCGTTGTTTTCGAGTATTTTTCCGTGGAGAAGGTTTTGAGCTTTATGTTGCAATTGATGATTATTGAAAGATGGAGCAAGATGAGTTCGGAGTCCGGACGTAAGGTATTCATGGAGATGGTCGAGAAGTTCAGGCATAGTTTTGAATTCACGGAGGAGTTCAAATGATTTTAAATTTTACAAGGGAAGAATTCCCGGAAATTTAAGATGGAGAGATTAAAAATTAAAAATTGAAAAATGGATAAAACACAAGGAAAAGTTCATAGTATTATATCCAACCTCGTGCTTGTGCGTACCGAAGGCCCGGTTTCCCAGAATGAGATTTGTTTCATTCTGATGGGTAACGAGAGGCTGATGGCGGAGGTCATCAAGGTCGTTGGAGATATTGCTTATGTGCAGGTATTTGAAAGTACGCGTGGTTTGAAACCCGGTACGTTGGTAGAATTTGAAAACCATATGTTGGAAGTCACCTTGGGACCGGGGTTGCTATCGAAGAATTTCGACGGTTTGCAAAATGACCTGGATAAGATGACCGGAGTTTTCTTAAAACGAGGAGAATACACGAATCCGTTGGAAGTCGATAAAAAATGGAGTTTTACTCCTTTGGCTAAACCGGGAGATAGGGTAAAAGCCGGAGACTGGTTAGGAAACGTGAAAGAGAATTGGTTGGACCATAAGATTATGGTTCCCTTTAAGATGCAAGGCGAATACACGGTAGTTTCCGTCGCGGATGCCGGAGAGTATACGATTGAAGATACGATTGCCATCGTAAAAGACGAAAACGGTAAAGAGTTTCCGTTGACGATGACACAGAAGTGGCCGGTGAAGGTCGCCGTAAGAAATTACGTGGATAAGCCGCGTCCTTTCCGTCAGATGGAAACGGGAGTACGGGTAATCGACACGATGAATCCGATTTTAGAGGGGGGTACCGGATTTATTCCCGGTCCGTTCGGAACGGGTAAAACGGTATTGCAACATGCTCTTTCCCGTTTTGCCGATGCGGATATTATCATCATGGCTGCTTGCGGTGAACGGGCTAATGAGGTTGTAGAAATTTTCACGGAGTTCCCCGAGTTGGAAGACCCTCGCTCGGGACGTAAATTATACGAGAGAACGACGATCATTGCCAATACCTCCAACATGCCCGTGGCTGCCCGTGAAGCCTCGGTTTACACGGCTATGACCATCGGTGAATATTATCGTTCCATGGGGATGAAAGTCCTTTTGCTGGCGGACTCTACCTCTCGTTGGGCTCAGGCTTTGCGTGAGATGTCCAACCGTATGGAGGAACTTCCGGGACAGGATGCTTTCCCTATGGACTTGTCTGCCATTATTTCAAATTTCTACGCTCGTGCCGGAATGGTCTACCTGAATAACGGGAAAACCGGTTCTGTCACTTTTATCGGTACGGTATCTCCCGCGGGAGGTAACTTGAAAGAGCCGGTTACGGAATCTACGAAGAAGGTAGCCCGTTGTTTTTACGCTCTTTCGCAGGCTCGTGCGGATGCCAAGCGTTATCCGGCCATCGATACGTTGGAGTCTTATTCCAAATACTTAGAGTATCCGGAGTTCATGGAGTTTGCAAAGAAGAATATCTCGGATCATTGGATCGCCGATGTAAACGAAGCGCGGAATATGTTGGTTCGTGGACGGGAAACTGCCGAACAGATCGATATCCTGGGGGATGACGGTGTACCTTTGGAGTATCATTTGATTTACTGGAAATCGGAATTGATAGACTTTGTTATTTTGCAACAAGATGCATTTGATAATATCGACGGTTCGACCTCTATGGAGCGTCAGAAGTATATGTTGAATGCCGTGTTGGATGTCGTGCGTTCCGATTTTGATTTTGACTCCTTTGAAGAGGTAAATCCCTATTTCAAACGTATCATTAACGGGTTTAAACAGATGAACTATTCCGAGTTCCAGTCTGAACACTTTAAGAAATACGAGGCAGAAGTGAAGGAAATTATTAACGAGAGAAAAAAAAATGATTAAAGGATTTTGTGATTGAATTACTGAATCGCAGAATCTGCAATCACCGAATCGTTAGGTTATAAAAATTAAAATTTGATTATGTCAGTTGCTTTTCAAAAAGTTTACACGAAGATCACCCAGATCACGAAAGCCACGTGTTCACTGAAAGCTCAGGGCGTCGGAAATGACGAGTTAGCTA
This sequence comes from Sanguibacteroides sp. AM78-02pH3A, assembly GCF_027666085.1. Classification (NCBI taxonomy): domain Bacteria; kingdom Pseudomonadati; phylum Bacteroidota; class Bacteroidia; order Bacteroidales; family Porphyromonadaceae; genus Sanguibacteroides; species Sanguibacteroides sp. AM78-02pH3A. Next base: position 88,533 of record NZ_JAQEHX010000009.1, on the reverse strand, counting down.
TCGTGAACGGCCGTTTGGCTCAGGTCGTGAAAATCTGGGGAGATGATATAACCCTTCAGGTGTTCTCCGGAACGGAAGGGATTCCGACAAATGCAGAAGTGACATTTCTCGGAAAGGCACCTACTTTAAAAGTCGGAGAAGATTTATGCGGTCGTTTTTTCAACGCGTTTGGAGATCCGATCGACGGGGGTCCGGCTATCGACGGCGATGAACGTGAAATCGGCGGTCCTTCCGTGAATCCGGTACGCCGAAAACAACCTTCCGAATTGATAGCCACGGGTATAGCGGGTATCGACTTAAATAATACTTTGGTATCGGGACAGAAGATTCCGTTTTTTGCGGACCCGGATCAGCCCTATAATCAAGTAATGGCCAACGTGGCTTTGCGTGCGCAGGCCGACCGGATTATTTTGGGGGGAATGGGATTGACGAATGATGACTACTTGTATTTTAAGAATTTGTTCGACAACGCCGGGGTTTTGGATCGTATCGTCAGCTTCGTGAATACGACGGAGGCTCCTCCCGTGGAGCGTTTGTTGGTTCCGGATATGGCGTTGACTGCTGCCGAGTATTTTGCCGTGGATAAAAACGAGAAGGTATTGGTATTGTTGACGGATATGACTCTGTACGCGGATGCCTTGAGTATCGTGTCCAACCGTATGGATCAGATCCCTTCTAAAGACTCTATGCCCGGTTCGCTTTATTCCGATTTGGCGAAAATTTACGAGAAAGCCGTACAATTCCCGGCAGGTGGTTCTATTACGATTATCGCGGTAACCACTCTTTCCGGGGGAGATATTACACATGCTATCCCTGACAATACCGGATACATTACGGAGGGACAATTGTTCTTGCGTAAAGATACGGAAATCGGTAAGGTTATCGTCGATCCTTTCCGAAGCTTGTCCCGCTTGAAACAATTGGTGATCGGTAAGAAAACCCGTAAGGACCATCCGCAGGTTATGAATGCCGCTATTCGTCTGTATGCCGATGCTGCCAATGCCCGGACCAAAATGGAGAACGGATTCGATTTGACGGATTATGACCGCCGGACTCTCGATTTCGCGAAAGAGTATTCGAACGATTTGTTGGCCATCGACGTCAACATCTCCACCGACCAGATGTTGGATACGGCTTGGACTTTGTTCCGGAAGTATTTCAACCGCTCGGAATTGGGAATCAAGGCGGAAATAGTAGAAGAATTTGGCGGATATAAAGATTATGTGATTAAGTGATTATGTGATTAAGTGATTATGTGATTAGGGGATTATGTTATTAGGTGATTATGAATCAGATCGAGTTTAAACGTAGAACCAAGCAATTAGGCTTAGATGTCATTCGGATGGTTGAAAAATTTCCGGAAACACGTTTGGCATGGATTGTAAAAGATCAAATTCTACGATCTGCTTTGTCGGTAGGAGCCAATTATCGAGCAGTTTGTCGGGCTAAATCTGATAAGGATTTCATTAATAAAATGAGGATTGTAGAGGAAGAAGCGGATGAAACTGCCTATTGGTTCGAAATAATCGAAGAATCTGAATTATTGCCTGTTGAGGAATTAATTGCATTGAAGACGGAGATTAATGAAATAATATCAATGGTGGTAATTTCTATTCGAACCAAAAATGCCGGTATGAATAGATAATCACGGAATCACTATATCATCCAATCAAAGAATCATGATATATGGAATAGAAATCTGAATTTAATATTTTGAAAGGTGGCAATAAAATTTCAATACAATAAAACTTCGCTTCAGGGGTTGGATAAACAACTGAAGATGCGGGTGCGGGCGTTGCCTACCATCAAAAATAAGGAGTCCGCATTACGGTCGGAAGTGAAAAAGGCAAAGCAAGTTGCCGACGAGTTTGACGAGAAGTTGGAAGAGACTTTGAATCAATTACATGATATGTTACAACTTTACGACGAGTATTCGAAAGATATTCTCGTGGTGAAGGAGGTAAATATGTCTGTAAAGAAAATTGCCGGAGTAAAAACCCCTGTCTTGGACGGGGTGGAATACGAGGTAAAGGATTTCAGCTTGTTTAACCGGCCGGGGTGGTTCCTTGACGGGGTACAATACATCAAAGAGGTGGTCGATATCGCTTTGGAAAGGGAGTTTTACATGCGTAAAATGGAGTTATTGGATAAGGCGAGGAAGAAGACCACTCAGAAGGTGAATTTGTACGAGAAAGTACAGATCCCCGGATTCCAGGAGGCAATCCGGAAGATTAAGCGTTTCTTGGAGGATGAGGAGAATCTTTCCAAGTCTTCGCAAAAGATCGTGAAAAACCGTAAAATGATGGAGGCAGAGTCATGATAGTACCTATGAAAAAAATATCCCTGTTGATTTTTTATAAAGAATATCAGCAATTTCTCGAGGAACTTCGGGAAAAGGGAGTGGTTCATATCCATGAAAATGTAGAGCGTTCGGCCGAGGATAAAGCCTTGCAGACCAAGTTGATGCTGATCAAACAGGCTGGCGAGATGATTATGCGATTGGAAAATCGGAACGCGACCGATCAGAAGGAAAAAGTCGACGTTGCCGACGATCAGTTGTTGGAGTATTTGGATAACAGCTATCGTCGTTTAGAGCAAATCGATCAGGAATTGGCCTATGTCCAGAAAGAATACGCGCAATATCGTCCTTGGGGAGATTTTTCCAGAGACCGGATCGAGGGATTGAAAAAGGCAGGCTGGGAGCTTCGTTTCTTTACGGTACAGGACCAGAAATTCGATACCGCATGGGAAGGGCTTTACAATGCCGTTGTGGTAAACGAGATGATGGGACAGAAGTATTTCGTGACGGTGACACCTGTTGGAACGAAAGTGGATTTGGAGGCAGATCCCTTCGTGTTTCCGACGGAATCGGCGGAAAAATTGGCTGGAGAGATGGAGCGTTTACGAAAAGAGGCTTTAACGTTGAATCAGAAATTAGATCGGGAAGCGGAGGATGCGATCCATCGTTTAAAGGATTATCGGTTGCATGTCGGTGAGATCGTGGACGAATTGAAGGTTGAAGATGCGGCGAGGGCTTTGGTTGAAGAGAAAGTCATCGCTTTGGAAGGGTGGATTCCGGCAGAGAAGGAAGAGGAGATGAAAAAATTTTTAGAGACCAAGGATACTTATTTCGAATTTAGCCGGCCGACACCAGAGGATGATGTGCCTGTTTTATTGCGTAATAATGCTTATACCCGTTTATTCGAGCCGATCACCCGGATGTTTGCTTTACCGAACTATAACGAATTGGATCCTACCCCGTTTTTAGCTCCTTTCTTCATGCTGTTTTTCGGCTTGTGTATGGGAGACGGAGGATATGGTTTGTTGATTTGGGCCGTATGTTTCTGGTTGGGGCGGAAGGCTAAACCGGAGCTGAAAGGGTATCTCGTGTTAGGACAAATTTTGGGTATTACCACCATTGTAGTGGGTATTCTTACCGGATCGTTTTTCGGTATCGCCCTTGATTCCGTTGAATGGCCTTGGCTGAAAGGCGTGAAAGAGTACTTTTTGACGGAAGCGAATTATGGAAAATACCTCGGGGGCTATAATCCGATGATGGTACTTGCAGTTGTAGTCGGGATTGTACAGATCCTTTTCGGAATGTGCATCAGTGCGGCTAAATTGACGAAGCAGTACGGCTTTAAGTACGCTATGTCGACAATTGCCTGGGTCGTGGTGATCCTTATGGGGATCGTTTTGCTCGGTCTTCCGGCATTGGGAATGACATTACCTCTCGTGTTGACCTATGTTTTGTACGGTATCGTCGGTATATGTGCTATCGTTATTCTCTTTATGAATTCTCCGGGCAAAGGAGTGTTCACGAATCTCGGTTCGGCTTTATGGGGAACCTACAATATGGCAACCGGCTTGTTGGGAGATACCTTGTCTTATATCCGTCTTTTTGCTTTGGGTTTGACAGGTAGTATTTTAGGCGGTGTATTTAATACGCTTGCTTTCGAATTGACCTCGTCATTACCTTTTGTCGTTCAATTTATAGCCGCCTTTTTGATCCTGCTGATCGGACACTCGATAAATTTCGGTTTGTGTATGATCGGGGCTTTCGTGCATCCGATGCGACTCACTTTCGTGGAGTTTTACAAGAATGCCAGTTTTGAAGGAGGGGGTAAACAATATGAACCTTTTAGGAAAAAAGTAGCTTAATTAGAAAATAGAAATTATTAGAAATAACAAATTAATCGTTTTAAATTATGGAACCAATTTTATTAGCTTATTTAGGAATTGCATTGATGGTAGCATTGTCAGGTGTTGGTAGTGCTTATGGTGTTACAATTTGCGGTAATGCTGCCGTGGGGGCTTTAAAGAAAAACCCGACGGCTTCCGGTCAATATATCGGTCTGTCCGCTTTGCCTTCTTCTCAGGGATTGTACGGATTCGTGGGATACTTCCTGTTGAGTAGTCATTTGAATCCTGCTATGGATTGGGGCGTTGCTTCCGCTATATTCGGTGCGGGTATCGGTCTTGGGTTGGTAGCCTTCTTTTCGGCTATTCGTCAGGCACAGGTTTGTGCGAACGGTATTATCGCTATCGGTAGCGGATACAATGTATTCGGAACTACGATGGTATTGGCCGTGTTCCCCGAGTTGTACGCGATCTTGGGATTGTTGGTATTGATTCTTATTTCCGGTTTGATTCCCGCCTAATCACGGTATAATATAGATGGACGAGGCCGTTTGAAAAACTCAAACGGCCTCGTCGTTTTATAACAGGTCTCTGTTCCTTGTGTTAATATTATTGTAATACTCGGTAAAAAGCTTACATTTGCATGTATATAATATAATAATTTATTATAAGCATGGCATAATGGAAGAACTTTTTGACGGTCAAACTTTCGAAAAGCTATTTAGTAAGCATTTTTCCAACCTTACGGGTTTTGCGTATAATTATGTAAGGGATGAGGAGATAGCGAAAGATATCGTACACGATGCTTTTTTATTGCTATGGAATAAACGGAAATGTTTGAATCCGGTATATCCTGTAAAATCTTACCTGTTTGCTTTGGCGCAGCATAAGGCATTGAATTATTTAAGGCATTTAAGCGTGGTGAAAACAAGCGAATACGAATTGGAAACGTTATTTGATTCGGCAGCCGGGGAATTGGATGAACACGAGAAACGTCTTGTTCGCTTGGAAGAGCAATTGTGTCTGTTATCGGAAATGCAACATGATGTTTTGATCAAATGTGTGGTGGAAGGGAAGAAATACAAAGAGGTCGCGGAAGAACTCGGAATTAGTTTAAATACCGTTAAAACACATCTTGCCCGAGCGTTAAGATTTTTGCGCAATGAATTAGAAGACCGTGTGATTATGTTTTTCATCCGGTATAAATAATCCGGTTTATGCTTCGCATTCTGTTTTATTTAATGTAGAATTTTAATTGTTTTGGTATAATTGTTGGGGTCAAATTCTTTCATGTAAGATTGATGTTAAGTTATTGCTTCTTGGTTATCTTTAGATTCTTCAATCCATTCTTTTAATTTGGTTTGTAAAATCTTCTTATTAGGTAAATAAAGAGCGTATTCAGTAGCGTAGATATTGGCGTCTTTGGGTAGTGTCAATTCGACTAAAGCATCATTTTTTTCTTGACAAAGTAATATCCCTATAGTCGATTTCTCGAACTCTTGTTTGACATGCCGATTGAAGTAATTGACATACATTTGCATCTGGCCTAAGTCTTGGTGTGTAAGTTTGTCTACTTTCAAATCTAAAAGTACGTAACATTGTAATAGTCGGTTATAGAAGACTAAATCGACAAAAAAATGTTGCTCGTTGAATGTAAAACGTTTTTGTCTGGATTCAAATAAAAAACCTTTGCCTAATTCAAGTAGAAAATCTTGTAGTTTATTAATTATGGCATTTTCTAATTTACTTTCGTTATAAACAGATTCAATCTTTAAATCTAAAAATTCTAAAGTTAAAGGATTTTTAATGATATCAGATGGTTTTTCTATCGTTTGTCCTTTTTGAGCTAAACGTAATACTTCGTCTTTATTGCGACTTAAGGCCAATCGTTCATATAAACTTGAACCAACTTGTCTACTTAGCTGTCGGACACTCCAATGTTGTTTTGTACATTCAATTTCGTAGAAGTTACGTTCTTCTAAATTTTCAATACGCATTAATATAAGGTAATGAGACCAACTTAAGGAAAATTAGTACCTAAGGCTTGGGGTGTAACTTTATATCTTTCTTCGGGAATTTTATTCTCCGTAATAGGCTCAACACTGTTGAGCCTTTCCGAATATGTTAAATAAAATTGTCTGAACCTTTTTATATTCGGATACGAAAACCCACTTCCAAAGTTTTCCGTCAACCGTATGGAGAGTGTTTTTAGCGCAGACTTGCCATATTGAGCTCTTTCATTTCCTTGTTGTTCATATTCAATAATATATCTTCCAATCTCGTAATAAGTATATACCATTGCAAGATTTATAGTTGTTGCCACTTTTTCCCGAGTAGTTTGAATTAATGAGGATATTTTGTTATAAAGAAAAGTGGTACGTTCATTCATGTCTTTATCTTTATGATACTGCATATCTTTTTTGATTTAATTGCACGTGGATTTCGATTATTATTATGTTCTGCTAATGATAATATGATCAGGAGTTATACAAAGGTAAGAAAAAGTAATGAAATTTTTGTTGTAGGCTTATAACTTTCTGTTAATAAGATAGTAAGTGTATATTGTTGATGCTTTTGATTACAGGTAATGCATATTGTCCCGATAAAAACTCTTATTTTCATGGCGTTATATCTTTTTTGATTGATACTTGCTTATTATTTGTCGGATGGGTTTAATTTTTTTTGAAAAAAGTAGGTTTTGCGTGTCACCCGTTTTTGGGGGGTGGGGGTATTAGATGTAAAAATAAGAGAAGATGAGCTATCACGAGGAAGATATAAAATTTGCCATTAAGATTCTTTCCTGCAGGAAAGCGTTAGAAAACAGGGAGGTTGAGCAGTGGATGAGTATCCCCGAACATGTGGAGTTATTGAAAGAGCTGGTTGCTATCCGGCAAAAGAGTTCGACTGTCGATTTCGAGCAGGATAGGTCGGCTGTTTACTTTCACTTGCGACAAACCATTGGCCGACGAAAGAGGCGTCGGTTGATTTGGTATCGTTCCATAGCGGCTTCTGTCGTGTTATTGGGATTTTCCGCGATATGGGCTGTAAAAGAGTTGCAAATAACGGGGAGAGAAAACTCGACGATACGAACCGAAGCATTTCGCCCGGAAGGTGCGGCGATTGAATTGATATTATCGGATGGTCAAACGATTCAATTGAGTAAAACGGGGAGTGGATGTAAAGATTTGTCGGCAACGGGAATTCGTAACGACTCCTTGCACGGTTTGAGTTACGCGGAGGTGAAGGTTGACTCGAGCGGAGAGGAGATTTACAATACCCTGAATGTGCCGAAAGGAGGTTTTTACCCGATAGAATTATCGGATGGAACGAAAGTCTGGCTGAACTCGGAAACGAGTCTCCGTTACCCTGTAAGATTCACGGAAAGGGAGAGAAGGGTATATTTAAGGGGAGAGGCTTATTTTGAAGTGGCGTATGATAATCGGTATCCTTTTGTTGTAAATGTCGGAGGGATGGAAGTGAAGGTGTTGGGGACGAGATTTAACGTGAATTGTTATGATCGTGATACCATACGGACGACGCTGGTAGATGGAAGTGTTTGCATAAAGGATGTTTTTTCGGATAGAGAGACCCTACTTTGTCCGGATGAGATGGCAACGTATTGTAGAAGTACGCGGTTAGTCACCAAAGAAAAGGTCGATCCGTTTGTTTATACTGCCTGGAAAGAGGGTAAGTTCGTGTTTGAGAATGAGACTGTCGAGGAGATCATGAAGCGTTTAAGTCGTTGGTATGACATTGAGGTCGTCTATGAGAATCAGGAGATAAGGTATCAGACTTTTACGGGTATTATGGAACGTTTTTCGGATGTCCGGGATATCCTTCATTTGATCGAAGAGACGGCTACGGTAAAATTTGATATTGAAAATCATGTAATTGTAGTAAAATAAAAAACCGAAAGTTGTTCCAGCAACTTTCGGTAGAAGATGGATGTTTACACATCCGAGTGTTAAATAGTAATATACAAATTTATGGAAAAAAATCGAAGATGGTTTTGTCTTGGGCGGCTTTTATGCCTAAAAAATGGAAAAACCAGGGTTTTTAAAGTGATTTTGTTGTTGTCCGTGATCTTACTACCGGGAGTGGTAGCGGCTCAACAGCAAAAAGTAACGATTCACCTGACAAAGGTAGGTGTACAGGATGTATTTAAAGAGATCAACAAACAGACCCGGTTGAATTTCGTGTATAATGCGGAACAATTGAAAGAGATCGGATCGGTGACCTTAAACTTGAAAAACGTGACGGTGGATTCGGTTCTGACCAGATTGTTTGAAAAAACTTCTTTTACCTACAAATTTGAAATGCAGTCGATTATTATCAAAAAGAAGACGGTATCGCCTGCTGTTGAGAAGATGATTTTGACGGGAGAAGTGACCGATTCCAAGGGGGTTCCGCTTCCGGGAGTCACCATCGTACTGAAAGGGACGACTTTGGGAATTACAACCGATGCAAAGGGTAAGTTTACGTTTGCACTAAAAAAATCGAAAAATCCGGTATTGGTATTTTCGTTTATCGGAATGAAAAAGGTAGAACATGCGGTTGTGCCCGGAGAGCCTATTCTTATAAAAATGGAGGATGATGTTGAAGAGATGGAGGAGGTCGTGGTTACGGGTTACGGAAATATCAATACCAAAAGTTTTACCGGAAACGCGAGAACGATACGGGGAGACGATTTGTTAAAGGTATCGAGAACGAATATTATAAAAGCCTTACAAATATTCGACCCGTCGTTTAAGATTACGGAGGATAATTTAGCCGGTTCCGATCCGAATAAATTGCCAGAAGTAACGATTCGGGGGCGTTCGAGCTTGGGTAAAATGGAGTTGGATGAGTTGGGAGCGAATCCGTTTGCGAAATCTTCATTGGAGGCGAACCCGAATACTCCCACGTTTGTGATAGATGGGTTTGAGGTGGATATACGTAAGATTTACGATTTGGACCCGAACCGGATAGAGTCGGTGACCCTCCTGAAAGATGCCGCGGCAACGGCCATGTACGGTTCGCGGGCTGCAAACGGGGTAGTCGTTATCACGACCCGTACCCCTAAAGAAGGTGGGTTACAGGTCAGCTATAACGTGACGGGATCCGTGGAATTTCCTGATTTGTCCGGATATAATCTGATGAACGCGAGAGAAAAGTTGGAGGCAGAGAAACGTTCCGGTGTCTTTGATTATGATCCGAATTCAAACTCTCCCATGTATGATGGGCAGGAGTTGTATATGAAAAGGTGGAATGCCGTCTATGTGGAGGGTGTAGATACGGATTGGATGGCTTTGCCTTTGCGTACGGCTTTTCGACACGATCATAGTTTACAGGTTGAAAGTGGTTCGAAGGCTATTCGTTATAGCCTTATCGTGGATTATTCGCAAAACGATGGCGTAATGAAAGGTTCCGAGCGAAATACTTGGGGAGGCGAGTTTAATATTCATTTGAAATACGGAAAATTATTCTTACGTAATTCTGTTTCTTACCATTATACTTCTACGGCCGATTCTCCTTATGGAGCGTTTCGGGATTATTCCCATCAATTGCCTTATGTAAAGTATAAAGATGCGAACGGGAACTTGTTGAAAGAACTCACGACATTCGCATCGGGGGGAGATTCTCCTAACCCGATGTATGAAGCTCGATTGGAGAGTTTTGCGAAAACGACTCAACATGAACTGATGGATAATTTGCAGTTGCGTTGTAACGTGACGAATTATTTGATGATTCAGGGATCATTGGGAGTGACTCAAAAATGGAATGATGACAGTCGTTTTATAGATCCGCTTTCGAAGTACAGCTCCCGGAAGATTTCGGTAGATAATTTGGTTGCCGGGGATTTGTATACCGATGTCGGAGGTTCCAGTAGAGTCAATGTTCGTTTGGGGATAAGTTTAAATAAAACGATAGAGAAACACGATATTAATATTGCCATTAACGGAGAGTTGACAGAGAATAAGAGTCATTCGGTATATACACACTATGTCGGTTTTCCTTCGGGGCATTTGTCTTCCGTGAATTATGCGTCGGAGGTTAACGGGAAGCCCAGTAAGAGAGAAACTACTTCCCGTTCTGCCGGAATAAACGGTATTTTGAATTATAGTTGGAACGATATTTACCTGATGGATTTTTCTTTTCGTTACGAGGGTTCTTCGGTTTTCGGGACGGAGAAAAAAGGTTCTCCTTATTGGGCTTGTGGCCTTGGAATTAATATTCATAAATACAGTTTTTTGGAAAACACGGAATGGTTGGATCGATTGAGGTTGAGAGGCTCTTACGGGATGATCGGAAATATTAATTTTCCGGCTTATGCTGCCCGGAACTATTTTGTAAATATGTTCGATGATTGGTATGTGACGGGTTTCGGGACTAAAATCACCTATTTGGGGAATCACTCTTTAAAGCCGGAAAAAACAAGTACTGTAGATGTGGGGGTAGATGCCTCTTTTTTGAGGGGTAAGATCAATCTGAAGTTATCTTATTATAATAAAACAACCGTCGATATGGTAAATGATGTCACTATTCCTTCCACTTCCGGTTTTAGCGTGTATAAAGATAATTTGGGCAAGGTTCGGAACGAAGGAGTGGAGTTCGATATCTACGCGAGTGTGTATCAGGGGCGGGATTTCTCATTAGCTCTGAACGGTAACATCGCCCGGAATAAGAACAGGATGCTTGAAATCGGTAAATCGTTGGAAGATTATAATCGGAAAGTAGAAGCGTATTATGACAACTCGGATAAAGCATTGGGGGAGCAGTCGGATGAACGGAAAATCTGGACGAAATTTTACGAGGGAGGTTCTTTAACGGCTAAATACGGGATGCGTTCTTTGGGAATAGATCCGGCTACCGGACAAGAGGTGTTTTTAGATAAAAAAGGGGCCGTGGTTTTTGAAAATGATCCGAAGGAGTATGTCGTTATCGGAGATACGGAGCCTTTGGGATCGGGGTCTTTAGGATTACATGCAACCTATCGGAATTTTACCTTGACGGCCAATTTTTCTTATGAGTTCGGTAGCGAGCGGTACAATGAAACGTTGGTATATTATGTCGAGAATGCGAATATAGAAACTGAAAATGTGGATAAGCGGGTGTTGAGCCAACGGTGGCAAAATCCCGGCGATAAAGCTCCGTTAAAAGATATTAAGGAGAGATATAAACAGACACGACCTACGTCCCGTTTTATGCAGGACTATAATATGTTTTCATTAAGCTCGATGTCTTTGCAATACGAATTGGGTAAATCTTCCTCGGAAAAATTGGGACTCGAAAGAGTGCGTTTGGAAATCGGATGCGGAGAATTGTTTCAACTGTGTAGCGTGAAACGGGAGAGAGGATTGGATTACCCTTTTGCCCGGAGTTTTAATTTCAACCTAATGATTAATTTTTAAATTATGCTAAATAGATGGTGTGTTTTAGGAATATGCTTGGCATTTATGTCTTGTAATTCATGGTTAACCATAGAGCCTAAAGAACAGATTTCAGAAGAAGATCTATTCTCCCGGGTAGAAGGATTTTATACTCAATTGGATGGACTTTATAAGTCGATGGCTGAACAAGGTATGTACGGGCAGGAATTATCTTGGGGATTTTTGGATATCTTGGCACAATATTATGATACGGAGAACACGAAGAATCATGCTTATGAAGAGGCGTCCAAATATAATTACGAATATACCCGGGTGAAAACGATAATCAAGACTTTTTGGACAGAAGGATACAATATTATTGCCAATTGTAACGTGTTAATAAAGAATATTCTAATCGCCGATCCTAATCTATTCTCGTTGCAAGAGAGAGAACGGGATCTTATTTTAGGAGAAGCTTATGCGGTCAGGGCTCTCGTGCATTTCGATTTATTACGTTTGTTTGCTCCCAGTATAAAAGTAGATGGTGAAATAAAGGCTTTACCTTATGTAACCGAGTTCCCTGTTTATTTTCCGGATAAGGTAAAAAGTTCCGTCTTTTTGGATTCTGTTATTAGTGATTTGAAAAAAGCGCATGAATTGGTACAAGAGTATGACCGGAGTAAATTGGAAAGGGTAAAGGAACTTAAAGCGAGATTGGAATTAACGAGTTTTGAAAGCAATCGTTTTTTAGAATTCCGGGGATACCGGTTAAATTATTGGGCTGTTAAATGTTTATTGGCCCGTGTCTATATGTACAAGGGAGATGAAAAGAGTGCATTCGCTTATGCTAAAGAGTTGATCGATCTGCATGAACAAGAGGATTGGATCGAATTTACAACGAGAGACGATGTGGAGTCTCAAAGTAATCTCAAATATTATGACGATGTGTTTTTTGCTTTATACAATAATAATCTGACGGATTATTCGACCGGATACTTCGAGGAGAACAATTATATATGTATGCAAGATGTAGACGGCTTGTTTTCTAATAGTGATAAAAAATACGATTACCGCTATGAAGCGTGGGAAGACCACCCGCTATACGGATCAGATCAACCGCTTCCCAAAAGATTAAAAGAACTGACACAAGGTAAAGGGAAGTATTGCAGTAAAATGATACCCATGATTCGTTTAAGCGAGATGTACTATATTGCTGCCGAAGCCGTTTTTGATGAAGATCCGGAATTAGCTGAAGATTACGTGTATTTTGTCGTTCGTAAAAGAGGTTCCCGTGCAGGTGTGGCAGGGTATAACACGAAAGAGGAATTTATAAAGAATATTATATTGAAAGATTTGCGTCGGGAAGTGTACGGAGAAGGTCAGTTGTTCTTTTTTTATAAACGTCATCATATGCCTGTCGTTATAGATGCTTGGACCGAGAAGACGTTGGAAAAAGAGTTTGTATTACCCTCGCCGGAAATAGACGAAATGAATAATTAAAAATTTGGATGATGAAAACGAAATATAAATTAATGGGAATGTTGATTTTTCCCCTTATGCTTTGGGCTTGCGAACAGCGGAAAATAGAGCTTTATAATTCTCCCCGGTATCTTTCTTTCGAGTCGAATGAAAAGGATACGCTCTATTTTTCCTTTTTCTTTACCTTAGACGAAGAGTATGAATATCCTGTTGTTGTTAATTTGACCGGTGACCTTCTTGAGGAAGATAGAGAATTTATCGTGAAGGTGGATACAGCATCGACGCTCGCGAGTGATATGTTTGTACTACCGGAGCGATTTGTTTTCAGGCGAGGGGTTGTATCGGATACGTTCAGTATAAAATTAAAAAATCATCCGTTATTGCGAACGGAAAAATTATTTTTAAAGTTGAAGTTGGAGGAATCAGAGATCTTTTTATCTACAGGAGGCGTTTGGAGTCATTCGATTCTCTCTGTTACGGATATTGCTATAAGACCTTCCTGGTGGGATGAAAGGGTCGTCGAACGGTTTTACTTGGGAACCTATTCCAAAAGAAAATTTGAGCTTTTCATGGAAGCAACTGGAATAACGGATATGAGTGAAATGAGCGACGGCGAGAGACGTATCGCCGCCTTGAGATTTAAGCATTGGTTAGCTGATCGGGAGCCTATCCCGGATGAAGAGAACGGTGGATTTATATCAGTACCGGTTATAGGTTAGTCATTTAAAACATAAACATTATGAATACGATAAAATACATATTTATCCTTGCTTGCCTTTTGAATTGCATGAGCTGTTTTGAGGATAAAGGGAATTATGATTACGGTAAAATTTATACCATAGGGGTAAAGTTGCCTAATAGTGTTACTATGGTCGTCAACGAATCGCGTACTTTTAAACCGGAACTCACCTTTGACGAGAAAAATCCGGCGGGCGTAAAATACGAATGGCAAATAGAGAGTAAGGTCGTTTCACATGATTCTGTCTATACGCACGTGGCAAAAGAGTTAGGTTCTTTACGAGGATTGCTGACCGTGGAGGATGAGAAAACCGGAGCGAAATTTTACAAGGAGTTTTCGATCGAGGTGAAACCCCTCTATGAAATGGGATTTTTGTTATTGACGGAAAATGGAGAAAATAGTGATTTGGGATTTGTGAAGGCGGGTAGGATTCCGAGTAATTCTCAGACCGGGACAAACGATACGGTTGTGTATATAGCGGATTATATCAATTGTTACAGTGATTTGTACGGGGAACCTATAAATGGAAAACCTTTACAATTAAGGGAACATTACGCTTTCGACGATTATAATCGGGTATTCGGGGAAGTTACTGTTAAAACGGCCCTACCCGAAAGAAATCAATTTATGGAGTTGAATGGAGAGTCGTTGAAAAAAGAGACATTTATAGAAGAGGAGTTTAGTAACGGGTTATTACCTGTTGCTTTCCATCCCGTGGATTTGCTTCATACCTGTTTCGATAGTTTTTTATTAGATAAAGACGGTTTATTGTATACTCGAAGGTGTAATCCCGCCACGGGTTATCATTTGGGATATTTTTCCAAAGATGTGGTTTATTTAGGTGGAAAACGAAAAATATCGAATATTATATTTAGCGATTACGTGGAGTCCGGAACGATTTATGCCATAGAAGAAGATGCTGTCGGAAAAAAGAGGTACTTGGGGATCTATTCCGATTATTACAGTAATAGACGGAATCTTACGGAGATGGAGTTGGTTTATGAAGAAGAGGAGTTTGCCGCACATTTTACGGATTTAACGGATGAGGTTATGGAATCGGATTATTTTAGGGTAAAGGAAGAGGGAGTTTCCGGGAGTGCAGTTGTTTCTAAAAACCCGGAAGGGGAATATATGTTACATCTGTTTGTCGGAGGAGCGCCTTCTTCCGCGAAGCACGTGAAAATATACAGCTCGCAGAAGATTAATTTGACGCGGGAACACGGAATTACCGATTTTGTAAAACTCGGTACTTTTCGGAATTGCAATATGGTATATGTTTGCGATAAACAGAATATCTATTATTTTGAAGTCGACGAGACCTTCCATAAATATGAATTCGGTATTGTCCGGACGTTCGATAAGGAGATCGTTTCTATGGCCACTCAGTCCATGTTCGGTTATGGGGCAAAGAGTTTCGAACATCATATCGGAGTCGCATTTGAAGATGGATTCTTTGATATATACGAATTGCAGTACGACGGTAAGGATATGAGTAGCTTGTATAAGTTCAGCAATAAAGTTTACGGTTCGACTCGGAGCTTCGGAAAGATACGCGATGTTATTTGGAAATTGGGAGTCGGAAACTATTATTTTAACGGAAGGTAAGATGAGGAAGGTATTTATTTTGTTAGCTTGTATGGCGGTGATGGCTTCGGCTGTTGCGCAAGCAGACTACGAACAGGTTTTTCGGTTTGAAAAAGAGTTTAAGGGATTCGGGGGTGGATTTTCTATTGTTCCTTATTTTATTAACGGCACGGATAATTTTTGGTTTCGATACAAAGATGGCGGTAGTATGAAATACTATATTGTCTATCCGCAACGAGGAAAACAAGAGCTGTTGTTTGATAACCGGGATATAGCAACGAAGGTAAATCGATTGACGGGGAACAAGGTAAATCCCGATAATCTGGGGCTGGACGGGATAACTTTTGATCGTTCGTTGAAAAAGATCTCATTCTATCTCGGTGATGAAAAATTTTCCTATCATTTGAAAACCGGAGTGATGAAATCGGAAGCGGAAGAGTGGGAATATTACGGCCAGCCTTCTGCCTGGGAGTATTCTCCGGATAGCTTATACATTTTGTTTGTAAGGGATCATAATCTGTTTTTAGCGCATAATCCGGAAAAAAGCGGTGATTCTACGCTTGTCCGACTTTCGGATGATGGTTCGAGATTCAACTCTTACGGTCAGTATTTTAAAGGAATGGAAGAACGGGAGGTAAGGCCTAACGGTTGTTGGTTGCCGAATTCGACTCATTTTGTAATTCAATCTGAAGATCGACGCTGCTTGGGAGAGATGTATCTTACGGATTACCTTCATTGGAAATGCCCGAGTTTGCGAACCTATCGCTATGCCGTCGCCGGAGACAGCTTGGCCTGTCAATATGGTTTGAAGCTAGTTGATGTGACGATTCCCGCTATTCGGGAATTGGATGTTTCCAAATGGAAAGATCAATATGTCGAGTTTTTATACGCTTCTCAAAATGGAAAAAAGATCTATTTCCAACGTATCAAACGCACGTGGGACGAGAAGGAGTTATGCGTGTATGATATGGATACGGATAGCGTACGGGTATTGATTCATGAGGTGGATAAACCTTTTTTCGATTATGTTTTGGCTCAGGTTTTTTTCTTGAATGACGGTAAAGAGATCGTTTATCGATCGGAGCGTACGGGATTCGGGCATTTTTATTTGTATGACGGGGAGACGGGACAATTGAAACGAGCACTGACTTCCGGAGAGTATGTGACGGGACATATTCAGGAAATCGATTCAAAGACACGGGATCTTTATTTTTATGCTTATGGTGTTGTTCCGGACAGAGATCCCTATTATAAAGTTTTATGTAAGACAAATATTGATAAAGGCGGATTTCAGATCCTTACTCCGGAGAATGCCACACATAAGATAGAGCTATCTCCGGTCGGAAAATATATAATTGATAATTTCTCCCGGGTCGACACGGTTCCCCGTAGCGTTCTTCGGGATGCTAAAGGTAGGATTGTGTTGGAATTGGTTAAACACGATATTGATCCTTACCTTGAAAAAGGATGGGATATGCCGATTCGTTTTAAGGTGAAGGCGGCCGATTCGATTACAAATCTTTACGGGGTAATGTGGAGGCCGATGAACTTTGACCCGAACCGGAAGTATCCGATCATCTCGGAAGTATATCCCGGACCGCAGGGAGAATATGTACCGGTATCGTTTGGTTTAAGCTCAAGTTACGCCACCAAATTGGCTCAGTTGGGTTTTGTGGTTATTCAGGTCGGCCATCGGGGTGGAACGCCAATCCGGGGAAAAGAGTATCAGCGTTTTGGTTATGGGAACATGAGAGATTACCCGTTGGCGGATGATCGGGCTGCGATTATAAATTTAGCGAAGCAATATCCGTTTATCGATACTACTCGGGTTGGAATTTACGGACATTCCGGGGGAGGTGCTATGTCTACGGCTGCTTTACTGACCTATCCGGATTTTTATTCGGTAGCCGTTTCCGTATCGGGAAATCATGATAACCGGATTTATGCTCTTGATTGGGTGGAGTTAAACAATGGAGTGCAAGAGATCGTCGATAGCGTAGTCCGAGATAATAAACCCTATGATAAAAGGACGAACTTTAAGGTTCGGGAAATTCGTACCAATATGCAATTGGTTGAGAATTGCCGGGGACATCTTTTGCTCGTTCACGGAATGCAGGATGATAATGTTCATCCGGCTCACGCGATGCGGATGGTACAATCATTAATAGATGCCGGAAAAAACTTTGACATGCTGATTCTCCCTCGAAGCGGACATGCAATAGATGGGAGAGAGAACCGATTGTTGGAACATAAGATGCGGGGATATTTTGCCAAATATCTGTTAAACGATTTTTCAGGCGATATGTATATTGATATAGAAGAGCGTAAACAGACCGAAAGGTAAATTCGGTTAAGATTTTGTATTATTGTCATTTTTTACAGCGAGACGACTGAAAATTTTATTTTTCAGTCGTCTTTTTTTATTCTCCTTATATTTAGTACTTCTTTTTTCGATATCATCGAAAAATTACCTGATATAACTATAATACTTATTGTTATATCGTTGATTATTATTTGTTTATGTGAAATGAACATACGAAATTTTGCAGGACAATAAAGGCTTTCTTGTTGGTATTCAAGAAAAAGCCTTATTTTTAGGAGTGAGGAGGAGAATAAACAAGATTCAATAAAATAGATCTCGTTTCTATTATTTAGGGACACTTTTAATTGGATAACCTCTTACCATGAGTTTATCGATTAGAATTTATCTATCCACTATCCTAAATCCAATTCGACGTTAACTTTATCAAAGGATCTTAAATAACATTTTCAGAGAGTATGATCAATACTCATAAATCATTTAATACAGACGTTAGAGAGAAATAAAAGTTATTATATATTTTTCTAATTTTATAGATATATTCTTTAATCCTCTTCTTTTTTATGAAGAACTCCTGTTGCCCGAATTTGATTGGCTGACGAGACATTGGACAAAACTGAAGAATTTACCCTCCCGGGTTTAATGAACCCAGGTCCGCTTTGAACCTCGATTCCGGATTGGTCTTCGCTTGTAACTGTAACTTTCTTTGACGACGAACCAGGCTCTCCCGTACCGTAATAATTTTCGACCCTTACTCTAAAAATATACGTTTCTCCCTCTGTTAGATTTTCAGCGGTATAAGGCATATCTACATATTTTCCACCGACCATCGGTACAGGAACAGTTCCATTTTCCTTCCAATCTTTTTCATGTATTTCCCTATATTCAACATAATAGATCATCAAACGGGAACCCCCGTCATGAACTGGGGGTTTGATCGTTAAAGTGACTTTACCTGCGGCAAACGCGATATTCGATACTAATACCAAAATCAACACGATAAAAAATTTACTTGTTTTCATCATTTCGTTTTTTTTGTTTTATTTCTCTCTAACTATTTGTTTTTAAATAGCTTAAATTGTTCGAAGAGAAGAACTTTTCATTATCGTTCCGTAATCTCTTATTTTCGGGGAGATTCACGATTACCTGACTTTAACCCATTTCACGGCATCGGCGTACAGGTATTGATGTGGATCGGCACCTCTCCCGGACAGGGTAACCTTTGCCTTTCCGGCGTGAAATCGGTAAGTCCCGAGCGATACCCAGCCGTCTTTTGTGCGCAACGGGGCGATCGCCACCTTTTTCTCTCCATCGGCGTGAACAAAGCGGTATCTTTGTACCGGTTGTCTTTCTTTCTTCCCCCGACTGTAAAAAGACATCGTGTTGTTTCTACCGGCAAGAGGCTTGTTGTTGTAAACAAACAACTCGTACGCTCCAGCTTCCGGCAAGTCCACCTCCCACTCGACATCGGAATCCCCTTGCCCGGACTTTTTCTCTAAATAACTCCTGGCAAGTTCCCCGTACGCTCCCTGGTCGGTAGCCCAATCCCAAGGCGTGTTTTTGTAATTCTTTCGCCAGAGAAATTTCTGCACGACCCGACTCTCCTCGATGACCCGGCAACCGGGGTCATCGTTATCCACGATATACACTCCCGGATTCGGGGCGAAAACAAGGGTATCCGCATCGAAAAATCCGTCTGTCGCTTCTTTTACCCTGCCTTTTTTGGCGAAGGGACCGAAATCATAACACGAGGGGACATTCCGGGAAACGTTCGTGAGAACCCCGATGATCGCTCCCTCGCTCGTCCCCTCGAAATATACCTTGATCTCTTTGCAAGCCCCGGCGGAGATAAGATAATGTTGCTCTCTCGATATAGTGCCGGAGTACAGGCGTTTTATCGAGAGGATGCCATCGCTGTTTCCTTTATTCCACGCTTTAATGCTGAACACGAACCCTTCTTTTTCTCCCGGGGTTTCCACGTCGTCCACCCGGGCATCTCTAAAATAGTACGCTGGCAAACCTCGCTCGCTATACAGTTTCCGGGTCAGGTTCAAAAGAGAGACGCCGAATCGCTTCTCCAGCTCCCCGCAATACTCCTCGTAACTAAAGCCCCGGAACGGGTGACTTTGAATAAACTCCGTGTTAAAACGGGCGAACTCTTCCGCGGGAATAACGCGTAACACTTGCTTCAAAAAATTAGATCCCTTGAAAGACAGGAGATCCCCCACCTCGATCCCGTCCCCCGGGGCGAGTAGTGCGTCTTCAATACTCCGGTTGGAAAGATACTTGGCTTCTTTAAAACACCCATCACCTCCCCAGTAGTCAAAATGGGTGTCGAACCCCTCCTGCATAGTGCGGAACAAGAGGTCGATCCCTGCGAATTCGGTAGAGTACACGTTGTAATGATATCTTCGCATCAAGTAAGAGATATCGTTTTCGTTCTTGACCTTGCTTTTTCCGCTTCTACCGCTTTTCCCGGTCAGTTGATTAAAAAACAGGTTCCCTTTCAGGAGGTATCGTGTCTTGATTGTTAGCTCCCAAATGTAGTTGTTCAGGAACTCGCTTGTCGGGGTATTGCCGATATTAACAACGCTTTTCAACCGGAATGCGATAGAGAGTAACGCCTCCCTCTCCGGACGAAACACGATTTCCGGTTGCACCAGCTCGCTATTGGTTTTCCAGTCCCGGCCGTAAGCGCAAAAATGAACAGGCGTCTCCACGAGACACAGTTTATCGAATGCGTACCTTATCTTGTTATCCCAGTATTTGTATCTGCACTTCTTTTCCCAAAAATCGGCAGCATCTTCCGCGGTTA
>NZ_JAQEHX010000009.1:0-68097 GCF_027666085.1 Sanguibacteroides sp. AM78-02pH3A | reverse complement strand
GCGGTTATTTCCCCGGGAACGAGGTATTCATGCCCCTTGAATAAAAAGAGTTCATACAAAACACCGTTTACTCGAGCGCTCTTTCGGGTATAATCGCCGGCGCAAAGCGTTAAACCGGGCAAGGCAACCTTGTTCACGAAACGAGTGTCATCTCCTTCCCTCGTCTCCTCTCCCTGGGAGATCACCGCTCTCGAGCGTTCCCCTTTTACCCGTAACGTGAAACGAGTGTAATCCTGACCCGACAGGTGGGGCGAATCGACGTTAACAGGGGGTATACTCGAGGGATACCACAAGCATTCTGGCGTGAGCAAAGTGTAGTCCGGTTGAAGGTAAAAGTAGTTTTGCCCCGTGTTGTACATGTAATAACGGCGGGTCATCGCGAGAGAATCGATATTCGTTACTTCGGGGTAACAAACAGCCGGGGAGATCGAGCCCCCGTACTCCATTTCTACCCGTCTCGTTTCTCCCGCTTCCATCGATAACGGCAGAATCAAGACCTGTCGCTCCCGCCGAAAGGGTAAAATCTCCCCGCCCGTGGTTAATTTCACGACCTCCAACCCCGGGTTTAAATACAAAACAACGGAATCTATCTTCTGGTTATGAATATTCTGCAAGTTTAGCTTACTACACGCCGAGTAGGCGTATCCCTCCTGCTTGAACTCGATATCATGATCGGTAACACTAACCCGGGGAACGGCCTCATACTTGGCAAACGTTTCCCGAACCGCCTCCCGCTCCTGATCCCGGCGGATGAAATGACCCGCGTAAAAGCCCGATAGAACAACACCCAACGCCAGTAACCACGCTCCAGGGCGACCGGCGGAGACATTGCTTCTCGAGCCGGAAGGGAGCCGGTGAACGAAAGCGACTCCCAGGATGATTAACCCGCACCCGTAAACTAAAAAAGAGGCCCGTTGTAACAGGTAAACCCCGAGACCCGCGAATCCCGTGACATCGGAAAAAGAGTTGGGCAAGGAGAGGGACAACACGTCAAAAATACCGTGAAAAAAACTGCTGCCGAAGTTGAAAAAGAAATACAACAGGCCAAGCGATAAAACACAGGCCAGGGCAGGATTGCGAACTACACCCTTCACGCCTGTCACCAGTCCCGTTAAAAAAAAGAGTAACGGGCAAGTCAACGTGAAAAAATAAAAAACATAAGGATAAAGAGCGAAAGGAGAGTCGCTCGAGAACAAGTGAATTAATATCGCCACCACCCCCAGGAAAAAACTCAGGCAAAGCATTAAAATTAAAAAACCCGCTGTTTTACCGCACGTCAGTTCCATGTTCGAGAACGGGCGTGCCGACAGGGCCGCGTTAGCTCCCTCCAGGCGACTTTTACGCTGAAAATTACCGGCGAAAAAGACAATCACGATAAACAGGAACGCGTTTACCAGGCAAGCGTTCGCATAAGGGATAGCCGAGGGTAACGACACGGTAACCCGTTCCGGTTCCACCAGGTTACTTTGCGTGATCACGTGAAGAAAAATCACGATCAGAGCGACAAGCGCCGTGACCATTTTAAAACTCCACTCTCTCGAGATCGCTTTCATCTCGTAAAAGGCGATCAGAACAACATTTCTTAAATTCATATTTACCATCTATTTTGAAGTTCAACCCGGTTACGGACAAAACGGCAGTAATCGAACGTCTTCACGAGAAAAACTTTTCGTCAGGTAGATTCTGTATTTGCAGGAACGTACCATCTGATTTTTATCACGTGTATTGCAAATGTATATATATTCCTGTTTTTTACAAAAAAAATATTAATATATATATACGATTTATATCAGAAAGTCCTATTTGTAGTTAATCATATAAAAGGAATTTTTCATTTACACCACGGAATAAGTTCGAATCTTTATGAAAAAAGATATTCTACTTTATGGACTTGTTTTTGCTATGTCGATAACCTTTCGTTATTTTTAGCCGGAAGAATGGGAGAAAACGTAAAATGTTGTACATTCGTAACCTAAACGAAGAGAATTATGTTGACATTATTGATCATTATTGCCACGGTGGTGGTTTCGATGGCTTGTTTTAATAATCACCAACTGTTTGATAAACTGGCTTTTTCTGCCTATCGGGTGATAAGAGCTAAAGAGTGGTACCGTCTGATCACGCACGGTTTTGTACATGCCGATTGGGTACACCTGTTCGTGAACATGTTTACTTTTTACTCTTTCGGTTCTTATTTGGAACAATGGTTTGAGGTAAACGGTTTCGGTTCGGTAAACTATTTGTTGCTTTATTTCGGGGGAATGATAGCAGCTTCTGTCTATGATTTGTTCAAGTATAATAAAAATCCGTATTATTCTTCTATCGGAGCGTCGGGAGCGGTTTCCGCTGTTCTTTTCGCGGCGATTTTTCTAAATCCTTGGGATAAGATCTATTTCTTTGCGATCCTGCCCATTCCCGGAATTTTATTCGGTTTCCTTTATCTTTTTTATTGCCAGTATATGGCGAAGCGGGATAGTGATAATATAAATCACAATGCTCACTTTTACGGGGCTGTTTATGGTTTTATCTTTCCGCTATTGGTAGAGCCCTCTTTGTGGCATCAATTCGTTCAAAACCTTTTGGGCCGCTGAATCTTATTTTTTTGCCCATCGGTTGAGATAGGGGATTTGTTTGAGCGGCAAATCCTTTTTTATCACGTATAAAATGTATAAGACAAGAAGGATAGTCCGGAAACTAAGGCGTAAAATCTGATTTTCAATGGGAATCCACAGAGCGATAACGTATAGAACCAAGGCTAACAGAAGGTATTTCCCGATTCCTTTTAAATCGTACCGGATCGGATAATAGTGTTGTCCGATAAACCAGGAAGCGATCATCATTGCAAAATAGCAGGTGAAGGCAGCCCAGGCACAGGCGATATAGCCGTAGCGGGGAACGAAAGCGATATTGATGGTCAGGGTTATGGCTAAACCGAAAAGAGAAAAATAAGCTCCCCATTGGGTTTTATCCGTCAATTTATACCAGAGAGAGAGGTTGAAGAATATACCGAAAAAGAGTTCCGCGATCATCACGATAGGGACAACCTGTAAACCGGAGAAATAGTCCGGATCGATAAAGTAACGGAGTATTTCCAGGTAGAACATCACTCCTAAAAATATGAAAAGCCCGAAAATGATAAAATATTTCATGGCCTCGGCATAAGCTACCCGTTTATCTTCTCCTTTGTTTTGGGCAAAAATAAACGGTTCGTAAGCGTACCGGAAAGCTTGCGTGAACATCACCATGACGATGGCTATTTTGTAGTTGGCCCCGTATATTCCTAATCCGCTTTTGGCTGCAACGGGATCAGAAATCAACATGGGATATAGGATTTTATCGAGGGTCTGATTCATGATTCCGGCAACACCTAAGATAAGTAGAGGGAAAGAGTAACGTAGAATTCGCTTTAATAGATCCGGGCGGAAACGCCAGGGGATACGTACGATCTCGGGAGCGAGAGCTAAAAGGACAATGAATGTTCCTAATAGATTGGATATCAATATATAGCCTACACCATAGGTCGGGTCATAGAACCAATTGATCCATTCCGGGGCATGTTTCCATATCCAAGGACATACGACAAGGAAAAACAGGTTGAGGATGATATTTAAAGCGATAAACAGAAGTTTCAGGGCGGCAAAGCGTATCGGGCGTTTCAAATAGCGTAGATAGGCAAAGGGGAGTGCGCAAAAGGCATCCATGGCGATGATAGCAGCCGTAATCAAAATGTACTCCGGATGTTCCGATAATTTAAGAAGCCTGCTAATAGGGGATTGAAACAAAAAGACAAGTCCCATAAAAATAGCGGAAGTCGTGGCTAAAGAGAAAAGGCAAGTTGAATAAACCGTTTTGGGATCTCTTTCTGCGCCGTCGTTGGCAAAACGAAAAAAACCGGTTTCCAGACCATAGATCAAAATGACCAGTAGCAACGCCATCCACGCGTAAAGATTGGTTACATCTCCAAATTCTCCGGTTGCCAGTTTATACGTGTAAAGGGGTACCAGACACCAATTCAGAAATCTTCCGATAATACTGCTCATTCCGTAGATCGCCGTATCTTTTGCTAAGCTTTTTATTCCTGTCATGTTCTTTGTTTTACAACAGATTGTCTTTTGGTATATGTTATCAGACTCGGCAAAGATATTAAAAATGACGGAAAAGAATGGAAATATTTTGGAAAGTCCGTAGAGCCAAAGTTCATAGAGATGAAGTCATAAAATCGTAAGTCTACTCCCAATTTCCTAATCCGTCTAATTTTAAATTGTAGATTGTAAATTTTAAATTGATTACTGATTAATCTACAATTTAAAATCTACAATCTCCAATCGCAAGGGATAACTCCTCGGGGCGGGGACGTTCTCGTCGGTCGTGTAGTCGAGTTTCGTTCACTACCCTCCGGGACTCGCTACGCTCAAACAATCCGTCGGGTGGGCGTTCCGAAACTCGAACCCGACACTCGCCGTTCACTATTTATACCCCTTCGTTTTTCTCCCTTCCCCCTTTAATCAATTTTAAATTAATTTTTGATTTACGGTTTACGATTAAGATTCTGATCTTACCCTCTTTAAATCGTCAATCTACAATCCGAAATCGTCAATTTTTTATTATGGGCGTAGAAATTTTTTTCTTAACCAATAATCCAGACTGAGCAATAGAATGAGGATAAAAGAAATGGCGATTAATGGTACTAATAGTTCTGCCTGTTCCTTAAAAGAAGGTAATGGAATAGAGATGGAAAAATAACGGAGAGTGAATCTTATTAAAATTAAGGTAAATAGGATAAAAGCTCCTAAAAGAGACATGCTTTTTATCGTGTTCCGTTGTTCTTTGCGATACGTTTCCCGGACTATTTTTTGCATGAGTCTTTTGTTAAAATCTTCCGAAAGTTTTTCCCGTTCTGAAAGTTGGAATAGTTTTTTCAATTTTTTATCCTGTATCTCTTCTTTTGCCATGTTTCCGGTTTTAATTTGAATTCAATAAGGTGTATAATTTTTTGCGGATACGGAACAGTTTTACTTTGATATTGGAAGTGGTCTGACTTAAAATAAGTGCGATCTCTTCGATGTTTCGATTGTCCGTGTAATAGAGTGTGAGCAGGGCGACTTCCTCAGGTGGTAAAAGTGGAATGATTTTTTCCAGTTTTTCCATTAAATCTGCTTCTTCATTTTGTTCTGCTTCTTTATCCGTGTCTAAGAGATTATCCATAAATTTTTCTTCTGAATAGACAAATTCCATTTTCTTTTTTCGGACGAAAGAGATAGCTGTATTGAAAGCTATTCGATAAAGCCAGGAAGAGAAACTGGAATCTCCTTTAAAGGTATTTAAATGCCGGAAAGCCTTTAAAAAGACATCTTGCGTTAATTCTTCCGCATCTTCCCTGCAACGTACGATACGCAGGACGAGTAAAAAAATACGTTGACTGTATTGTTCTACCAGTTGCCCGAAAGCGGCAGTTTCTCCGTTAAGGGTACGTCGAATATATAAAGACTCGATTTGTTCCATTCGCCTCTTTGACGCAAAGATAAGGGTTCGGTTACATATTAGGAAGTCTTATTTCTAAAGAATTTTTTTGAAGAAAACATCCATTTACTTGTAACCAAAGCAGGATGACGGCGTCAAAAGAGCAAAGAAAATATAAATTGTTAAATCATAAAGTTATGAATGGGTTATTAGTTTTGTTAGGTTTTGTTTCGTTCTTTCTGTTGATCTATAAATTGTTTGAGTTGTATGCCAGAAGACGCGAACGCTTATTGGTGCTTGATAAGATTGAAGTGCTTGGTAAAGCTGAATGGTCAGGCAAAAAACTTCAATTGCCGGGTTTTTCCAGTTTCTCGTTTAGTGCCCTAAAAGGAGGCTGCTTGTTGATCGGTTTGGGGTTGGGTATCTTTATTGCTTTTTTGATCTGTTCCTTAGGTTTTGACTTGTATGCTTCGGGCAATGACAGTTTTTTGAACATGAAAATAGAAACTGTCATTTATAGTGCCTCTGTCCTTTTGTTCGGTGGTATAGGGTTATTGGCCGCTTTTGTATTAGAATTAAGAATGGAACGCAAGGAGCGGGAAAATAACAGTTCCCCAAAGCAAATGGAGTAGGATTTAAAACGTCTGTTCGCTTTTATAGGAAAGATCGTGATTCGACCAGTCACGATCTTTTTCTTTTATGGACAGAGGGAAATACTGTATTTTTTGTTATGGAATATAAAAGTCTATCTTATCGTTAAAAAATCTTTTTTGGTTTTTTAACTATAAAAATTAGTTTAGCAACTAAAACTTTTAGTTACTTTGTGATAAAGGAATTGAGATTATGAAAGGGTTAACGAACAAAGAAGAAGAAATCATGAGTCTTTTCTGGGCGAAAGGACCATTATTCGTGAAGCAGTTACTTGCTTTTTATGATGAACCCAAGCCGCATTTTAACACGCTTTCGACCATTGTCAGGGGGTTGGAGGAAAAAGGTTTTTTGAGTCATGAAACCTATGGAAATACTTATCAATATTATGCGGTTATCGGAGAAGAGGAATTCAGGAAGGGAACATTGAAAAATGTTATCAGTAAATACTTTAATAATTCATACTTGAATGTAGTCTCTTCGTTGGTAGAGGAGGAGGATATTTCATTGGATGAGTTGAAATACTTAATAGATAAGGTAGAGAAAGCGCATAAAAAGTAAATTCTAAAAATTGGAATTATGGGTTCTTTTTTCGTCTACATATTGAAAATGGCATTTAGCCTGATTCTTTTTTATCTTTTCTATCGTTTATTACTTGGAAAAGAGACTTTTCACCGTTTTAACCGGATTGCTCTTTTGGGTATTCTTATGTTGTCTTTATGCATTCCTTTTTGGGAAATTTCCGATGAGAATAATCCGGAGAGAGAAGAAAAGATAACGGGAGTACCGTTTGTTCCGACCTTGACTTCATCTACTACGCTACAGGAAGATATTGTGTATCCGGTATTGAATATTCCTGTGGAGGTTGTGGAGAGTGAAAGTGTACCGTTTGGGTTGATATGTTTATTGGTCATTTATTGGTGTGGTGTTATTTTCTTTGTGGGACGTCATCTTTGTATCTTATTCCGGCTTTTCTATTTTATATATATCGGACGGAAAGAGCGAATGCCGGATGGGATCACGTTGATTGTACATCGGCGGGATGTTTCTCCTTTTAGTTGGATAAAATACATTGTGATTTCGCAAAAAGATTTGGAGGAAAACGGGCGTGAGATTCTGATCCATGAGATGGCTCATATTCGTAAACGGCATTCCATCGATTTGTTATTAGCCGATATCGCTATTTTTTTCCAATGGTTTAATCCGGCTTCCTGGTTATTGAAACAGGAGTTGAAAAATATCCACGAATATGAGGCGGACGATGCCGTGCTTCATGAAGGGGTGGATGCAAAACAGTATCAGTTATTATTAATAAAGAAAGCTGCCGGCACAAGGCTCTACTCTATGGCCAACAGCTTTGATCACAGTAAACTTAAAAAACGTATCACTATGATGTTAAAAGAAAAATCCAGTCCGTGGGCACGTTTGAAGTATCTCTACGTCCTTCCGTTGGCCGCTCTCAGTATGGCGGTTTTTGCCCGTCCTGAAATCTCCTGTGAATTAAAGGAGATTTCTACCGTCAAAGTTAATGATTTACTTTCGATTTCGGAAACCGGAAAAGAAAATAATGCTGTTTTTCCTGCTTTTGTCTACCCTGAAGTTTCCGACTCTTTGGATGATAAAGAGTATATAGCCAAGCTGAAGGATTTGATCTCCTTGTTGGAAAAAAGAGGGGGGGAGGCTGTACGATCGGGGAAAAAAGGAACTTCTTCTGCATTGAGAGTGGTTATAGATAGTATGGTGGGGGAGGCAATGGTTAAAATGCAGGCGGAGTTCGGTGCGTTCACGAATGGACAGACGAAGTTTGTATCGAAGGGATCGGAGCCGACGGTACAAACCGAAACGATTCGGATCACGAAATCCGATCCGCAATACCAATGCGTGATGGAGGAGTTGACGATGCGTCAGAAAGGGTTGCAAGAGAAGATGAAGAAAGCTTTCTATGCGGTTTCCCGATCAGGCTCTTCGGACTCTTTAGTACGAGTGACCAGGTATGTATTTCCAGACAGTTTGTCGTCTTCCGTGGTTACTTATAGTTATGGAAGTCCGACGGATGTGCGCGTAACTATGAGGAGCAAGTCCATGAAGTCCGATTCTCTTGGCGGGCAAATCTATTATACTATTTTTACCGACACGATAGAACCTTCTATAAAAATTGACGAGAAACCGGTCGAGATCCTTTCTATGATTTCTTCAGATTCTTTAATACGTGCTTTTCGTAATAGGGGGACATTGAAGGGAGAGGTACCTCTGTTTGTTGTCGACGGGAAAAAAGTTGCGTACTCCGATGTACTTGATTTGGATATGGCTATTATAAAAAATATCACGATCTTGAAAGATGAAGCTGCTGTCTCCCGATACGGAGAAGCTGCTAAAAACGGTGTGGTGCTTATTTCTGTAAAAGAGGAAAAGGACACGGAAGGGATGAGGGGGTTATATCAATTCATGCAGGCTAATTATTTGGCTGAAGATGCTGTTTTTTATCTGAATGGAAAAAAGATTTCCGGGGAGAAATTAATGGATTTACAACTCTCTTACGATCGAATAGAATCCATAAACATGTCGGCAACCAAAGAAGGTAAAAAGGTTTTCCGGGTAGAGACCGGTAAAAAGAAGTAAACCGGTTTTTTACTTGAGATTCAGCCTGCCACAAAATACCTGCTGTGGCAGGCTGAATAGTTTAATTGTAAATTATTTTGTTTCTTCGATAGCGACAGCGACGGCGACTGTTGCACCGACCATGGGGTTGTTGCCCATGCCGAGGAATCCCATCATCTCCACGTGAGCGGGTACGGACGAGGATCCGGCAAATTGGGCATCTCCGTGCATACGGCCAAGCGTATCGGTAAAACCGTAACTGGCAGGGCCTGCTGCCATATTATCGGGATGGAGGGTACGTCCGGTGCCGCCTCCGGAGGCTACTGAAAAATATTTTTTCCCAGTTTCCATACACTCTTTTTTGTAGGTTCCGGCTACCGGGTGTTGGAATCGTGTCGGATTGGTTGAGTTGCCTGTAATGGAAACGTCCACTCCCTCGTGACGCATAATGGCTACTCCTTCTCGGACGTCGTCTGCCCCGTAACATCTTACCTGGGCTCGTTCACCTTTGGAATAGGCTTTTTCTTTCACGATTTTCAATGCTCCGGAATAGTAATCGAATTCCGTTTGAACATAGGTGAATCCATTGATACGGGAGATGATCATAGCGGCGTCTTTTCCCAAGCCATTGAGGATGACTTTCAACGGTTGCTTGCGTACCTTATTGGCCGATTTTGCGATCCCGATGGCTCCTTCTGCGGCAGCAAAAGATTCGTGTCCGGCCAAGAAAGCAAAACATTTTGTCTCTTCCCGAAGCAGCATGGCTGCCAGATTTCCGTGTCCTAATCCTACTTTTCTGTCGGCGGCGACGGAACCGGGGATACAGAATGCCTGCAAGCCTTCTCCGATGGCTTCTGCCGCTTCTGCCGCCTTTGTGCAACCTTTCTTAATGGCAATGGCCGCTCCTACCACGTAGGCCCACGCTGCATTTTCGAAAGCAATAGGTTGAATTTCTTTACACATTTTGTAAGGATCGATTCCTCTCGCGTCGCATATCGCTTTCGCTTCTTCGATGTTTTTTATGTTATAATGGTTTAAAACCGCGTTAATCTGATTAATCCGGCGGTCGTAACTTTCAAATAAAGCCATGTTGATTTTTATTATTCTGTGATTTTGTGATTACCTGATTCTGTGATTTGTTGTAATTTGCAATTACTTAATCTCATAATCGATTAATCGTTTTTATTCGTGTCTCGGATCGATGTATTTAGCGGCTTCGGCGAAACGACCGTATGATCCTTTTGCTTTTTCGAGTGCCTCTTTGGGTTCGATACCTTTCTTCAACATATCGGTGAATTTTCCGAGATGGATGAACTCGTAGCCGATGACCTCACCTTCTTCGTCTAATCCCATGCGGGTAACGTATCCTTCTGCCATTTCTAAATAACGGGTTCCTTTGGCTTGCGTACCGAACATGGTTCCTACCTGGCTGCGAAGTCCTTTCCCTAAATCTTCCAAGCTGGCTCCGATGGGAAGACCTCCTTCGGAGAAAGCGCTTTGACTGCGTCCGTATACGATTTGCAGGAAAAGTTCCCGCATGGCCGTATTGATTGCATCACAAACTAAATCCGTGTTTAAGGCTTCCAACAAAGTTTTTCCCGGAAGAATCTCCGAAGCCATGGCGGCAGAGTGGGTCATACCGGAACAACCGATAGTCTCTACCAATGCTTCTTCGATAATTCCTTCCTTTATGTTCAGAGTCAGTTTACAAGCTCCTTGCTGCGGAGCACACCAACCGATTCCGTGTGTTAGACCGGAAATGTCTTTGATCTCTTTTGAACGTACCCATTTTCCTTCTTCCGGAATGGGAGCCGGACCATGATCCGGTCCTTTTTTTACAACACACATGTGTTGCACCTCTTGTGAATAAATCATCTTTCGTTTGATTAAGATATAATTATTATACTCCTGTTGTTAAGATACGCGGGCAAAAATAGTACAATTGTTTAGATTAAAAAACATCTTATACAACATATAATTATGCATACGTTTGCGATGTAACTTTCTGAAAATGTGATAGATATGTAGAACGAACAAGGCGGTTTAGAATCTCAAAAAACGAACTTTTTTTGAGATGGCAGTATAAGTAGACTGTGGTTTATTATTCAATAATGTAATATTTTGATTGTTAATCATATAAACATCGCATGTAAATATTGCATAATGAGAAATTTTGTTTAGTTTTGTATCTTTATAATCGTTCTTTTTAAGAGTCTGATGTTACATTGGTTGTCAGGATGTTGTTTTATTAAAGATAAGGGAAAATTTCATGTATTCGTCTGTATATAAGATAAATATAGAAGATAAGGCCGTGTTTAAAAGTCTGTTCAACGATTTTTTCGTGACCTTGTGTCTTTTTGCGGAGAGATACGTGGAAGAACCTGAAATGGCTGCCGATATTGTACAGGAAAGTTTCGTTAAATTATGGCAGAATCGAAAGAATTTTAATTACTTACATCAGGTGAAATCTTTTTTATACGTATCTGTCCGAAATTTGGCCCTCAATGAAATAAAGCATAAACGTGTGGAGGAGGCTTATCGGGATTGGGCGGGAGAGGGTTTCCGACTTTGGGGGGAAGAGGTAATAGAAGAGGAGAGTTATCGGTTGCTGATGCAAGCGATTCAAAAATTACCGGCGCAGTGCCGGCGGGTGATTATGTTGGCCATGGAAGGCAAGGCGAATAAAGAGATTGCCGAAGAATTGGGAATATCGGACGGTACGGTACACTCTTTAAAAAAGACGGCTTATAGACGTTTGCGAGAAGAGTTAAAGCATTATTTTTATTTGTTTATCTTATTGATGCACAGCGTACAATAAAAAAACTGCAAAAAAAATTATTTTTAACTACCCCATTTTTGACTTTCAGTTGTTATAGAGAAAAACTGAAAAAATGTTACATCGGGAATTTGATATTGCTTCTTTCATCGCAAAATCGTTAGCCGGAACGATGAACGAGGAGGAACATGCTTTATTGGAAGCATGGAAAGAGGAGGATATTGCCCATCGGCGATTATTCGAAAGATTATCTTCTCCCGAAAATTTGGCCCGTAGAAACGAGCATGCCGAACGTTACCGGAAATTACAACGTTGGGAAGATCTGGAGAAACGAATAGACAATCGGCGGTTTGTAACGGTAAGGAGAGTGACGACCTATGCGGCTTTATTGATTGTTTTATTTGTAGCATCCTATTTTGTTTTTCGTTTGTCTGAAGGACCGAATGAAAAGGTCGGACAAGCCCGGCTTATTCGTCCGGGTGAAGCTAAAGCTGTCTTGGTTTTAGCCGACGGGCAGCATGTTACATTGGAAACCCGTTCCTCTTTTACTCTTCAGGAATCCGATGGGACGGTGATTTGTAAAGACTCTTCCGTGTTGGATTACCGGGGGAAGGATGAAAGAGAAACGAGCGGAGAAAAGGTTATATATAATACGATAAAAACCCCTCTTGGGGGAGAATATTTTTTAGTGTTGAGTGACGGTAGCCGAGTACATCTTAATGCCATGAGTTCCTTGCGTTTCCCGGTTCGATTCACGCGAGAGAGACGGGAAGTTGAATTAACCGGGGAGGCTTATTTTGAGGTAGAAAAGGATAATCGTCTTTTTATAGTGACGACCGGAGAAACGTCAACGGAAGTATTGGGTACGAAATTTAATGTTTCTGCTTACCCGGAGGATGAAGAGGTAAAAACAACATTAATACGCGGGAGCGTCCGTTTTACGGCGAAGGTTCGGGGAAAATCATTCCTTCTGAAGCCTTCGGAGCAGGTCAGCTTTAATAAATTGTCCGGAGAAGCAAAAGTGGAAGAGGTAGATGTAGCTGATTTTATTGCCTGGAAAGAGGGATTGTTTCGTTTTAAAGATTGGCGGTTGGAAGAGATCATGGAGCAGTTGGCCAGGTGGTACGATATGAAGGTCGAATTCCGGGAAGAAGCTTTAAAAGATATCCGGTTCGGTTGTTGTTTTAATCGTTACCGGGATATTACTCCGGTATTGGAGTTGCTCGAGGAAACCTGTAAAGTGACGGTGAAGGTAGAGGGGAACACCGTCGTATTGGAAAAAGCGAATACTAAGACTAAATAAAAAACTACGTGATGCGGGAACATCGCGTAGCTCCAGTTCTTGTAAAACAAGAACTTATGTTAAACTTAACACACAAAGTTATGGAAAAAAAAAGAATTTCTTTCACACGGAAAGAATTAAAAAAGGTTTTTTTTCTGATGAGATTAGCCTTTTATGTGGTTATTTGGAGTCTGTCAGACCTATCGGCGGGAAACCTTCCCTCCGCTAACACGACAAACGAGCATGCGCCGGAACTCTGGGTGATAAAGGGGATGGTCATCGATAGTGTGACGAAAGAACCGATGCCGGGAGTTTCCGTTCGTTTAAAAGGAACGCAAATCGGTACGGCTACGGCTGCCGACGGTAAATTTGAACTTAAAATTCCGAAATCTAAGGAGATGATTATCGTGGTC
The DNA here is from genome assembly GCF_027666085.1 of Sanguibacteroides sp. AM78-02pH3A. Classification (NCBI taxonomy): domain Bacteria; kingdom Pseudomonadati; phylum Bacteroidota; class Bacteroidia; order Bacteroidales; family Porphyromonadaceae; genus Sanguibacteroides; species Sanguibacteroides sp. AM78-02pH3A. The sequence goes on along the minus strand of NZ_JAQEHX010000009.1, from coordinate 54,920 downwards.
TCTTTTATCGGCATGAAGACCAAAGAGATCAAAATCACTAAACCGGAAACAACGTTGAAAATTTTATTGCAAGAAGATGTGGCAAGAATAAAAGATGTAGTGGTGACCGGTTATGCGACCGTCCGCCGGGAAGCGTACACGGGTTCGGCTACCGTAATGACAGCAAGAAAGATCGAAGAGCGGCCGGTGGCCTCTTTTCAGGATGTATTGCGGGGAAATTCGCCGGGGACGTTAGTAACCTCGACCGGACAACCGGGAGTTTCCGGAACTATCCGTTTAAGAGGAATCAGTTCTATGAATGCTTCCAATGCTCCGCTTTATGTCGTGGACGGGATTGTTTGGGATGCCGCCAACATGTCGGGTAGCGCAGAGTTCCCCACCAATCCGTTGAATACCTTAAATCCTTCGGACATTGCCAGTATGACGGTTTTGAAAGATGCGGCATCGGCTTCTTTATACGGTTCGCGCGGAGCCAACGGGGTAATTGTAATTACCACGAAACAAGGCCAGATAGGGAAAAGACCGCAATATACGGTTGATATGCAATTCGGTTTTTCCAAAATATTTGAAGCCTCCAAACCGGAGTTGGTAAACGGAAAAGAGTTTACGGAGCTTTGGCTGGAAGGGGAGATGCACCGGATGGTATATGCTGCCTGTTCCAAGGAAGATGATTTCTTTGCGATCATTAAGGATTTGTATAAAGACAAGGAGGGATATAAGTTTGACGGGAAAAATTACAACGAATGGTATGCGGATGCCAAAACCGAGTTTTGTGACGTCTTTAAAATCAAAAAAGGAGCGGATAGTGACGAGTACTATACCGATCTGTTCGGGGCGGATGCCGACAGGATGCCTGATGTGAATTGGTATGACGAGGTGACCCGTACGGCTCCTTTCCAGAAGATCAATGTTTCGGCCCGGGGTGGGTCGCGTGTCGGAAAATTTTATGCTTCGTTGGAGTATTTCAATCAACAGGGAGTTTTGAAATCGAGCGAATTAAAACGTTACTCTCTACGTATGAATTTGACTTCCGATGATCCGGACAATTTCTTTAATTGGGGGCTGAATACTCAATTAACTTACTCCGCCCAATCGGGGCCCCGCCGGGATGCATTGGGGTACGCCATGTTGCATTATACGGCTTTATCTCTTGCTCCGGTTGTTCCGGTCTATTTAGAGGACGGATCTTTTAATTTCAATTTTCCCAAAAATGTCAATTCGAATATGAACCCCCTGGCTGTAGCAAAATACAATAGCTACGATCGTCCGCAGACAAAAGTATTGACATCCGGTTTTTTACAGTTTAATCTTACGAAGTGGTTAAAGATAAAGAGTACTTTTGGTCTTGATTATCTGCACGCTCGTCGTCGTCAGTATTATGATAAGGATTTCGGTGACGGAGCAAAGAGTGATGGTTATTTATACGAACGGGATGCCCGTCGACGGAAAATCTCCAATACTAATTTAGCCTATCTTGAAAAAACCTTTAACGAAGTACATGAGGTATTAATCTATGGAGGAATCGAGTGGGAAGATATGAAATCTGAGTATATCAGGGCAGAAGCGACGAAGTTTCTTTCAGACGATTTTCCTTATCTAAGTGCGGCTGCCGTACCCGATGAGGTCGCTGGGGACGGAGATCGTTACTCCATGCTTTCCTGGCTGTTGAAAGGAGATTACAGTTATGATAATAAATATTTCTTTTCTGCTTCTTTCCGAAGTGACCGTTCTTCCCGCTTCCATAAAGATTACCGGGTGGGTAATTTCTGGTCCGTATCAGGAGCTTGGCGTATAAAGGAAGAGTCTTTTATGCAAGGTTTAGATTGGTTGAATAACCTGAAAGTCAAAGCCAGTTACGGTATAAACGGAACCTTGCCGAGTTCTTATTATAGCTGGCGTTCCCGTTACTCTTTCGGCTATAATTACAATGGACATTTGGGTTTAAAACCGACGGCAATTGCTTCTAAGGACTTGTCATGGGAAGAGAATAAAATCTTTAATATCGGTTTGGAGATGGGCTTTTTCAATCGGATCGATTTGAGCGTGGAGTATTATAACCGAAGGACGGAAAATTTATTACAAGATCTGCCGATCTCTTACGTAACGGGACATAAAGAACGTTTGGTGAACTCTTCTGCCGGGCTGAAAAATCGGGGATGGGAAATCGAATTACATGCGTCGATTGTTCAGGAGCGTCAGATCAATTGGGATTTTAATATCAACATAGCCACGTTGAGAAATGAATTTTTCGGTTTGACCAACGATGATATCGGTACTCAGATCAAACGTAACGGAGAGAGTTATTACTCCTGGTACTTGAGGGAGTGGGCCGGTATAGACCCGCAGACAGGGGAACAGCAGTGGTATAAAAAGGACGATCAGGGGAATAAAGTAATCACCAAGGATTATGATGAAGCAGACCGGGATATCCGGGGGACGGCACTTCCGAAGGTAAACGGAGGGTTCTCCAGTACCGTTTCGTATCGGGGGTTGGAGTTGAGTTTCCTGTTTACCTATGCTATGGGGCATAAGGTGTTGGATTATACCGGTCGTACGGCCACGAAAAATGACGGGGCCCGGGATATTCGGGCGATTGAAAAAGATCAGCTGGATCGTTGGACTCCTGATAATCCTACCGGGAAAAATCCGCTACGGATCAATTCCAAGAAATGGAGTCGCTGGACCTCTACCCGGTACTTGTATAAGGGAGATTATTTGAAATTGAAGAATATTAAATTGCAATACGATTTTCCAAAACCCTGGATGGATAAATTGACATTGAGAAGCGCCAAAGTTTTTGTACAGGCGGAGAACCTGTTTGCCCTTTCCAAATTGAAAGGATATGATCCCGAAATGACCTTAAACGGTTATCGTAATCCGGACGATTATCCTTCGGCTATGACGTTTACGGCAGGTTTACAGATTAACTTCTAAAATGATACAGTTATGAAAAAGATATATCTATTAGGAATATTGGTGGTCATGTTATCCGGTTGTGATCACTTTTTGGACCGGACACCTTACGATAATATGGATGAAGATATTGTATTCGAGAAATTGGAGCATGTACAGGGGGCTTTGTATGGAGTGTATGATGCGATATCTCATGAAAATTATTATGGACGCCAAGTGTATGCTTATGAGGCGGCAAAAGGCCCTGACTTTTACGTAAACAGCGGGACGGGAAACCGTTTCGAACGGGAGAATGGTTACCAGGAGTCCTCTTCTTCCGGCGGATTTGCGATCGATACGTGGGAACAGCTTTATGGCGTGGTAAAGGCTACGACCAATATCATCGGACGTATCGATAATGTTCCCGGTAATGAGGAAGAGAAAAAACGGATAAAAGGAGAGGCTCATGCTTTACGCGGATTGACCTATTTCGATTTGATGCGGATGTTTGCTTATCCTCCGATCTTCTCTTGTCCGGGAGGGGCTAAGTACGAAGATAAATATAAGAAGGGAGTACCTGTAGTTTTGACGATCGAGGAGTTGAATAGTGTGATTACTACACCTATCGGTCGTTCGGATGCAGCCACTTGTTATGAGAAAATTCTCCATGAGTTGAATCAGGCGAAGACTTGTTTGAAGGGAATGCCGGTAAAACAGGGAGAGATCTCTTATTATGCCGTTTGTGCTTTGCTTTCCCGGGTATACCTTTATTTGGGGAAATGGGAAGAGGCGATCACGGAAGGGGAGTTGGCTTTAGGGGGAAAAAGTAAGATGATGGATTATAGCGAGTACAAAACGAATTATTATAAACCTTTCTGTAAGGAGAATATATGGGAGTTGGCTTATACGGCAACGGATAATTTGAGTACGGCAGCCTTGAATTATATTATACGCTATCCGACAATTGATAATCCGGAAGATCCGAAGGACGGAAAAGTTTCGGCCAAGCAGGGATATGCTGCTTATAGTATCAATTCGTTGTGGATGAATATCGTAAAAAAGGATGCAAAGGACGTGCGGAGTTATTTGATTTGTGACAATAGAAAAGGCAAGGGGTGTCGGAGATATATAGGTGATCCTACCCATTATCAACATAATATTCCTGTGGTTTGTTTGGCTGAGGTCTATCTGAATCTGGCCGAAGCTTACGCGGAGAGTAGCCGTCCCAACGGATTAAAGACGGCTTTGGATTATATGAATGAGGTGCATGAAGCTCGGACGGACGAAACGTTTGAAGGAGGATTGTTGACAAAACAGGAATTGATCGATGCCATATTATTGGAGCGTCGCAAAGAATTGGTTTTATTGGGACATACCTATTGGGATTGTTTCCGTCGGGCGATTCCTTTTAAACGGGAAAGGAAAGGATGTGTGACGGCTGCAAACGAAAATATTGATTATACTTTGCCTCAGGTAGTATATCCGATACCGGAGAATGAGATGGATGCGAATCCCAATATCCGGGGAGAACAGAACCCGGGCTATGCGCCTTATCAGTAAGTTTGGGTGAATAGATTTGCTTGTTTGTAGAGAGATTGTCCGAAAACGGGTTTCGGACAATCTTATTTGCGTCAGGGATACTACCGGGTTTATGCCGGAGAATTACAGTAATCGATAACCAGAATAAAATCGTAAGATCGAGGACGAACAGAAGCATTTATGAAAAGATTTATTAAATATCTATTGCTTTGGGTGTCTCTGAGCATGGGGGAAACTCTTCAGGCTCAGGAGCAACGGGTTAATTTGAATCTGAAGGATGTCATGTTACGGGATTTGATCTGGGAGTTGCAGCGTAAAACCGATTTGATTTTTATTTATAGTACGTCCGATGTGGAATCGGTACGACTGTCCCGGGTAAAAGAGAGAAACAAGGGGGTTCGGGCGATTCTGGATAAATACCTCGAGGGTACCGGGTTGTGTTATGATGTCCGTCACGAGGTTTTTGTACTTCGACAATGCGACAAGCAGCCTGTAAAGATGAAAATGAGAACGATACGGGGATGCGTACGGGACGAAGAGGGAGTCGTGTTGCCGGGAGTTACCGTACGGTTGAAAGGAAGTTCTATCGGAGTCGCCACGGATATAAACGGTTGCTACGCTTTGCGAGTACCGAAAGAGGGACGATCGATATTGGTTTATTCTTTTATCGGGATGGAAAGTTGTGAAGTGGAGATTACTGCAGGAGCGACCGTTGACGTGGTGTTGCGGCCGGATTGTAAACATTTGAGGGAAGTGATCATTACCGGGTATGGTCAGTATGCACGGACCGGCTACACGGGATCGGCTACGGTTATCGGATCGGAAAATATAGGAGGGCGTTCCGTCAGTTCGTTGCAAGATGTTATCCGGGGACTCTCTTCCGGTACGTTGGTCGGCGGATCGGGACAACCCGGGGTGGCTTATTCCGTTTTAATCCGCGGGGTAGGTTCCATGCATGCTTCCAAGGATCCCCTGTATGTCGTGGACGGGATGGTTTGGGATTTGATGAATCTCTCCGGTGACGATGAATATCCGATCAATCCTTTGAACACGATTAACCCGCAGGATATTGTTAATATTACGGTATTGAAAGATGCAGCTTCCGCTTCCCTTTACGGTTCCCGGGGAGCAAACGGTGTTATCGTTATTACGACAAAACAGGGAAGCGGAAACGGGAAGACCCGTTATACCCTGGATGCCCAGTTGGGGTTGTCTTCGTTGTTCTCCGGAGCAAAGCCCGATCTGGTGAATGCAGACGAGTTTACCGATTTATGGGTGGAGGGTGAAATGCACCGTTTAGTATACCAACAGATCTCTAAAAATAATTTTTTTGAAGAGGTGAAACGGTTGTATGCGGATAAAGAAAACTATCTGATCGAGGGGAAGAACTATTATGATTGGTATCATATCGCACAACAAAGGTTTAATGAGGTCTTTAAGATAAAAAGAGGAGACGGGGGGTATTACGAGGATTTGTTTGGGGTGGATCGAAGAAAGTTACCGGATGTCAATTGGTATGAGAAAGTGACTCGCTTGGCTCCGTTTCAAAAAATTAATTTCTCCATGGATGGAGGAGATCCTGCCGGAAACTACTATATTTCGCTGGAGTATCTGAATCAACAGGGAGTTATTCGGGGAAGTCAGTTGAAACGTTATTCTTTACGGGTGAATTTTGCTTCGGAACCCGCGGGAAAATCGTTTCATTGGGGAATAAAGACTATGCTTTCTCATTCCGATCAGAGAGGGCCGCGACAGGATGCTATGGGGTATGCCATGCCTCAGTATACGGCTCTTTCTTTGGCTCCGGTCGTTCCGGTTTATTTAGAGGATGGATCTTTGAATCTGGAATTTCCGTACGGACAGAATAGCAATATGAATCCGTTAGCCGTTAATAAATATAACATTTATGCCCGTCCGCAAACAGTCGTTTATGCTTCGGGATGGATACGTTGTTTGTTGTCTCGATCTCTTTCTTTTCGGGGAACCGTTTCTTTGTCGGCTTTAATGGCCCGTCGTCGTCAATATTACGATAAGGATTTCGGAGATGGACAAAAAGATGGAGGGGCTCTTTACGAACGGGATGCCCGTCGCCGGAAAATCGTGGGTACGGGAATACTTTACTATTGTCCCGTTCTGGGGAAGGGGCACGAGTGGAGTTCTTATACCGGATTTGAACTGGAAGATGTAAAGGAGGAGTATATATCGGCCAGAGGAATACGTTTCCTCTCGGATGACTTTCCTTATTTATCGGCTTCCGCCAAGGTGTCGAGAGTAGGCGGCGGCGGAGAAGGTTATGCCATGTTTTCCTGGTTGTTTAATTCGAATTATACGTACAGGCAGAAATATTATTTGTCGGTTTCTTTGCGTGGGGATCGTTCTTCTTGTTTTCATCCCGACTATCGTTTCGGATTTTTTGGTTCTGTTTCGGCGGCCTGGAGGATTTCCCAGGAGCGATTTATGCAACGGCAGGATAAGATACAAGAATTGAAATTGAAGGTCAGCTACGGAAGTAACGGCTGTTTGCCTCAGAAGCTTTATGGTTGGCGTTCCCTTTATTCTTTTGGTTATGAATATAACGGTAAACCGGGATTGAACGCCGAAACAATTGCCAATAAACGTTTGACTTGGGAAAATAACCGGATATTGAATCTGGGGGTAGAAGCCGTTCTTTTGAACCGGATGCATCTGAATCTGGAATATTATTACCGGGTGACGGCAAATTTGTTGCAGGATGTTCCTCTCTCCTACGTAAGTGGTTATTCCAGCCGCTTGGAGAATACGGAAGCAGGATTGTGCAATGCCGGGATTGAGTTGGACGTGGAGTTGGATCTCCTGAAAAAGAGATTCTGGAGTTGGGGTATTGATTTTAATCTGGCAACCCTGAAGAATCGATTTTTCGGATTGAAAGGAGACTACCTCGGATTACAGATACAGCGGAACGGGGAGAGTATATATTCCTGGTATTTAAGGGAATGGGTCGGGGTGAACCGGCAGACGGGCGAACAGCAATGGGTTCATGTGGAAAAAAATGGGAAAAAGGAGCTGACAACAAAATATTCAAAAGGTTCGCGGGACGTGAGAGGTAGTGCTTTGCCTAAGGTTAGCGGAGGATTGACAAGTGTGTTGCGGTATAAGAATTGGGAATGGAGATGTTTGTTTACTTATGCCTGCGGATATAAGGTCTTGGATTATACCGGTTTTTATAGTACGAAGAATGATGGTGCCCGGAACTATCGGAATATAGAGCGGGATCAATTGGATCGTTGGACACCGGATAATCCGGCCGGGAAAAATCCGATCCGTATAAATAATGGTTGGGATCGTTATAATTCGACCCGGTATTTGTATGACGGGGATTATTTAAAGTTGAAGAGTATGAAGGTTCAATATAACCTGCCTGAAAGTTGGACCCAAAAATTTAAAATAGAGCATGCGCATTTGTTTTTGCAAGCAGAAAATCTTTTTGTGTGGACCGAATTGAAAGGATTCGATCCGGAAATCACCTTAACCGGTTATAGAAGACCGGAGGTTTATCCTTCGGCCACGACCTATACGGTCGGATTATACATGGTGTTTTGAAAATGTTTTTTTAGATTTTAATGAAAGGTATGAAAATGAACAGGATAATATGGGGATTGCTGTATTTCATAATGTGGCTCCCTGCAGATCGGGTATTTGCACAAGAAATACAAACGAAAGATACGGCCCTTTCGGTAGATGGGCCTTATATTCTACACGAGAAAGAGGGGTGGTTGAGGTTGTTGAAAGTGGATGAGGCCGGAAAATTGACGGATAGTTTGTTTTTTCCGGATGATCGCTTCTCTTTTCAGGTACGTTCGGAGGATGGAGAACACCGTTTTTCCGTCCGGTTACATGAATTTGAACGGGAGGAGTATAGAATTCCCCGGGTTTCGGATCAGGTTTTTGTAATTTCCGATCCTCACGGGAATTTGGATTGTTTTGTTTCCATATTGCAGGCCGGAAAAGTTATAGACAAGACATATAGTTGGATTTTCGGTCGAAATCGTTTGGTTATTATCGGAGATGTTTTCGATCGGGGAAAAGACGTGCTCCCGATCTTCTGGTTGATTTATAAATTGGAACAAGAGGCCCGGGAGGCGGGGGGAGCCGTTACCTTATTGTTAGGGAATCACGAAGAGATGGTATTGCGGGGAGACTTACGTTATACCCGGAAAAAATATTTGAATCTGGCCAAGCGTCTGGGGCTTTCTTATCAGAATCTTTGGCATGGAAATAGTGAGTTAGGCCGCTGGCTTCAAACCAAAAATACGGTCGCTCTTATCGGGAGAAACATTTTTGTGCATGCCGGTTTTAGTCGAGAGTTTGCCACTTTGAAGGAAGATTTGGGAGTGGTAAATCGAACCGTAAGTACTTCTTTGTTTTTATCTAAGCCGGAACGTAAGGCCGTATCCGAACTGTCCGCCTTTCTATTTTCGGGGAAAGGACCTTTATGGTACCGGGGGATGGTGCTGAACAAGAAAAAATACGATCCGATGACTTTAAAAGAGGTTAAATCCGTTATGCAGAAATTGGAAGTAGACAAGGTATGGGTAGGGCATACTATCTTTAAGGATATATCCCGGTTTTACGGGGAACGGGTGATTGCGGTAAACGTGAATAATGTAAAAAATCGGGAAGCCCAGCGGGGACGCGGCGTTATGATGAAAAAGGGGAAATTATACCGGGTTTATGATTCCGGTAAATGGAGAGAGATGAGGTAATAGATTGAAGAGAGTAGGACAGATATGGTTTTTATAATTTGTGAATTTCCTTTTAATGAACAAAAAGGAAATTATTTTAAGTCGTAAATGTACAGTCATTTTCTATAAATGGGAAGAAGAGGACCTTTTTAGCTTATTTGGGGTTCTCTTTTTGTATTTATTGAGCTATTTTTGTATTGTTTTTATTAGTATTTTTTCTTAATTTTTCTATTTTGTTCATATCGTTTTCACGTGAGAAATTGGTTACTTTATCACCATTTTTGTTGTGTATGAAAGACGTGTACGAGATGACTGATAGGAATTTGAAAAAGGTAAACGGATATGCATATAATGTAGAGACTGTATTTAAAGAATATTATAGTCCCTTATGTTATTTTGCATCTCAGTATATCCAGGATGACAGTATTACGGAGGACATAGTGCAGGATGTTTTTATCAGTTTATTGGAGAAGAAAGTTACTTTTCAGACAGAACTTCATTTGAAAAACTTCCTGTATCTATCTGTGCGGAATGCTTGTTTAAATGCTTTGAGGAATAAGGTTTCCAGGGAAAAGTATATAGAGTTTATTACCCGGGAGGAGTCTTCTGAGAATTTTGAAGATAACCTGATTCTTACCGAGGTTCATAAAGAGTTGGCCGAAGCGGTGGAGAAGCTGCCGTCCGAGTGTCGTAAAGTGTTCGATCTTTCCTATTTTCAGGGAAAGGACAATGAAACCGTGGCGGAAGAGTTAGGACTAAGCGTGAATACGGTGAAGGCTCAAAAAGCGCGCGGGAAAAAAATTTTGAGAGAGGGGTTAAAAGACATTTTTCCTTTCGTGATGTTTTTTTTGAATATTTTGGATAAATATAGTTGATGTGATTATTAACTTGTATACAAGGATTTTATGATGTATTTGTTTTTAGGATAATTGTTCCTGAAGCGGAGGCAAAAACTTTTTTCGAAAAAAACGAAGATTCATTTAATCCTTTTGAATACCCTTCGTGTAATAATGATGATGAAAAGAGAAAACCGGACATATCAGTATGACATTGCCGCCATAATAGTTTCCTATTTGCGGAATGAAATCAATGAGGCCGACCAACGGAAGTTAGACGCGTGGGTGGCTTCTTCAGTTCGTCATAAGGAGCTCTTTTCACGGATTTGTGACGAGACGATGCAGTTGGAGGAGATTCGGAAAATTCTGTCTCATGATGCCAACAGTGCATGGGTGGTGTTAAAGATAAAAGCCGAAAGGCGCCGTAAACAACGTTTATTCAGGATATACAAGGTTGCAGCTTCTGTCGTGGTCTTGTTCGGTGTATCTATGATTTTGTGGTTGAAATCTTCGAATAAGCTTGCGGAGGAGGAGAAACTGGCCGTTCGAGAAGAGATCGTGCCGGGACGTCCGATGGCGAGGTTGACGGTTGCTTCAGGGATTACATATCAATTGGATACGTTGGGAGATTTGATGTTGGCAAGTTCTGCAGCAGAGAATAACGGACGGGAAGTGGTGTTTAAGGATTTAGATGAAGTACAGCAGGATTCGTTACCCCAATATGGAAAAATGGAGATTCCGCGCGGAGGAGAATATAGAATGGTTTTAAGCGACGGCACCAAAGTTTATTTGAATTCGGCGACGGTGTTGCGTTTTCCGGAGAGTTTTGCGGGCTGTAAGGAACGGGTGGTGTATCTTTCGGGAGAGGCCTTTTTCGAGGTGGCTAAGGATGCCGATCGGCCTTTTGTCGTTGTGTGTTCAGCTTACGATGTCCGGGTTTTGGGAACCTCTTTCAATGTTTCCGCTTACGAGGACGATGAAGATTCGAGGACAACGTTGGCTTCTGGGAAGGTCGAAATAAATACGCGTAATAACAAGCAAATCGTATTGAAGCCGGGGGAGCAGGCCATAGTGACGGATAGAGGTGTGGATGTGAAAGGAATAGATGTGGAACTTTACACTACGTGGATGCACGAGAGCTTCCGCTTTAAAGGCGGTAGTATAGAGGAGATCATGAAAAAATTGGCTCGATGGTACGTGGTGGATGTGTTTTATGCCAATCAAGCGGTAAAAGATTTTCATTTTACCGGTTTTTTGCCTCGTTATGCAAAAATCGAAGATGTGTTGGAATTGTTAAGTTTGACGACAAAAAATATAGCGTTTGAAGTGAAAGGTAAAAGTGTATGGGTTAGGGAAAAATAAAAGAAAGGGTATAAGAAAAGGGCCAGAGCTGCAACCCTGACCCTTAAATGTGTACTAAAAATAAACCAAAAGGGATTACAAATATACTCTTTTTTTTCCCATAAACAAATATTAAGCAAATTTTCTCGCGATAATTTTGAAAAAAAATTATGCGGGAGAAAGGGGGTTTGTGGTGTATTGAATTTTTATAAAACATCAATTACTTGATTCAGAGAATACTATGGTAACTTTCTGACTCTGGTGATATGTACTAAAAATGACCTAAATAAATTAAAAATCAATGAGAAGTAAAATGAAAAACTGGTTGTTTGGTCATAGTCGATTTTCGTTAGGCTCGAAACTGACGTTAATGCTATTGCTAATCACGCACATTGCTTTTTCAAGCGAAAAAGCTTTCAGTCAACAGAACATTACAGTTCAGTTTGAAAAACAGTCCTTGAGTGAGGTGTTGAATGTACTGAAAACGAAGACTACGTATGAGTTTTTGTACAATGACGAAGAGGTGAAGAATATCACGAACATTACCCGTTCCTTCACGGACGCGACGATTTCTGAAATATTGAAGTCCTGTTTGTCCGGAACGAAGTATGATTTTAAGATCGTGAATAACATCATCATCATTACTCCGGACGATCAAAAGAAAGAAGAAGTAAAGGCTGTTACGGTAAAAGGTAAGGTTTTCGATGAAAAGGGCGAACCTCTACCCGGTGTTGCGGTTATTTTGAAAAAGACAACTTTGGGTGTCGTTTCGGACATTGATGGTAAATTTGAAATTAAGTTTCCCAAACGGGATACGATGATTCTGGTCTTTTCTTTCCTTGGAATGAAATCCCACGAAGTGGATGTTAACAAGATCAAGGATCTGAGCAAAGATGTTATCGTAAGATTGCAACCGGATGTAACGGAAGTGGACGAGGTTGTGGTTACCGGATACGGACAGATCAAGAAGCAAAGTTTTACCGGTAGTGCGCAAACGATTGAGGGTAAAGAGTTGCTGAAGGCTTCTAAAAGTAATGTGATAAAAGCATTGCAGGCTTTTGATCCTTCTTTTAGAATACAGACGAATAATCAATGGGGATCCGACCCGAACGCGTTGCCTGAAATGTATATCCGGGGACGTTCCGGTATCGGTGTGAAAGAGTTGAATAAAGATCCGTTATCTAAATCAGCCTTGCAGAATAACCCGAACCTACCGACGTTTATTTTGGATGGTTTTGAGGTAGATGTACAGAAGGTATACGACTTGGATATGAACCGGGTTGCCAATATTACGATTTTGAAAGATGCTGCTGCAACGGCTATGTACGGTTCTCGTGCTGCTAACGGTGTGATCGTTATCGAGTTGATCGCTCCGAAACCGGGAGAAGTGACGGTTTCTTATACCGGAAAAGCCACGGTAACCATGCCTGACTTGTCCGATTATAATTTGGCAAATGCAAAGGAGAAGTTAGATATCGAGGTGCTTTCCGGCTTATACGATCCGGCTAATTATAATGGTTTGGACGATGCCATGAAGGCATACAATAGACGTTACGAAAGGCTTGTAGAGGGTGTGGATACCGATTGGATGTCGATGCCATTGCGTAATGTCGTTGAACACCAACACAGTTTGTATGTTGAAGGAGGTAACAATGATTTGCGTTACGGTTTGGATGCCCAATTCAACAACAGAGGCGGTGTAATGAAAGACTCTTATCGTAGAACGATGGGTGTGGGATTTTCCGTGGATTATCGTTTGAACAAGAAGTTCCAGGTAAAGAATACAATCTCTTATACCTACACGAAATCGCAAGAGTCTCCTTACGGTTCCTTCAGCGATTATACGGAGTTGTTGCCCTACGATCGTCCATACGATAAGAATGGTAAATTGGTAGAGAAGTTGGATTTCTCCGTGGATGCCTCCAATTCAGGTTTGAACAACCCGTTGTATGAAGCTACTTTGAATAATTTCGAGTATAGCAAATACGACGAGTTTATCGATAACCTCAGTATGAACTGGTATGTTAATGATTTCTTGTCAGTCAAAGGACAATTCAGTATCACCAAGCAGTATACGAAAGGAGAACGTTTTTACGATCCTCTTTCCAACAAGGTATCTGCCAAGGATTCTGACGATAGCGACGGTCTTTTGGGAGATTTGTACTGGAATAAAGGAGAAAATACGAACTGGAATGCCAATGTATTCGTTTATTACAACCGTTTGATCGGTGCCCACAGTGTGAACTTTTCTTTGGGTATGAATGCCCGCTCTACGAAAACGACCACGACCTCCATTCACTACAGAGGTTTCCCGTCCGGAGAGTTGCATTCACCGAACTATGCTGCCGAAGTATACGATAAACCTTCCAAGAGTGAGAACCAGACCCGTTTGGTCGGTTTTATCGGAAGTTTGAACTATACTTATAATGATATTTACCTGTTGGACGCTTCCGTACGTTTTGACGGTTCTTCCGAATTCGGACGTAATCAACCTTGGGGTTCTTTCTGGTCCGGCGGTTTGGGTTTGAATATTCATAATTTCGAATTCATGAAAGACAACGGAATTTTCGATCAGTTGAAAATCCGCGGATCTTACGGACAAACCGGTAAGGTGAATTTCTCTCCGTACAGTGCAATAACTACTTACGAAGCTCAAACGGACGAGTGGTACAAAACCGGATACGGTGTGAAATTGAAAGCTTTGGGAAACAAAGATTTGACCTGGGAAACCACGAATGAGTTGAATGTCGGTTTGGATATGACCGTGTTTAACCGGTTCACGTTGAATTTCGACTTCTACAATAAGAAAACGGTTGACTTGATCAATGATGTGACGCTTCCGACCTCATCCGGTTTCTCTTATTATGTAGACAACGTGGGAGAGAACCAAAACCGCGGATTTGAAATTCAACTTCGCGCGGATATCATTAAGAAGCGGGATTTGAACATCGCTCTTTGGGGAAATTTAGCCCACAATAAAAATAAGATTTTGAAAATCTCCGAGTCGTTGAAAATGTACAATGACCAGGTAAACGACTATTATAAAGATGCCGAGGATGATCAGGTTAGTGCTTCTTGGATTAGTAAAGATCCCAAGTATTCCAAGCCGATTATGAAATACGAAGAGGGCGGTTCTTTGACCTCTCTATTTGCGATGCAATCTTTGGGTATCGACCCGAGTAACGGAAAGGAACTTTTCCTGAATCGCGACGGATCCGTTACTCATACCTGGAGTGCAACCCAACAGGTAATCGTTGGAAATACCGAGCCGGATGCTCAGGGTTCTTTCGGTTTGAATGCCATTTATAAGAACTTCACCTTGTTTGTTAACTTTATGTATCAATGGGGTGGACAGGCTTATAACCAAACGTTGGTCGACCGGGTTGAGAATGCAAAAGTGGAAAACAGAAACGTGGACAAACGGGTATTGACCGATCGTTGGCAAAATCCGGGAGACGTGACTCCTTTGAAAGATATTAAGAATCGTGACGTGACGACTTTGCCCACCTCTCGTTTCGTGCAGGATGATAATTTCCTCACCTTGTCTTCCATCTCTTTGACGTATGATTTCAACGAATCATTTGTAAAACGTCTTAGAATGAGCCGGATGAGTTTTGAGGTAAGTATGGAGGATATCGTAAGATGGTCCAGTATTCGTCAAGAACGGGGACTTAGCTATCCGTTTGCACGGGGTGTAAGCTTCTCGTTAATGGTCAACTTTTAATTAATTAGAAAACTATGAAAAGATATAAGTTAATATTACTTTCTGTTTGCGTGTTGCCTTTTGTGTTGGCTTCGTGCAACAAGTGGCTGGATGTCTCTCCGGAGGATCAGATCACGGAGGAAGAACTTTGGAGTAAGGGAGAGGGATTCCGGAATGCCTTGAACGGTGTTTATAAATCGATGGCCGCTTATAACCTTTACGGTCGTAATCTGACTTGGGGATTGGTAGATGCTTTGGGACAATGTTATAATATGAATTACGCGGCGGATAATGCTACCAGGGATATGAAGAAGGCCGTGGAGTACGAGTTCGAAGACGAAGCTTTGAAACCGGTTATCGAAACGATCTGGGAAGAGGCTTATAATACGGTAGCCAATTGCAACAACATATTGAATAATGTGCCTCAGGCTGATCCTGAAATTTTTGCAGCCGGAGAACGGGAAAAGAATATGATATGGGGAGAAGCCTTGGCTTTACGCGCCTTTATCCAGTTCGATATGTTGCGTTTGTACGCGGCAGCTCCGGTAACGAATCCGACCACGAAATATATTCCTTACGTGGATACTTATCCCTCTTTGATCTCTAACAAGAAAAGTGTAAATGAATGTTTGGATCTGATTATCAGAGATCTGAAGGATGCAAAAGCGTTTTTGTGGAAGAGCGATTCTGCTTACGCGTTAACTACTTCCAATCGTTTTGAGGTTGCCGGAAGTTTGACCAACCGCTTTATTTCGACCCGGGGCTACCGGATGAACTATTATGCCGCTTGTGCTGCATTGGCCCGGGTATACCTGTATGCAGGTCAGACGACCAACGCGTATAACGAAGCTACTGCTTTGATCGAAATGGAGAAGAAAAATAACTATTTCTCTTTCAGAAATTCGGCCAGCAATGGAGATTTGAAATTCTATAGCGATATCATTATGGGATTGTATGCTCCCAAGTTAGGAGATTGGGATCGGGCTGCCAATGAGGTGATGAGCGGAAGCAGCATGTATTATTTGAGACTGACGAACATTAAAAAAATCTTTGCTCCGGACTTAAAGGGTTCTTATGAAGATATAACGAGTGACGATTATCGCTTTAAGTATCAAATCGAGAACTACATGGGATACGAGTATTTCCGTCCTTTGAAATACAAAGAACAAACGGCGACTACGACCCAGACAAAGGTTGCTAACTATTTGGTTCCGATGTTGCGTATGAGCGAAGTATATTATATCGCCGCAGAGGCTATTTGTGGAACCAATTTGGACGAGGCTAAGGAGTATCTGTTTAAAGTAAAATCCGGAAGAGGAATCAGATCTGCTGCCGTGACGGAACAAAAACAGGCTATTAAGGATAAAGATACCTTTATTGAAGCTTTGCGTAACGATATGCGTAGAGATTTGTGGGGAGAAGGACAATTGTTCTTTATGTTTAAGAGATTGAACGAAGCTATTCCTTCGGATTACGAGACCTTCGGTCCTTCGGATGAGTATTTTGTACTTCCGGTACCCGATAGTGAAATTACTATTAAATAAAATCGAATTATGAAGACAAATATTATATTACTTCTTTTATTGTCCCTGTTTTCTCTGTCGGCTTGCGACGAGCAAGGTTTATGGGAGAATTCGAATGATGTGACTTATATCTATTTCTCTAAGGATGCGACAAAAGACAGCACGGCGACTTCTTTTAAATTGTTTGCCGGAGAGAACCGGATTACGATTCCCGTGGAGGTAACGGTTGCCGGTAAGTGGCCGGATCAGGATATCGAGTATACCGTATCTGCGGATTTGAACGAAACCACCTTGTATCCAGAGAACTATGTTATTCCGGAAAAATTCGTTTACCGCGCCGATCATAAGGTTGATACGATCTTTATCGAATTTATCAACCATCCCGATTTGGCCACGAAAAATTTGAGATTGGTTTTGAAAATCGATCCGAAAGGAGATGTTTTGGAAGGACCGGTTATCAATCAAAGAGCGATTATTTCTATCACGGACCGGATTTTCCAACCGGAGTGGTGGACCGTATGGGATTTTATCGGTACGAACGGACAACCCCTCTTTAATATAGCGGAAGCTTATTATATCGGAGAATATTCGGATACGAAATACCTGATGTTCCTGGATATACTGGACGGTGAGCCTTTTGACGGAAAGGACCGGAACAAATTGAGGGGTTATTGTTTGCAATTGAAGTACAAGATCGAGGAGTTCAACAATGATCCGGCTAATCAAGCTGCCGGGTTGACACCGTTGAAGGATGAGAATGGTAAAGTAATAACTGTTCCTATCAAGGGATAATTAAAACGAGAAAATAAGATGAGACATAATTTTTTATGGATTGTAATGCTGCTGATGGCAGTGAGTTGTTTGGACGATAAAAACAACTACAATTACAAGGATATAAATACGGTTGGAGATTCTAAGATTACAGGATTAAGAAGTGTTTATACTTGTTTCCCCGGCGAAGAGGTGCATTTGGTTCCCGAAGTAAAGCTTTCCAAAGACACGTTGAATCCGGATGTAAGCTACTCCTGGTATGTTAACGGTGCTTTAACCGAACATACGGAGCCCACGTATACGTTCAAATCGGATGTTATCGCCACACATAAGATCGTTTTTTGTGTGACCGATAATCAGACCGGTGTTCAGTTTGTGGCAGGAACTCAGGTTTCCGTTGACTCTCGTTGGCTAAAAGGGTGGATGATCTTGTCCAAGGGGGCCGGAGACGCTTCTCAGGTATCCATGGTGTTGATGAGAAGAAGCGAAGTCGCTTTACCGGAAAATCAAACCAAAGATACGATTTACTATGATGGCCAGGATATCAATATTGTAAAGGATCTGGGAACGGGACCGAAGAAATTGAGAGAATCTTTTATGATTTACGATTATGGTTTTGACGGAGCCATGGATGAAATTGTTGTGTTACAAGATAACAAATGCGCAGAATTACACGGGAGCGACTTGCATAAGGTAATTAACACGGAAGAAGAATTCTCGGGAGCCGTTCCCTCCAACTTCCGTCCTTTGGATGCTATTATGACCACCGGATTAAAATGCGTATTGGATCAAAACGGTTATGTTTACACGAGTACGGGAGCCGTAATCACCGATTTCCATGCCGGAAGATATCCGTCGGAGCCGGCCTTCAACGGAAGAAAATTTAAAGCACTTTATCAATCCAACCGGAATAACGCTAAGTTTTTCTTAGCTCTTGACCAAAATAATACCTTGGTCGGAATCGTAGACGATGCTACCGCCAGATACGGTAGTCAGGATGTTCAAATGGGGGGTAAAGCGGGTGCGTTAGCCGAGATTCGTTTCCCCGAATCAAGCTACGATAAGACTTTGTTCCAGAAAATACCGGAAGAGGTATTGTTTACGACATGGACGGATGGAGAGTACGAAGATCCTTCGTTCGTATCTTTGCTGAAAGGACAGAGCGATTATTACATGCATACTTATTCTTTTGAATATAAGAGTAATCCTTCTTCGGAAGAGCCCAATTTGGATGTTACCTCGACCAACGGAAGAACACATAAAATTTCTTCTGCCATGATGGATAATTTCACGGATGCGGCTGCACTTTACTACTATAAATGTTTGATCGTGGCTAACGGCAACAAATTATACAGTTGTTCTTTGACCGACGAGAACGATCCCGGTAAGGAGTTTATGACTTTCGCCGGTAATATCGTTGCCATCGATGCCAAGGATATGGGACGAGATGCGGATAGCCCGAGATATGATTTCGGCGGTGCTCATGTCGGAGTGGCGTTGGATAACGGAGAGTTCTATATCTACGAGCTCAAGTATGACGAGGATGCGGCGAAAGTGACCGAGATGCGGGAGTTGTATCATTATGCCGGATTTGGTAGTATCGTAGATGTCATATACAAGTATGGAGAAAGTACTATGGTAACTTTCCCGTATCAGCCGAATTGATTACAAACTGGATTTTAATAAATGTGGAAGGGAGCTCAGGCTCCCTTCTATGTTCTAACGAAGGAGGGTGCGGATGTGGGGGATATAGATGGTAATTGTATGTAAATGATAATTGTATGAAAAAATGTTTGATTTTATTTCTGTTATTTTTTGTTTTTGAAAGTGGGAATGCACAGCAGAAAGCGAATTATAAGTTAGCAGAAAAATTTACCCGGATGGGGTTGAGCGGGGTCGTATCGCAGAATAGCACGCGGGTCGTTCCCCGGTATATCCATAACGGAGAAAAATTTTGGTTTGAATTCAGAACGGACGAGGGGAAGAAATTTTATTTTGTAGATCCGGAAAAAGGAGAAAAGCGTCTGCTTTTCAATAATACGGATATCGCCCGGGGAGTGAGTGAGTACACCCGCAGGGCTTATGACGAGAAAAATTTAGTATTGTCGGATATCGATTTCTCCAAAGATTTGTCGAAAATGACCTTTTCCATGGATAACGGAGAATACGAATACAACATGAAAACGAAGGTTGTACGACAATTGCCGAAGCAGGAAAAGAAGGAGGAACCCGAGAGGTATACCTGGATGTCGCTGTCTCCGGATAGCAGTTATATTTTATACGCGAAAAATCATAACCTCTATGTCAGAGGAAATAAATATAAAGGTCGGGATACGACCGAAATACAGTTGACAACCGACGGGGAACAATATTTTTCCTATGCCCGGGATAACCAAAGTATGGACTCCACGGAGACGGAAATGGAGGGACGTTGGTTTAAGTTCGCCAATAAAGCTTACGTTTTACGCCGGGATCAACGGAAAGTGGAAGAGATGGCCGTGATCGACGTATTGGCTCAACCGAGACCCAGGGCAATAAGTTATAAATACGATATGGCCGGGGCGAAAGAGCTGTCTAAATGGGAATTGTCCGTTATCGATGTTGAGAAACGCAAAGTATTGAAGATCAATGCAGATAAATGGCAGGATCAGGATATGGAAGTGTTATACACGACCAAAAAGGGAGATAAAATTTTCTTTGAGCGTTACAAGAGGAAGCGGGATGAGGTGGAACTTTGTGTTGCCGATACCGAGACCGGAGAGGTGAAAGTATTGATCCACGAGGAGGACAAGCCCTATATCGATTACCATATGCGGAATATCGTCTTCCTGAATGAAGGAAAGGATATCCTTTACCGTTCGGAGCGAACCGGATGGGCCCATTACTATCATTACGACGGGGAAGGAAACCTGAAGAATACGATTACCTCAGGCGATTGGGTGGCCGGACAAATTGCGGCCATAGATACTGCCGGCCGGACCGTCTATCTATATGCGCACGGGTATGATAAAAAGATGAATCCTTACTATTACCAAGTAGTAAAAGCCCATATCGACAGGGAAGGGGTTTCTTTGTTATCTCCCGAAGACGGTCAGCATAAAGCTACCTTTTCCGAATCCAGAAAATATTTTATAGATACCTATTCAAGGGTAGACCTGGAACCGAAGTTTGTTTTAAAAGACAATAAGGGACGAGTGATTATCCCGGAATTGGCAAAAGCCGATTTCAGAAGGGCTTACGAGATGGGGTGGAAGGCTCCGGAACGTTTCACCGTGAAAGCGGCAGACGGTTTGACCGATCTTCATGGAATCATGTGGAAGCCGGCCGATTTCGATCCGAACAAGAAATATCCGATCATCTCTTCCGTTTATCCGGGACCTTTCTTCGAATATGTTTCTACCGGATTCAGTTTGAACGACAGCTACAATATGAAGTTGGCGCAGCTCGGATTTATCGTGGTGTCTATGGGACATCGCGGAGGAAGCCCGATGCGGGGTAAGTTTTACCACCGTTACGGATACGGAAACTTAAGGGATTATCCTTTGGCCGACGATAAATATGCCATAGAACAGTTAGCCGATCGTTATCCTTTTATAGATATCACGAAAGTCGGTATATTCGGGCATTCCGGTGGCGGTTTCATGTCCACGGCTGCCATCTGTACCTATCCTGATTTTTACAAAGCAGCGGTTTCTTCTTCGGGAAATCACGATAATAATATCTATAATAACGGTTGGGTCGAAATTCATCATGGCGTGAGAGAGAGGAAAGAGGTGATCAAGGACAGCATCAACGGAGACCGGGAAGTGTCGGAATTCAGCGTGAAGGTTGCTACGAATATGGAGCTTGCGAAAAATCTGAAGGGACATCTTTTGTTGGTCACGGGGGATATGGATAAAAACGTTAATCCGGCTCATACCTTGCGGATGGCTCATGCACTGATAGAAGCCGGGAAAAATTTTGATATGTTGGTATTGCCCGGAAAAGGCCACGGATACGGAAATGACGACTATTTCTTTGAACGGAAATTGTGGTATCACTTTGCCAAATATCTATTAGGCGATACGACGGCCGATCATTTTGGAACTATAGATCAATATAAAGAAACAGAAAATTGAAAGCGATGATAAAGAATATAGTGTTAGGGATGCTGTTATTGGCAGGTTTTAGTCTTTCTGCCCAACAGAAAGCGAATTATAAATTGGCCGATCGTTTTACCTTTAAAAATTTCCGGTATGCCGACCGGAACAGTTTATCTATTTACCCGGAATTTATCAACGACGGGGATTGTTTCTGGTTTTCCTTTACGACGGAAGAGGGTAAAAAGTATTATTACGTGGATCCGGCTAAACGGGAAAAAAGGTTGTTATTCGACACGGGAAAGTTATTGGGACAATTGAGTGAGGAGACCCGTAAGGCATACGATACAAAGGATTTTACTCTTCAGGGAGTCGAGTTTGATAAGAAAAGGTCCTCTTTCACCTTCGTTTTTGAGAAAAACAGGTATCGTTACGATATGAAAACGGGGCTCGTTGAAAAGGTGGATACCGTGATCAGCAAGGGATGGGGAGAATCTTGGAAAAAGTATTCTCCGGATAGTTCCTATATCGTTTATGCCAAAAATCATAATCTGTTCCTGATGGGGAATAAGGAGAAAGGAAAAGATACGACCGTTGTACAATTGACGACGGATGGGGAGAAATATTATACTTACGCGAAAGAGGAGGCGGATACGTTTCCGACGGCTCCTGTTGCCGTATGGTTGAAAGATTCGAAGAGAATCTTTGCCGTTCGCGAGGATATGAGAAATATGAAAGAGATGGGTATCGTGGATGTATTGGCAGAGCCTCGTCCCAAACTGAAAACCTATAAATACTCAATGCCGGGAGATCAGGAAGCCGGCCGTACGGAAATGGTGATTATCGATGTAGAGACGAAAGAGATCAAAAATATCGATATACAAAAATGGAACGGAGAATATTTTTCTGTTTTACATACTTCGAAGAACGGCGATAAAATCTTTTTCGAGCGTCGTCCCCGGACATTTGACGAACAGGAAGTTGGCGTTGTGGATACGAAAACGGGAGAGGTGAAAGTGTTGATTCATGAGGTCGATAAGCCTTTTATGGACTATAAGATGGCCAATATCATGTTTTTGAATGACGGGAAAGATATTATTTATCGTTCGGAGCGTACCGGTTGGGGACATTATTATCTTTATGACGGGGAGGGTAATTTTAAACATGCCATTACCTCGGGAGCTTGGGTGGCCGGTCCTGTGTCCGATATCGATACGGTGGGACGCACGCTCTATTTTTATGGTTTGGGGATAGATAAAAATATCGATCCTTATTACTATACCTTGTGTAAAGTGGATATCGACAAACCGGGAAGCGTGAAGCAACTGACTTTTGAAAATGCGACCCATATGGTTCATTTTCCTAAATCCTATGACTATTTTGTGGATATATACAACCGGGTAGATATGGTTCCCCGTATTGTACTCAAAAATAAGAAAGGTAAAGAGTTAATGGAGTTAGCCAGACCGGATATCCGGAGAGCGGTGGAGATGGGATGGAAAGCCCCCGAAAGATTTAAGGTAAAAGCCGCCGATGGCGTGACCGATTTGTACGGTGTAATGTGGAAACCTTTCGATTTTGATTCCACGAAACAGTATCCGATTATCTCTTCGGTTTATCCCGGACCGTTCTACGAGTATGTTCCGACCCAGTTCGCATTGCTGCATGACGATAATACCCGTTTGGCTCAGCTCGGTTTTATCGTGATTGCCGTGGGACATCGCGGGGGAACTCCTATGCGGGGTAAGTTCTATCATACTTATAGCCACGGTCGTTTACGGGATTATCCCTTGGCGGATGACAAATATGCCATCGAACAGTTGGCGGACCGTTATTCTTTCATCGACGGTACGAAGGTCGGTATATACGGCCATTCGGGAGGTGGTTTTATGTCCACGGCAGCTATTTGTACCTATCCTGATTTTTATAGTGCTGCCGTGTCTTCTGCCGGAAATCACGACAATAACATCTATAATTCCTGGTGGGGAGAGGTTCATCACGGGGTAAAAGAGGAGAAAAAAGTGATTAAAGACAGTATCAACGGCGATCGGACGGAGAGTACCTTTAAATTTAGTGTCCCCACGAATATGCAATTGGCCAAGAATTACAAAGGCGGTTTGTTGCTGATTCACGGTTGGGTGGACGATAATGTGCATCCGGCACATACCTTGCGGATGGCGGATGCCTTGATCCGTGCGAATAAAAACTTTGATATGATTATTCTACCTGCTGAAAATCACGGTTTTGGAGGCGCTGCCAATACCTTCTATGAGCGGAAAATGTGGTTTCACTTTGCCAAGCATCTGTTGGGTGACGAAACGGGTGATTTTTATTACGAGATAGAGCAGTACAAGGATCGAAACTAAAAGATTCGAAGAGGATGTAATTTAGAGATTCTGTGATTACTTCATTCGATCACAGAATCTTTTAATCGTTAAATCATAAATAATATTATATGTGATGCGGAGTATTTTAATATGTATACTATTGTCAGGGATCGTATTTTGCAGTACGGCGCAACAAAGGGCGAATTACGAGTTGGCGGAACGTTTCCGGTGTCTTACTCGGGTGCCTGTCGTGAAAAATTCGTTGGAGATACGTCCCCGTTATATCAATAATACCGACCGTTTCTGGTATGATTTCCGGACGGAAGAGGGGAATAGGTATTATTTGGTCGATCCGTCGAAAAAAAGTAAACGTTTGCTCTTTGACAACGCGGAGTTGTTGATGAAAATCAGCGAGATTACCCGTAAGGCTTATAGCGATAAAGAGTTGGATATAAATTTTGAATTTGCTCCCGACGGGAAGACCATTTATTTCAACTTCGACCGGAATAATTTTGCCTATAATACGGAAACCAAAGTGCTGAAAACGGAAGAGAAAACGAGAGGTTATTACTCTTCCTCTCCTTATTGGATGTACTATTGTGCGGATAGTTCCTACATGCTTTTTGCTAAAAGACATAATCTTTACGTGGTCGGGAATGCTGAAAAAGGAAAGGATACGACAGAGATACAGCTGACAAAGGATGGAGAACGTTATTATACTTTTAACCGGGAGGACGAAGGAGAGATCGACGATCGTTTCGGTTGTTCCGCCAAATGGTTTAAGCAGGGGCATAAGTTTTATGCCATAAGGGAGGATTCCCGTTTAGTAAAGGAACTGTGGTTGGTCGATGCGTTAGCGGAACCGCGTCCGAAACTGAAAACTTACAAGGCTGAATTAGCTGGGGACGAACATGTGATCCAATATGAACTTCTGATCGGAGATGCAGATAAAGGGGAAGTGAAGAAAATAGATATAAGCCGGTGGAAAGATCAGTATATTGACGTGTTGTATACCAGTAATGATGGGAAAAGACTTTATTTCCAACGTTACAAGAGAACCTGGGATGAATGTGAAATCTGCTGTGTGGACACGGAAAGCGGAGAGGTGAAAGTGTTGATTCATGAGGTTGATAAGCCTTATTTGGATTACCAGATGAGAGGTATCTCTTTTCTGAATGACGGAAAGGAGATTTTATTCCGTTCGGAACGTACCGGATGGGGGCATTATTATTTATATGACGAAAACGGGAACCTGAAAAATCAGGTGACTTCCGGGGCCTGGGTCGCCGGACCGATTATGAAAATCGATACGGTAAAGAGACAAATCTATTTTATCGGTTTGGGTAAAGAGGCAAACGTGGATCCTTATTACTACGTGCTATACCGGGCCGATATAGATAAAACGAACGCGATAACCTTGCTGACTCCCGAGAACGCAACGCATGATATCAGTCTGTCTCCTTCATGCAACTATTTTACCGATAGTTATTCGAGGGTAGATATGGAGCCTGTAAATGTGGTTCGCGACCGGAAAGGGAGAGTTATTATGGAGTTGGAAAAACCGGATTTACGCCGTCTTTATGAATTGGGATGGAAAAAACCGGAACGCTTTAAAGTGAAAGCGGCTGACGGGGTTACCGATTTATACGGGACGATGTGGAAACCGGCCGATTTTGATTCGACCAAGTGTTACCCGATTATCTCTTCCGTGTACCCGGGACCTTTTTTCGAGTATGTCCAGACTCGTTTTACCTTAAATGATGATTTGAATACCCGTTTGGCACAAGTCGGTTTTATCGTAATCTCTGTCGGACACCGGGGGGGAACACCTATGCGGGGTAAATTTTATCATACCTATGGCTATGGTAATCAACGGGATTACCCTTTGGCAGATGATAAATACGTTATCGAACAGTTAGCAGACCGTCATGCATATATCAACGGGAAGAAAGTCGGAATATTCGGCCATTCCGGGGGCGGTTTTATGTCTACGGCGGCTTTATTGACTTATCCCGACTTTTACAGTGCGGCTGTATCTTCCGCGGGAAATCATGATAATAATATTTATAATAAGGGATTCGTGGAGATCCATTATGGCGTGAAGGAGAACAAGAAAATCGTTAAGGATAGCGTTAACGGAGACCGGGAGGAGATTACATTTACGACTAAAAGTAAGAGCAATGCGGAGTTGGCCAAAAATTACAAAGGGGGGTTGTTGATCGTTACCGGAGATATGGATAAGACGGTTCATCCGTCACATACGTTAAGGGTCGTGGATGCTTTGATAAAGGCGGGGAAAAATTTCGATATGTTGGTATTACCGGGCAATACGCACGGTTTTAGCGGAGAAGCGGAAGATTTCTTCGAACGGAAATTGTGGTTTCATTTTGCAAAGCATCTTTTAGAAGATGATTCCGCTGATTACGAAGGCGATATCAATTATTTTATGAAGCGTTAATGTTTGTGGGGAGGGATATAGCTATGGGGTTAACCGGGAATAACATCCGGTTAACCGCTGTCCCGGAACTCCGTTTTGTTATAAGTTTAACGGAACGGGGTACTTTTGTTAAACTTATGTTATATATGTTATATTGCAAGTTTGTCTAAATTAAAATTATTTCATTTGTATAATGAGTTGTGATGCCGGATGTGTATGTAGAAAAGGGGTCTAACAAGGGCATGCGGCATGACGGATCGAACAATTAATGTGTACTATATTTTAAACCAAAATTGATTTATTATGAGACTGAAAACTATCGTTTTTGTTGTTGTCGGTCTTTTCTTGTTGCAAAGCAGTGTGACTTTTGCAGGAGAAAGGAAAAAAAAGAAATCGAAGGAAGAGAAAGTTGAAGTAAAGAAAGAGTCTGCTTATGACAAATTATTTAAAGGTCAGAAGTGCGAGACTGTAAAGGGAATGATTACCATTCACAAAATGGACGGGAAAGTTTATTTTGAATTTCCATTGAATTTATTGAATAAGGATATGCTTTTGGGATCAACGATTACCCAGATTACCAATAACGGTTTTGGTAGTGTTGGTGAAAAACCGTATGATCCTTTGCACATCACCTTTGTGAAAAGAGATTCTTCCATGAATCTTTGTGCCGTTAACACCAATTATACGACCAAAGATGAAAACATTGGCAAGCGGATTGAGGAGAGTACGATTCCCGCCGTTATGCAGACCTTTAAGATTATGGCTTACAATGCGGACAGTACGGCTGTCGTATTCGATGTGACGGATTATTTCCTTTCCAACGAAGATAACATCGGACCGTTCTCACCGTATGCTCCTATTTTATATCGTCGTCGTTTGGAGAAAGAGTTTAAAAAACAGGATTCCCAGATTACCGGTATTAAAGCCTATGCTGATAATGTTAGCGTGGAGTCTTCATTGAGTTATGTTGTCAGCGTAAGCGATCAACGTTACTATTATATTTATAAGGCTCCTTTCAATGCGGTAATGACCCGGAGTATTATCTTGCTGCCGGAAGAGCCGATGCGTCCCCGTTACGCCGATCCTCGTATCGGAATCTTCGTGGGAGGTCGTTCTGAATTTACGAGTGACGGTTCCGGTATACAGCCTCGTTATTTTGCTAACCGTTGGAGATTGGAGCCTTCTGACGTGGAAGCGTATAAGAGGGGAGAGTTGGTAGAGCCGGTAAAGCCGATCGTGTTCTACGTGGATAACACTTTCCCGGAAGCTTGGCGTAAATACATCAAAGAAGGTGTAGAGCAATGGCAGGCTGCTTTTGAAGCTATCGGCTTTAAAAATGCGATTATCGCTAAGGATTTTCCCACGGATGATCCTGAATTCGATCCGGATAATTTGAAATATTCTTGTGTGCGTTATTCTCCCTCCTGGACGGCTAACGCGATGGGACCCTCCTGGACGGACCCTCGTACCGGAGAGATTTTGAATGCTTCCGTATACCTGTATCATAACTTGATCGAGTTAGTACAGAACTGGCGTTTCATCCAAGGAGGACCTGCAGATCCTTCCGTTCGTAAAATGGTATTGGATGAAGAGACTTTGGGAGATTGCATCCATTATGTGGTAGCTCACGAGATCGGTCACTGTTTGTCATTGATGCATAACATGGGATCTTCTTCCGCTATTCCGGTAGACTCTTTGCGTTCTCCGTCGTTTACTCAAAAATACGGAACGACATACTCTATTATGGATTATGCCCGTAACAATTATGTAGCGCAACCGGGAGACGCCGAGCGGGGTGTGAAAATGACCCCTCCTGATTTGGGTGTTTACGATATGTATGCTATCCATTGGTTGTATACTCCGATATTCGAAGCTAAAACATCCGAAGAGGAGGTGCCTGTATTGGATAAATGGATTACGGAAAAATCCCATGACCCGATTTATCGTTACGGAAAACAACAGATCAATTACCGGATCGACCCGAGTGCTATGGAAGAAGATTTGGGTGACGATGCGATAAAGGCTGCTACTTACGGTGTGAAGAACTTGAAATATCTGATGAAAAACCTGAACAACTGGATCGGTGATGAAGATAAGGACTTCCGTTTCCGCGAGAATATTTATAATGAGGTGGTTTATCAATATTTCCGCTATATCAATCATGTGATTTTCAATATAGGTGGTATCTATTTGAACGAGCGTTATGCACAGGATGCACGTCCGAGCTATAAATCCGTGGAGACGGAGAAACAGAAACGGGCAACTCAATTTATGTTGGCTCAATTGAAAGATCTCGCTTGGTTGAATGACCAGTCTTTATTGAAGAATTTCGAAATCCGCAGCAATATCATTTCCGATATGGAAGATGCTATTTGGGAAGGTTTGACCAAACGTTTCGGTGCCGTTGCCATGAGTGCGGACAAAGCGGAGAAGAATCCTTACACGCAAAAAGATTATATGAAAGATTTGATGGACTTTGTATGGGCTCCTACCAAGCAAGGCAAATCATTGAGTAATATCGAGAAAAAACTGCAATTGAATTTTGTTTCTTTCACTATCGGAAATACCGGAATGAATATGATGAGAGGCAATTCTTTGAGTTTCCATGCCGAAGACCTGATGATTCAGGTTCCCGAATGTATAAAAGAGAAGAGCCGTAAAATGTATGGTGAGGTGTCCGAGCATTGGATGGGTATGTTCACGAACAAGAAAGAGATAAGTCATGACCATGTACAATGCGGTGGTGTCGAAAAACAAGGATTTGGTTGGTATGTGAGTGTTACACCTCCCTATGAACCGCTGGAACACCTTTACTTCAACGCGTTGCAAAATACGTTGACTTTATTGAAGAGTAAAGCGAATACCGGAAATGCAGATACGCGTCAACATTACAAATTGTTGATCTACAAAATAGAACAAGCGCTAAAAAAATAATTTGCGATAGAAGATCCGGGGCGGTATGTCGCCGAAATTCCCGGGTCTGAAATCATGAATCTAAAGTTTGATATATGAAAAAAGGAATATATTTATTGTTTCTTTCGTTTTTCTTGTTCGGTATCTGTACTCAAGTAGATGCCAAGCGGAAAAAAGAGACGAGCAAGGAAACCAAAAAAGCGACCGAGACAGCTTATGATAAGTTGTTCAGGGGAAAGAAATATACTACGGCAGAGGGGCTGATGAAGATTCATAACATGCAGGGAAAGATTTGGGTCGAATTCCCGGTTGCCTTATTGGATCGGGATATGGCATTGACCTCCTCTATCAGAACGATTAGCGATAACGGAGAGGGTGTTGTCGGACAGTTTGCCGGCCGTCCTATGCATTTGCGTTTTACCCGTCAGGATTCGTTATTACAAGCTCGGTTTCTTTTATTCAACATTCCTGTAAATACGGGAAAAGAGGTGAAAGCGAATCAGGCTTTGGTAGAATCCAATCTACCGGGTATTTTCAAATCTTTTAAAATTAAGGCTTACACTCCGGACAGTACGGCAATTGTTGTCGACATGACGGACTTGTTCCTGGAGCATTCCTATTATACCAATCCGTTTGCCGGCTATGCCGGAAACTCTTTTTTCGGTTTTGTGGCACGGACGCATAAATTCCAGGGTGACCGTTCTTCCATCTCCGGTATTAAGGCTTATGACGATAATGTCGTGGTGATGTGTAATATGGGGTACGATGTGGATCATTTGGTATTCGGGGCTTTCTTAATGAAAAAGGATGTTCCGGTAAGCGTAAACGTGGATAAAATGTTATCTCTTTTGCCGGAAGAACCGATGCGTCCCCGTATGGCCGATTCCCGTATCGGAGTCGCTTACACGGGAAAAACCGCTTATACCGGAGGAAGCGAAGGTTTCAAACCGATGTATTATACGAAACGCTGGAGAATAGAACCTTCCGACGAGATAAAATACCGGAACGGAGAGTTGGTTGAACCGAAAAAACCGATTGTATTTTATATCGATACGTTAATGCCTGCATTCTGGAAACCCTATATCAAGGCCGGTGTTGAAGAGTGGAATAAGGCTTTCGAGAAGATCGGATTTAAAAATGTATTGCGGGTAAAAGATTTTCCTGCTGATGATCCCACGTTTGATGCCAATAACATCAACTATAATACCATTCGTTACGCTCCCTTGTGGATGTATTTTATTCAAAACTCCATGTTTACGGATCCTCGTACGGGAGAAATTTTACAGGCATCCATGTATATTCACGATAATGTGGTTATCGGTTTGCATGAGGATCGTTTGATCACGACAATGGCTGCTGATCCTTCCGTTCGTACGTTCGATCCGACCCCGGAGTTGGATGGAGAGGCTCTTCGTTTGAAAGTGATGCAAATTGTTGGTAAATGTCTTGGTTTAACGGAAAATATGGGAGCTACGGCTGCCTATCCGACCGATTCTTTGCGTTCTGCTTCTTTCACCCAGAAGTACGGCTTGAGTCCTTCCATCATGGATTACTTCATGTTTAACTACGTGGCGCAACCGGGAGACGTGGAGAAGGGCGTTCGTTTAACGACTACCGGGATCGGGGCTTATGATTATTATGCCATTCAATGGTTGTATAAACCCATATATGAAGCTGCTACCCCGAAAGATGAAGAACCCGTGCTGGATCAGTGGATTCGTGAACACCAGGATGATCCGATGTATCGTTTCGGGATCAGACAAGCTTCTTACGCTTCTTATGATCCGACTTCGCTGTATGCCGATTTGGGGGATGATCCCGTGAAAGGATTGATTTATACCGTGAACAACCTGAAAACGTCTCTTCAAAATGTGTTTACCTGGTATGGGGGAGACAAGGACAGAAGTATGACGAAGAGACGTTCCATGTATTCCGGATTGACTTCCGCATTCAGGACGAAACTGGATTATGTTTTTGCCTATATCGGCGGTATGTACTTGACGGATAAACGTGCGGGAGATACCAAGCCTTCCTATCAGCCGGTACCGAAGGCAAAACAAAAGGAGATTGTGAAGTATTTGGTCGATCTTTCCCGTGATCTCTCTTGGTTGGATAATGAGGCGGTTTTGAAGGAGTTTGAAATCGGAGATAGAATAGCGTCTAAAAACGAGGAAGAGATCATTTACGGATTGTTGGATCGGATCCGGTTTATCGCCCTTTCGGCGGAACGGGGAGGAGACTATACTCCGGAAGAGTATGTAAATGATATTTATAATATCATCTGGGCTCCGACGATGAAGAATCAGAAATTGACCAATAAGGATATGAAATTACAGAGTGCCTTTTTGATGGGAATCATTACGACTTCTACGGTTAATATGTCTCCGGCCGTATTCGATGTTCCGAGGGAAGCCTTCCGTTTGGCCGATTTCGAGGATTTGAGTGTCCGGAGCATGTATCAGCATAATTTTGCTTTGCTTGAAAATGCCAAATTCCCGGTAGGGCCGATGAAAGAGGGTATGATGATTGCCGGAGAAAAAGAGGGATTCGGTATGGTGGATTATATCGAGGCAAAACCGTATTCTACCACTCATCTATTCTATAACATGCTTTTGAAAACAAAAGATATGCTGGCGCAGGCCGTGAACAGAAGTACAGGCGAGGCCAAATCTTATTATCAATTGTTATTGTTTAAGGTAGAGAAAGCTCTTGACCCGAAATAACTTTAATGCAGTATAAGATTACGGGCTGGCGGGTATATTTTTCGTACTTGGTCAGCCTGTATTCGTTTAAAGGTAAATCTAAATTGTATATTATGTGTTTAAAACGAATTTTCGGTGTATTGATCCTGTTGCTTGTCGTATGGGAAGCCGGAGCCCAAAAGAGGCCTTTGGATTTGGAGTCTTATAAACTATGGCGACGGGTGGAAGCTCAAAAGATGTCCGAGGACGGTAAATGGGTTACTTACCGTTTCGCGTATATTGACGGCGAAGGACATGATAAGGATGAACCGGTAACCTATTTACGCCATGTGGCGACCGGTAAAGAGTATGAATTGCGGAATGTTAATTACGTGAATTTCTTTAACGGGGGTAAGGGGTTGAAATATACCGTGAATAAATCTCCGTTGGATACCGCCAATCTGACATCCGACTCTACGATATTACTCTCCTTAAAGGACATGAAAAAAACGTATTGGGATAGGGAATATGCGTGTAATGAATCGCCCCGTTCACCGCTTATTACGTATACTTATTCTATCGGAGAAGCTGACGGGAAACCTGTTAACAGATTGGTAGTGTGGAATTTTGAGACAGGAGATTCCACGGTGCTCGACAGCATTGAATATCCCGTTTCTTATGACCAATACAAGACGATCGCTTACCTGAAGAATAACGGAACGCACAAGAGTCTTTACGTCGGACCGTTGAAAGGAAAGCATCGGTTGATATACGGGGACCCAAAGGCTCCGATAAAGAATTTCTCTTTGAAAATGGGAGGAAGAGAGGGTGTGTTTACGGTCGCTTCCGATACCTCCTATTTGAAAAATCCGGATCTACTGTATACGTTTTCTGTTGCCGATGGAAAATATAAATTGGTGATGGATTTGAAAGAGGTGGAATTACCGGGAGAATACAAGATCAGTCCCAGTACTTATACTGTTTTTAACCACGGTAAGTATATTTTAGTTGATGTAGAACCTAAGGTGAGAGAACCGCGTAAGCCTAAAGCAAAACCGGATACCAGTTTTGAATTGGAGTTGTGGAAATGGGACGATGAAGTTTCACAAAGCCGCCAAAGGCAGGGAGGGACCCGTCTCAGGAGGGAAATGCCGAAATATGTTTATCATGTGGAAGATAAAAAATGCATCGAGATCGCTCCGGCTGATATCGAGCGGATCTCTGCTCCCACCTGTGAGAATTATGAATATGTTATCCTTGTGGATGAAGCTCCCTATCGTAGGTTCTCCGATTGGAAAGACGGAGTGAACGCCGATTTGTATTTGGTCAGCTTAGAAACGGGGGAGCGTAAACCGTTATTTAAGGATTTCGAAGGACGTCCTGTCTGGAGTCCGAACGGACGATATGCCTTGCTGTATCGCGGGGTGGAAAAAGTATGGTACAAGTTGGATGTACGGACGGGAGAGTTGAGCGACATCTCTTCGGCCATCGGTTATCCGGTATACGATGAAGACCATGATAAGCCGAAACCTGCGGATGCTTACGGTATAGCGGGATGGTCGGAAGACGGGAATACCGTTTATCTTTACGATCGTTATGATATCTGGACCATTGATCTGACGGGGAAAAATAAAACCGTTTCCTTAACACAAGGATACGGACGCAAGCATAATATTATTTTGCGCTGGTTGAAAGCGGATTACGACACCAAAACGTTGGACGCAAGCCAGAGTCTGTTATTGCGTACGGTGAAGGTAAGTAATTTGGATATGGGAATATATCGTTTCTCTCCTAACGGAAAATTTAAGAAATTGCTCGAAGGACCTTTTTCCATTTATGTCAATCAATTTTCTACAGATGGAAAATCCTGTATCTTTACGCGACAGAGTTACACGGAATTCCGTGATTTATGGTGGAGTAAGTCCGATTTTACACACCCGAAACGTTTGACTTATGCCAATCCGCAACAGGAAAACTATAAGTGGGGTTCCGTTCGGTTGGTGGAATGGACCAATTACGAAGGAAAACCTAACCGGGGTTTACTCTATTTGCCGGAGGGGTACGATTCGACCAAAACTTATCCTACCATCGTGAATTTTTACGAAACTCACACGGGAGATATTCACATGTACCATGTCCCCGCTTTAAGTAGTGCCATGATCAACACGGTGACCTATGTAAGCAATGGTTATGTCGTCTTTATGCCCGATGTCCATTTTACGGTCGGGGCTCCCGGTGAGAGCAGTTATAATGCGGTAGTCAGTGGAACCCAGATGTTGATAGACAAGGGGATCGCCGATAAAGACCGGATAGGTATACAGGGGCATAGTTGGTCCGGATATCAGGTAGCTTATCTGGTGACGCGTACGAATATGTTTAAATGCGCTAATCCCGGAGCTGCCGTGTCCAGCATGGTTTCGGCTTATACGGGTATTCGTTCCGGCAGCGGGATGCCTCGTATGTTTATGTACGAAGAGACTCAGAGTCGTATGGGTAAACCGTTGTGGGGAGAAGGAAATACGGAGATGTATATTAAAAACTCCCCGATCTTTTTTGCCGATAAGATTGAAACCCCCTTGTTGATTTTCCATTGCGATGCCGATGAAGCCGTGCCCTATTCGGAAGGATTAAACCTTTTCTTAGCCATGCGTCGTTTGCAGAAACCGGCCTGGTTATTGAATTACAAGGGAGATCGTCATTTTATCTATAATCATGCTGCAGAGGTGGATTGGACTATCCGTTTGCAACAGTTCTTCGATTATTATTTGAAGGATGCGCCTATGCCTCGTTGGATGGATGAAGGAATTGACGTTAACGAGAGGGGAATTGATCAGAAATACGACTACGTGAAGTAACGGAAAAATCGATTCTACTAACGGGAGGTTGAATTCAAAAGCTTAAAACTTTTGAATTCAACTTTTTTTGTCTGGTTTCGTATCGATAATATGATTCTTGCTGAAATGAAAAGGGCAGCCTCATTGCGAGGCTGCCCTTTGCGCTATGTTAGAGAAATAATTATCCGAAGTCGCTTCCTATTCTAAAAAGAATATTAATAATTTTATCACCTAAGCTCGTTCCCTTGGGCATTTCCCAAAGTAGTTTTTCTTTTTCCAGATTCAAACCGTTCACTTCGAGTATAATGACCCGGCCGTTCTTAAGAACGATGCCTAATCTGTTTGAATTGTAATTTTCAGCGTTCATACAAGCAATTTCGCTGTCCTCGAAATGATAATACGGTTTAACTCCGTTTTCCGGGTTATTGAGATTGTAGATGAATAAATCTTTTCCTTGGGCAATCATCACGAAAGGTTTAGATTTATAGGGTAAGTTATAAATGACACAATCTTCGTATTTTAACGGGGTTCCGTCTGATGCTTGCCGAGGTAATTCCGCATATGCCGTGCCGGGGAATTCATAAGTTAAGCCGGTCGAGCTGTAATCTCTTTTGAGAATGAATTGTTCCTGGTAATACTTATTGGTTGTGTTGTCCTTCAATACTAAGAAATATTGACAAGAGGTATTACCTTGGAATATATAGCCACAATGAATCAAGGTGCTGTTTCCTAAGTTGTTTGCCGGTATGTATTGTTTGGGCCATCCGTCGTTAGGATCCGGCAACACTTCCACTTTCCCCATGGCATAAACATCCTGGAAAGTATTTTTTACGTCGAATACAACCAAGAATCTATTTTGAGGAGCTTGAGAAGTACCTTTTTCATGAACGAGACAATATTGAGTATCTCCGATTCTGGAGTGAATCAATTGTCCGTAAATTTCATGTTCCTCGATTTTCATAGGAGTCTGAATAAAAAATCCGGAATGAATCAATTCATTGGTTTGTTTGACACGCGAATAGATTTTGCCGTCGTGGTTCTGTAAAAGATCAACCCATTGCATAAACATGGCGTTTACCGGACGGAAGTCGACAGGGTAATTGCCTCCAATGAACGCTTGCTTCAAGTTTATATCTTTTTCGAATGTGGTGCTGTTAACATCGATATCGCCTTGTCCTCCTGATTGAAGTACCAGAAGTTGGGCGGGAGGTGTCGTACGGCGACCGAAATGTTCATGTAATTTTAACGGGCCGCTTCCCATCTCTTCCTTGTTTACGGTTTTATAGAGATTTTCGTAGATTCGATTGTGGTATATATTCGTCTCGTCATCTTGAATTTCACGAATATAACTTAAACTGGAATACCCGTTCTTTTCCGTTAAAATGTACCAACCGTTGTTGACGTAAGGAGTTGTAATATTCAACTGGGTCGTTTGCATGTATTGCACATTGTATTTGTGATCCGTGACCCGCAGTATGCAATAGGCTTTGGTCATGGTGTCGATAATCCATTCCAGATTCCGTTCATTGCCAATAACCTTACCTGCAAATGTCCATTCGTAACTTAACTCCACATTGCTGCTGTCGCCTTTCGAGTAAGTGAACTTCGGAACGATCCGTATGGTATCTCCGAGGGTCGGACTGGAGATATAGTTGAATTCTTCGATCTGAATCTCGTTCAGATCGGCGTAGTCGTAATTTCCTTTATCGTCGTAACATCCGATAAAACTCAGTATCAATACCGCAAGTGCATATATGATATTTTTCGATCTCATAATATTTTATTTATTATAAAGTTAGTAAGCCGGAACTCCATCTACCATCGGAAATTCATTGCCGTCCTTATCTTTTTCCATGATGTTGTTTTTAATCAGATATTCTTTGAATTTCAATGCAAGAATTCGAATTTCAGAAAAAGACATGTCGGAAAGATCGCTGACCTGGGTGGCAATAACAAAATGGTCGTATTTAGCATCGCTGTATTCTCCTAACAAAATCAACTCGACATCGTCTTTCCACCACAGCGGTTGGCTTTTAATATTGCTGAAAATAACTTTGATGTCCTGCTTGTTGTAAATTCCCGGTGAGAAATTTTCATTGGCAGTGATCCGGAAGGTAACTTTAAAGCTTCTTTCCGAAAGCTCCGGCCTGGCTTTTTTGATGTGGATATAGATGGTATCCTTATCTTGATTCGGAGCGAATTTCAATGTATTGGGTAACTCGTAATCCACGGGTAGCGCTGTTGTTAATGAATCGACGACAACCAATTTGTATTCCAGAGAGTCGTGAGACGGTTTACCGATTAAGGCAATTTCAAACGGAACGTCCAGTTCATTCGTGAGATAATGGGTAAAGGAGATCACGGCAGAATCCCGTCCTTCATCATTGGGGAAATAGAGATAGCGTGCTTCCCCTTCGTAGATGGGGGTTTCATTTGTTTCACAGCCGATTAATGCTGCAAAAAAAGCGAATAACAGAATATATTTTTTCATGGTATAGATGTTTAATTGATGAGTTCATTATCGGGTAATGGAATAACAAATCCGTTATCGGGCATCGTTCTGACCGGCTTTATGTTTAAACGTTTGTAGTAGTAAAAGAGCTGGCCTTCTTGCATGAATTCTCTTTTGGCTTCTTTTATTAATTCCTCCAGGAAACTATCTAAATCGTTGATTTTGTTGTTAAGGCCTTCTCGTTCGCATCCCCGAGCTTCTCTTAAATCGTCGAGGGTTTTCAAAGCTTCGGTTTTGTCGTTATTTCTGAAAAGATATTCGGCTTTGATATAGTACATTTCACCAAGACGAATCATCGGAATCATGTCGGCACTTCTGCTGTAATTGCCTGCACTTCCGGTAGGTTCTAACAACTTGTTGCAAGCTCTGTAACTTCCGATCAATTCCGTTACGGCATTTCCGCGGCAATCTCCTCCGTCATCGAACATCGTTTTCAGATCGGTAGTTTTGGTCATAAGGGTGAACTCTATACTGTTGTCATTGTAATTATTGACCGATTTATACCGATCCAATAACAGCGTGTTAGATAATGTAAATATGATTTCTTCGTACATTTTACGATCCTTGTTGCTTTCGACATCATAAGCATCGGTAAAACTATATACTTTGGTATCCCAGCTTCCGTAAGCGGCATCGATTACTTCGTTTGCTTGTTTGTAGGCCTCTTCGTGTTTGCCCATGTAATTGTAGACGCGGGCTAATAAGGCCGTTACCGCGTAATAGTTCATGCGATATCCGCGATACCTGTAAAATAAATCTTTAGGGACATAACTGCTTTCACCTGAAAGATAATACCTGTATTGTGCCATGTTTAGCATATCCACATGAGCGGGGATCGTGTCGAAAGAACCCACGAGGTTTTTTGCTTTTAGCAAATCCTGTTCGACCAGGTTCAGTATTTCGGTCACGGTTCTATCCGGCTCGAAAGTAGAGGGATATTTACTGAAATAAGGGATGTAACCTCTATCGTCGTTTTTGGCTGCTTCCGGCGAAGGAGCGAAAAGACGTAACATGTCGAAATGGAGTAGGGCTCTCAAGGCCAATGCTTCTCCTTCGATTAGGTTTTTCTCTTCCTGAGCTCCCGGAAAAATCAGGGGATCGGTTGTCTGTAGTTTCGTAATCAGGTTGTTACAATTAGCGATGCAATTGTATGTTTTCGTCCAGATGCCTTCAGTGATAGGCTTTACCCTTTTGTCGGTATAAGCATAGCTATCCGCAATTTTGCGATAGGCGGTAGAGCTTTTGAAGCGGGATTTGTAATAAAGTTGTCCCATGACATCGATCAAGCCCCAACTCATCTCTTGTCCGTACATGTCGTATGAGGACATTTGGCGATATACTCCGTGTAGTGCATTTCGATAACCTTCGTAAGTCGAGAAAAGTTCTTCTTCCGTTACGGTATCTTGCGGGTCGACGTCTAACCAATCATTACAGGAATTCAGCACGATCGGTAAAATACATATGATTAAGAATTTCTTTAATTTCATAACTTACAATTTAAAAACTGGCCTTTATTGAGAAACTGAAAGATCTTGCAAAGGGATAACTCAATCCGCGTTCTGCCTTTACCGTACTCCATCTGAAGATTTCGCTGCCACCTATTTCTAAACGCAACATGCTTAAGCGACAAGCTCTCATCCAGCTTGCCTCTCTGTCGAAATCATATCCGAGGGTAACGGAGTTCAAAGACAACCAGTTGTTATCTTCAACAAAACGAGAGGAAGGACGGGTCGTTTCTTCCGATTGGTTGGCTATTCCTAAATTAATTTTACGGTATTTCGCGATATCTCCGGGTTCTTTCCAACGCTCTTTCAATACGCGTTTATCCACGTTTGTGGTACGGATGTTAACATTTTCAACTTTGTCTACTAAAGTCTGGTTATAGATCTGACCTCCCCATTCATATGAAAAGGTAACGAATAAACTGAAATTTTTATACGTTGCATTCATACCGAACGATCCTTTTGCTTTGGGCTCCTCATTTCCCAGGATAACCTGATCGTTGGCATTCCACAGATCGGTTAACGTTCCGTCTTTTTTCACTAATATTTCATTGCCGCTGGCAGGATCGATTCCTAATGAGCGGACTCCGAAAATGGACGTTAGCGAGCCTCCCTCTTCAAATTGACGGAAGGGTTTGGTATTCGATCCGTCATATCGGCTACTATTCGTGAAATGATCGTTAACCTGGTTGTTATAATCTTTTAAACTTTGGGCGATTTCCAGTAGTTTGTCCTCGTTGTGAGCCAAGTTGGCAAACAGGGCGAGAAAAAGATTTCCTTTTGAGATCAGGTTGCTTCTCATGTTGATTTCGAATCCGGTTTTCCGTAATTTCCCGATGTTATCCACGTAGGTCGTGAAACCGGTTGAACTGCGGATCGTTACGCTATTGACCAGATCAACGGTTTTTTCGTTGTAATAGTTGAAATCGACATAGAAAGCC
The DNA here is from genome assembly GCF_027666085.1 of Sanguibacteroides sp. AM78-02pH3A. NCBI lineage: Bacteria > Pseudomonadati > Bacteroidota > Bacteroidia > Bacteroidales > Porphyromonadaceae > Sanguibacteroides > Sanguibacteroides sp. AM78-02pH3A. Next base: position 15,368 of record NZ_JAQEHX010000009.1, on the reverse strand, counting down.
TGTTTCAATAAACCTAATTCGATACCGAGGTTGATCTTATTCGTGGTTTCCCAAGTTAAATCTTTGTTTCCTAATGCTTTTAAGGATGCTCCGTATCCGGTTTTGTACCACTCTTCCGAAAGAATTTCGTACGTGGTTCTCGCTTGATAGGGGGCAAAATTTACTTTACCGGTTTGTCCGTAAGTACCTTTAATTTTCAATTGTTCGATAATGGAGTTATTTTTTAGAAAGGCATAATTATGGATATTGATACCGGCTCCTGTTGACCAGAAGGTGGCGTATTTGTTGTCTACTCCAAATTCGGAAGAACCGTCAACGCGAATAGAGGCATCGAATAGATAGATATTGTTGTAGCTATAGTTAACTAAGCCCACGAATCCGATTAACCGGGTAGAATTTTCCGAATAAGACGGTTTTTGAACGATTGTTTGTGCGTAGTTTGGAGAACAAAGACTCCCTGACGGGAAACCTCTGTAAAAGGCCGAATTTCCAGTCGTTTTGGTTGAGCGGGCGTTTATTCCGGCCAAAGCATTGATGTTGTGTTTGTTGATGTTGCGGTTATAAGATGCCTGGAAATTTAAGTTCCAGTTAAAATTTTTTCCGTCGTTGGTTCTAAGCTCTCCAGAAGAGGTATTGTAAGAGCTGAGTGGTTGAGAATTTCTTTTCGATAGCGGATCTAAGAATTTTTTACCGTCGTTCACTTCTTTGGTTATGCTGAACTCTCCTTTAATCAACAAGTGGTTTGTCGCGTACCAATTGATGCTGAGATTATTGGTAATCTCTTCGGTAGAGGATTTTTCAAAACTTCCCAAAGTCGATTCGTATAGAGGGTTGGGCTTGTTCAGAGTTTCTCCCCAACCATCCAAATTTTCCAAATAACGTCCGAATTTGTCTTTGTACACATCGTAAGGTTGTGCTTTCGTGTATTCGGAGAAACTTCCGAAAGGGGACTCTTGGGATCTTACAACAGTATAGGAGACCTGATTTTTTACCTGTAAGGATTTTAACCGGTAATCTATATATAAGGCCACGCCAAATCTGTTTCGAAAAGACTCTTTCATAATACCGTCCTGATTATGGTAAGAAACATCTAACCCGAAACGCAAGGCTTCTGAACCTCCTTCCACGAAAAGGGCATGTTTATGATTAAAGGTTGTTCTCAAAGGTAACGAAAGCCAGTAGGTATCGACACCTTTGGCTACATTAGCCTGTTTCCTGTGATAAATCTTTTCAAGGGTTACCCTGTCATATTCGTCTTCCGCCTCGAAGATACCGGCACGAACTTCCGTTTCGAGTTTTTCCGCCGCATTCGTCAGGTTGTAATCGGTTAAGTCCGGCATGGTAATCTCACTATCGAAACTATAAGAGACATTGATACTTCCGGCTTTCGGGGCAACGGTTGTAATAACTACAACTCCGTTGGCAGCTCGCGAGCCGTACATGGCCGTGGCGGCGGCATCTTTTAGGATGGTGACCGATTCGATCCGCGTGGGATCCATATCGTATAATTTTTGTACGCTGATTTCGAAACCGTCCATGATAAACGTCGGCAGGTTCGGGTTGTCTTTTAACGCCGATTTGGAAATATAGCCTTGTGCCTGATCGGCTTTTAATTTATCCAATTCTTTTAATCCGATTCCGGAACGGCCGCGAATATACATTTCAGGCAAGGCGTTCGGGTCGGATCCCCATTCGTTATTGGTTTGAATACGAAAAGAGGGATCAAAAACCTGTAATGCCTTGATCACATTGGTCTTGGATACTTTTAACAGTTCCTCTCTATGGATGGTTACGGAAGAACCCGTAAAACTCTCTTTACGGATATTGGCAATACCGGTAATAACGACTTCGTCGACTTCTGTTACGTCTTCTTTCATTCTGATGATCAAATCTTTATTATCATCTTTGCGATCCTCTTTTAAACGATGCTCTACGGTTTGCATCCCGATAAACGAAAAGACCAAAATCGTACTGTCTAACTTGGGTATTTCCAATTTGAATTCACCGTTTATTCCGGTAGCGATGCCGAGTGTCGTTCCTTTGATGATAACAGAAACCCCGGGCAGAGGCAAACCTTTATCGTCCATAACCTTTCCTTTGATTACACGAGGCTTGTAGTCCTCCCGAACTTTTTGTTGGGGGCGAATGATGATCACTCCGTTTTGGATTTCATATGATAGTTGGGTATTGGCTAAAATTTTTTGTAAAAATTCTTCGATGGTAGCATCTTTGATATCGATATCCCGTTTCCCGTATTTTTGGACTTCTTCGATACGATACAGAAACTTGTATTCTGTTTCTGCCCGGACACTTTTAATTAACTCATCGATGGTTGCATTTTGCATTTTTAAAGTCAACCTTCCGTGTTGTGATGTATTTCCGGCTTGTAGTGAAAACGTGGAAATCAGAGTAAGCAATAGAGTTGCTCGCAGAATGGTTAACGTTTTTTTGTATCTTTGATGTAAATCAAAGACATAGATTCGTTTTTTTTCCATAAATTTGAGAATTTATTAATAGTCGATTAATAGATTAATAGGATACAGAAGATATTACCACTATCTTCTGTATTTTTATTTATGAGTTTTATTTATAATCACATTTTTCCCGTTGATATTGAATTGAATATTGGTTGCTTTCTCAAGCATTTTTAGTACTTCACTGAAATCATCGTATCGTTCCAAATCTCCTGTAAAATGGAAACTCTTAACAGATTCGTTCGCGTAAAACAGATGAATATCGTACCATCGGCTCAATTTATTCATGATAGATTCAAGCGTTTCGTTTTCGAAAATAAATTTGCCTTCTCTCCAGGAAGATATGTGATCGGCATTTACTTCTCTGGACTTTAAAACTCGATTACTCGTATGGTAAACGGCTTGTTGGTTCGGTTTTAATTGGATCGACCGTTGTCCGTTGCTGACTAAAACAGAACCTTCGCTAAGTGTTGTTTCTATGGTATTTTCATCGGTATAGGCCTGTACGTTGAATTTTGTACCGAGAACTTTGATTGTTAATTTATCCGCCGTTCGAACGATGAATGGGGCAGAAGAATCTTTTGTCACGGAAAAAAAAGCCTCACCTTTTAAATTGACAATTCGTTTGTCTTTATCGAATCGGGTCGGGAAGGAGATTTCCGTTTCCGAATTTAACCAAACGGTGGTTTCATCCGGTAAAATTAGAATAAATTCCCCTCCGCGAGGAGTACGGATCGTATCGATCTTAACGGGAACTAAGGAATCCGTTGTTGGGAAATAAGTTACTTTTTTCCCGTCATTGGTTATTTTTGTACCGTTTTTAAGCTGAATGGCCTGTTCTTCTTCATCAATTGATGATAGAGCTATTTTTTGTCCGTAGGAGGTAATCAACATGGCTTTTGAACTTCCCGGTACAATTTGTGCCGTAGGAGTTACAGCTTTTTCCGATTGAGGAGATTGAAAGAGGATGGAAAAACCGATAAACAGACTGATAGCTGCTGCCATACCGCCATAGACAAATAACTTTTTATTTCTCTTTCGGGGTATGAATAGGCGCTTCCGGGTTTTACTCCATGCCAGGGGGATATTAATTTGTTGTATGAATTGATCTCGTTCTTTTCTGTTTTCGGTAGAACAGATATCTTCAAATAGGATTCGATTGTTTTCGTCTGTCGCTTTCCATGCCTCCAGCTCAGCCTCTTCCTTTGGGGTTATGGTTTTGGCCAAGTATTTGGCTAAAAGTTGTGAAATCCTGTAACCTTCAGAATAATGTGTAGTCATTATTTTTATTTTAATGGGACCTTTTATTGACAGAACACAGCAAAAGTTGAAAAGGATGAATGAGAGTGTTTATTTTTTATAAATAATTGATTTGATGAAGAGACTGTCCGAAATTTTAGTTTCGGACAGCTCTTGGTTGTTGATACGAATGAATTGGATTATTGTATTATCTACTTTTTCTGAACCACCACATTCTCAGACTGATAAATACTAATATGCCGGGAAGAAGTCCCATGAATAGTAGTTTTAACCAGATTTCAGAACCTTCTCCTATGTAAGCTTTATCATCAGAGGGGCGAGGTCGGCTCGTGTCTACCGGGAATTCACCGTAACTGAGATCGCCGAATGAATTTGTAATCAAGGAAAAGTTAGAACTCCTCACTCCCTCTCGCGAGGTGGTTAATTCTCCGTTTCCGATGCAGTCGGCATCTCCCCATACGAAGATACGTTGTTCCTTTTCTCCTACCCGACGCGTTAATTCGACAACAACCGGAATCGTTCGTTCCTCCTCTCCGACTTGGGAGTTGTAAATAGGTTGATTATCAATAAAATCTGTCGTTTCTAATTCGTTCCAGGCTCCTTCTTCGTTGGTGGTGACAAGAGGAGTGACTTTGAATTCTTTTTCTTCTAAGATTTTGATTCCTACGGCTCCCGGCATTGTAATTTTATATTTTCCTCTCCATAGTTTTTGATACCCTTTGGACGATTGTGCTGCTGCTTCGGTAATGTTGCCAAAAATCAAATCGGCCGTGAAATCTTTGGAGGGTTGGACTAAGATTCCTGGCATAAATTCAAGTCCGAGAAAAGAGAGAAGGGGATTCATTATGTGTTGACGGTAGGGTTCTCCCGATAGGATCATATTTCCTCCTCTGTCTATATACTCTTTGATTTTGGTTAATTCTTCCGGTGCTAAAACCGTTCTGGGTTCTGCTATGACAAGTATATCGATATCTTCCGGGATATTTTTTTGCTCGTCTAATCTTAACAAGGTTACGTCGAATCCTTGGTTCGGTAACGAGTAGCGGAAGGTGAGATCTCTGACGAAAGCTCCGTAATCCCGTTCTCCTGCCCCGTCTACGTTTCTTTCTCCGTGTCCCGTAAGGAAGGCAACTTTGGGAGGTTTCGTGACGAGACGTTTTAAAGCAGCCGTAAACTCACTTTCTGTCGGAGTGCGCCGTATGTCTTCATAAAATCGCAAGAATGATTTCTGACCGTTTTCCCGTTCGATAACCCGAACCAATCGGTATCCTTCCCCGGAGAGATCGATTTGTCGATTGATTTGTTCCGGGGTGAGGAACATGGCGGTGTCCCATTCCATGACTTTACATATTTCTTGGACCCGCTGTTCGGGGGTTAATCCGGGATAACGCCTGTCCATATAAGGATTATAGCAGGGATGATAGTAATATACGTATTTGATTTCGGTTTCCGGTTTAAAACGTACATATTTTTCAAATTCTTCGAAATCGTATTTTCTTCGATCGGGCATTGCCCGCCAATAGTTATCCTCTAAAATATTGACATAAGTAGTGATCGTTAAACCTCCTGTTAGTTTTTTCATTACCTCCTGACTGTTGGGCGTTAACGTGTTTATTTTAGTTTCTGTGGTGTCGTAGAAACTCATAAACTGGGGTCGGGAAGATATATAACCGAGTAAAAGGGCTATGATAATGACTGAAGCATACCGGAAGAGGACAACGTATGGCTTGTGCCGTTTCCGTTCAGAACCTAATTTCAGAATGGAAAGAGTTAAGAATAAAGTTATCACGATAATAAAATAAAGTACGTCTTCGCTGCAAATCAGACCATCCAACAGGGTGGATGACCGCCCCGAGATCGACAGCCAATAGGTTATTTCTCTAACAAACTCCATGTTTTGTCCTACCTCTTTGATGAAGTTTAATACAGTTAGAAGAGCTAATGTTCCTATTGCGGCAACCACTTGATAAGAGGTCAGGCAAGACATAAAGAGACCGATCGCCGCGTAAGTACACGTGACTAAAAATACTCCCAGCAATCCGGACAAAAGTTGGGGAAGATCGATGTTTTTTATGGCAAAAGCGGTAAATATGATATATATGGAGAGAATGGCAATTAGGATCAACGCGTAGATGATCATGGCCAAGTATTTTCCAAATATGATTTGTTTGTTGGTTACAGGAGAAGAGAAAAGTAATTTGATGGATCCGCTATAAAATTCTCTACTCATTAATCCCATGGTTAAAAGAGGAATATATAAATATAAATTATCGAGCATTTTAGAGAAAACTCCGTTGTAGTTGGAAAAAAGTCTGGAAGTTATACCTGAAAGGTTGTAACCCAATGCCTGATAACGTATCACGTCCGAGTATACATCCGCGTAGGTCATCCCTGCTTGAAAGGTGAAAATGATTAGAATCAGCCACGCTATCGGGGAGAAAAACAGCGTGCTTAGTTCTGTTTTGGTGATTCTGAATAATGTTCTCATAATGTATCTTTACTATTTTTATTTGTGTGATCTTTTTCCGGACAATTGAGCGAAGATTTCATCTAATGATTCTTTATCAAGGTGAATTTCACGAAGTTCCCATCCATTGTAGATACTTTGCTCTACCATCCTTTCGGTAATGTTCCTGGGTGCGTCGAATTGAATCCGGTAAATCGAGTTATCGAGAGGTTCAACTCGTTTTACGCCTTCTAATGCCTGTAATTCTTCTATTGCGGGAGGATTATCCAGAGTAACCAGAAAGGCGGTCGGTTCCACGTAATTATCAAAATCATCCATGCTCCCCGAAAAAACGACTCTTCCTTGTTCGATCATTTTAATATTGTCACAACTGGCCTGTACTTCTGAAAGAATATGAGTGGAGAGCATGACTGTTCGGTCTGTTGCGATCTCTTTGATAAGGTTGCGAATCTCTACGATCTGATTGGGGTCTAATCCGTTTGTCGGTTCGTCTAAAACGACAAAACTGGGGTTATGAACAATGGCTTGTGCAATGCCGACCCGTTGTTGGTATCCCCCCGATAGGTTTCGGATTAGTCTTTTGCTGAAATGAGTAATGCAACATTTTTCTTTGGCTGTATCTATCGCTTTTTTTATTTTGTTTCTTTCTACCAGATGCAGATGGGCGCATAGGGTTAAATATTCGTCTACCGTCAAATCGGGATATAGCGGGGGTTTTTGAGGAAGGAAACCGATATGGCGTTTAGCCTCTACCGGATTTTCCCGTAAATTGATACCGTTTAGATATACTTCTCCTTCTGTTTGGTTTAGTACACCGCATATGATATTCATGGTGGTGGATTTACCTGCTCCGTTGGAACCTAATAATCCGAGGATACCTTTCTCTTTGATTTCGAAGTTAATATCACGGATAGCCCATTGAACACTATATCTGTGGGAGAGATGTTCTACTCTTACGACTGATTCTTCCATGTGTTTTTGATATATAATAATAGATGATGATTTACAGGATAGGATTCGCGTTATTTTCTTTTTCTTCTAATCCAAGTCATGATGCTTAATAGGAATAAACAACCCGGTATAACACCCATGGCTGCTGTTTTAATCCAGGTTGAAGCTTGAATGGACAACTTTATTTTTTTATCCGGGAGATTCGGACGATCCGTAGCGATGGGATACTCATCGTAAGAAAGCCATTTGAATGTACCTGTTACGAATTGGTGATTGGCTATATAAATTCCATTCCGTCGTTTACCCAGTTCTCCGTTGCTGATGCAGTCCGCATCGCCGACAATCATAATTCTTTGTTCTTTATCGTGGAGTTTACGACTTAAAGCGAGAACGACGGAATTGGCCTGTTCCACTTCCCCGGCTTGGGTATTGACCGTGAGTACGGCATCCTGAAAGTTGGTCGTTTCTAATTCGTTCCAACTTTTTTGTTGCGGACTCCGGGCGACGGGACATACATCGAACCCTTTGTTCGTCACGTAGTTTAAGCCGCAGGCAGAAGGAAAAGCAAAAGAATAACCGTGGTAGCGGGTCAGTCTGAATGAAGGAAATCGTTCTGCCGCTTCATCCGTAATTTCTCCGATGATTAAGGTAGGAGAAAAATCCTCTTTGTTGTCCTGTACAAGGATTCCCGGCATGAGTTGAACTCCGAAATTAGCTAAGATGGGATTCATGAATTCCTGACGTTGGGGTTCTCCCAAGATAAACAGGTTACCCCCTTTATCAATATAGCGTTTCAAACGCTCTTGCTCTAACGGGTCCAGGGGCGTTTTCATGTCGGCAATAATCAGTATGTCGATGTCTTGAGGAACTTCCTCCTCTTTAAGAGAAAGGGTTGTTACATCGAATCCTTGATTGATCAATGAATGTCTGAAATAAACATCGGTGGCAAAACGTTTGTAATAACGATCTCCGCCACTCGTGATGTTCCGTTCTTCGTGTCCGATGAGGAAGGCCAACCGGGGACTTTTTACTAAAAAGCGTTTTAAAGCTGCTGTAATCTCGGTTTCGGAAGGATGCTTCTCCATATCATCGTAAACTCGTAGTACTGCTTTTTGGCCGTTATCTCTTTCTATAAGACGAACGAAACGATTTTCTTCCGGGCTTAAATCGATTATTTTTTTTATCTCTTCGGGTGACAGGAACATGTTGAAGTTTAGTTTATCCACTTTACAAAGTTTTTCTGCTTTTTCCTTGTCGCTTAATCCGGGATAGCGACTTTCAAGAGATTCATCTTTGGCATGATCGTAATAGTAAACATACTTCATTTTAATCTCTGGCTTAAAACGAATGTATTTCTCGAACCTTTTGAAGTCGTCTTTTCTGTTCCGTGGCAGTCCTGTGTAACGGTTCTCTTCCAATAAATTGACATAGGTAGTAATTGTAAGTCCTCCTTCTATTTTTTTTACAATCTCTTGGCTGTTAGGAGTTAATGTATTGCTTTTTGTTGCTGTTACATCGTAATAGTATTTTGCATGGGGAAGAGTACTCAAATAACCGATAAATAGTGCGGAAATAATAACTGCACTGTATTGAAATATGGTTTTCGGTAAGCTTCGTTTTTTTCGTTCGGCTTGTAGCTTTATAACGGAGAGTGCGAGGAAAAGGAAAATAACGACAACAAAATAGATGACGTCTTCACTGCAGATCATACCTTCTAAAAACTCGTAAACTCTTCCCGAAATGGAGAGCCAATAGGTGATATCCCTAATGAAGTCAACGCCTTGTCCCATTTCTCCTACAAAATTCAAAAAACCGAGAACAGCAAGAGTACCCATGGCAGCGACAACCTGATAAGAGGTTAAAGTGGACATGAAAAGTCCGATGGCAGAATAAGCGCAGATCAATAAATATAAACCGAATACGGATGACAACGTCAAGGGAATATCCATATGGTCGATGGTGCATGCTCCGAATAGGATGTAAAGTAACCAAATGCAGATGAGAATAAAACCGTATGCCATCATGGAAAGATATTTACCCAAAATAATCTGTAAATTAGTGATGGGGGAAGCATAAAGTAGCTTGATGGAACCACTGCTAAATTCTCTACTCATTAATCCCATGGTTAAAAGAGGGATGTAAAGATAAAGATTACGAACCATTTTGGTGAAAATTCCCACATACCCTACGTATACTTGATGGGTTACACCGTAAAGTGAATGCCCTAAGGATTGGTTTTGTAGCTGTTTCCCGAAAACGTCGGAAAAGATCATTCCTGTCTGAAAAGCAAAAATAATGAGTACTAACCAGGCAACAGGAGAGAAAAACAATTGTCCTAATTCGGATTTTGCAAGTCTATATATAGTATTCATAAGTTATCTAATTTTGTATTTTAAAGATTCTTCCCGGATAATTGAGCGAAAATCGTATCTAACGACTCTCGTTCTAACACGATTTCACTTAATCTCCAACCGTTGGAAACACTTAATGCTGTTATTTTTTTGGTTATGTCGGGACTGTCTTTAAAGTGAACCCTGAAGCGTGTTCTGGTTAATGATTCGACATGTACGACGCCGGGTATTTGATTTAATATGGAAAGATCGGGAGGATTTTCCAATGTCATGACGAAAGTACTGGGTGCCATGTAATTATTGAAATTTCCGATGGAACCTGAAAAAACGACGTGACCGTGTTCAATCATTTTAATCTCGTCACAAGTGGCTTGTACTTCGGGCAAAATATGAGTGGAAAGCAATACGGATCGATCTTTGGCAATTTCTTTTATCAGGTTACGAATCTCCACTATTTGATTGGGATCCAGTCCGTTGGTCGGTTCGTCCAACACAACGAAACGGGGATGATGTACAATAGCTTGTGCTATACCAACCCGTTGCTGATAGCCTCCTGATAGATTTCGGATCAATCGATTGCTGACTTGGGTGATGCGACACCTTTCCATTGCTTCATCGACAGCTTGTTTTACTTTTTCTTTCTCGACAAGTCTTAAAATGGCACAATGTCGAAGGTACTCTTCAACTGTCAGATCCGGGTGTAAAGGAGGTTTTTGCGGTAAAAAACCGATATGCTTCTTGGCTTCGACCGGATTTTCACTTAAATTAATACCGTTGATATACACCTCTCCTTCGGTTTGATTCAGAACTCCACAAATAATATTCATAGTCGTGGATTTACCCGCCCCGTTAGAACCTAACAGACCGAGGATACCTTTTTCTTTTATTTCAAAATTGATATCCTTTATAGCCCATTGAATGCTATAACGATGAGAAAGATGTACAACTTTTACTACTGATTCTTCCATACATTCAATTTATTTTACAGATTTCCATACAATCAATCTTTTTTGCCATCGACTTGGCCGGAAAACGGGAAAATTCCGTGTTCCTTTTTAGAGAACACGACAAATATTAAAAAGGATGAATGGTAGATAATTTTTTCTTCAATAGAGATCAAAAATGGATTCTTCCATGTAAATGATAGAGTGTGAATGTATCTATTAATTTATTTTTGACTCAATAAAATCAATAAGAGGTAGAAATAGTCTTTAAGACTGTATTTTAAGTTGTGTATGGCATTGTATTTTAGTGTTTTAACACTATTGACAGATATGCCCATAATTTCAGATATCTCTTTATTTTGTTTACCTTCCAAAGTTAGTTTTATAATCTTTGCACTTTGAAGGGGTAATTTCTCTATGGCTTGTGTAAGGATTCGGTAAGTTTCTTCCTCGATAAGTCGGTTATGGAAAAGGATCTCCTGCCTTTCAACCTCGGGAGAGGTATATTCGATGGTCTCCTTTCTGTCTCTCAAGTGATTAAAACATAAATTTTTAACTGAAACATATAAAAAGGTTTTCAGGTTGGGAATACTATCGTAAGCCGTTCTTTTTTCCCATAATCGGACAAATGCCTCTTGTGCGATATCTTCTGCTGCAGCCTTATTTGCAATAAATTTCATCGCGATCCTGCACATGGACGGATAAAGTTCTTCAAATAATTTCCCGAATGCGTCTATATCACCACCTTTGATAGCTTCGTATGAAATACCTTCTGCCATATGCAAGCTAAAAATGTTCGTTTAATGATATACAACCTTATTGCCAAATGAAATTTTTAATTATTTTTAAACAAACTAATTATCAATTATTTCAAAAAAAATAGCAAATCATTTTTTTTTGTTACATTTGAACGCATTAAACGAACGTTTTATGTTATTCTTTTATACTTTTTTACTTGTTGGGAACGGTAGTTTGAACGTTTGAATGCATATGTTTTACTCATTCTGCAAGATGTAAAAAGGGAGCAAATGATGGCAAGATATTAAACGTGCGGGTGTTTACGAGCGGTATCGAACGAAATCGGACGATCCTGTCCCCGCGTGAGGTGGGGCATTGTTATGTACCTGATTGAAAGAGAATGATCATTTAATCAAGTACGTGAAAATACAGAATTTTCAATTTGGGAATTGTATTTTAAGCTTGTGCGGGCGATAGGAAGAATATCGTTTGAATTTTAAATAGAAGAATATAGGTTTGCGTGAAAACGACCAAGAGGCTTTATCCCCTCGGTCGTTATATTTATTATTTAAAATTAGCGAATTCGCCTTGATTTAAAAACTCGATGGCATTTTCAATGTCTTTGTACATCACCCGATCTTCTGCATTGAAAGGAACGATGCTACGGAATTCTGCCATGAAATCTTCCAAATAGGGAGAAGTTTTAGTGGGACGTTGCAAGTCGATGGCTTGTGCGGCATTCATAAGTTCTATGGCCAAGATCCTCTCCACGTTTTCCATCACTTTTACACTCTTCGTGGCGGCATTGCCTCCCATGCTGACATGATCTTCCTGTTCGTTGGATGAGGGAATAGAATCGACGGAACACGGGGTACACAGTTGTTTGTTTTTACTTACGATAGCTGCTGCTGCATATTGCGGGATCATAAATCCGGAGTTCAGTCCTGAATTGGCGACTAAAAATTCGGGTGTTTTACGGTCGCCGGCAATAAGCCGGTATGTTCTTCTTTCCGATATACTGCCTAATTCAGCTACGGCGATGCTTAAGAAATCCAGTACTAAGGCTAAGGGTTCTCCGTGGAAATTTCCTCCGGACAGGATCAGGTCATCTTCCAAAAAGATTGTCGGATTGTCCGTAACGGAATTGATCTCTCTTTCTACGACCGAGGCGACATAATTGATCGTATCTTTGACGGCTCCGTGAACTTGCGGTATGCAACGGAACGAATAAGGATCCTGCACGTGTGTTTTCTCTATTTGTTGGAATTCGGAACCCTCTAACAGGGAGCGTATATTACGGGCCGTCTCGATTTGTCCGGGATGAGGACGAGCCTCGTGAATTTGTGGTAAAAACGGATCGATGCGGCCATCGTAAGCCTCTAAAGAGAGAGCTCCGATAATATCGGCATATTTAGCTAATTTAAAAGCCTTTAATAAGGCGTATACAGCATGAGAACTCATGAATTGGGTTCCGTTCAATAAGGCTAAACCTTCTTTCGCTCCTAAAGCAATAGGCTCCCAACCGAATTTTTTATTGATCTCTTGCGCCGGGTAGATTTTATCTTTATAAAAGACTTCTCCTTCACCGATAATCGGCAAAAAGAGATTGGCTAACGGAGCTAAATCCCCGGAAGCACCTAACGAGCCTAATTCCCGAACGACAGGGAGCACGTCGCGATTGAACATATCGATGATTCGTTCCACTGTTTGAAGTTGTACCCCGGATTTGCCTAACGAGAGGGCGTGGGCTTTTAATAATAACATCAGGCGGATGATCTCTTTATGAATGGGAGTTCCGATGCTGCATGCATGGGACATGACCAGGTTGGCTTGCAGTTGGCTTAAGTCTTCTGTCGAGATACTTATTTTGCAAAGAGAGCCGAATCCGGTCGTGATACCGTATAAGGGTTTGTCTGATGTCGCAATTTTGTTGTCCAAATAGGCTTTACAATCGTTGATTCGTTTTTTGCTTTCTTCCGATAGGGCTAATTTATATTTTTGAGTTAAGATAGCCTCGATTGTTTCAAAGGTTAAAATATCAGGTGATATATAATGAGTTTTCATCTTGTTAACAATTAAAAATTAGAAATTATCAATATGTAAAACAGAGGATAACTATCCTCTAAACAGTAGGAAGGGGATTCTCATGGGAAACGGGTATCGAATCCGTGATTCTTTAAAGGACGCTGTTCTTTTTTATAGATTTGCATAATATAGAACTTATCGGTAGAGGTTATTTTAATTTTTCATATAGACGGTTGATTGCTACACTCTCCTGTTCTCCCGTTGCCATGTTTTTCAATGTTACCGTATGATTTGCCATCTCATTTTCTCCCACTAATGCTACATAAGGGATTCCTTTTTTGTCGGCGTAAGTCATTTGTTTTTTCATTTTTGCCGTATCCGGATAGATCTCTGCATTGATGCCCTGATCCCGTAAGTTTTTCAGAAGTGGGAGACAAAATGCTTCCTCGCGTTTTCCGAAATTGACGAACAGAATACGGGTCGTAGTGGTAGTATCTTTGGGGAATAGATCCAATTGATTCATGACGTCGAAAATACGATCGGCTCCAAAAGATATACCTACGCCGGACATGTTTTTCATGCCGAAGATACCGGTTAGGTCATCGTAGCGTCCTCCTCCCGTGATGCTTCCGATTTCCGCGTCTTTCGCTTTCACCTCAAATATAGCTCCCGTGTAATAGCTTAAACCTCTGGCGAGGGTAAGGTCTAATTTTATATCGGTTGCAATGTTCAGCTCCTTTATGTATTGAAAGACCGTAATTAATTCCTCAACGCCTTTTAGACCCGTTTCGCTTTCTTGAAGTATATGCTGTAAAGAGTTCAATTTTTCTTCGTTACTACCCTGCAAATTCAATATGGGTTGCAGTTTTTGGATGGACTCTTCGGAAATTCCTTTTTCCCGCAGTTCTGCATTTACGCTTTCTGCACCGATTTTATCCATTTTGTCAATGGCGACCGTAATGTCGGTCAGTTTGTCGGAAGCACCGATTGTTTCGGCGATTCCGGCCAAGACTTTGCGGTTATTGATCAGTAGGCGTACGTTGATTTTTAAACGACGGTATACTTCATCTACGATTTGGATAAGTTCTACCTCGTTTAATAGGGAATCACTACCGACTACATCCACGTCGCATTGATAGAATTCCCGGTAACGTCCTTTTTGAGGACGATCGGCTCTCCATACGGGTTGAATTTGATAGCGTTTGAATGGAAAGCTGATTTCGTTTTGATGCTGAACGACAAAGCGGGCAAATGGGACCGTTAAGTCGTATCTTAATCCTTTTTCACAGATTTTATTCGTAAGTCGGGGAATGTTTCTCTCTTCGATCTCGTTATTGGAGACGGAGGATAGAAAATCACCGGAGTTAAGGATTTTAAAGAGTAGCTTATCTCCTTCCTCCCCGTATTTTCCCATCAATGTCGATAGATTTTCCATAGCCGGTGTTTCCAATGGAAGGTATCCGTAAAGTTTGAATACGGATTTGATCGTATCGAATATGTAATTCCGTTTCACCATGATTTCAGGTGAATAATCTCTTGTGCCTTTGGGTATGGATGGAATTTGTGCCATGGTCGGTTTTAGATTTATGTTTTTAATATATTAGGACGGACAATGTATTGCCTTTTCGCCTAAAATTTACGTTAATCTCTCATTTTTCTGCTGCAAATATAGAAGATAAAAATGATAATTGGCAATTGAAAATTGACAATTGTAAAATGCCCTTGGTCGATGTATGGAGTATTTGACCACCTTTTATGTACCCCGTGTTTTTATTCGAAGCGATCGATTCTCGATTTTCCTCTCGCGTGAAAACGCGTTAGTTTCTTTTTTTTCAAACGATTCATCCGCAGGATGATAGCTTCCCGTTTGATTTTTTCCTGGAAAAAATGTGATAAAAAATTTGGAAAAGGGGATAAAGTTGTTTTATCTTTGCACCCGCTTTCCGGAGGGGTAGCGAGATGAAACGGGCCTGGAGGTGTTGAACGAGGGGGTTGAAAAAAGTTCGAAAAAATAGTGAAAAAGATTTGGAAGGTAAGAATAAATGGTGTTATCTTTGCGTCCGCTTTCGCCGTTAAAAAAGGGGGAAGCCGGTAGATAGAGAGACGAGTTCTTGAATATATTGAAGTGAAAAAGACGAACAAGCGAGCGCGAGCCGTC
>NZ_JAQEHX010000008.1:84115-131689 GCF_027666085.1 Sanguibacteroides sp. AM78-02pH3A | reverse complement strand
ATCATTTTATTCCTGTTAGGGAAGTTAATTATACAAACACGGGATCTCAGTTACATCGTGGTGCTGGTCGTGTATGGTGTGGACAGTACACTCACTGTGGTTCACCGGCTTCTATTACACGAAAACATCAGTCTCCCTCATCGGAAGCATATGTATCAATTGATGGCTAACGAGCTAACTTTACCGCATGTGTTAGTCTCATTGGTGTATATGGTTTTACAGGGAATAGTAGTTACGATCTATTTGATGTTGCCGGGAGCCCGTTATTGGTGTTTAGGAGGAAGTATTTTGTTATTAGGTATAGTCTATGTCTTATTTATGAAGAAATATTTTCATCTGCATGTAAAGGGGAACAGTTGTTAATTAGCATTTTATAAAAATAATCAGATAATATGAAGAATTTTGCGTTGATAGGGGCAGCAGGATATATTGCACCCCGGCATTTGCGTGCGATAAAGGATACGGGGAACCGGTTGATTGCCGCTTATGATAAGTTCGATAGCGTGGGAATTATGGATAGTTTTTTTCCGGAGGCCTCGTTTTTCACGGAGATGGAGTTGTTCGACAGGCATTGTTCGAAGTTGAAAGGAACGGAGAAGCAGATCGATTTCGTGTCGGTATGTACTCCGAATTACCTGCATGACGCGCACATGCGTTACGGGATGCGGTTGGGGGCGGACGTGATTTGCGAAAAACCGTTGGTGTTGAACCCGTGGAATATCGATGCCTTGGAAGAGGTGGAGCGGGAAACGGGACACAAGGGATATACGATTTTGCAATTGCGTTTGCACGAGGCCATAAAAGCGTTAAAGAAACGGATAGACGAGGGGCCGGAAGATAAGGTGTACGACGTGGATTTGACCTATATCACTTCCCGGGGAAACTGGTATTACACGAGCTGGAAGGGAGACGAGCACAAGAGCGGTGGGGTGGCTACCAATATAGGTGTACATTTTTACGATATGCTTTCCTGGATATTCGGTCCGGTAAAGGAGAACATCGTTCACGTGATGAGTCATGACCGGGTAGCGGGGTACCTCGGGTTGAAACGGGCACGGGTACGTTATTTCCTGAGTATTAACGCGGATAATCTGCCGGAGAATGCCGTGGAAGGCGAGAAAAGAACGTATCGTTCCATTCAGATCGAGGGAGAGGAATTCGAGTTCAGCCAGGGATTTACCGAATTACACACGGAGAGTTACAGGAAAATATTGGCGGGAGAAGGGTTCAGGATAGAAGAGGCCCGGAATTGTATCAATATCGTGCATGATATCCGGCACGCGACCCCTGTCGGGTTAAAAGGGGATTATCACCCGTTGGCCAAATTGCCTTTGGCGAAGCATCCTTTCGGATGGGAGAGGTAATTGGAGTGTAATAATAAAAAGTTTAGGGCATGTGTTTTTATCACATGCCTTTTTTATATAATATTGTAGCTTATTAGCGTGTAATGGATTTAAGATTGAAATGGACTTACATGTTTTATCCCAAAGAATAAAAGGTGAAGTGGAGTCTGATTTGCTCCATCGGGTAATTTATGCGACGGATGCGTCGGCCTACCGGGAGATGCCGTTAGGGGTCGTATACCCGAAAGATGCTTCGGATGTAAAGGAGATCGTGAAATTTGCGCGGGAAAATGAAGTCGGGTTGATCCCGAGGGCGGCCGGTACTTCGTTGGCCGGTCAGGTCGTGGGGGATGGTTTGGTCGTGGATATTTCCCGTCATATGAATCGGATCCTGGAGTTGAATGTGCAGGAAGAGTGGGTGAGGGTAGAGCCCGGAGTCGTGTTGGAGGCTTTGCATTCGTACACGAAGCCGTACGGGCTGTTTTTCGGACCGGAAACTTCGACATCCAACCGGTGTTGCATGGGAGGGATGGTCGGAAATAATTCTTGCGGGTTGCATTCGTTGGTATACGGCAGTGTCAGGGATCATCTGTTGGAAGCGAAAGTGGTGTTGGGAGACGGAACGGAGGTCGTGTTGAAAGATTTGACGGTCGACGAGGTGGAAGGAAAATTGGAGTCGGATACGTTGGAAGGAGAGATATACCGGAAGGTGGTGGGGATGTTGCGGGAGCACAAAACGGAAATTCTCGAACATTATCCGGATCCGGCATTGCGTCGGAGGAACTCGGGATATGCTATGGACCAGTTATTGTATTCGGGTTATTTCGATAAACGGTATGATGAACCTTTTAATCTTTGTAAGTTGATAGCCGGCTCCGAGGGGACCTTGGCTTTTATCACGGAATTGAAATTGCGTTTGGTGGCGTTGCCTCCGAAAGAGAAAGCGGTGATATGTATCCATTGCTCCACGCTGGAAGAGGCATTCGAGGGTAATTTAGTGGCTTTGAAGCATAAGCCGATGGCCGTAGAATTGATGGACCGGACGATTTTGGAATTGAGCAAAGGAAATATAGCGCAGAATAAAAATCGTTTTTTTATTCAGGGGGATCCAGCGGCCATTTTAATCGTAGAGTTGGCTTGTTCTTCCCGTGAAGAGGTCGATCGGTTGGCGGATACGATAGAGGAAGATTTTAAAAAGCACGGGTACGGTTATCATTATCCTCGATTGTACGGGACGGATATCAAACGGGTTTGGGATTTGCGGAAAGCCGGATTGGGGTTGTTGTCGGGAATGCCGGGAAGTGCGAAACCGGTTTCGGTGATTGAAGATACGGCTGTGGCTCCGGAACGTTTGCCGGCTTATATGAAGGATTTCGGGGCAATGTTGGAACGTATGGGATTGAGTTGCGTCTACCATGCCCATATTGCGACCGGAGAATTGCATTTGCGTCCTGTTTTGGATTTGAAAAAAGAGAGGGACCGGAGGTTGTTTCGGCAGGTGGCTGAGGAGACGGCATTACTGGTGAAAAAACATAAGGGTGCATTGAGCGGGGAGCACGGGGACGGTCGGTTGCGGGGTGAGTTTATTCCGGTATTGTTCGGGCAAGAGGTATACGAGATGATGCGGGAGGTAAAACGTTGTTGGGATCCGGCAGGAATATTCAACCGGGGAAAGATTGTAGATACTCCTCCGATGGATAAGAATTTAAGGGTCAAAGAGGATCATGCCGGGGAGGATGATTTGAAAACCTATTTCGATTTTTCCCGGCAAAAGGGATGGGTATGCGCTATCGAACAATGCAATGGTTCCGGGGATTGCCGGAAGGAAACCGAGTTCGGGGGAACGATGTGTCCGAGTTTTCGGGCGACGGGGGATGAAAAGGATACGACGCGTGCCCGGGCGAACGTACTTCGGGAACTGTTGGCTCGTCCGAAAACCGAACGGATATTCGACCAGCCGGAGGTGTTGGAAATATTGGATAATTGTGTCTCCTGTAAGGCTTGTAAATCGGAATGCCCCTCAAACGTGGATATGGCCCGTTATAAGGCTGAATTCTTGCAACACCATTACGATGTTTGCGGTGTGCCTCTGAAAGCTTTACTTGTAGCGAACCTGAGTCGGATACAACGTTGGGGTATGTACTTGCCTTCCCTTTATAATGTATTTATCTCCAATCCGTTGACAGGCGGCTTATTGAAAAAACTTTTACGGTTCGCACCTGAAAGGAGTATACCGAAATTGTATAAAACGACGTTACGGCATTGGGCTACCCGCCATCGGTCTTGTAATAAGGATACGACCCGGGGAAAAATATACCTGTTTGCCGATGAATTTACCGATTACATGGATGTGCGGGTCGGTATACGGATGATCGAGTTATTGAGCGGATTAGGATATGAGGTGGTGATCCCCGAGCACGTGGAAAGCGGAAGAACGGCACTGTCCAAGGGGCTGTTGAAAGAGGCAAAGAAAATAGCCCGTAAAAATGTCGTTTTATTAAAGGATATCGTGACGGACGAGAACCCGTTGGTGGGAATTGAACCTTCCTGTATTCTCTCCTTTCGAGACGAATATCCCGATTTGGTCGGAGACGATCTGAAAGCCGAAGCTTCTTCTTTGGGGAAAAATTGCCTTTTGTATGATGAATTTATAGTGCGGGAGATACGGAAAGGGAATATCCGGTCGGGGCAATTTACTCGTAAGCCGTTGAAAATTTTATTGCACGGGCATTGCCACCAAAAATCCTTAGCATCCGTCGAGCCTTCTAAGATCATGTTGTCTTTACCTGAGAATTATGAGGTGGAGGTGATCCCTTCCGGATGTTGCGGTATGGCCGGGGCATTCGGTTACGAGAAAAAGCATTACGAGTTGTCCATGAAGATAGGGGAGCAGGTTCTGTTTCCGGCAATAAGGAATGCGGATGAAGGCGTTTGTATTTCAGCACCCGGAACCAGTTGTCGTCAACAGATTAAGGATGGAACGGGACGAACGGCCCTGCATCCGATCGAGGTCTTGTTTCAGGCCTGGCAGGAGACGGAGGGATAAAGGTTTTTATTTTTAATTTAGCGAATTAGATGAAACATATGGATTTGATCGATACAAATTTATTGAATGAGGTTTCTCGGCAAGCGGAGGAGAATCCGAGGTTACGAATGAATTATAATTTTCATAAAACGTTGGATGCAAAGGCTCAGCGTTTATTGAATGCTTTGGAACCGGGGACTATCTTGCCGATACACCGTCATATCGCGACGGCAGAAACTTATATATTGTTACGAGGAAAAATAGAGGTATTGTTCTACGATGAAACAGGAGAATTGACAGAGAGTGTCCTGTTGAATCCTTTAGCGGGAATTCATGGCATTCACATTCCCGCCGGACAATGGCATACGTTAGAAGTATTGGAGCGGGGTAGTGTCATTTTCGAGGTGAAGGACGGTCCTTACACGCCTTTGGGGAAAGAAAATATAATGGAGATATAGATTTTTAGGGAAAACAAACGATATTCCTTTTCTGCTATTTAAATTAGTAATTTATGAGTTAATAAAGGATTTCTGTTTTAAAAGTTAAGATTTGAAGTTAAAAAGTTGTATGTTTGTGCGATTCATAAAGTAAATAGTCGTATCGAATGAAAGGTATTGTATTAGCAGGAGGCTCGGGCACGCGTTTATATCCGATCACGAAAGGGGTATCCAAACAATTGTTGCCCATCTACGATAAACCGATGGTATATTATCCGATATCCGTATTGATGTTGGCAGGAATCCGGGATATTTTAATTATTTCGACGCCTCAAGATCTGCCGGGATTCAAGCGTTTGTTGGGAGACGGGTCGGATTATGGCGTTTGTTTTTCCTATGCCGAGCAACCCTCTCCGGATGGATTGGCTCAGGCATTTATTATAGGTGAAGAGTTTGTGGGGGAGGATTCTGTTTGTTTGGTGTTGGGAGATAATATTTTTTATGGACAATCTTTTACGAAGAGTTTATCGGAGGCCGTGAAAATGGCGGAGGTGGAAGGGAAAGCGACTGTATTCGGTTATTGGGTGAGCGATCCGGAGCGTTATGGCGTTGCCGAATTTGATTCCAAAGGGAATGTTCTGAGCATAGAGGAGAAGCCGAAAGTACCTAAATCCAATTACGCGGTCGTGGGACTGTATTTCTATCCGAATAAGGTTGTTGAGGTTGCAAAAGGAATAAAACCTTCGGCCCGGGGAGAACTGGAAATCACCACGGTAAATCAGGAGTTCCTGAAAGAAGAGGAGTTAAAGGTCCAACTATTGGGACGGGGATTTGCCTGGTTGGATACGGGAACTCACGACTCCTTGGCCGAGGCTTCTACTTTTGTGGAGGTAATAGAGAAGCGGCAAGGTTTAAAAATTGCTTGTCTGGAGGAGATCGCTTACCGGAAGGGATGGATAACAAGTGAACGATTGGAAAAGTTGGCACAGCCGATGATTAAAAATCAATACGGGCAATACCTTTTGAAGTTGTTGAAATAGTTAGAATGAGTAACTGAAGCGGAGCGTATGTCGGGAGATACGGGTAAATTCATCGTATACTTGTTCTTCGATAAACTTTTAGCTTAAATATTTTAATTTGAAATAAGATGAAAAATATATTGATTACCGGTGGAGCCGGGTTTATCGGTTCGCATCTGGTCAGATGGATGGTAAATAAATATCCTGAATATCGGATCGTGAATTTGGACAAGTTGACGTATGCCGGAAATTTAGCTAACTTGGAGGATATCGAACATTGTCCTAATTATGTATTTGTGAAGGAGGATATTTGTAATTTCGACAGGATTCAGGAGATCTTTCGTCAATATGGCATCGATGGTGTGATTCATTTGGCGGCGGAGAGCCACGTGGATCGTTCCATTAAAGATCCCTTTTCGTTCGCTCAAACCAACGTGATGGGAACATTGAGTTTGTTGCAGGCCGCTAAATTGGCTTGGGACGGAGAGTTCGAGGGTAAATTATTTTATCATGTCTCAACCGATGAGGTGTACGGAGCGTTGAAAAACGACGGAAGTTTTTTCGTGGAGACGACGAAATACGATCCCCATTCCCCTTACTCTGCTTCTAAAGCTTCTTCCGACCATTTCGTGAGAGCTTTTCATGATACTTACGGTTTGCCGATAAAAATTTCCAATTGTTCAAACAATTACGGGCCTTATCAATTTCCTGAGAAGTTAATTCCGTTGTTTATCAATAATATACGTCATGATAAGCCGCTTCCGGTATACGGCAAGGGAGAAAACGTGCGGGATTGGTTATACGTGGTGGATCACGCGAGGGCGATCGATTTGATATTTCATGAAGGAAGGGTAGGAGATACGTACAATATCGGCGGTTTCAATGAATGGAAAAATATCGATTTGATAAAAGTGATGATCCGGGTAACGGATCGTTTGTTGGGGCGGCCGGAGGGTACTTCCGATAAGTTGATCACTTATGTGACCGACCGGGCGGGACACGATTTGCGGTATGCCATCGATTCGACGAAATTGCATAAGGAATTGGGTTGGGAGCCTTCTTTACAGTTCGAAGAAGGGATAGAGAAGACGGTAAGATGGTATTTAGATAATCAGGAGTGGTTGGATAACGTGACGAGCGGCGGTTATCAAACCTATTATGAAAAGATGTACGGTTCTGCTATTTAGAGTATTGTAGTATAATAATCTATCGGATGAAAGTAGTTAAGACAGATATAGAGGGAGTCGTGATCATAGAACCTCGGGTTTTTGGAGATGAGCGGGGATATTTTTTCGAGAGTTTTTCTCAGCGGGAATTTGAACGTCAAGTAGGAAAGGTAGTATTTGTACAGGATAATGAATCTCGTTCTGTACACGGAGTATTGAGGGGGTTACATTACCAATTGCCTCCCTACACGCAATCGAAATTGGTTCGTGCGGTGAGCGGTATGATTTTGGATGTAGTCGTTGATATACGGACCGGATCTCCCACGTATGGAAAGCATTTGGCGATAGAGTTAAGCGGAGAGAATAAGCGGCAATTATTTATCCCGAAAGGGTTTGCACATGGTTTTGTCGTTTTAAGCAAGGAGGTCGTTTTTCAGTATAAATGCGATAACTTTTATGCTCCGGAGTATGAGGCGGGTATTTGTTATAATGATCCCGATTTGCGGATTGATTGGAGATTGCCTGCGGATGTTATGATTTTATCTGAAAAGGATAAGAATCGTCCTTATTTTAAGGACGTAAAAGGAATATGATTCCTTAAAGTTATAGGTTGCATCGGTTAAATTAAAGTGAATCATGAATGAGTTGTTCGAGCTGAGGAGCTTGGCTTCTAAAATTGTACACTCGAGATACATAAGCAGATGGATCGTATTGGCCATAGATTTGATTTTATCCGTTGGCGTGACCCTGTTTGTTTATTTTATTATTATGTATGTGACAGAAACGCCAATAAAGGCGGGGTATGTGGGGGGATTGACGGTATGGTCAGCCGTGTATAGCTTGTTGGCTTTTCTGGGATTGCATGCTTATCGGGGAGTCGTGAGGCATACGACACTGCAGGAAACGTGGCGTATCGGGGTGGCTATTATTTTGAAGGTGATATTGTTGTATTTTACCATTCATTGGATCATTCCGGAGGTTTCGGTAAACCGTTTGTTGCTGGGTGGGATTATCGATTTGAATTTTAGTGCCGTCGTATTGGTTTCCCTGAGGGTCTTGTTTATCAATGTGTACGAATTTTTAAAGACGCATTCGATAGGCCAGGTCGAGCGGGTTTTAATATATGGTATGGATAGCAAAAGTGCTTCGTTGAATATTACGTTATCTAATAATTTCCTACCTAATTACCGGGTAGTGGGATACTTGACGATAGGCAGGCGATACAAGCATTACCGCTTATCCGGAGTCTCTGTTTATTCCGTGAAGGGAGAGGAGTCTTTTAATCGTCTGGTAAGGCGCTTGCAGGTTAAAGGCATTGTTTTTCCGGATTATTGGACGGCCCAGGACGAACAGGACCGGTTGGTACGTTTTTGTCAAAAAAGAGGTTTGGAAATGCTTATACTTCCCGGAATCGAAGAGGTATACGATGGCAATCTGCCTCGTCCCCGAATGAAAACCATTCGCTTGGAGGATTTGTTGGGACGCGATGAGATTCGAATCAGCATGCGGGAGATTTCGGCTAAATTGGAAGGTAAAGTAGTGATGGTTACCGGGGCTGCCGGTTCTATAGGAAGCGAACTTTGCAGGCAATTGACTCGTTTTAAGATCAGACAGTTGATTCTTTTTGATTCGGCCGAGACACCTATGCATAATATACAGTTGGAATTCACAGATCGTTATCCGGGGACTTCTTTCGTTCCGGTTATCGGGGACGTACGCTCTCCGGAGCGGGTGGATTTCGTTTTTCGTAAGTACCATCCGCAAGTCGTTTTTCATGCGGCGGCTTATAAACATGTCCCATTGATGGAGTTGAATCCCTGTGAGGCCGTGTTGGTTAATGTATGTGGGACTTGCAATATGGCGGATTATTCCGTAAAATACGGGGTAGATCAGTTTGTCATGATCTCTACGGATAAGGCGGTGAATCCTACGAATGTGATGGGAGCTTCGAAGCGTTTGGCGGAAATCTATGTCCAGAGTTTAAGTGTGGCTATTCGAGACGGGAAATACGCGGGACGAACCCGATTCATTACTACCCGATTCGGGAATGTTTTGGGATCTAACGGGTCGGTGATTCCCCGGTTCAGGGAGCAAATCAGAAACGGGGGACCGGTGACGGTGACTCATCCGGATATTATTCGTTATTTCATGACGATACCGGAAGCTTGTCGATTGGTGTTAGAGGCAGGGACCATGGGTGACGGCGGTGAGATTTTTATATTTGAGATGGGAAAACCGGTGAAGATTGCGGATATGGCCCGGCGTATGATAGAATTATCCGGGTTTGTTCCGGATAAAGAGATAAAAATCGTTTATACCGGTTTACGTCCCGGGGAAAAGTTATACGAGGAGTTGTTGAGTAATAAGGAGAATACGAGCCCCACGATGCACGATAAGATCCGTATTGCTAAAGTCAGAGAGTATGACTATGAGGAGATAAAAGAGGAGTTGAAGGAGATTTGTGAATTATCGTCGGCTGTGAATATTCCTGAAATGATTTGTAAAATGAAAATGATCGTACCGGAGTACATCAGCAAAAATTCGGAATTTGAGAAATTTGATAAAGTTCATGTTTAGTGTTTTTAAGGTATGGCGAATATATTGATAACAGGGGCTAACGGACAGTTAGGCTCGGAATTTCAGGAAAGAAAGTTTTCATTGTTAGACGAGGTGTTTTACACGGATGTAGAGGAGTTGGATATAACGGATTTAAAAGCAATATGTTCGTTCATCGAGGTGCATGAAATCGATACGATCATTAATTGTGCTGCCTATACCGCGGTAGATCGGGCCGAAGAAGAGGAGGAGAAAGCGGCTTTAATCAATCGGGATGCCGTCGCTAATTTGGCTAAGGCTGCCGCGAGATTGGACTGTTTATTGATACATATCTCCACGGATTATGTTTTTGACGGAATTCATGATCATCCTTACACGGAAAAAGAGGCAACGAATCCGCAGACTGTCTACGGGCGTACCAAATTAGAAGGAGAACAGGCTATCAAACGTTCCGGTTGCATGCATATTATTATTCGTACCGCTTGGTTGTATTCGTCATTCGGGCATAATTTTGTCAAGACGATTTGTCGCCTCGCTAAAGAAAAAGAGGAGGTGAATGTGGTGGATGATCAATGGGGAACTCCGACTTACGCGGGAGATTTGGCTGATGCTATAATAAAGATGTTAGAGAATGATGAATTACCGGAACATGAAGGTATCTATCATTACACGAATGAGGGTAGTTGTTCTTGGTATGAATTTGCAAAGGAGATCGTTTCTTTATCCGGAGAGAGTTGTCGGGTAAATCCTATTTCTACGGATCAATACCCGGTAAAGGCGAAACGTCCGATCTATTCGGTATTGGATAAGGCAAAGATTAAGCGGGAATTCGAAATAGAGATTCCGGAATGGAAAGAAGCCTTGATCCGGTGTATGAACAAAGGATTCAAAGCATAGTATTTGGGCGGAGAAGAGTATTTGCCGGGGGAGAAAGGGGATTGCTTTCCGGGTATCGGAACGTTTGTGAGATTAGTAACGATATAAAGTATTGTATTAATCTTTATTTGTGAGATTTGGAAATAAAACATATCTTTGCAGGCGTTTCTTTAGAGGTTAAATGTGTTGATTATCAATAAAAAAGATATAATAGAATGATTGTAGTTTCAAATTTAGAGATTCAATTTGGAAAACGGGTTTTATTTCGGGATGTGAATTTAAAATTTACTCCGGGAAACTGTTACGGTGTGATTGGGGCGAATGGTGCGGGAAAATCGACTTTATTACGGATGTTAAGCGGGGATTTGGAACCCACGCGTGGAAACGTGATGTTCGGTCCGGGAGAACGGCTATCGGTATTGAAACAGGATCATCAAGCTTATAATGAGTGTACGGTATTGGATACGGTGATGCAGGGATATCTGGATTTATGGAATGTAATGAAGGAGAAGGATGCATTATACGCGAAGCCCGATTTTTCGGATGAGGATGGGGTCAGGGCTGCCGAATTGGAGGAGAGATTTGCGGAGATGGACGGTTGGAATGCAGAAAGTGATGCGGCATCTTTATTGAGTGGATTGGGAATAGAGGAGGAGTGGCATTATTCGTTAATGAAAGATTTGAGCGGTAAACAGAAAGTGCGGGTTTTGTTGGCTCAGGCGTTGTTCGGTAAGCCGGATAATTTATTGTTGGACGAACCGACGAATGATTTGGATATAGAGACTGTGATGTGGCTGGAAAATTATTTGTCCAATTACGAAAATACCGTATTAGTCGTATCGCATGACCGGCATTTCTTGGATGCCGTTAGTACTCATACGGTAGATATCGATTTCGGTAAGGTACAGCTATTTGCCGGTAATTATAGTTTTTGGTACGAGTCGAGTCAGTTGGCTTTACGTCAGGCCCAGGCTAAAAATAAAAAAGCGGAGGAGAAAAGGAAGGAGTTGTTGGAGTTCATTCAGCGATTTAGTGCTAATGTCGCTAAGTCAAAGCAAACGACGAGTAGGAAGAAGATGTTGGAAAAGTTGAATGTAGAGGAAATTCTTCCCTCTTCCCGGAAATATCCCGGTATTATTTTTACCCCGGAACGGGAAGTGGGAGATCGGATTCTCGATGTACGTGGCTTGAGTAAGCAGGTCGAGGGGAAGTGGTTGTTCAGGAACGTAGAGTTTACCGTGGATAAGGGGGATAAGATCGTATTCTGGTCGAAAGATCCCCGGGCAATGACGGCTTTATTGGAGATTATTACCGGAAATGATAAGCCTGATACAGGATCGTATATTTGGGGTGTAACGATTACCAATGCCTATTTACCGTTGGATAATTCGGCCTTTTTTCAAACGGATATGACATTGGTAGAGTGGTTGGGACAATATTCAATGGACACGAGCGAGACTTTTTTACGCGGTTTCTTAGGGAAAATGCTTTTTTCCGGAGAGGATATATATAAACGGGTGAAAGTATTATCGGGGGGAGAGAAGATGCGTTGTATGATTGCCCGCATGATGCTGACAAATGCAAACGTATTGGTATTGGATTCTCCCGCAAACCATTTGGATTTGGAATCTATTCAGGCATTTAATAATATGTTGGTTGCATTTAAAGGCGTTGTATTGATGAATTCGCACGATCATGAGTTCATTCAAACGGTTTGTAACCGGATTATCGAGTTGACACCTGACGGAATTATCGATAAACGTATGGATTTTGATGATTATATTACGAGTGATACTATAAAAGCACAAGCGGAGAAAATGTATAGATAGGGGCTATAAGGGGCTGTTGGGGTGTAAATGAAAATTTATAATTCCTAAATATGAAAAAATGAAAAAGATATTGATAACCGGGGGGGCAGGTTTTTTGGGTTCCCATCTATGCGAACGTTTGTTGGCAACAGGAGCGCGGATTACTTGTTTGGATAATTTTTTTACCGGTGCAAGGGAAAATATTGCCCATTTATTGGATCATCCTCGTTTCGAGTTGGTAAATCACGATATTGTATACCCGTATATTATAAAAGATGCGGATGAGATCTATAATTTGGCTTGCCCTGCTTCTCCCATTCATTATCAATATGACCCGATAAAAACATTGAAAACCTCCGTGATCGGGGCTGTTAATGTACTGGGAATGGCCAAACAGTCCAATGCCAAGGTTCTGCAAGCTTCTACGAGTGAGATATATGGAGATCCTATCGTGCATCCGCAACCTGAAGATTATTGGGGAAATGTAAATCCTATCGGGATTCGTTCCTGTTACGATGAAGGTAAACGGTGTGCTGAAACCTTGTTTATGGATTATCATCGGCAACTGATGATTCGGATAAAAATTGTACGTATTTTTAATACTTATGGGCCTCGTATGTCAATAAACGACGGACGTGTAGTATCTAATTTTATTGTTAACGCCTTACGCGGGGAGGATATAGAAATATATGGAGATGGTTCGCAAACCCGTAGTTTTCAATACGTGGATGATTTGGTCGAAGGTATGATCCGTACCATGCAAACGGACGATAGTTTTACAGGACCCGTGAATATAGGTAATCCGAATGAATTCACCATCTTGGAATTGGCTCATCAGATTTTAGAGCTCACCGGGTCTAAATCAAAAATCGTATTTAAGCCGTTGCCTTCGGATGATCCGAAACAGAGAAAACCGGATATTACTATGGCAGAAAAAGTATTGGATTGGAAACCGGCTATTCCGTTACGAGAGGGGTTATTACGAACGATTGATTATTTCCGGAAAATGTAAAATTCAGTGGCCGAATGAGGTATTTTTAATTATGGAATTGTTCGGTAGTGCCGTGGAACACGTGTAGGTTCGAGGCTTTATTGTTTTCTTTTGGCCTTTTCCCAGGCTCCAGTCCCTTTGTGTTTCTGTAAATAGAAGAAGGCTTTTATTACATTCAGATTCATGAATACGAAGTAATAAGGAATGAATAAAATTTTTACTTTGATGTGTCGTCGTTGCAGAATACTTCCTCCAATTGCCATAAGATAAAATAGAGATTGAAGGACGAGCAGGATCATGTAGCCTGTTTGTTCCGGCCTTAGACTGACGAGTAGAATATTTAAAGGAAACAGAAGAAAGAGAAGTACGGGTGTGATCGACCATCTCAAGACCCTGTGGGAGATGTATTGAAAGCTTAATATGCCGTGACGGAAGATATTCAACAAGGGGAGTAGCCTCCATATAGCTTGCAGTCCGCCGGCGGCAATACGTACTTTTCTTTTTTGTTCGTTCCCGATATCGGCGGAGGCGGATTCTATGGCGTATGCCGCATCTCTGTAAGCGATTTTATAGCCTTGAGAGGCAATGCTCATGGATAGGACGAAGTCGTCTAATAGCGTATCTTCCGGCATGGTTTTGAAAAGTGAAGTACGGATGGCGAAAAGTTCTCCTGCAGCTCCTACTGTTGAATACAGGCGGGAATCCCACGATTTCAGTTTGGATTCGTATCGCCAATAAAAACCTTCTCCTCCTGCGGCAGCGTTATCTTTATCTTCGACAACAATTCGCTTTTCTCCGGCGACGCAACCCACAACGGGATCGGAAAACGGGGTTAGGATCTCCCGGATCGCTTCTTGGTTTAACATGGTATTGGCATCTGTAAATACAGTGAAAGGGGTATGTATATATTGCATTCCCCGGTTAAGGGCAGCTGTTTTTCCTTTTCTTTCGGGGACGTGCAAGACTGTGATCTCCGGATATTCAGCTAATTTTAGATTCGTGTTATCGGTACTTCCATCCGTGACCCATACGATGTTTAGTTTACCTTTCGGATAATTGAGCCGGTTACAGTTTTCCATTTTCAAATCCACTATATCCTCCTCGTTATAGGCGGCAATTAGGAGGGTTGCCGTCGGGGGCGGTTTTTGCAGGTATAACGGTTGAACAGGGTGTCGTTTTTCTTTTATTTTGACGAGTAAATAGAGAAGGAGGCCGTAGCCTATGTAGGTATAGAGAACGATAATGGCGGCTATCCAGAAAAAATAGTCTATTCCGAGCATCTTATTTTAAATATTTTTCGAGGGTTTCTTTTAAGAGTAACGAGGATATCGGTTTGGTCAAAAAATCATTGCATCCGGCTTCCAACGTCCGGGTACGATCATCGTTAAAAGCAAAAGCTGTTAAAGCGATGATTGGAATGTCTTTGGATTTTTCCCGAATAATACGGGTCGCTTCCAAACCGTCCATTTCCGGCATTTTAATATCCATTAGGATGAGATCCGGTTTCTCTTCATTAAATAATTTAATCGCTTCGATACCATTCCAGGCGTGTAATAGTTTATATTTTTTACCTATCAGGACTTTTAGAAGCAAGAAATTACTTTCTACGTCTTCTGCGATTAGAATCGTGTATTGTGTGTCCATCTCTTCTTTTACGTTGATTCGATTTACAGGTTCTTCCGTGCTTTTTAATGGAGTCGAACGATAAGGAATCGTAAACCTGAATGTAGTGCCTTTATTTAATTCCGATTCAACGGAGATTTCCCCTTTCATTTTTTGGACGATCATTTTGCAGATGGCAAGACCGAGTCCCGTACCTTGAGAAAAGGAGTTGAGCTTGGTAAAACGGCTGAAAATATCATTTAATTTTTCGCGTGGGATACCGCATCCCGTGTCTATCACATAAAATTCTATTTTTTCTCCTAACAAATGATATCCGAAACGGATGTACCCCTTGGACGTGAATTTTATAGCATTGGTAATTAAATTGGAAAGGACTTGTGCCAGTCTGTTTCCATCGATCTGTATGATTAACTCCGCGGGGAGGTCCAATAACAGCGTTACGTTTTTTGCCGTACGATGTTGATACATCTGCAAAATCTTTTGGCATAATTCGCTGATATCAGTCGGTTTATCGTAAAACTCCAGGGTTCCGGCTTCGATCTTGGATAAATCGAGTATGTCGTTGACGAGTTGGATGAGTAATTCCGAGTTATTCTCTACGATTTCCATGTAGTTCCGTTTCTCTTCCTGATCCGGAAGATCGCAGATCAACCGGGAAAAACCGATGATGGCGTTAAGCGGAGTTCTGATCTCGTGACTCATGTTTGATAGAAAAGTCGATTTCAACTGATCCGATTGTTCTGCTTTTAGCCGGGCTTTGATGAGTTCTTGCTCAGAATTTTTCATATCCGTGATATCCCATGAAATTCCCACTAAAAAAGTAGGCTCTCCTTTATCGTCCCGGATTAGGGTTTTTAATGTTTTGACGGTACGTAATTCTCCTGACTTGTTTTGGTAAGTTTCGATGAATTCGATATCCTTGCCCGTACTTAATAAACGAAGATCGTCGTTTCTAAAATGTTCAGCATCCTTTTCATTGGGAAATATTTCAAAATCGGTTTTACCGATAACGCGGTCGGTCGGAATATGTGAATGTATTTCAAACGCTTTATTCCAATACAGGTAACGGAGGTCTTTGGTATCCTTAACAAAGAGATAGACCGGAATATTATCTAAGACGGAATTAAACAGACTGTTTAATTCTTTAATCTTATTCTCGTGTCGTATGGTTGAAGAGATATCCCTGCAAAATACCCATATTTTTTCTTCTCCCTGGTAATTTATGATTCTGGAGACTATTTCTACGGGTCTACTGCTTCCGTCCGGGTATTTATGCCTGGAAATATACCTGCATCCTGTTGAGTTCTCCCTGAAGAATTTTAATTTTTCAGGCCAATTCTTCTGAGTTATTTCCAAATGAAAATCCCAAATAAAATAGGTAGAGATCGGTTTATTTAAATTGTAACTTATCTTGGTTTGATCGTTGGCATAATAAAGAGATCCGTCGGTTCTGAGTGCATATATCTCTTCATTAGACGAATTCATGGCTTGAATGATCTCCTCTGTTTCTTCAGGAGAAGGGGGATAATCTTTCTCCGAAGAGGTCTTCTGTTGAATAGGGTCCGTACGAGGTAAATCATTTTCCATTTCCGAATAATTATAAGTAAGCAAAGATAATATTATTTTACTAATTCGATCCCTGTAACAACAGGATTATGATCACTCCAGGGGAGGGAGGGAGAGCGATAGGAAGTCCCGTGAATTTCAGGAGAATATAATACATAGTCTATCCTGAATAATTTGCAAAGATTACGGTAAGTATATCCGTATCCGTTTCCGCTTGTCATAAAGCTGTCTTTCAGTTTCCCTCTGATTTTACGATAGACGTAAGAAGTGGGAGGATCATTAAAATCTCCGCATACGATAGTCGGAAACCGGGTAGTATCGATGATGGATCGCAATAATTCCGCTTGTTGAGCCCGTATCTCTAAATTATTTTTTAACGTCATAATGATTTCTTTTACCGCCTTTTTCCCGCCTGTCGGAGTGTCCTTCAAAAGTTGTTGGCGTAATTGTTTCTCTTTTTGGCTGAAATTGGTCGTTTGCATATGTACGTTGAAAATGCGAATCGTATCTTGCCCGATCTTTATGTCTGCCCACATGGCATTATTTGTCGGGGAATCAAAGCTTATATTTTGGGAGGAGATGATGGGGTAGCGACTCAATATGGCAATTCCGTAATTGGAAGTATGGGTTTGGTGCGACCAGCTTTTAGCCGAATAAGGTAAACTTAAAAAACGGGAAGTCGGAGAGATTGCGTTTTCTTGATTGGACTCACCGTATTCTTGCAAACAGAGAATATCCACGTTATTCGATTCCGAGAAGTTCACGATATCGGGAATGGAGGTATGATTGGATTCTAAGTTCTTAAAATTTAAAATGTTGTAGGTCGCGATGCGAATCTTATCGTTCTCGGGGTTAGAAGAGGGTGAAAATTGGAATAAGGATAAAAGATAAGGGATATTTGACAGGATCGCTGCGATGGGAACGGAAATCCACCTCTTTTTTTTAATCGCCCAATATATACAAAGCAGGAGGTTCATAGTTAATGTGACAGGAAGGAGTAAGCCGAGAATAGCGATGGCCCAGAAGGTTTCCGGATGAACATAAACGGCCAATGCTCCCGTAATACTACTTAGTGCGATGAACAACGTAATTGGAATCATTAATAAAGAAAGCATGAATCGAAGTGCTGCCATAATTTTTATTTGATAAGATTTGAATCTTCGTCTTTGTAATCTGTTTTGGTGGTAAAATAACTTTTCATACCTGAAAGGTATTTGATGATTCGTGTTTTAAAGCTGTTGAAAAAGGAGCCGTCCGCACTTACCGTTCCGTATCCTGTTACAGCCCGTGCTTTTCTTTTTCGAACAAAAGCGATTTTTCCGAATTTCTTTAACCCCAAAGCCATAGATCCGTCTTCGCCCCGGATGATGTCGACACGGTAGCCGACTTTTTTCCCGTATTCGACCTTGTAGGCGAACACCAATCCCCGGACACTTAGTTCCGGTCTTTTGAAAGATTGTAAAAAGAGATGGGTATCTCTCATGAATTCATATATTTTGAGACCTAACCACGGGTGATCTTTATCTGGAATATAACTCCAGAGAGAAGATACGGCAACAACCCCCGGTTGTTCTAATTTTTGGATAAGGGTCTCTACGTAGCGGGGAGGGTACATGGTGTCGGAATCGATGCAGATGTAATATTTACCTCGGACTTGTTCCAAACCACATCGGCGGGCATATCCGCAACTTTTTCGTGTTTCGTTGTAATAAGGAATACCGGAAGCTTTATAAATATCCGCCGTACGATCCGTAGAGCTATTGTCCACTCCTATGATCTCCATAGGATAACGGCAAAGGGAATCGCTAAGGGACCAAAGGCAGGCAGCCAAATGTTTTTCTTCGTTATGAGCAATGACGACAACGGATACTAATGGTTGTTCCGATTGATTGATACGTTGTAGTTTCTCCCTTATTTCTTGTAGTGTTTGGGGAGGAATTTCATCATAGGTTTTATTGTAAACGGATAGATATTTTGAATACCAAGACATAGTTGCTGATTTTTGTTTATATTTTTCGAGGTAATATTTGTTCAAAAAGATGTTTCCATTGCTCGGCAATGTGTTCTATTTTGAATCTTTCCACGTGTATACGTGCGGTTTTTCCCATTCTTTTTCTTTCCTCGTTCTCTTCGATTAAATAACATATTTTTTCTGCTAATTGTTTTATATTGCCGTCTTCTGCAAGGAGGCCGTCTTGTCCATCCTGAATAATATCCCGGGGGCCGCAGGGGCAGGTAAATGAAACGGGGGGAACACCGCAAGCCATGGCCTCGATAATGACCATACCGAATCCTTCAAAACGGGAACTCAAGACAAATACAGAGCTTTCGCAATATTTATCAACGATGTCAGTGACGGAGTGTTCTAAAATACATGATTTTTCCAATTGTAATTGATGTATCTGGGCCTCTAATTGAGAGCGCATGCCGTCGCCGTATATTTTTAATGTCCAATCCGGATGTTTGGGGGCCACGTATTGCCAGGCATCGATCAGGCGGTCGAATCCTTTTTGCGGTACGTACCTTCCGACGGCTATGACCTGTTTCGGCTCCAAAGAAGAAGTTTTGTCGGGAAAAAAAGAGAGCGGGTTATAAATTACCTCGACGTTGTCCAATTCCTTCCAATATCCTTTGTCTTCGTGACTAAGAACAATAAATTTCTTTAATCTCTTCAATTGCCGTATCAGTTGATTCATCCAGAATTTGGCTATTATTTGTTGCAACCAATGCGGTAACTTTTCGTTGCTGAAATCCCGGTAATTGGAACGGTTAAAATGGATTTCACCCAGTTTTATACTACCGTCCGGTATGGAGTTGATAAAATTGATCTCTCTCCGTAACATGGATATGGTGATATCCGGACGAATGTTGCAAAGGATCTCCTTCAAACGTTTTTTGTATAGTCGTTGTTTTTTCCGGTATCCGACAATTCGTTTATGGAGGGGTTGACCGTAAAGGTGATCGAAGTTTATATCCAATTGTATTAGTTTCACTTTCGGAGAAAGCGGATAGTAAGGAGCCTTTTCTTTCCCGTCTGTGATGATGATATAGATTTCGTAGTTAAAGACTTCTGTGAAATAGTTCGCCTTCAAGGTAAGAACCCGTTCCATGCCGCTCGGGTAATAGAGAGAGGGGATACAATAAGCTATTTTAAGATTCATGGTTCAGTTTTGCTTGAGTTTACGACATCGGTTATTTTTTGCATTTGCTGTGTCCACGAAAGAGCCGGTTCGATGGAATTCCGAATTTCTGCCGGTATAAAGGGATGTGTTTGCCAGAAGTCGACAAGAGATTGGATATTTATAGGCGAATCGTCGGCCGGGGCTTTCATGATATAGGGCATACGATCGAAGTCTTCATCTGTTTCGGAATAGACGAATGGAATTCCCCGGGCGGCGTATTCTCTGTTTTTTAAAGTTTTGATCTTTGAAATTTGACTACGATGCCTGGCTAAACTGGCAACTCCCATGTCTGTTTGTTCGAATATATTGTCTAATTCTTCCCCGAATACGGGGCCGTGGAAAAATATTTTTTCTTCCAAATGATGGTCCGTGACCATTTGATGGAGTTCGTTTAAAATATCCGGCATTCCTCCTCCGACCAGATGGAGATACACGTCCGTATCGTGCGGTTGTTTATAATATTCTATCATGCCGGCCACGATACGGTCGTAGCCATGCCAGCGATGCATGTCTGCCACCCCCGTCAGATGAAACTCTCGGAGTGAATAGTCGTTTTGTGTTTTTAATTTTATCCGGCTGAAATCGATTCCATTGGAGATGTTGATCGTGGGAACATGCCAGATGGAGGTATAGCCGGAAAATGTCACGATCCGAAAAAGTTGTTTAGCCATGGATGTCCGGAAAAATTTATCCGCGTACAACATTAGTTTTTCTTTTAAAGCCAGACCGTTATACTCTTGATCATAGGGATAGGTAGGAATTTCTGCGACAGTTTTAATTCCTTTTTTACGTAATTTTTTTAGAAAGCGGATCAGGAACGGATTGGCGTTATGATCGTATCGCATATAAACGAAACGGATGTCATTGTCCAGTATATACCGGTACAGGTGGCTATATGCCGTTCGTTTTTTTATTTTGGCGATCCATCCTTTCCCGTAGTTATCTATTATTGTTTCTTCGACCCGTCGGATGTGATTGCCCTCCGCATCCGAGTCCAAATAACAAAACCGGACATCCCATCCGCAGGCTTTCAACGCGTCTTTTTGATAAAATATTTTTTTACTGATGCCGTTATATTCGGCAAAGCCATGAAAAATTAAAAAAAGCATTTTCATAGGAATCGTGTTTCTACCGTTATCTGTAAATGTACGCATCGTTTGTGCTGGGGGCTTTATACCATTCCAAATAATTTGTACCTCCTGATTTTACCCATTTTTCGAAATCCGGGTATGCTTTTAGTATCGAGATCGCTTCGGACGGATAACGGAAAGAACGGGGTACCAGCAAGCCCCACATCAAACCGTCCGTACTTTCTTCTATGGGACGACTGATATTGCTCAAAGCCGTATGTTTGAAACCGGGTAGATGGATTTCGGTTCTCCGGGGTGTAAATTTGTTTCCGCTGATCACGAAAAAGTTGAGTCGGTTCATGTTGATTTTATTTAATGCGATGGGGCGGCTAAATTCTATTTTAACCTCAAATTTCTGTATGTCTTTCCGTTCGCCTTTTCCCGGAACTACGGATCCGAGGGCAAATGTATTTATCATGATGGCGGTGTTGTATACTCCCATAATTCTATGGGCGTTTTCGAATAAAGGTATGACAGCCTGTGTCTGATCGTTTTCTAGGCCTTGGGTATTGACTGAAAACATTTTTCCTTCGAATAGATTGTTGGCACTGTAAGTTACGTTTTGAATTTCACCGGGGGTTACCTGATCTAATTGAAGGGCAGCTCCGATGGGGCGGGTAGAGCCTACGGCACGAATCACTATTTTTAGAGTGAGGCTTTCTGCCATGTTATTGGAGGTGATAGCCGGTATCGCACCTAAATCGACCACTAAGTCGTTCATATCGTAATCTCCCAAGTCGGGAAACATATCTTCCGTGATCCAGGTATACATCAGCGTACTGTCTCCTTCGATCGGAAAATCCGGATCCTTCGGATCTCCCGGATCCGTTATGTTCCCGTCAGTGCATTCCGAGGCCGGAATACGGATGGTCGATTCCCCTTCTGCAACCCAATGGGCGGGTTCGAGGAGTACGTGATAATTAGCTCCCGGGTAACGCGAACATTCGATTTCAAGGTTTCCGCGGAAAGTTGCTATTTTCCAACCTTTTGCATCTATTTCTTTAACCCGAAGCAAAGCGAACTCTTCGTTGCCGATACCGTTGATGGTACTGGAAGCGTTTGTAAAGGACATTTTATCGGATATGGATATGATTGAGTGTCCTTCCATTTGGATGGTCGTTCCTTTTACCGTCATGGATGTTCCACCGACGAGCGTATTTGCTGCAAGCGACAGGGTGGTTCCGTTCATTGTAAAATCTTCGTATAGAGTCATGCAGTTGTTTGTGTATGCACCTCTTTTGAAATCAATATACTTGGCTGTAAATTTGCTGTTGTTGATAAAAGTGCTGCCTTCCGTTATGAAATTATCGGTAGTTAGCGGGCCGTTGTTGGTAAATAGAGAGCCGATAAGATTCACTTCGCCGGCCGCGAGACTCCCGTCGTTTGTAACCATCGTTTGGTTATTCTTAACGGTGAAATTCGTTACGGAGGTTTCTCCGGTATTGTACAACCTGGCTCCGTTTTCAAAGATCAGATTTTTTAAACAGACTTTCCCTTGTACGATGAATTTCGATTTGTTGCTGAGGGTAAGGTTTACCTCTTTTTGTGTAAGATTGAATTTTCCGTCGGGAGCGATAACTATGTTTGTTTCATTACTGGTAGCCTGGATATCTACCGGCTCGTCAAAAATAATTTCTCCTCCGTTTTGGATAATCAGGTTATCGTCCTTTTCTAATTTTAACCGTGCGGAAGAGGTATTTTGCCATCTGCCTTCCACGTATAAGGAGACGTTGCCCCAAGAGTATTCGATTGCTCCGGTGTAGTTTCCCCTGATCACGTAACTATTTCCGTATTGGAGCCGATAGGGTGAAGGAGATGAACTGTTGATTTCGATGGCCTGGGAGGGAGTCGGAAAATCGGTTTGTTCGATGTTGTAATTTTGTATCGCATTGATTTTCAGTGCCGTTTTAACCAAAGCGTTAGTGTTTGGCACGGGATTGAAGTTGCAGGTCAGCTTATTTCCTTCCACGGTATATTCTTGTATGGTTTGTTGGCCTTCCGGCGAGGTTTGGCGAACGAATATCGTGGGTGTACCTTTAGGTAGAACAACGCTTGTTTGAAACGTCTGATTCTGACTGCCTACCCCTTTGGCCAATAGGATCGCCTTCTCTTTTTCGAATACTGGGTTCTCGTCAAATATTTCGATGGTATAAAAATATTTGTTGTTATGGGTGTCATAAGGGAGGACTGTCACATCCAGGGTCGAAATATTCGACCAATCGAAATTTTTAGGGATATTTTGAATGATGTAATTTTTTTCAAAATATTCCGGGTCAAAATAATCTTTCTGACATCCGATTAATATAGCGATAAAAAATATGACCGACAGTACCTTTTGGAGTATTTTCTCTCTCATAACCTTGTTTATTTAGAGTATTATTAAAGACTAAATATATGCCAAGTAGAATAAATTTAACAAAATATCTACTATACAAATATACATAAATTGGGCGGTAAATAAATGTTTTAATAGGGTAAACTTATTTTGAATCAAATTATTCGGTGTATTTTTTCAATAAATATCCAGCATATTGGATAAAAAAGAGCCGGTAATTTAAAACTAAAAAATAGTATCCGGTATCGTTTATTGTTCAGTCGTTTTTTTATCAAACCGGACGTATGGGCTAATTGGAATAATTGGGAATCGTGCAAGGACTCTATTATTTTTCTTTTTTCCCGGTAGGTGACATATCGGCAATTGGCTGCAAGCGGTAGGAGTTGCCGGATATGTTCCAGTACGATTATTGTCCCGTATTCGCGGGCCAAAGGATCGGGGTGGTTCATAACGTAATGAGTACAGTCCGTTATTAATTCTGCGCGTTGCAGCAGGAGAGAACGGGTGATGGAGTAACGTTCTGCATCCGAGTTGGAAGTGGATCCTTCCCGGATTAGATAGTAATAAGTGATTTTTTCCAAAGCGACCACAAACCGGGCATTCATGCACTCTTGAATAAAGAAATAACGGTCTTCGAGTATTCGATGTTCTTTATTGCGAATGTGAAATTCATTCAAAAAACTGATCTTGAATAGTTTGTTCCACGTGGCGAGCCCCATTAATGTATCGGGATTAACATAGAAGTTCATTACCTCTTCGGGGGAGACCAATACGGAGAATTGACGTTTGTGAAAGGGATAACGCTTTTCTCCGGAAGGCATGACATAGGCTGTATTCCCGGCTATGATATCCGCCTGAGGATATTCCATAGCCTTCTGGTATAGTGTTTCGACACAATCGGAAGAGAGTTGGTCGTCACTATCCATAAACAGGATGTATTCTCCCCGGGCTTCTTCTATGGCCCGGTTGCGGGCTGATCCAGGCCCTTGATTTCTTTCTTGGTCTATGATCCTTACCTTTTCCCTTTGGGGATGGGTACGGAGTATTTCTCTGACGATATCGAGACTACCGTCGTTTCCTTTATCATCTAACAAAAGGATTTCCAAACCGTCGAAATCTTGATTAAGAGCTGAGAGCAGGGCTTCTTTTATATAGAGGGCCACGTTATAAACAGGCATGGCTAAAGTTACTTTGTAGGTCATGGGATCAAGATTTTTTAGTGATAAACAGTCTCAGCATGCTTTTAACGGAAACAAGGCGGGGATAGGAAAAAAGGAATCTGCCAAGGGTACGGAATTTCTCTTTTACCGTCATTTCCCTCCCTCTATAGACGGTTGCGTTTAACATGATAGAGATAAACCGGCGGACGGTTTTTTTTATCTCGTTGTTTTTGTCTTCACTGAACTCCAATAATTTTGAAGAAACAATAAAGTAGCATTTCATATTTTGATATGAGAATCTTCGGGTCATGATGGAATTTGCCCTTATCCTCCTTTTGAAAAATGGTTTTGCGATAAATCCTATCCGGTCGGCCGACATGTAAAGTTGGGCGGTAAATAGTTGGTCTTCATGAATGATTCCGGGTAGGAATATCAGTTTTATACGTTCTAAAAATGAGCGTCGGATAAAGCTCAGGCAGGCTGACGATTGAAACCGGAAGGTATCCAATTGCAAATTCAGCATTTCGACCCCGTTGTAGATGCGATCTTCCAAACCTTGTGTCCGAGAATACTTATTGTCTAAACGTATATGGTCGTCATCTGAAAAAGTATCCGCATCGAAAAATAGAAAATCCAATCGAAGAGTCTGGCATTTGGAATAACACTCCTCTAAGGTCGTTGCTTCTAATAGATCATCACTGTCCATAAAATAGATATATTCTCCTTTTGCCATAGCCAGGCCTTGGTTGCGCGTGGCGGATAATCCTTTGTTTTCTTGTGAAAATAGGATGATACGATTATCGGATGCAGCTAAGTCCTGCATGATCCGTAAACTTCTGTCGGTGGAACCGTCATTGATGAGAAGAATTTCAATCTCGTATAGTGTTTGCCGGAGGATGGAATCGACAGTCGCTTTGAGGTAAGCTTCCGTGTTGTATATGGGTATAATGATACTGACTTTAGGCTGTTCCATGTTGCCATTTTATTTTAATGCATTTTGTAAAAATAAGGCTGATTCCTGTTGTAACCGGGCTAAACGCTGTGTTGCCCGGGTAAAATCGATGGGCATGGTGTCCGGTTGGCTTGTCGATTTTACGTAACGTTCCGAGAGTTCCACATCTTGAAGTAACGAGCGGATACGCGTGCTTATGGAGTGGATCTCCAAGGCATAAAAATTTCTTTGATACAGGAGGGAAAATACGGTTCCGTGAAAAGAGGTCGTTACCACGAAATCGGCATGTTTAAACCAGCCGATAAATTCTTCCGGAGAGGCACAGTTGTATACTCCCGGACGATTCGTTAAAACGGGAGTAGATACCAATTGTATGACCTTTCCCCCGATTCGGTCTGCTAATTTTTGGGCAAAAGAGAGAGTTTCCGGCATAATCCTTACCTGGTATACGAGTACGTATTTGCCTTGAAAATCCGGTTTTACGGCAATATTGTCGAATGTTTCTCTTGTACATAGGATGGTCGGATCCGCTACGGTTTGAATCTTTTGCTCAACGAGAGGTTGTAACAGGGCGTTTAATTTTGACTCTCGTACACCGATCGCGTGCATTTGAAATAAGGACTTGCCGAGGTATTCTTTCTCTTCGTCGTTCAGGGTTGATGTCTCCATGCTGGCCGCATAAGCGATTTTTCGTGCCTCCGGACGAGAAGAGAACAAACCGAAATAAACATCGTCGAATCCTTTGGTTATTTTCGGATTCCAGATCTGATCGCTACCGAAAATGTAGGCATCGAAATCTTTCGGAATCTCTTCTTTATGGTAAACGGTTGGAGTAGAGAGGGCTAACTTAGAACGAATAAAAGAGTCAAAAGCTTTGTAACGCTTTGTCCTGGCCGGAAGAGTCAATAACTCGATGGCCGCTCCTTTGAGCAAATAGTAGACATGAACCTTAGTCGTCAAAAATTTTTTGAAGGCGAAGATTTTGTAATTGGCTTCAAGAAAAGGCGGGTTGTAATCGATAATTTTCACGTCGTGTCCGGCTTTACGCAAATATTCCTGCAAAGCGAAAGCTTGCAGGACAGCTCCGTAGTTATGCGCTCGATGAAAAGTTAATATCCCTATTTTCATATGACTTCCTTTTTTTCGTTTGTGAATCGGTTCATCCGGGCGACAGTTTCCTGACACTTTTTACCCGTTCGGGATGAAAAATAATTAGCGATGAAGCTAATGATTTTCAGGCTGAACTTGTCAAAGGCAAACGGTACCGGATGGGAAAAAATCTTCCGTTGCAGCTTGGCCGGGAGAAGTAGACGGATAAGCTTTGAAAACATCCTTGCCGGATGGTATTGTAAATAATTTTTTCCGGTGAATATACGAGGGTTGTAAGGTAAACATTTTTCCCAGTTTACGGGATTGGATTCGATATTTCCGGATTCTTGCAATTCTTCAAAAGCTGATGTTCCCTTGGCGTTATTGGTGATAACAAGGGATATCCCCTTCTCTGTTTCTTCCGGCCATTCGTCACTTCCCCAATAATCACCCAATGTAATATCCGCTGTTCTCGGTAGGATTGAAAACGGACAGTTATAGCAACTGGGGCGCAAGGTCAATCCCCCGAAAAAGAAACGGGCGAAAATATCTTCTTGTTGCCGTATTTTGCGGGGATCGCCGTGTATGGAAAGGGTGGTTGTCCCGTAAGATTTCATACCCTGTGTTTTGTCTCGAAAACTAATGATGTGATCGGCTTGGAAATGGCCTAAATGATCTTGCAAGACGAGTTCCGATTCTACTCCGTTGCATACGATCTCGGCTGTAAGTAAATTTTCAATATTGTCTTTTTTCAGGAATTGAAAGAGTCCGGCGATTTGACAAGGAGTTCCGGAAAAAAGTACTTTCTCGTTTCGGAATAAGAGCTTACGAGTCTCTTTGTATATGTTTATGGTATCGCTTTGGATGTATTTGGAATTTTGTAATTGAGATAAATCATCGACGTGATGAATGAATTTATGAAAGACCCGGTTGTTTTCCAAGACAGCTCCTGCCACGTGACCTCCGGTTGCAAGAAAATAGCGGGCTAATTCAGCAAAAGCTCCTCCGCTGGCACTCTGAAATCTGATGTTTTGATTCAGGGACCAGACGGCGTATACTTTCGCATCAGTCTCCTTGTTCGAAGTCTTGAAAGTCAGATTCGGACAAACTTTCTCGCATAATTTGCAATTTATGCAGGTGGCGTGATGAACGGCGATGTGAAAAAAGCCGTTCTCCCGTTTCATTGAAAGGGCTTGCACCGGGCAACAATCTATACAAGCGAGACAGCCGCTACAGTTTTTATGAGAAGGTAGATCAGGCATTTTTCTTCAATTTAGACCGGACGAGTTGTACAAGATTTATTCCCATCCGGGTTGTTAATGTTTTATGTGTCCAATAAAGATCGATGGCGAGCACTAACGAGCTGATTCCATAGAAAATCCATGGATCTGTTATGAGATAGTTTAAAAGGGCTACGATACAAATAAAAATAAACAGGATGCCCGTGATTCGTAATAAAAAGGCAGAAGGACGGTAACCGACTAATTTGGCGCAGGTAATCCCCCCGACGAAGATATAGAGCAGGTAGGCTATGAAATAATTTATTCCCAATCCATCCAGTCCGAACCATTTGATACATCCAATCAGTAATAGGTATTCCGATATGAAAAAAAGCGATTGGATGATTACGTATAGCAATCCTTTCCCTTTGGCCGTAATAACGTAGCCGAAGGAAAAACCGAAAACCCGGAAGAGTACCCCGATCAATTGCCAGCGGATGATAGACGTTCCTGTTTCGAATTCTTTGGAATAAAATAGGTTGAGTATGACAGGTGCAAAAACGAAGCTTGCTAAGATTCCGATACCGGCTATCAGTACGCCCAATTCGATCTGTTCGTTGATACAGTCGGAGACTTTTG
Source organism: Sanguibacteroides sp. AM78-02pH3A (assembly GCF_027666085.1). Classification (NCBI taxonomy): domain Bacteria; kingdom Pseudomonadati; phylum Bacteroidota; class Bacteroidia; order Bacteroidales; family Porphyromonadaceae; genus Sanguibacteroides; species Sanguibacteroides sp. AM78-02pH3A. Next base: position 103,572 of record NZ_JAQEHX010000008.1, on the reverse strand, counting down.
CATTATTTTGAATGTAAGTCATAATCCGGGGCATAAAGTCAACTCCCATTGCCGACAGGATCATACCCACGTACATGTTGGACAACGTCCAACAGGATTGGTATAAACCGACCACTTCTATTCCCATGGCATCTTTCAGATAAATTCTGGAAAAGTAGGTCATCAAGTTCGCCACGGCTGCAGCCACGGACAGACTGATACCGATACCTAACAGACCTTTCAGTTCCGTTCTCGCCTCGGCAAAAGAGAGGCGGGTCGGTTTCAAATGCAATTTTTTTAAGTAGTAACCGGTACTGAGAAGCATGGTTAAAGCGACCAGGGCTATGCTTGCCGGAATAGCCGCATCTCCCCAAATCAAGATAAGAATGATGGTCGATAATGAACCGAAAACGGCCCCTATTATTTGGCAGATAGCCATACTCCTGATTTGTTTCAGTCCGTTTAAAACGGCTATTTGTCCGTTGGAAACACCATTGAATAATACGACTGAAGAGACAATGCATACTCCCCAATAATAATCTGTCGTGTTGAATAATTTAAAACTGATGGTTCTGGAAAAGATACAGATAAATAGTGCCCCTAAAAAAGAGGTGATCAGAATCGACAGGTGCAGTACGGTATAAGTCTTGGAGACTTGTTGGCTGTCATTTTGTACATTCGATTTGGCGATCTGACGAACTCCGCTTTGGTTCAGTCCCAAACTGGATACGGTAGAGACCAAATCCGTCACACTATTGTATAACCCGTAATAACCAAAACCGGCAGAACCGAGAACCATGGCGATGATTTTGGCACGTATGATTCCGAAAAACATCATGATTATTTTTACTGCACCGATGATTCCCGTTGTTTTAGCTATGTTTGAATAGGTTGACATGATAGGTTGTTGAAAGGTCGATTATTTATTGTATTTTACCCACTCTTTTTTTACGAAATCATATTGTTTTATAATTCTTCCCGGATTGCCCGCGCACACGGAATAAGGGGGGACGGAACGGTTTACGATGGTTCCCGCCGCGACGATAGCATGTTTGCCGATCGTGACTCCGGCCAGAATAACGGCGTTCGCTCCGATCCAGACGTCATCTTCTATATGAATAGGAGCGGTCGATACCCCTTGGTCGATAATCGGCAGGTCCGGATCGAGGTAATTGTGGTTCAGGCCGGAAACGGTGATGTTTTGGGCGAGATTAACCTTGTCTCCTATGAAAACGGGACCGATAATCGTGTTGCCTAATCCGATGCGGCTATGGTTGCCGATACGGATTTCCCCTACCATATTGTTTAAAGTGGAAAAGCTTTCTATAACGGACCTTTTGCCTAAAGTGAACGGGTTGAAAGGTACCAGATCCTTTCGTACATTACGGTAGATGATGGCCCCTTTTTTCCGTTTTAAATAGAAAGGTTGTAAAAGACGTAGCCAATGCCGCGGCCGGGTCTTTACCGGATGAACCATCCATGTCAGAATGAACTGCTTTAATCGGGGATTTTGTTTTATTCGTTCTTTTAATTGGGTTATGTTCATAACGGTAATTTTTAGTTGGACGGGATGGTTAATATTCTTGTAATCTGCTTTTCCGCGTTGGTTCTTACCCGGAATTCGACTCTTCGGGAAGCTTCTTTGTCTTCCAGGCCGTTTTTCATGATCAGTTTACTGGACGATAAGCCGTTCGTTGTGATTTTCGGGAGAATCAGGGCTAATTGTTCGTTGTTTTGCTGGTGTTCCAATAAGTAGGCCAATACGTTTCGTGTCCTATCCTGGGATAATTCCATGTTTTTCAGATAAATTTCATCTTTGGACAGATTTTCTGCCCATTCGCTCGAAGTATGACCTTCTATCCTGATTTCTTCGACATCGTCACGGTATTTATCAGATGTCAATATTTTCAGGTAACGAGGAAAAAAATCATTAAGTATCACCTTGAATTCCTCTTTGAGGGTTGCGCTTCCCCGGTTGAAGAATATGATAGGTTCTTCGAAGCGGACGGATAGAGTCGATTGATCTAAAACGGCATTCCATTTTTTCAAATCATCTTTAAACTCGCTTTCCAGGTCTTTGTATAATTCGTATTGAAGTTGATTGTAAGAGACGGCAATTTTTTCAATCCTGTTTTTTTCGTGAGTGATTTTAATGATATAGATAACAGAGATAAAGATATATATCAGCATTAGAACCGACATTAAATCTGCGATGGAAAACCAATGATTATCTTCGTTTTGTCCGTTAAAAATGCTCATAACGATTATTTTGGGGGTTCTTGTTCGGAATGCTGTTGCTTGAGGATGGCATTGTGATCCTGTGTCAGTTTTCTAACAATAGCTAATAATGTTTGTGAGAACTCCTGCATGGAATCCAATTTGGTTACGAATCTTTCTTCCACATTATTCATCTGTTCTTGCAGAAGTTCTTTGGTATTGTTGATCATCAGATCCAGTTTCTTGCAGGAAGCGTTCAAATTAATGATTTCAGAGTCCAATACGGATTGTTGTTTATTAATATTTTCATAATCCGTATGGTGTGTTTTATTCGTGTTCTCTCCCCATTTTTCGATAGCCGTCCCGATCGCTTTTAGAGAGTCGGATAATTTTTGGTTGATGTGACTCAGCTCATCGGTTCGTTCAATTTGTTGTTTATGAGATTCGATAAGCGTCGTGTTCAATTTATTGAATAGATTGTCGATCGTTTCGGAGGAGGTTGCCGTACCTATTTTTTGTTCTATGTTAGATAGTAATTCCACTATGCGATCCTCTTTGGAAGGAGAGGACCGGTCAATGTTTTTCGTTGTACGGATACCATAGAATGCCGGAAATACTTTCAGAACGATAGAGGTCAACATTCCCGCGACAGAACTGTAAAAAGTCGTTTTAATACGGTTCAACAGTTGTGGGAGGGCTGCTTCGATATCATTTACATCGAAATTAAACAGGGCCCAGATAATACCGCAGAAGGTACAAAATAATCCCAATGAGACGACGGTAGAGGTGAGCGTATTCCTATTGAACCAAATTTTACCGAGATAAGGGAATAGAAATAGGACCAAAGATATAAGTATGAATGTATAGCTGTTCATAAAGGTAATGATTTATAAATTTCCAATAGTTTTCGGGCTGTATTTTCCCATGAGAATGATTTTACCCGTTCCAGCCCGTAAGTAACTTGTTTGTCATAAAATATATTGTCCTCTTCCAAGACAAGTAGTTTATCGGCAATCTCGTTTTCTTCAAACGGATCTACTAAGATAGCATTTTTTCCTGCAATTTCAGGCATAGCGGTTATGGAAGAGGTAATGACCGGAGTTCCGCAAGCCATTGCTTCCAGGATAGGTATTCCGAAGCTTTCTCGTAATGACGTGTATAGAAAAGCGAATGCTCCGCTGTAGATGGCCGGTAGATCCGTGTTGGGGATATAACCGGGGTAGCGTAGTAACGGTTTTAGGTATTCCATTTTTTCTTCTTTCAGAATCGCATCGATAATGGGTTCTTTTAAATCGGCGATGACCAAAGGAATAGGATGTTTGGAGCGTTTAGCGTATATCCCGTAAGCCTTTAGGGTACGATTGGTGTTTTTCTTCGGGTCTGTGTTTCCTAAAAAGAGAATGTATTTATCCGTATCGAAGTATTTTTTCGTGACTTCTTCCGGTTGATCGATGGGATGAAAATGTTTGCTATAACCGTTATGAACAGTCGTTACTTGTTCCGGTTCAAGATGCAAGGCCTCTTGAATGCGCTTACGTTCGAAATTCGAGACGGTAATGATTTTTAGGCAGGAAGGTAAAACGCGAGGGACGACAAAACGGCGGTAATACCATCCCATGTTTTGATAGATGGAACGATTGTTGTGTTGTCTTTTTTCCAGAAAAATAATGTCATGTAAGGTTAAAACGAGCGGAACCGAACAACGGATTGGTGCTGTATTGCTGGTACAATGCAACAGGTCGGGTTTTATCTTTTTTAGCGCACGGGGTAGTGCTATTTGTTCCCAGAGGGGATAGGTGGGGCATTTGATTTCCACGATATGCATGTTGGAGCTATGGGATAGGCAACGATCTTCTCCCGGTGCGACAAGGATGAAGTATTCGTTTTCCTTATCAAGTTTTTGTAACTCCCGGATAGTTTCCAAGGCTACAAAGTCCATTCCATGTTTATTTGTTCTGAATATGCGTTGAGCTTCTATCGCGATTTTCATACCCCTTTGTTTTAATTTTATTCTCGTGAATTATCTATTTTACTTCTCCGTGTGCCGTATGGATGAATTTTTTGTTTACCCCTTTCATGCGAAATAGATTGAGGAACATCATGATGAATAGCAAGGGGATTTTACGGATGGCTTTTTTAAAGCGATCATCGACAAGATAATCCGGTATCGCCAAACAAAGGGTTATCCCAGTAATGATAAACAGTCCCCACCATTTCAAGGAGTGCTCCCAATGAATGAACAGGGAGAGACAAGCAAAAAATCCGATGCTTCCCAACAGTAACAAACGGGGAGGCATCATCCATTGAAATAATTTGTCACAGTAGTCTATATTAAATGAAAACAGGGCTCCCGGCAGATCACGGATGATTCGGTGCCATTGACCGTATTGTGCGGCAAGCCATCGGCGTCGTTGGTTATAAAATCCCTTGTTCCCTTGAGTCTTTTCGTCATAGACGTAAACTTCTTCTAAATAATCGATAAAGTAGCGTTGTTTTAAAAGTAAAATTTCTAATTCCTTATCCTCTCCGGCGGTAAAAATCTTTTTTATATTTTCTTTAAACCAGTCGTAATCGAAAGCCATACCGGAACCGATAAGGGCGGAAGAAAGTCCCAGATTTACATGTCCTTTTCTGAAAATGGAATTATTAATTTCTTCGCTGACGGCATCCAGTACAGCCACATCCGTGTTTAGGTTCTTGGCTTTTCTGTGAGCTTGCAGGGCTTTGGAACCGGCGGCGTACGCGTTGTTTATATGTTGCAGGAACAAAGGATCGACACGATTGTCCGCATCGAGGATGACCGCTATTTGGTAATCGTTTTGAAGTTTGTCCATGGCTAAGTTCAGGGCTTTGGCTTTTGAGCTGTTCTCGTAAGTGGCCTTAAGTAGGAGAACGGGTAGCAGAGCCAGTTCATTGTTCGTCTCTTCTTTCATATGGTCGGAGATGACCACGACATCGTACAAGTTCCGGGGATAGTCTTGCTGGAGGAAAGAGTGAACGGCCGTTATAATGACGGCATCTTCCTGGTATGCGGGAAATAGCACGACTATGCGATGTTGTTTCCGGCTTGCTGGATAGTGAAAAGTACGTTTGGGAAGTGCGGCAATACTGAATACGAGAAGATAACCCGTAGATATTGCCAGTATACACCAAATGATATAGTCCATAATAGGTAATATGTGCTCCATAAGCTATGCCGATTTATGTTTTAATGTAAAAAACGCCGCTATCCCTTTGCCAGTCGCGCGGATGAGTTTGAGCTGCCCGTGCGATAGATAGACCATGATGTTTTTGGGGGCGGCAATACATAGTTGGTAGAGAATAGCTAAAAGCCGATCTCGTCCTTTTCGATTCCTCCACGCGTACAAAAGTCGGTTTCGGGTCAAATAGAATGCGCGTAACGGACTGTTCTGTCCGGTACTTTGACTCTCTTTATGAAAAACCGTGCAACGGGGTTCATACCATAATTCATAGCCGTGACGGGTGATCCGGGTACACCAATCCAATTCTTCGTAATAGAGGAAATAGATATCCGGAAGATATCCTACTTGCTCGAGAATTTCCCTTTTAAATAAAAGTGCGGCTCCATGTAAGAAGGGGGTGGGGACCGCTTGGTCGTAGATAGCCTCATCCGGTTGTCCGAAACCGATCAGGTGGTTGCGTAAACTGATACGGGACAAGGGGGTATATCCTGCAAACTGAATATTTTGTGGTGGAAATGCGAATTTAATTTTAGGAGATACGGCAGCGATCTCCTTCTTCTTTTCGATGGCTTCGAGCAAAAAGCCGAAAGAGTCTTCCGTGACGTAAGTATCGTTGTTAAGTAAAAATATATATTTTCCTTTGGCCTGTCGAATGCCTAAATTATTACCCCCCGCGAAACCTAAATTATGCTGACTGCGGATGGTGATAAGCCAGGGATACTTTTCCCGTAATAAATTCGCTTCATTCATCTTGGAACCGTTATCCACTACAATGATTTCGTGTGGAACGGAAACATACCGGTGAATGGACTCGACAAGCTCACAAGTATCTCTCATCCCGTTATAATTTACGGTTATAACTGATAGGTCAGGCCGGTTGTTCATGAGGTGCAAGTTGTTTGTTCCCAAATTGTTCGAGTTCTTTGTCGTAATATCTTGACATGTATATAAATGCCATGGCGGTAAATACGATCATGCCGTTAGGATAGCTTAGGACCTCGTTGCCGTAAGAAGAGACAACCATGCCGAATATACCGCTCAAAAGAGCGGAGCATATCCCTTTTAACTCTTTGTTTTTAAGTTTAAACATGATGATATAGGCACTTCTGGCAAGTATTGTGAGGATAATACCCATGTATAGAATTAACCCGATGATTCCGGTTTCTACCCAAGTCATCACTAACCAAGAGTCGGTGGGAATTTGTGAAACAAAAGCTTTGGGTTTGAATCGTTTGGCTTTTCCTCCACCCAGGCCGAGCCCGATTCCGAAAGGGTGTGAGGCCATATAGGTTTTCAATTGTTCCTGATTTTTTTTCCGGACCTGAAAGGATGCATCGTTGAAATTGAAGGCGGTTCTCATGCGCCGGATTAAACCGTTGTCGTTTCCTATATTGGTAAAGTTAAAAAAGCAATAGGCGGCTATCAGTATCAATATACCAGTCAGGGCTCCTTTATAATTCTTACTTAGAACGGCAAAGCACGTGATTCCGGCAAAAGGAACGGCCATGGCGCTTCTTGTTCCGGCGATCAGCATACCGTAACCTCCGGCCAAGGCTGCGACGGCAAAATAGATTTTTAACCACTTGTTCTTCACGTATGCCGCGGAGATTCCGAAAACGATCATGGCAAACCCCATTCCTGTACCAAAGTTGGCTGCATCCGGGAAAAAGGAGAAATAACGTACGCCGGTGTATATCAGGTGAGTAGATGCACCTCCTCCTACGTATAACCAGTATAATTCAGCTCGGTCGAATCCCCGATTACGTTGCCAGTAACCCTTTGCTGAGGCCAATAAAGTAAGAAACGCCAGAAGCATCAGCATGAGTTTCAAATGGTGGTATTTAGGAAAAAGGGAAGGGATACAAATGGCCATAACGAAAGGGTACAAAGCATAGGTCGTGAAAGCGATGGACCATGGCTCGAACATGGCATTCGGGTTAAATACTTCGAAAAGACAGTATATTAACCAGATGCTCCATAACAAAGTCAGACTGTTCTTTGCCTTGGAAAACCCCAAGGCTTGGTAATTGTTTCTTAAAAGCAGAAGAACCATTAACGCCAACGTGAGTGAGGTCATGATTAATCCGCTTTTTAGAGGTACATAACGGTTGATGCCCATGATGACGTAATTTAATACATACAGGGCAATGAAGCTATGGGACGGATTCTTTATAAACCATCCCAAAGCGAGTAAAAGAATCGGTAAACACGCGAACAGAGTGGCCATCATGATCCCTTTCAGGAGAATCAATTTATATATGATGATGATACCTAACAGTAATCCGATATATAAATACCCCTGGGAGGACATGAAATTGATAAATCTGTTCCAAAGAGACATATTACTGTTTTTTACGTTCATCGATAGCCGTTAAACCGAGTTGTGACAATCTGTACAATAACTTTCTCCAGAAAGTGTAGGGCGGTAATAAGCCGGTGAACTCTTCTGCCGTGTCGCGTTTCGTGTGATTCAAGACAAAGAACAGAGGAATGTTGCCGGATAGCTCTTTTAGCCGGACGTATAAAGCTTGATCCGTGTTCTTCCATGTACGTCTGGAGTTAACGACCAATAGATTGAGACTGACGTCCTGCAAGAGTTTTTGCGTGATGGAAGATTCTTCCAACGGCGGATACTCTACAAGAATAATGGTCATTTTCTCCGGTTTGTTATGGATGCCTGACCTGAGTAAAGAGTTTAATAATTCTTCATTATCCAGATCGAAATCGCTATGCCAGGAAAGTTGCTTGACGTCCATTCCTAACGAGTTCCAATATTCGAATAATTGATTGGATACGAAACTCTTCCCGTCCGCGTGTGCCGTACTCAGGATATTAATAATGTTATTGCTATCCGGTTTTAAATAAGTAAGGATGGAATTACTTAACGCTTTTGTTTCTAACGTTTGGTATATGGTATTGTATTTCCGGTGTTGGAGACTAAAGTATCGAGTATAAGCTCCCAATACATTCCCTCCCGTGATTCGTTTGGTCCTGAAGCTGTTATGCAACGTTCTGTCTAAAAATTCAACCAATATAAAGAAGCCCAGAATAAAAATAAAAGTGATGGCAAAAGCGATGGCTACGATCTTTTTTCTCTTGGACTCCTCCGGATAAAGAGGAAATTCGGGAGGATTGATGATCTTTAAGGTCGCTGAGGTCATTTGCAGGCTTTTTTGCCTTAATCTGGCCGCGTTCAATGCATTCAGGATGGCCATGTATTGGGCCTCGATAATGTTGATGTTGCGCTCTTTTCTTTTCAGTGTGGAGCCGATAGGCGAAAAGTAGACGTATTTGTTATCAAGGTCTTTTTTCCGTTCTTTCATAACCTCCAATTCCGCTTTGGTTTTTTCCAACAGGATGACTTGTCCCAACCATTGCTGGAGGATTTCTTCATTGGCAATACCTTCTTTAGTGTATTTATGTTCTCCGTAATGCTTCAATAAATCGTAAAATTCATCCTCGGTTTTTTGAAGGTCCTTTTTTATGGGAGCTGTTTTTTGCGATGCGAGAGAATCATTGCTGAATAACTCTTTTTGACTGATTTGTGTATATAGGGTCGAAATCTTATTCAGGGTACTGATGAATTGGGAATTGTTTCGAAAAACTTCGGCTTGATCTTTCAATCTTCTCTCCAACTCCTGAATCAGTTTTTGCGTACTCTCGTGGGCTAATTGAAATTCCCAGTATTTGATATCGTAATCGGAATTCAATATGGATACCTGTTTGGTCTCCTCGTCGTAATTGATAACCCGTTTTGCGATGCTGTAATCCGTCAGCGAGTCTTCCGCCTGTTTTAAAAGTCTGCTGTATCTGGCCAACTCTCCCTCGAAATATTTTATAACATCATTCGTCTCCCCGAAACGTAAATCCTGGTATTGTTTGATAAATTCATCGCATAAGATTTTTAGAGTTTGATAGGTCAAGCCGGGGTCGGTTGCGGAGTAGGAGAGTTCCAACATGTCGCTTTTCCCGTCTCTTCTGGCCGCGATATTTTTCAGGGAAGACCGGTTATAATATTCCAGGTTCCAGTTGTAGATACCGTACACGTAGTTTTTTGGATCGGCTTTCTCGAATCGATGCAGATTCTCGAGAGTTCTCGCCTCGTTGATCGAATCGTTCGGATTATCTTTAACAATCAGGTCCCGTATGTATTGGGGGGCATGGTTGTGTATCTTGCGGTAATTGATTGCTTTGATAAACATGTTGTCTTGCTGCGGATTACCGTTGATCATGCTGCGGGCGTACAATCTTAGCGATACTTCTTTCAATGTATGATCGGAATGAATAATGTTGAACAGATTGTCCATGATACTGTTCGAAATCGCCGCACTGGTTTGATTCTGGTTTTCCGATAAGATATTAAATCCGGAAATAACTCCCGTGTATATGGTGCTGTTCACCGTATAGTTACGAGCCATATTGGCCGTTTGCAGAAAAACGATGAAGGCCACCAATAAGGGGACGATGGTCAGCCAGAACCTAAGTTTGTATATGAATTTTACGATGTATAGTATGTAGTCCATAAAGTAATTATTTGATGAGTTTCGTGTGAGAAATAATTTCCAGCTTGAGGATTTGCGTGTTTAATTGGGCCCGAAAGGATTCATAGGCTTCATAAGCTTCGTTTTGTGTCGCCTTACTTTTAGCCAAAACGCTTGACGTGGTTTTCCCGAGCCTGAAGTCTTTTTCGTCGATTTCATACTGAGCTTTGGCAAAATTAAGAACTTCTATTTTTGATTTTATGATGTTTAATCCCGAAAGGATGCTGGAGTAGAGCTCGATGATCTGACCTTTTAACTCATCGAGGGCAATATCCCTATTCAGTTCTGATGAATAAACCCTTGCTTTTTGAGTCTTTACGTCCGTACGCATGTTGAATATTATATTCAGAGGAATAGCCAAAGAGGCTCCTACTGACCAACTGCTCTGGGCATTGCCGCTATAAGTTGTCATCAGAGGTGTATTTTCATCAGAAAAAGAGGTGTAGTTCCCGAGCACACCGTAGGTGTATCCGGTTCTTATATTGAAAAAGGAAAGCCATTTTCTTTTTTCCGTTTTTAATTTGTTTTTTTCGGTCTCGACCAATGTCTCTGTTTGGGTTATTCTGGGATTCTTTTCGACATTTCTGAATAACGTGTCCAGAGGAGGAAGATGGAAGTTTAAATAGTCGTTCGGCATAAATGTCAGAACCGTGGTGTTTTGTGCTTCTGCATAAGATATTCCTAAACTTATAATCAGAATGATACTAAGAATATATTTTTTCATATGGTTTACTAAAAGGTTATACGTTTTCTTTCTGTACGAATGCCGTGAATGTTTTGAATATGATCCGGATATCCATCCGAAACGAGAAGTTGCGGGCATATTTGATGTCTAATTGTTTTCGTTCTTCTGCGGAGAGAGCGCCCTGATCACCTCTTTTTTCGACTTGCCATAACCCCGTCAAGCCGGCAGGGGCCATAAATCGCTCGATGTAATCATCGGAAGTGAGGAGTTCTGCTTCGTAAAGGGGAAGCGGACGATTTCCTACAATAGACATGTCACCTTTCAGAATGTTTATCAGTTGAGGAAGTTCGTCGATACTGTATTTTCGAATGATATGTCCCACTTTGGTAATGCGCGGGTCGTTTTCGTATTTTACAAATGCATTTTTTTGTTTTTTATGCCGATTTTGTAAAAGATCGCGTTCCGTCGTAATAAAATCATCGGCCACGAAAATAGGTTCGTTTTCGGAAATATCCTGAGACTCGTTTATTTCACTTTTTATATCGGATTTCTGTAAAGAACTTTCTTCCCTGTATTGATTCAGGGCTTCAAATTCCTTCAACCGTTTGTCTGCATCTATATACATGGAACGGAATTTCAAAAAATTGAAAATATCGTAATTACTTCCGACCCGTTTGGACTTATACACGATGGATCCTTTGCTCTCCAAACGAATAGCCAGCATCGTAAGAAGTAGGAGCGGGGATAAAAAAAGTAAGGCCAAAAGGGAAAATACAATGTCGAATATCCGTTTCCATAACGGAAGTTGAAAACGTTTGCTATCTCTTTTTTTATCGGTAGAGTATTGTTTCAATTGAGGTAATAGCATCAGTATATCCTGCAGGTTCTCCTTACTGGCATGTATGCTTATGATCTCATGTGCACCGGCTTTAAGATAGGATGGAATATCCTTTTTATCTATTTTGTCGGTTACGACGATCAGATAAGTATTTTTTAAATTACCGTTTTGAATGTGGTTTAACCACAAGAAGTCCCGTTCTTTTTTCGATTCTATGAAGATATAAGACGGTTCTTCGTTCGCATCTTTTTGTTTTGACAGGTATAGAAAGAGCCGGATCGGATTTTCTAAAACAGTCAATGTTACATTCAATTTCGATTGAATGTACTCGCTCCATTGGGGGTTAATACCAATATAGTAAGCAAACATAGCCCTATCTTAATAAATTCCTTACTCTAATTTTTAGCTCTTGCGGGTTAAATGGTTTCAAAACAAAATCGGAAGCTCCGTCCTCTAACAATCCGATACGGTCATTCGTACTCTCCATACTTGATAAAATAATGACGGGAATGAAACTGAACATCTCGCTGCTTTTCAGTTTTTTCAAAAAAGTATGACCGTCCATTTCGGGCATATATACGTCAGAAATAATCAAATCGGGAATATTTCCTTCGTGCATCCAGTTAAAAGCTTGTATAGGGTTATTAACAGAGTGTACATTATAATCTTTTGATAACTGATACATGATCACCTTCGCAATTTCCGGTTTGTCATCAACGATCAGAATAGTTTTGTCCATAGGCATGCATTTTAGTAACTTACAAATATACGATATTAATACAAGATAGCTATTTTTTCGTATAAATATATTGTTCCTTTCTCCTTTTTTATGTGAAAAATGAGGAAATGATTATTCTTTTTATAAATAATGGTCCATTAGTAGGTTAAGAAAGTTAAATTTGTCGGAAAGAATAGTGGAATGCAGATTTGAATATATGTGATTAGTTTGTACTTTTGTAAAAGCTTAATCGGGCTAAAATTAAATGTGATACGATATGAACCTGAACCCTTCGGAATATAAAATACTCATTGTGGATGACGTGCAGTCAAATGTGTTACTGCTTAAAGCTCTGTTAGGGCGGGAAGGATTTAATATCGTCTTTGCGATGAATGGTGCGGAAGCCTTGGAAGTAGTAAAAAAAGAGCGGCCTGATTTGTTGTTGTTGGATGTGATGATGCCTGACATGGACGGTTTTGAGGTTGCGGGGCGTTTGAAGGTCGAGCCGGAATACGCGGAGATCCCGATTATTTTTCTCACGGCATTGAACGATTCTGCCAGCGTGGTCAAGGGATTTCAATTGGGAGCAAGTGATTTTATCTCCAAACCTTTCCGAAGGGAGGAGTTGCTGATACGCGTACAACATCAATTGTTGTTGGTAGAGTCCCGGCGAATTATTTTGAGACAAACGGAGGAATTACGTAAAACGATAGAAGGACGCGATAAACTTTATTCCGTGATCGCTCATGATTTGCGTTCTCCTATGGCTTCAATGAAAATGTTGTGTAATATGATCATGATGACCATTGAGCCTAATTCTTTGCCTTCTGATGTGTTTGAAATGTTAGAGATGACGAATAAGACGGCAGAAGAGGTTTTCTCCTTATTGGATAACCTGTTGAAGTGGACCAAAAGTCAATTGGGAAAATTGTCGTTATTACCTCAGGAGGTGGACATCGTCGGGTTGGCACAGGGGGTGGTGGAAGTATTCAGCCCTATAGCCGAAAGTAAAGGTATTCGGTTAAAACTTCTTAACGATCGGGAGGCAATAAATGTTTGTGTGGATATAGAGATGATTAAATCTGTCGTGCGCAATTTAATATCCAATGCTATAAAGTTTAGTAATAAAGATACCGAGATCAGGGTAAGTCTGAACGTGGAAGGGGAGGAGGTTATCGTAACCGTGTCGGATAACGGATGCGGTATAAAAGAAGAGGATCAGCCTAAATTATTAAATGCGGCGACTCATTTCACCACTTTCGGAACGAATAGCGAAGAAGGGTCGGGGTTGGGACTTCTGTTGTGTAAAGATTTCGTGACAAAGAACAAAGGACGTCTTTGGTTTGAATCCGAGTACGGTCAGGGATCGAGTTTCAGTTTCTCCTTGCCTTTAAAGAACGAATAAAAAAGAGTGCTTCGATGAAGCACTCTTTTTTATTTTAGTTGAACTCTTTCAAAATCTTTTCGACTTCTGCCGGAGTAACTCTTCCGTAAACTTTTTCTCCGATCAGAACGACGGGAGCAAGTCCGCAGGCTCCTACACAGCGTAAGCTGGAAAGGGAAAATTTTCCATCCGGTGTGGTCTCGCCAACTTCAATTTTTAGAATCCGTTTGAATTCGTCCAATACCTTTTCGGCTCCTCTCACGTAACAGGCTGTTCCCATGCATACAGAAATCGGATGTTCTCCTTTGGGAGTCATCGTGAAAAAGGAATAGAACGTTACCACTCCGTATACTTTGGATACCGGAATATTCAGTTGCCGGGCGATGATCTCCTGTACTTCCCGCGGCAAGTACCCGTGAAGCTCTTGTGCTTCGTGCAGGATGTTGATCAATTCTCCGGGTTGATTACCATGTCTTTCGCATAGTTGAACGAATTCGTCCACCTTACATTTGGCTAAAGTTATCTTTGTCATATTCCGTTCTTTTATTGTTCAGTAATTTCTTTACTTCTGTTGAAGTAACATGTATGTAAAAGGTGATGTGCCTTTTCGCTCATCGGTTTCCCTAAGTATTCTTCATAAAGAGAAACAATATAAGGATTCTCGTGAGATTTACGTAAATGTTTTGTTTCGTCTTCCTGATAAAGTGCCTTTGTACGGGCCTTCAATAGAGAAGAGTCTCCGTGGTGAAGCGGCTGGCCTCCTCCACCGATACAACCGCCGGGGCAAGCCATGATTTCGATGGCGTGGTACGGGGATTTTCCCGCCCGTATTTCGTTCATCAGTTTGCGGGCATTTCCGAGACCGTGGGCAACGGCCACCTTCAGTTTGAATCCGTCAACGTCAATGGTAGCTTCTTTCAAGTTGCTGATACCTCTAACGTCGTCGAAATTAACATTGTCAAGGGTTTTGCCCGTGTGTATTTCATAAGCGGTACGTAAAGCGGCTTCCATAACGCCTCCCGATGCCCCGAAAATAACGGCAGCTCCGGTTGATTCTCCGAGAGGTGCGTCGAACTCTTCCTCTTCGAGTTGCATGAAGTCGATATTGGTTTGTTTGATGAGGGCGGCTAATTCTCTGGTAGAGATAGAGTAGTTTACATCCGGGTCTCCGTCCGTTTTGAACTCGTCTCTTTCACATTCGAATTTTTTGGCTAAACAGGGCATGACGGATACGACGATCAGATCTTCTCTCTTTATGCCCATCTTTTCGGCCCAGTAGCTTTTGGCCACGGCTCCGAACATTTGTTGCGGAGATCGGGCGCTGGAAGGCATGTCCAAGAGATCGGGGAACTGGTTTTCGAAGAAATTGACCCATCCCGGGCAACAAGAGGTGATGATCGGTAGTTTGACGTTCTTATCGCCATTCAAAAAGGCTCCAAGGCGACCTAATAGTTCGGTTCCTTCCTCCATGATGGTCAAGTCGGCGGCAAAGTCGGTATCGAACACCTTGGCAAAGCCTAATTGGCGTAAGGCTGCGACCATTTTTCCGGTGACGGATGTACCGGCCGGCAATCCGAATTCTTCTCCTAATGCGGCACGCACGGCTGGAGCTGTTTGTACGATCACGGTTTTTTCGGGATTAGACAGATCCCGGATCAAACGATTCGTGTGATCTATTTCTGTCAGAGCCCCCACGGGACATACAGCTACGCATTGTCCACAAAAAGTACATTCGGAATCTTTCAGATCCTGGTCGAAGGCAGGCATGACAACGGAACCGAAGCCCCGGTTTGCCGCTCCGAGTGCGCCGACTGTTTGTACTTCGTTACACATGGTTTCGCACCGACGGCAATAGATACATTTACTCATATCCCGGCGGATAGAAGGAGATTCGTCTACTTTATAGGTCGTTTGAGCTCCTGCAAAAGGGATTTCGCGAATACCTAATTTGATGGCTATCGTCTGTAATTCACATTTTCCCGATTTCGGACACACCAAACAGTCGGAGGGGTGATCGGATAGCATCAACTCGAGGACAACGCGACGGGCGTTCAGAACGCGGATCGTATTCGTGCGTACGTTCATGCCGTTTTCGCATTTGGTGGCGCAAGAGGGAGCCAGGTTTTTTCTGCCTTCCACTTCTACAACGCATATACGGCAAGAAGCCGGAATGTTTTGAATACACAGGTCTTTCAGGTTCATGTAGCAGAGGGTTGGAATATCGATTCCCATTCCTCGTGCGGCTTCCAGAATAGTAGTGCCTTTGGGGACGCTTACCTCCCGGTTATCTATTTTTAATGTTATATTATTTTCCATGTTAAAATCTTAATCGTGAAATTTTAGCTTTCCGCTTTTCTCCTGATTTTAGGTGAAAAGTCTTATCTCGTGCTTACGGCTTTGAATTTGCATTTCTCCATACATGCACCGCATTTGATACATTTGGCGGTGTTGATAAAGTGTACCTCTTTTCTTTCGCCGACAATCGCATCTACCGGGCAATTCCGCGCGCATAGTCCGCATCCGATACATAATTCGGGATCGATGTGGTAAGTCAGCAAGTCTTTACATTTACCGGCCGGACATTTTTTGTCCTTAATATGTGCGATGTATTCATCGTAGAAATTGTCGATGGTCGAAAGAACCGGATTCGGAGAGGTCTGTCCCAAACCGCAAAGAGCCGTATCCTTAATTACCCGGCTAAGATTTTTCAATGTATCGAGATCTTCCATGGTCCCTTGTCCTTTGGTGATCTTATCCAGTAGCTCGTAAAGTCGTTTGTTTCCTACCCGACACGGAGTACATTTTCCGCAAGACTCCTCTACGGTGAAATCTAAATAGAATTTAGCAACGGCGACCATACAATCGTCTTCATCCATAACGATCATTCCTCCAGAACCCATCATGGAGCCGGAGGCCAGCAGGTTATCGAAATCAATCGGTACGTCCAAATGTTTTTCTGTCAGGCAACCGCCGGAAGGACCACCGGTCTGAACGGCTTTGAATTTCTTTCCGTTTTTGATACCACCCCCGATTTCGTAGATGACTTCCCGTAAAGTTGTTCCCATGGGCACTTCAATCAAACCTACGTTATTGATCTTGCCGGCCAGGGCAAATACTTTTGTCCCTTTGGAACGTTCAGTCCCGATCTGATTGAACCAATTGGCGCCTTTCGTGATTATGACCGGGACGTTGGCCAATGTTTCCACGTTATTTACGTTCGTGGGACGTTTCAGATAACCCGCCTCTGCCGGGAAAGGCGGTTTCATCGTAGGTTCTCCTCGTTGTCCTTCCATGGAGTGAATCAAGGCCGTCTCTTCTCCGCAAACGAAAGCTCCCGCTCCGTATCGTAATTCGATGGAAAAATGGAAATCGGTTCCTAAAATGTGCTCCCCTAAAAGTCCATACTCTTCCGCTTGTCGGATGGCTGTTTTTAACCTGTTGATAGCCAAAGGATATTCGGCGCGGATATAAACCAAACCTTTTGTGGCTCCGATACTGTAACCGCAAATGGCCATGGCCTCCACGATAGAGTGAGGGTCACCCTCCATAATGGATCGATCCATGAATGCACCCGGATCTCCTTCGTCCGCATTACATACCACGTATTTTTGATCTGCCTGGTATTTACTGGCAAATTCCCATTTCATACCGGTAGGGAAACCACCGCCGCCTCTTCCCCGTAAGCCGGAGAGTTTCATCTCGTTGATTACCTCTTGCGGAGTCATCTCCGTGAGGCATTTTGCTAAGGCTGCATACCCGTCGCGAGCGATATATTCTTCGATGTTTTCAGGATTGATAAAACCGCAGTTACGTAAGGCGATACGGAGTTGTTTTTTGTAGAATCCCATGTGTTTGGAGTCACTTACGGCGCTTTTTTTCTCCGGATCTTTATAGAGTAAACGTTCTACTTTACGTCCTTTAATAATATGTTCGTTCACAATTTCCTCGGCATCTTCCGGCTTTACCTGAACGTAAAAAGTATTGTCCGGCATGATTTTTACGATAGGGCCTTTTTCGCAGAAACCGAAACAGCCTGTTGCAATGACCTGAACTTCGTCTTCAAGGTTTTTATCTTTCAGGCACTCTTCCAGTTTCCCGATAATGTGTTGACTGGCGGATGCTCTACATCCGGTCCCACCGCATACGAGAACATGCATTTTATAACTCATAGGTATAAGGTTTTGTTAGGGTTAATTTTTTTGTTTTCAACACAACTCCACAGGTGATAAGCGGGTTGCAACGATTAAATCGTGTTGTAATTGACGGGAATGATCCCCTCCACGAGTTCGTCGTTCTTTAAATATTTTTGAATGATTTCTTCTGCTTTTTCCGGGGTTACGTGACCAAAAACGATCGGATCTTTACCGGGTTTCGTGATTTCGATAGTCGGTTCTGCATAACAGTATCCCATACAACCGGTTTGTGTCACAACAGCCGCAATCCCGTTTTTTTCTAAATTTTCGATAAAATAATTCATGGTTTCCTTACTTCCGGCTGCAATACCGCAGGTAGCCATGGCTATCTTTATCTGGATCAGGTTATCTGCCTGTTCGCTTTTCTCGCGAAGATCGATTTTAGCCTGAACGTTTTCTTTGATACGTTTAAGATCTGCTAATGATTTTATCTTCTCCATAGTTAATGATTAAGGTTGATTTGTTGTATAAGTTATCTCTTTTAAGTTCTCTTCTATCATTTGTTGTAAAGCGAGTACGATCTCCGGGTCGTTAACGGGAACGCCTTCCAGGAAATCTTTTACCTCTTTCGAGTCGAAAAGATATTTTCCTTTTTCCGTGACATGACGATAGACAAAACGGATATCCGGATTCGATGCTACAAGCAGGACGACCGTGTTGGCTATATTGCCGACGGGAGGGCGATCCAAATGGGAGTGTGAGAAAATGGCCTGAATGGTTGTTCCCTCTCCTTCGCGAGAACTAATGGTTAACGAACCTCCGGTTTGTTCGGCATTTTGTTTTAACAGGGGAATTCCTAATCCTACTCTTCGAACGGTCCTGCTCGTGAAAAAGGGATCCGTTACCCGATCCAGCGTTTCTGCGTCCATACCACATCCATTGTCTCTTATGGTGATGCTAAAGAGGTCTTTTATGATATTCTCTTCAATATCAATTTCTATTTTTGTGGCCTCTGCCCGCACCGAATTTTGGGCAATGTCCATAATATGAGCTGATAAATCTTGCATCTTCGTCACTTCTAAATGTGAGGGAAATCGCACCTTCCACTTATAAATTTACGGTTATTTTCAAAATAAACTTTCAATTGAAAATAATTCGTCTCAAATATAGTAGAAATATCGTAATAAACAACTGACAAAACGTCAACCTTTGTTATATAGATTGTTTCTAATAAAGTTTTGAAACCCTTGGTTTTTGGGGTGCTACGCGAATCGAAGTAAGGATGGGACGTGTGGAAAAGGACAATTTAATCGGGAGAAAGGTAATACCGGAGGAGACGCTTCAATAGAGCGCAGTTGATCGGTTTTACGATATAGTCAGAACATCCTGCAGCCTCTGCTGCTTGTTTGTCTTGGGGAAAGGCGAAAGCGCTTACGGCTATAATCGGAATATCTGAATTCGTTTCTCGTATTTCCCGGGTGGCTTCCAAACCGTCCATTTGAGGCATTTTAATGTCCATTAAAATAAGATCCGGAAAATGAGATTTGAATTTTTGGATTGCTTCTATCCCATCCCGGGCGCGAATAATAAAATACTCTTTTTTTAGAATGGTATCTAAAAGAAGAAAATTACTCTCGTTGTCTTCGGCAATAAGTATTGTTTTGGATGGATTAATATAATCATTTTCCTTTCCTTTCATTCTTCTACTCGATTTAAAAAAATGAACGTTTTATGATGGCGTAAATATACAGATTTTATT
>NZ_JAQEHX010000008.1:0-84105 GCF_027666085.1 Sanguibacteroides sp. AM78-02pH3A | reverse complement strand
GAACGTTTTATGATGGCGTAAATATACAGATTTTATTCGAAAAATATGCTATATTGGCCTATTTTAAAAAATTATGAATCAATAGTAAAGCGCCTTAGAGCCTGTTTTGTCCCTTTCTAAATACTCAAAATCATAAAACGTTCGTTTATTGATAGATAGATCGGATTGATTCTGTGGAAATTATATATAAAATATATTATTTCCTTTTATTCTATTCCTTGTTTTATAATTTTTCTAAAAAAACATTCAAGGAGGATTTAAAGTGATCTAATAGCCTGATTAATAGATTCAAATGAAGGATATGAAAGGGATAGTTCCGTGTATACCTTACCGATATCATTAACGTAATGGGCATCGGAAGAACGAATGAAAGCATAATTTTGAAGGTAATTGTTACCTTTTAAGAAAGCCTCTTTCGTCGTGTAAGGACTGAGTTCTAAGGCTTCTACCCGTAGGTCGGGAGGAACGAATCCCAATTGAGAAAGGATACTGAAACAGCTTTTATCGATGTGAGCGGGAATAAAGATACCTTCTAACCGATGTACTTCATGTTCGATATTTTCGATCGGCAGATCAAGGGCGGAAATGAGCAAACGTTTTTCTTCGTATAAAATTTGGTCGTCCCAATCGACGACCACCTGATAGCCGAATTTTTCCGGGTTGTTTTGAATAGAGGGGAGATGCCGGTCCAAAAAGAGTTGAAATTCGTCCAGTCGTTCCCGGTTTGGGAAAAAAGCTAAACAGTGTGCCTCTTCCCGGGTTGAGATTTCAACTCCCGCGAGAACGAATATTCCCTCCTTTTGGGCCTTTTCCTGGATGATGATGGCCTGTCTGGTAGAATTGTGATCGGTAATACCGATGATGTCCAATTTTTTTTGCTTGGCCATGGCAATAATATTCCGGGGACTCATATCCAGATCCCCGCAAGGGGATAGTACGGTGTGTATATGTAAATCGGCCCGGAATAACATGGGTTTCAGCCTTTAATGGTTTTGTAAAGTTCTCCCGTGATTTCAAAGGTTTCCAAAGATGTGGACAGGATCGGGATTCCCTCGGCATCGCTTTCTGCGGCAGTATCTTTCTCGGGGGTACGTCCTTTTACGAGAATAATGGCGGCAATCTCTTTTAAAGAGGCGATAGCCATAATGTTTTTATGAGTTTGAAGGGTAACCCATATGTCTCCTTCCCGGGCGTTGCCCATGACGTCGCTTAACAGATCGGATGTATATCCTCCTTTGATTTCGCGTTTTGTACCGGAAGCTCCACTGCAAAGAGTAAGGTTTAATTTTGATATAAGTTCTTGTACGGTCATGATTATATATACGATTGATTATGATTCAAATCTTTTCTTTCCCCAGGTTTTTTCTGAAATGTCGAGGGATTCTTCCGGGGTCATTAAATCTTCTTTACAAAGAATCTTTTGCATAAACACGCATTGGTTCAATTTGGCCTTTCCCTGAACGACATCGCGGGCGAGGGTTTGGCAGGAGGGAGCTCCGCAAGCTCCACAATCTATTTTAGGAATAAACTCCATGATTCGGTTGATCTTTTCCATTTTCTCCATGGCGACAAGCCTATTTTCGTCCAGCTTTTCTATGGAACGGGGGGGGATTTTACCCGTGAGAGACATGAGTTTGTATAAAAAAGATCCGTATTGCTGTACATCGTCAGGAGTGGTCCGGTTTTGCATCTCGCTTGATCTCATTCGTTTACGTAGACGTTCTATCGTTAAGAAACGATTGTTTATGACGAGAGCCCCTCCCGCGCAAGAGTGGTCGCAAGCCCGTAATTCAAGAAAATCGATGTCCGTGATTTCGTCGTTCTCTAATTTCTCGAGAATATCGATGACGTTGTGTATCTCGTCGATAGCGAGGCAACGTCCGTCGAAACGGGAGGCTTCACCTTCCGTGAGCGTCCAGGCGATGGCTTCCGGTGATAAATACGTTTGTTCCGGAACGGGAACAAGCGGTTGATTTTTGTGTTGAGTAATGCCTAATTGTATCTTATTGTATATAAAGTCGATATTGATAACTCCGTTTACGGCGGATCCCTCTTCTCCCACGGGAGATTTTACGGCAGCTATTTTGGCGGCACAGGGGGTAACGTAAAAAATTCCGATCTCCTCGTTAGGAATACCTTGATCGATTAGTTTCTGACGGGCATAGATCGCCGCCAAATCCATGGCTTGTTTTAAACGGACGATGTGTCCTATTAGCGAAGGAAACCTGACCTGAATCAACCGGACGACTGCCGGACAGAAACTGGATATGAACGGTCTCTGGTGGCTGTTGTTTTTCATGTAATCCCGGGTCGCCTCCGTCAGAATCCCGGACGTTTGTGCCACTTCAAGGACATAAGTAAAACCCATGTCATGTAATTCCGAGAAAATCTGTTCTTCAGTGATATCTTCTGAAAATTGTCCGAATAAGACGGTGGGAAGTAGTATGACCCGGTGTTTAAAGTTGAAAATTTGACTGAAATCATCCTGTTCCACGATAATCGCGTGTTGAGGACAGGATTTCAGACACATGCCACAATCTACGCAAGCTGCTTCGTGTATACTTGCTTTCCCATGCCTGATGCGTATCGCTTGCGTCGGGCACAGACTCATGCAGTGAGTACAGCCGATGCACGCTTGTGACGCAACTTTTAAGGCATGGTAGAAAGGTTCCATATTCAATTCGGAAGTTCTGTTTTAGTTTGAGAAATACGTGGTCATTGTTACTTTTGTTCCTTCGTTTACGTTAGATTCAATCTCCAGTTTATCGCAGTTTTTTTTCATGTTAGGCAAACCCATTCCTGCTCCGAATCCCATCTCTCGCACTTTCGGGGAAGCTGTCGAATAGCCTTCTTGCATGGCTAAGGATATATCGGGGATACCCGGTCCTTTGTCACTGATGATTACCTCGATGTATTCAGGATTAACGGCTACTTTCATCACTCCCTCGTAGGCATGAGCCACTACATTCACTTCTGCTTCGTACAGTGCGACAACAATGCGTTTGATCAGCATCGCATCTATGTTTAGTTGTTTGAGAATCTTTTTTACTTCACTCGAAGCTTGCCCCGCTTTGGAAAAATTTCCTCCTTCGATATTATAATTAAACTCCATTTTTTCGGATTAATAGATAGGTTCTAAACCGGCAACATATAATTCGCCGCATACTTTAAACATACTCTGTTTGCATTGGAGCAAAGCGATGTTACTCTCCTTGGCTAATTCGACCATTTCTGGAGTAACCTGCTTACCCCGGACAAAAAGGATAAAACAGATATCTGACATCTCTGCCGTCCGTATGACCTGAAGATTCGCCAATCCCGTAATAAGGATCATTTCACTGGTATCCAGACGCAGAACATCACTCATGAGATCAGCAGCGAAAGCATGCTTAATCATTTTATCGAGGTGATGATTTTCATATATCACCTCGGCTTGCAATAAAATAGCAATCTCTTTTAGGGTCATGGGCTTTTTTTATACGTTCCTAAAATAGTGAGAATATTTTAGAAAAACAAGCACCCGAATCAGAGCTTGGGGGAAATTATTCAAATGGTCAATGCCACGGAAAACAGAAAGTCGAAAAACATGGATTGTTTTTTGGTCTCGTAACCCGTTCTGAAACCTAAATTAACCGGGAATGGCAGACGGAAAAAATGGGAATCTACAGTCGCTTCGATTCCGTAGGAATAGAAAAATTTAGAACGTAACCTGTTTTTTTCTTTTCCCGCGTCGAAGAATACTCCTGCGGTCAGGCGTTTCATGTATAAGACCGGGCCTACATGCGCATCCGGATAACAAACGGGCATTTTGTAACCGGAATGAAGAGTGGATAATCGATGGCCTCTGAGTGTCATGCCCCTTGGAGAGAGGATTTCGTTGCTGAAGTAATTATTTGTGTTTGATTTCTCCTGATGCCCTAAATAAGCGTAAAATGAGTGATGCGGAACAAATCCCGGAAAATAGAACCTGCCTTCTCCCCACCAGGTATTTCCGTAATCTAAATTTTCAAAAGGAGTGTGAGCGAAACCGGCTTCTAACCGTTGCCCCCATCGCGGATTTATATCGCGTGCATTCATTCGGGTCTGATTGTAGAATATGATACCGTATTGCATGATTTGCAATGTCCTATCTGGGTTCTTAAATTGATAATCGTTGGGATGGGCGATTTGCCAGAGATTTTTTTTGAAGTCGTATACGGATCCGAATTCTTTTATTTTGTTTTGATGCAGGGTTTTTAATTCGTATTTCACGTAAGGGGTTAGTGTCCTGAGAACGTTTTTGATATTCAACGTAAATGGAAATTGTATGACCGTATTTAGTTGTGTGTATCGGTTGGTATTGTATATGAGAACGGTGTCTTGTTTGTGGGTGATCAGGTTCGTGGCGTTGTAATCTATGTTCGTCATATAATCGTCTTGTCTTCCGCTTTTGAATTCAACCTGAAAAACGGGCCAAAACCCTTTATAAGTAGCTTTGATTTGCCAGTTGCCGTGGGGATAGTCCCTTCCTCGCACGTAGCCTGCCGTAAGAAATAGTGTGCTTAATTTATTCTGGGAACTTACAGCAATGCCGAAATCGATATCCATGTCGTCTTTATCCGGGAAAATAGGTCCCCAGCTATGAAAATTGAACAAATGGAGAGCTTTGTTGTATTTTTTGCTTTTGTAAACGGAGTCTTGAGTGAATTTGAATTTCCAGTTTTCCAGACGGGTTAACTCTTCGGCTAATGGAAAACATTTGGAGCGGATATCCGTCTCCTCGAGCTGTTGTAAAGCTATTTTTCCGGGCTTGTATCCGTCTGCCGTATAAAACGAAAAGTAAAGCGTGTCTTTTTGTGGGGAAAGGGCGGGGTAACGGATTCCGAAACGACCGTTTAAGATGTTTCCTCCAAAGTGCAAAGAATCTTTTTGTCGGTAGAAGGAGTTATTACCGTTAAATGCTGCCCGGTAGAGGGTCTCTCCTTTCAGGTCGATCGGGTTGTCTAACTCGTAATTCGTTTCCGGTGTGACGGATTCTCTCTTTCCGTTTTTCAGGTCAATCCGTTCTAACCTCTTTCCGGAAGGGGAAACGACAACCGTTAAGATATACTTCTTGCCGTCGAAGGAGGGATGAACGAAAAGTTCATGTTCTTTGCCTTTCAGACGGAAAAGCTCTTTTTTAAATGTATGGTCCGTGATAACAATCGAAGCCTGGTTTTCCTTATTTACTTCCACGAATCCCCAGTTTTTGCCGACGGCAAAAGGTGCGAACCGGTTGAAAGATGCCGGATGTCTCGTGTATTTCCGTTTTTGCATGTCGAAACTGGCTAAGACCATTTTTCCTCCGTGTTGCCAGCGAAGATTGGGTTTATATTCCGACCATACCAATTTATGTTGATTGTAGGCGAATTTGCAATCATACAGTACTCCCGGACGTATGAGAATCGATTCTTCTCCTGACTTCAATCGAACGAAAGCTCCTGCTTGATTCAACCCTTGTTTGTAGGCGATGATTTCCCCTTGTCCCGCGGGGGTAGGATAGTGATAGTTGGCATAAACCGGATTCCGGGTGGCAAGCGTATCGAAGTGATTCTGTGTGCTATCGGCTTCTCGCTTCCATAGCTGTTGCAATTCGCTGAAATTATCCCGGTAAAGGGTACGTTTGGCATCGCAATGGGTATTTGCCTGCTTTACACTGTCCGGGTCGACGAAGAAAGAACGGAAACGGGGAAGAGCCCATAGAGAGTCCCTCTTCTGTTTTAGCGTTATTTTCAAACTTCTGGCAAACGGGGTAATTCCATACGGACGTTTCCCGACTCTCGCGAGAGCATCTTGCCAGATGGCGTTTCCGTAATGTACCCGACTGTTTCCGGCCATAAAGTATCCCATAGTGTAACGATCCGGAACGAAATCCCGCAATGAACCCAATACGGCTTTATCATAAGAGTAAAGTCCCTTTTCTACGATCTGTGCTTTCATTTCATTTAAAAATTCCGGGGAGCGTCCTCTTCCGTTCGTTCCGATGGAGGTCTCGAAATCGGTAGCGTCTCCTTCGAGGTACCACATCGGGATATAAAGTCCGATGATGGCCATTGTCATTTGTTCCCCGAAAATATAATAGAGTACTTTGCTGAAACCTTGATTTACCTTATCGTATTGTATGACGTGACGAAATTCATGTACGCAAAGATGTTCCAACCAGGTGTCGTCGGAACTTTGCGGGGGAGTTGTGTACAGTTCGCTCTTTTTGGGAGCCCATCCCGCGTTTCCGTTTGATATACCTCCGTTGGCCCGTACGATCATGGATATTTTTTTGGCTTTTATACCTAACGAGTTACCGTGTGCGTATAGTTTGGCATATATATTGGCTATATATTGAGCTTGTTCTTCGAAAAAATCGGGATATATAATTTGAAACTCATCCGTTTTAATTTGACGCCAGCGGGTGAAACAGGGATCTTGCCCTAAATCGACAAATTGGGCTTTGACCGTCGACAGGGGTAAAGTGGAAAGCAGAAGTACTGCGATACGAATAAATAGGGGCTTAAAATCAAGATGATATCTCATGTTTGTAAATTTCAACCGGTTTGTAAACGATACAGATGCGCTAAAATATATTTTTATTTTAATATTTTCTACATCTATATAAATTATCTTTGTGAACGAACTTACGTACAATAGGTTTGTAGGGTTCGGGGCATTGGGGGAGGATAAATTGATAAAATGAGAATCAAGGTTGGTTGTTTCGTAGAATGGATGGTAACGGAGGAATTATGGAGAATATAGAAAAAGAAAGAATAGCAGAGTTGAGGAAACTGTTGGAGTATTATAATTATCTCTATTATGTAAAAAATGCTCCTCGGATTTCAGACATGGAATTCGATAAATATATGCACGAATTGGAGGCTTTGGAGGATAAGCATCCGGAATGGTACGATCCGAATTCTCCGACCCAACGCGTGGGAAACGATTCCACGAATGAGTTTGTGCAAGTATCGCATAGATACGGTATGATGTCTCTTGCCAATACCTATAGTGAACAAGAGATACGGGATTTTGACGAGAGAGTTCGTAAAGGACTTGGAAATGAAGAGGTGGAGTACGTGTGTGAGTTGAAATACGATGGTACTTCCATCAGCTTGCGCTATGAAGACGGGAATTTGAAGGTTGCCGTTACACGCGGGGACGGGGAGAAAGGAGATGATGTAACGGCGAATGTGCGTACGATTCGTACGATTCCGTTACGTTTGCAGGGAGATGATTACCCGGAAGAGTTTGAGATACGGGGGGAGATATTGATGCCGTTTACTGTTTTCAACCGTTTGAACGAAGAGCGGGCGGAGGCGGGGGAGGCCTTATTTGCCAACCCGCGAAATGCGGCTGCCGGAACTTTGAAATTACAAAATTCTTCCATCGTGGCGAAACGTCAATTGGATTGTTATCTGTACTATATACCCGGGGACGATACGCCCGCTCCGACGCATTATGGTAATTTGCAGAAGGCCAAAGAATGGGGATTTAAAATTCCCGCGAATATAGAGATTTGTCGGGATGTGGACGAGATTTTGGGTTTTATCAGGAGATGGGACGAGGGGCGTAAAACCTTACCGGTACCTATAGACGGAATCGTGATAAAAGTAAATAGTATTCGTCAGCAGTTGCAACTGGGATATACGGCAAAGTCTCCTCGTTGGGCCATTGCTTTCAAATACAAGGCGGAGCGTGTAGAAACCCGGTTAATAGATGTAGTATACCAGGTGGGGCGTACCGGTTCCATTACGCCGGTAGCTAATTTGGCCCCGGTACATATTGCCGGAACGACGGTAAAGAGGGCTTCTTTGCATAACGAGGATATTATACGGGAACTGGATCTGCACCTTCATGATTGGGTTTACGTGGAAAAAGGAGGAGAGATCATACCTAAAATAGTGGGGGTGGATAAGGCCAAACGAGAGGTGGATGCTCCTGTTATTCAATTTATTACTCGTTGTCCGGAATGCGGTACGGAGTTAATAAGACACGAGGGGGAAGCCAATCACTACTGTCCGAACGAAGATCATTGTCCTCCTCAAATAGCTGGAAAAATTGAGCATTTTGTGAGTCGTAAAGCGATGGATATCGAGGGAATGGGGGGAGAGACCATCGATCTGCTATTGAGTAAGGGATGGATTAGGGACGTTTCGGACATCTATGAGTTGCCGGCTCACCGGCAAGAGTTGATCGGAATGGAAAAAATCATTTATCCTGAAAGCTATGTGATGAATAGTATTCCTTTATCCAAGGTTATTTATGCATTTGAAATAGGAATAAAAAACATATCGGTAAAAAACGCGGAGGCTTTGGCGGAGCATTTCGGTAGCTTAAAGGCATATAGCGAAGCATCCGGAGAAGAATTACTGGCGATTGAGAAATTGCAGTTTACCGGCGATCGGAGAAAGAACGTAAATAAGATCGTGGATTATTTTCGTTTGCCTTTTAACGAAATGTTAGAGCGATTGAAAGAGGCGGGAGAGGTGGACATGATTCCTTTGAATCAGGTGATTTATGCCTTGGGTATTCCGGGTGTCGATCGTCACAAGGCAGACTGGCTGGCTGTCGAATTTGATTATCTCTATCGTTTGGCGGTAGCTTCGGAGAAGGAGATTGCGACGGTAGAGGGAATAAGTGAGGAGGAGGCTTTACGGATATATTTGTTCCTGCGGGGGAAAGAAAAATTCATTCGTAAATTGAATACTTTAAGAGTTTATCGCTTGCAGGAGAAATCGGTGGATAATTTGATTGCCGGGATTGAGAAATCGAAAGAGGCGGATTTGCCTGATTTTATTAATGCATTGGGGATTCGTTATATAGGTGAAAGTGCTTCCCGGAATTTGGCTCGTCATTTTAAATCATTGCAGGCGATCATGGATGCCTCTTACGAGCAGTTGATAGAGGTCGAGGATATCGGGGAACAGATGGCCCGGAGCGTGCAACGTTATTTCGAAAAACCGGGAAATAGGGAGATGATGGCCCGTTTCCTTCAACGGGGCATACGGGGAGAGATGCGTGAAGAAGAGGGCGAGAGCGATGTCTTTGCCGGAATGACTTTTGTGATCACGGGTACTCTTTCTTTACCAAGGGAACATTTCAAGGCTTTGATCTTAAAGGCGGGTGGAAAAGTAAGTGATTCAGTATCTTCGAAGACCACTTATCTCTTGGCCGGAGAGAATGCCGGAAGCAAATTGAAAAAAGCGGAGAAATTAAATGTAACCATTTTGTCTGAAGAAGAGTTTAATAAGATAATAAAAAGTGAATAATGAGAGATGCATGATATTTCTGGTATAAAAGTATTATCTTTACGTTAGATTAAAAAAAGTCGGGAAACGACAAGAATTATGGGAAGAGAAGAAACAAGACGATTGAAACAGATAATGACCTCTGCAGGAGAAGAAGCAAGACGATTGGGCAACTCGAAGATTTACCCGGAGCACTTGTTTTTAGGTTTGTTGAGGTTGAGAAGTGGTCGGGCGATTGATATATTAATATCTTTGGGGTTGGATTTTTACGAGGTGAAGGATAAGATAGAACAACGGCTCGGGGGAAAACGTTATAAATCGGAAAATGTAACCGATATTGATTTTACACTTGCGGCTAATAGCGTATTGAAGCGGGTTGTGGAAGAGGCGTGGGATTTGGGTGACGAAGAGTTGGAATCCGAGCATGTGGTATTGGCCATTTTAAGGAATCAAGCGGGATTTGTGACCAAATTGTTCAAGAGCATGGATATTGATTATGACATTTTTAAGGAAGCTGTCTTAAAAGAGAAAATGCGCATGCAATCAGATTATAACGAAGAGGGGGATGATTCGGAAGATTCCGAAGATGATTCTTCCATGTATAATCCCTATCGTCAAGGAGGGACGGCATCCGTGAAATCGGATACTCCTGTGCTGGATAATTTCGGAATCGATATTACCAAGGCGGCGGAAGAGGGAACGTTGGACCCGATCGTGGGACGTGATCGGGAGATCGAACGTTTGGCCCAGATATTGAGTCGCCGGAAGAAAAATAACCCCGTGTTAATCGGAGATCCGGGGGTCGGAAAATCGGCTATCGCGGAAGGTTTGGCTATTCGGATCGTACAACGGAAGGTCTCCCGGGTATTGTTTGACAAGAGAGTGATCGCCTTGGACATCGCTTCGATTGTCGCCGGTACGAAATACCGCGGACAGTTCGAGGAACGGATGAAAGCCATATTGGCGGAGTTAGCCAAAAATAGAAATATTATTCTGTTTATTGATGAGATTCATACCATAGTGGGGGCCGGAGGTTCTGGAGGAAATTTGGATGCAGCCAATATGTTGAAACCGGCGTTAGCCAGAGGAGAGATCCAATGTATAGGAGCTACGACGTTAGATGAATACCGACAGAATATCGAGAAAGACGGGGCTTTGGAACGTCGTTTCCAGAAGGTATTGGTCGAGGCGACTTCATTTGATGAAACCGTGGAGATTTTGAATAATATAAAATCCCGTTACGAGGATCATCATAATGTTCGTTACACGGATGAAGCGATAAAGGCTTGCGTGAAATTGACGACCCGTTACATATCCGATCGGGCATTGCCGGATAAAGCGATAGATGCTATGGACGAGGCTGGATCGAGGGTACATATTGCCAATATTAATGTTCCGCCGATTATAGAAGAGTTGGAGACCTCGATTGAAGAGGTGAAGGAGAAGAAAAAAGAGGCGGTAAAACAACAGAATTTCGAAGTTGCCGCTGCTTTCCGGGATAAGGAGAGACAGTTGTTGAAGTTGTTGGAGGATGAAAAAAATAAATGGCAGCAGGAATTGGATGAAAACCGGATTACGGTAACGGAAGAGGATGTGGCCGAGGTTGTGGCTATGATGACGGGGGTACCCGTGAAACGGATAGCCAAGACGGAGGGCATGAAATTACTGCAGATGCATGACGAATTATGCGAGAGTGTTGTGGGGCAACGGGAGGCTATTGAGAAGATCGTGAAAGCGATTCATCGGAATCGGGCCGGATTGAAAGATCCGAATCGTCCGATAGGTTCGTTTATCTTTTTAGGTCCAACCGGAGTGGGTAAAACGCAGTTGGCTAAAGTACTTGCCCGCTATCTGTTTGACTCGGAAGACGCGTTGATTCGTATCGATATGAGTGAGTACATGGAGAAATTTGCCGTATCTCGTCTTGTCGGGGCTCCTCCGGGTTATGTCGGCTACGAGGAAGGCGGACAGTTAACGGAGAAAGTACGTCGCAAGCCTTATTCTGTCGTGTTGTTGGATGAGATTGAAAAAGCTCATCCTGACGTGTTCAATATCCTATTGCAATTGTTGGATGACGGGCAGTTGACCGATAGTTTGGGACGTAAGGTCGATTTTAAGAATACGATCGTAATTATGACCTCCAATATAGGTAGTCGCCAATTGAAAGATTTTGGTCGCGGCATCGGTTTCGGATCGCAGGATCGGACCGGGGATAGCGATTACGCGAGGGGGGTAGTGCAAAAGGCTTTGAAGAATGCTTTCTCTCCGGAATTTTTAAATCGTATCGATGATATAATCATGTTTAACTCCTTGTCGAAAGAAGATATCTATAAAATAATAGATATCGAACTGAAAGGCTTGTTCAAGCGGGTGGGCGATCTCGGTTTGAAGATTTCCATTTCTAATGAAGCGAAAGATTTTATTACTGAGAAAGGTTTTGATCCGCAATACGGGGCACGGCCGTTGAAACGGGCGATACAAAAGTATTTGGAAGATGAGTTGGCGGAAGTCATTATTAAAGGAATTCCGGAAGGGAGCGAACTTCAGGTGGATTACGATAAGGAAAATGATAAAATTATTATAAATGAAAAAGAGGCTTGAAAAAGCCTCTTTTTCATTGGACGGTTTAATGTTTATTTTTTTAGTATTTTCTGTACGGCTTTTACCATGGGCTCTACACTTAAATCGTGACCGGTAGCTTGTAACATCCATTCGTTGGGTGTGAGGCGCCCGAGTCTGAAAATACGGTCTACTTCCTGGGAAAAGGTTTTTCCGTTCAGGTAATCCTCTAACTGGAATTCTATGATTTGTCCGAAAGCGTATGCCGATAAGTAGAGGGGGTAGCTGATCATATGAGAATAGATGGCTAAGATCGTTTCGTCTTTCTTTCCGAATACCGGAGCGTAATAAGTGTTCCATATCTCTTTTGATAGAGAGATAACGGCATCTCTCAATTCGGATGCCGTAGCGTCCGGATGAGCGTACATCCATTCCCAAGTTGCGATATCCAACATCGAAACTCCCATGATCTCGTACAAGCTCCAGAATTTGTCCAAAACGTCCATCTCTTCTTTTTCCGGGTTATTGTCTTCGATTCCTAATAATTGAAGATCCCGTTTTTGAAAAATGAAGGCAAGGGCTTCTGTGAAGGCGGTATTGGGAACACCGCTCATCATGAAGTTGTCTACGTCGTACATGGAGATCGTTTGTTCCACGTTGTGTCCGAATTCGTGGACGGCAATGTTATATCCTTTGTAATCCATTCCTTTTGCCGGAATACGGGTGCGGAGGTGTGATCGTTGTCCTTTCATGGCTGCTCCCCAGGCATGACCGGAACCTCTCGCTGCATCGACAGCTATTTTATCGCAAATATAGTTAGCCCTTTCGGGAGTGAATCCCAATTGGACGAGGATATCGGGTAGTCCGGTCTTAAATGCCGCGGCATCCGGGTAAAGTTGTCGGGTTTGGGCGTCTAATTTGGTCTCATCCAGGCTGCTTCTTGCCTTAAATCCGTCGTACCAGATGTCATAAGCCTCTAATTTGCGTCCGAGGCGTTTGGATATGATTTTTCCTACGGCCTTTAATTCCGGTGCGGTTAGAAACTGGGTAAACAGAGTTTTAACATCGTTAAGAGAGATCTCCATCTCCCCGGAGAATTTTCGTTCTATGAAATTTTTGCCCGTGTAGGGATCTATGGCTTTTACGGCATGAAAATTATTTAGCATACGCCGGTAGCGTTCCGTGGCCTCGGGGATTACGGAGACTGGCTCCCCCTTTGAAGAGATGGTATTGGAATAAGGATTCCAATCGTACGCTCCGGAGTTGATGACTTGTGTCGGAATCTCTTGCGTAATGATTCTCTTCATGACTTCGTATACGGTACGTTGTTTATCCAATCCCTCTTTTCCTTTGTTATAGTTTGCTTTAATTTCATCCCGAAGGTTCCAGTGTGAGAGTAGAATCTTATCATCCGGAAATAGTTTTTTCCCTTTGGCGTTCGACACGTGTCCCATGTATATGTTATAATCGGATATGTAAACGTCTGCATCGCTCTCCGATTTTACTTGGGCTTGGATTAATTCGGAAGGCACCCTGGAGGTGAAAATATCTCCTAAACGAGCGTAGGCCCAAGCCTGTCGATCTGTCCCGATTGTCTCTTTCACTTTTAAAGGAACTTCCGGAAAATTCAACGCGATGATAAACCCGATTTTATTCGCGTAAAAATCATTGATCAAGTGAGAGCCGGGACTATAAGCACCGAACAGGGGATCTATTTCGTCTAAAGGTCCGTTATCTTGATGAAGATTCAATTGTAATTGTAGCGTTATTTCATTGAAATGTCCCCACAAAGCTTCAAAATAATTACTGATCTTTTCAAAAACCCGTTGTTTCGTTACGGGATCCGTAAGGTAATTTTTGATACAAAAAGATTGGAAATCGTTAGTATTTCCGTCATCTGATTGCCATAGGCGAGCTACTTGTCTTACTCCTGCTTCTACGAGTTGTTTATCCGTACCTCCCTTTGCTTGTATGGCCGTGACGGTTGTCTGAATGGTTTCTTCCGGTATGGAAGCACGAGTTGTTAAACCGACGAATAAACATACCATAAATAATGAATGCTTAAGGATTTTTTTGTTCATGGTGTAAAGATATGACGTGTAAAAATAAAAATAGGAAGCTGTCGAGTCCGAACAGCTTCCTGTTTTTTTAATTGTTATCGATTAAGTAATTGGAAATAAACGACATCTTCCCATTCGTTACCTCTGCGAAGCCAGTCTTTGCGATATCCCGTTTGTACGAAACCTAATTTTTCAAAAAGCTTCCGGCTACCAACGTTGCCGCTGGGAACACTGCTGTACACCTGATTGAGGCCTAATGTTTCAAAGCAGTAATCGAGCATTAAACGGATGGCCGATGTCGCGTAACCTTTTTTCCGGTATTCGCTGTTGTGAATCATTACTCCGATTCCAGCCCGTTGATGATAAGGATCAAAATCGTATAGGTCGATTAATCCCACTGGGGTTGCCGGATCTATAAGTTCAACCATGAGACGGAGTTGCTTGGTCGTGTAAATGTCCAGATGAGAACTTTCGATGTATTTTTTTAGCGTAAATAGAGAAAAAGGGGTTAACGTGTCGCTTACTTCCCACAAGTCCATATCGTTCTCCCATTTATAAAGGCATTCCAAATCTTCTGGTTCCAATGGCCTTAGTCGAATTGTTTCGTCATTGATCATAAGTTGATGATTTTATAAATTTATTTTAATCTATCTTTTCTATCAGCATCCAAATATACTATTTTCCTCCTTTCCTCTATGTTAATTTTGAAATTAATCTAAGGGATTCAAAAAAATAAATTAAATTTGAAAACCCATTGAATAGATTTTGGAATGCTGTAGGAACTATGGATTATAATTTACTGAGTGTCATCGGGGCAACCGCAACGGGAAAGACCGCGTTAGCCGTCAGGCTGGCCGCAGAGTTGAACGGAGAGATTATTTCGGCCGATTCGCGGCAGATATACCGGGGTATGGATATCGGTACGGGTAAGGATTTGTCCGAATACGAATACGAGGGACACCCCGTACCCTATCATTTAATGGATATTGCAGATGCGGGTTACCGGTATAACCTTTTTGAATACCAGCAGGATTTTTTGAAAGTATGGGAAGATTGCAAAAGAAGGGAAGTATTTCCTGTATTATGTGGAGGGAGCGGATTGTATGTGGAGTCCATATTGAAAGCTTATCGGATGACTCCGGTGCCCGAAAATACGGAATTAAGGGCTCGCTTAGCTTCTAAGTCGTTGGCTGAATTGGCGGAAATATTAGCTTCTTATAAAACATTGCATAACACGACGGATACGGATACGGTAAAACGGGCGATTCGGGGTATCGAGATTGCCGAATATTACCTTACGCATGAACCGGAAGAGGGGGCATTCCCTGAAATACGATCTTTGATTGTAGGAATTTTGTTTGATCGGGAGAAACGGAGACAACGAATAACCGAACGGTTACAGGCTCGTTTGAAAAGCGGGATGGTAGAGGAGGTGAAAGGATTGTTAGATGGAGGAATTAATCCGGAGGATTTGATCTATTATGGTTTGGAATACAAATATATAACTCTGTATTTGACAGGATGTTTGAAATACGATGAAATGGTCGAAAAGTTGAATATAGCCATTCACCAATTTGCCAAGAGACAAATGACCTGGTTTCGGAAAATGGAACGAGACGGCTTTGATATCAAGTGGTTGAACGGAGATATGCCGTTGGATGAAAAAGTAGATCAGGTAAAATCCTGGCTTAAGGAGACGTGATCAATCATGTCCGTCGCATCCGCAATGATGATGTTCCTCTTCGTCATCGTCCTCTTTCGAGGAATCAAGCATCTCTTCCAAATGGAGAAGTACACCCTCTAACAGAAAAGCTTTGTCGTCGTCTGCCGGTAATGCTTTTATCCGTTCGATAGCTTCTTTTATTTTTACTTCGGATAGGTTGTCCGATAGATTTTCGATGACGGTTGATGCTTCCAGGGCTGAAATAAAGTCATCTTTCAAAAGAATATCCAAAAATATATCCATGTATTCAGAAAAGTCAATGGCCGATTCCCAGCATATGCGTAGTAGATTCGGTTTTTCGGAATTATTTGCAGCCTGAATCAGTTTTTCCATCAGGATGGTTTTGAATCCCGAATCTTTAATATCGGAGAGGAGAGAAGTGATATGGGTGATAATGACAGGCTCTTTGCATTGCAGTAAAATGTCCAATAGTTCCGGAACGATGGACAGATCTCCTTCCGTTTTGATCTGTTCTATCGCTTCCGTTACTAAGTCGATATCATTACTCCCTAATTTCTTGAGAATATCTTGTTTGTTTTCCATGGTCTTGTTGAATTAAAACTTCTTCTTTTATGTGAAAATGAAGAATAGGCAAAGATAGTGATCATTTGCGGGAATTTTTTGCCCTCGGATGGAAATTTATGATGGTATCCCTTAAAAAAGTATTGTCCAGGTGGGTATAAATTTCCGTGGTAAGAATAGATTCGTGTCCCAGCATATCCTGAACGGCCCGTATGTCGGCTCCTCCGTTTACAAGATGTGAGGCAAACGAGTGTCGGAGGGTATGCGGAGAGACGGTTTTATTGATACCTGCTTTTAAGGCTAATTCCTTTATGATATTGAATACCATTACTCTCGAAAGAGCTTTTCCTTTTTTATTTAGGAAAAGGACGTCTTCATACCCTTTGGCTTTAGGAATGGCGGCCCTGTGCGTTTTCGTGTATATTCGTATTTCGTCTTTCGCTTTATTGTTTAAAGGCACTAAACGTTCTTTATTGCCTTTTCCTTCAATTTTAATGTAGCCCACTCTGAAATTGATATTGGAAAGTTTCAGGTTTACCAGTTCCGATACGCGTAGTCCGCAAGAGTACAGCGTCTCTATGATAGCTTTATTGCGTTGTCCTTCCGGCTTCTTCAGGTTTACCGCATCAATCATGGCCTCGATCTCCTCTACGCTCAATACCGACGGTAATGCTTTCCCTATTTTCGGAGTATCTAAAGAGGCTGCGGGGTTAACGGTAATCACTTCATCGTAAACCATAAATTTAAAAAAGGATTTTATGCTGGAAATACTTCTGGCTTGACTTCTGGCTGTGATACCGGAATCTTTTAATCGGGATAAATGGTTGTTAAGGATAGCATATGTGATCTCTTCGGGTTGAAGTTGCGGTTCTGATTGTAAACTGAATGCGGCTAACTTTTTTATATCGTTCAGGTAAGCTTCTACAGAATTGCTTGAAAGAGATTTTTCTAAAGTTAAGTACGTTTTAAAATTATCTATCGCTTCATTCCAGGTCATCATGTTTGTGAATTAAGTATTATCAGTTTATATACCCTATATATCCCTACCTTCAATTCAATGAAGGTAACACAGAGGGATAAACATGGGAAATTCGATGGCTAAAGATAAGTGATTTTTATATGCGACCGACACCATTTGGTAAGTTTAACAAAGAAAAGGTTCAGATAAATGTCATAATAAAAAATTAATATTCTGAGAGATAAATGGCCTGTTTACGATCGTTTTTTGTTAATTTTGCAGAAGAATAAAAACGAAAAGTATGAAACTATTAATTATAAATGGTCCCAATCTGAATCTTTTGGGTGTCAGAGAAAAATCGATTTACGGGGAGACCTCTTTTGACGCTTATATGGAAGCATTAAGGAGAGAGTATCCGGACGTGGCGATCGGTTATTTTCAATCCAATATAGAGGGGGAATTGATCGATAAATTGCATGAAGCAGGTTTTTCTTATGACGGGATTATATTGAACGCCGGGGCCTATACACATACTTCTATTGCCATAGCGGATGCGATTGCCGCGATCGAGACGCCTGTAATCGAGGTGCATATTTCCAATACGGCCAAACGGGAAGAATTCAGACATAAGTCTTATTTGACTGCGGTTTGTCGAGGGGTGATAACCGGGTTCGGATTGAAATCCTACGAGCTGGCCTTGCGGGCGTTTCTTTAAAAAAGAAAACTTTTCCAATCTTTTTTTGTTTCTTTTCGTAGATATTTTACAGGAGAAACTGAAAATAAAGAGAAGTTTCGATAAGAATTAATGTCGTTTAGTAATCGGTTTATATGAAAAAAACAAAGATTGTAGCAACCATATCGGATAAGAGATGCGATGTGGATTTTTTACAAAATCTGTATCGTGCGGGAATGAACGTGGTTCGTTTGAATACGGCACATCAGAATATAGAGCAGGCTAAAAAAGTGATAGACAACGTGCGTACCGTTTCCGGGGATATCGCTATTTTAGTCGATACCAAGGGGCCGGAAGTGAGAACTACGTTAATAGAGAATCCGTTTCACGTGGAGAAGGGAGAGTGTCTCTTTCTTACCGGAGATATGGATTTAAAGATGGAAGGAAAATTAATCCACGTCTCTTATCCTTATTTTGCGGATGATATTAAGACAGGAGATCGTATCTTGATCGACGACGGGGATGTAGAATTGGTCGTTGTGGAAAAGTATGCACATTATTTGGAGGTAATGGCGACCAACGAGGCCATGATAAAAGATCGGAAAAGTGTGAATGTTCCCGGGGCTAATTTGAAATTGCAATCCTTAAGCGATAAGGACAAGTTGTTTATCAATTTTGCGATAGATAATAATGTGGATTTTATTGCTCATTCCTTTGTACGTAATAAGGAGGACGTGATTGCGGTGCAACAGCTATTGGATGCCCGACAGAGTAAGATAAAGATCATCGCTAAAATTGAAAATCAAGAAGGAGTTGATAATATCGACGAGATTTTGGATTATGCTTATGGGGTGATGGTTGCCCGGGGGGATCTGGGAATTGAAATAGAGGCGGAGAAGATACCTCGTATTCAGCGTTATATTGTCAATAAATGTATTGAAAGTAAGAAACCCGTGATAATAGCCACGCAGATGCTCCATACGATGATAGAGCATCCGAGACCTACCCGGGCTGAAATTAGCGATATCGCAAATGCCATTTATATGGGAACGGATGCGATCATGTTGAGTGGGGAGACCGCTTACGGGGCTTATCCGGTAGAGGCTGTTACCGTAATGCGGAACGTGGCGGAGGAGAACGAATGTTCGGTGGCTCCGGATGCAAGCCGGAGTCTGGTTCGGATTAATAATGAGATCACGGCGGCGTTGGCTCGTGCCGCGGTTAAGACAGCCACCATTTTGCCCGTGAAAGCTATTGTCGTGGATACCTTGTCGGGGCGTACTGCGCGCTATCTTGCGGCTTTCCGGGGGGATTTGCCCGTGTTTGCCCGTTGTTATAACGATCAAGTGATGCGGGAGCTTTCGCTCTCCTTCGGCATCTATCCTTATTTTACCGAAAAACCGATGTCTCGTGATGAATTCATGAATGATTTACCGGCTATGTTGATGAAGAGAGGGATTCGTGCGGACGATTATGTTGTTGTCGTGGGCGGAAGTTTCGGGCATGGCAAGGGGGCTTCTTTTATTGAAGTATGTAAAATCGGAGAGATACATTGATAATTTAGGGTTTGTAATAAAAAAATCCCCGGAAATCCCGGGGATTTTTTTATATCGAATCAAAAGATATTATTTTATCTTCTCTTTGGTTCGCGTGATGTATTTTTCGATATCGCGGAACTCCATGGAAGAGGTGAATTCTTTTTCGATTCTCTCGTACATGGTTAAAGCCGACTTGTAATCGTTTGCTTTTTCAAAAGCGAGTCCTGCCTTCATCAAAATGATGGGAGCAGTCAATTCGTTCGTATCTTCGTTGGCCGCTTTTTTATAGTAATCGGCCGCTTTCTTGTAATCGCCTAACTGCATGTAAGCATCCCCGATATTTGATTTTGCTAACGAATTGAATACAAGATCATCGGATGAGAATTTTTCCAAATATTTGATGGCATTATTGTAATCTCCGTTATAGAGGTAGCATAGTCCGGCATAATAGTTCGCTAAATTACCACTGGGCGTGGAACCGTATTTTTCAATAATATCGAGAAAACCAAGAACATCCCCCTCTCCGTTAAGAGCTAAGTTGAATGAATCCTTTGCAAAGAAATTTTCAGCCATGAACATTTGATTCATTGCCTCTTTGGCGAGAGGTTGCTTGTAGAACTTATGGTATCCCAATACAACACCGATTACAACGATAATCGCAATGATGATTTTGATTAATAAATTCTGATTCTTCTCAATGAATTGTTCCGTTGATATCGTAACTTCTTCAATTTGTTCGAAGCCATCTCCGTGTTTTTGTTTCTCTTTTGACATCGTTATATGTTTTTGTTATATATTACACATCATTCATCGACCTGCAAAAATAGTTTTTTTTTTCATATGCCGAGAGCCTCCGTGAAATTTTGTGCAAAAAATTCTGCTTTCGATAAAATCTATTTTACTTTTCCTTACTTTTGGGGAAAAGTAGGGAGGGGGCGTGAGGCTCTAATCTATAAAATATCAAGATGGAAATAAAAAATTTGGATATTGTTAATTATAAAAATATATCGGAGGCTCAAATCGAATGCTGTTCCGGTTTTAATTGTTTTGTAGGAAACAACGGGGCCGGGAAAACGAATGTGCTGGACGCTATTTATCAATTATCCATGTGTAAAAGTTATTTCAACTTACCGGATGTACAAAATATTCGTCATGGAGAGCCTTTTTTCGTATTGCAAGGCAATTATGAACGGCAAGGCGAGAGGATAGAGGCGTATTGTGGGGTGAAACGGGGTCAAAAAAAAGTGTTTAAGAAAAACAAGAAAGCGTACGATCGTCTGTCCGATCATATCGGGTTGTTGCCGTTGGTAATGGTTTCTCCTGCGGATACGGTTTTAATAGATGGGGGAAGTGAGGAGAGACGCCGTTTTATCGATGGGGTGATTAGCCAGCAAGACAAAGAGTATTTAGCGCATTTGATTCGTTATAACCGGATTTTAGTGCAAAGAAATACGATGCTGAAAGAATATGCCGGGCGGGGAATGGATATGGATATGCTGGCGGTTTGGGATGAGCAGTTGGCCGAAAGCGGAATGTTTATTTTAAAAAAACGCCGCGATTTCGTTTACGAAATGAGTACTGTTTTTCAACATTACTACGATCTGCTTGCTTCAGGAAAAGAGCAAGTTTCGTTAACGTACGCGACAACGATCAAACATGACGATCTGCTTGCTTCCCTGAAAGAGAATTTTGAGCGGGATAGAATATTGACTTATACGACGGTCGGAATACACCGGGATGATCTGGGACTTGAATTGGGAGGATATCCCGTAAAGAAAATGGGATCGCAGGGACAAAAAAAGAGTTTTTTGGTGGCTTTGAAATTTGCTCAGTTCGTTTATTTATCGGCACGAAACGGAATAAAGCCTTTACTCTTGTTAGATGATATATTTGATAAATTGGATACCTTAAGGGTAAGTCGAATCGTGGGGATTGTTTCGGAAAAAACGTTTGGACAAGTGTTTATTACGGATACGAACCGGTTGCATATAGATGAAATCATAAAACAGCACGCCTCGTCTTTTAAGATTTTTGTAGTAGATGAGGGTGTTATAAAAGAGGTGGGTGTGTGATTCTTTGTTTTATCGAATAAAATGGTATTTTTGCAAGTTAGAAAGTCTTGGGTATTTGCATCCGTGTAATCCCTTCGGCTTATAATTAAAAATACGTCGTGAAGCAAGGCAAAACATTGAAGATGGATGAGTTGATGAGACTTTATTTGAAACAGATGGGATTAACTCAACGTTTCAAAGAGAGAGAAGTATGTCAACTTTGGCCGGAGGTGGTAGGGGGAATGATAGCCTCGAAAACAAAAAATTTGCGGATGGTCGATGGCAAGCTTTTTGTTAGCTTCTCCTCGTCTGTCGTAAAGAATGAAATCCTGTTGGTTAAAGAAGGGCTGTTAAAAGCTTTGAATGACCGGGTAGGTGAAGGTGTTGTAAAAGAGTTGATTGTGTCCTGAAAAGGAGTTAAAAGAAGTATAAATGAAATTAATTAATTCGGGAGATTTATTGCCTATGCGCGGATTTAATCCTTTCGGTAATAGTTTGATGGCAAGATTGGTCATGTATATTTTGCGATTGAATAAATTGAATAAACTCTGTTCGAAAGTATACGATGATAATCCTGAAGTTTTTCTTGATAGTTTAATTGATACATTGGGAGTCACGGTTGAGATCAGCGATGAGGATTTGCAGAAGATTCCGGAGGCGGGTCCTTTTGTAACGGTGTCAAACCATCCTTTCGGCGGATTGGACGGGATTATCTTGGTAAAAATATTGAGTAAAATTCGCCCCGATTATAAAGTATTGGCCAATTTTTTGTTAAAAAAGATCGTCCCGATACAGGAATATTTTTTGGGAATGGAACCTCGGGAAGAGCAACGTATGAATGTTAAATCGGGAGGACTGAAAGAGGCTATGCGCCATGTACTGTCGGGCAAGCCTTTAGGAGTTTTCCCTGCCGGGGATGTTTCTTCTTATCAACCGGATTCCAATCACGTGGAGGATCCGGAATGGAATTTGCCCGCGTTAAAGCTGATTAAAATGGCAAAGGTTCCCGTTGTGCCGATCTATTTCAAAGGTTCCAATAGCTTGTTATTTTACCTGCTGGGGTTGATCCATCCGATGCTGCGTAACGTGAAATTGCCCTCTGAATTATTGAATAAAAAAAATCGGGTAGTGAAATTGCGTATCGGGAATCCTATATCGGTAGAAAGTCAGAATTCGTTTCACGATATAGTGCAATACGGTAAGTTTCTGAGAGCAAAGACCTATTTATTAGGATCTTCGTTGGAGGTAAAGAAATTTTTTATAAAATCGCAAAAAGCTATGCCAAAAGCAGAACCGATCGCAGCGGAAATTGAAAATAATGTATTGAAAAAAGAGATAGCCGACATTGCAGAGGATTATCTTTTGTTTACGATGAAGAACTATGACATTTATTGTTCCCCGTCGGTAAAGATTCCTAATGTTTTGAATGAGATCGGTCGTTTGAGGGAAGTGACGTTCCGGGCTGTAGGTGAAGGGACAAATCGTAGTATTGATTTGGACGAGTATGATTTGTATTACTATCACCTGTTTATTTGGGATAAAGAGGAAGAAAAAATCGTGGGTGCGTACCGGGTCGGTAAGGGGAAAGAGATCGTCGATCGTTACGGGATGAAAGGTTTCTATATCAACTCTTTGTTTAAAATGAGAAAAGAGATGTTGCCTGTTCTGTACGAGTCTATCGAGTTGGGACGCTCGTTTATCACGGAAGCATATCAACGTAAGCCTCTTCCTCTATTTATGTTATGGAAAGGCATCCTTTACTTTTTGTTGAAAAATCCGGAATATCGTTATCTGATAGGTCCGGTAACTATTAGCGGGAAATACACGGAAGTATCTAAAGAGCTGATCATGAAATTTATCATGGCTAATCATTATAATTACGATTTGGCGCGTTACGTGCTGCCGCGTTCCAAATACTTGGTGGGTACGAATGAACCCGGAATTCAGGTTATGCTTGATGTGGCTCACAAGGATATTGGCGTGTTGGACAAGATGATCGGAGATATAGAGCCTTCGAGTGACAAATTACCTGTGTTACTGAAAAAATATATCTCGTTGAATGCGAAAATTATAGGATTTAATATTGATCCGAAATTTAATATGTGTTTGGACGGTTTGTTAATTTTAGATATTTTTGACGTTCCAATGAAAACGATCGAATCTTTATCGAAGGAAATTAACGATGAAACTATTCTGACGCGTTTCTCGTCAGATAATGTAGATATTTGAAATAAAAGAAGGCATGTACGATATAATCTATCTTTTTAAAGGTATGTTAGTAGGGTTGATGGTGTCGATCCCCTTGGGACCGATGGGGGTGTTGATTATTCAGAAAACGCTGCATAAAGGGGCTTTGTCCGGTTTTATAGCTGGAATGGGAGCCGCTTCGGCAGACTTTTTTTATGCTTCGGTAGCTGCTTTCGGATTAGGTTATGTGATTAGTACGGTACAAACTCATGAATTGTTATTGCAGATTATCGGGGGAATATTTTTAATCGTTATCGGGTTGAAGATTTATTTCGATAACCCGATCCGTCAGATCAAGCAAAAGCGTAACGGACGGGTGAGTAAGAAAGGCTTATTGGGAGATTATATTTCTCTTTTTTTTCTGACGGTTTCCAATCCGATCACCATTGTCGTGTTTATGGCTGTATTTGCCGGAATGTCGGTGTTCGGGGAGTCTGCCTCTGTTTTAGGTGAATTGTTGGTTGTGGTCGGGGTGTTGTTGGGAGGCGGTGTTTGGTGGTATACGCTTTCGACCTTAGTGAATATTTTCAGAAAGAAATTCCGTTTACGGGTATTGGTGACAATCAACCGGGTTTCGGGTTTAATTATTGCCATTTTGGGAGCTTTGGTTATTCTGGCTGCTTTTCAGCCTTTTAAATCGATGTTGCCGATGTGATCGCTTGCTTATTTCCGTTTGTAAAAATGACGTGAATCTCCCCATGCACCGTACATGACCTGGCAACCGCTTCGACGTATACTGGCTTCGAGATTTCTCATGGACTCATCGGCTCCTTCATGGGTACCGGGTTTATTCTCGTATAATTTGTAAAGTGTTCGGTTGGACGTCGGGGTAATATTGGGCATGACCACGTTCGCTCCGATTTGCATGGCTTTTTCCCTGCCTTCCGGTGCGATGGCCTGTAAAGCCGTGGTCGCCGCTATATTAATATCGGGCATGAGAATGCGCAATAAGGCAATCATATGTAAGGACAGCCTTAAACGTTCCGGTAAGGACAACAATCCGTGGCGATGAGCATAAAGGGGTGTTTCCCGGTGTTCCAGGTAAGGTCCCATGCCTACCATATCGATATCCATGGACTGGAGAAGAAGCAAATCGTTCGCGAGATCTTCCAAGGTCTGAAAAGGTAGTCCGATCATGACTCCCGTACCTGTTTGGTAACCGCATTGCTGCAAATATTCGATGCATTTTAGTCTTGTGGCGTGTGAGTGCAGTGCGTTATTCGGATGAATTTTGGAATAAAGGTTTGGATTCGAGGTCTCGAATCGGAGTAGATAGCGATGAGCTCCGGCGTCGAACCAACGCTGATAGGTTTCCCGACTCTGTTCTCCCAATGATAGCGTAATACCCAATTCGTTGTTACTTCTCTGTTTAATCTCTTTCAGCAAATGTTCAACGCGTCGGACGAACGAGGAATCATTGCGTTCTCCGCCCTGTAGCACGATGGAACCGAATCGGTGAGTATACGCGAAATCAGCGGCTTCCAATATCTCCTGATCGGTAAGTGTATAACGGGCTGTTCCGGTGTTCGATTTTCTGATCCCGCAATAAAAGCAGTCTTTGATGCAGATGTTGGATATCTCTATCAGGCCGCGCAAGTAAACCCCGTTCCCGATATATGTTGTTCTTATTTTTTCGGCTTCGTCGTAAAGATTTTCTTCTTCCTTGCCCGAGCAGGAGAGTCTGTATACCAAATCAGAAATAGCGTATTTTTCCACCGTGCTTTGTTTTTGTTCGATATCGCGAAGGTAAGAAAAAGCCGGGATATAAAATAT
Organism: Sanguibacteroides sp. AM78-02pH3A; assembly: GCF_027666085.1. Lineage (NCBI taxonomy): Bacteria > Pseudomonadati > Bacteroidota > Bacteroidia > Bacteroidales > Porphyromonadaceae > Sanguibacteroides > Sanguibacteroides sp. AM78-02pH3A. The sequence goes on along the minus strand of NZ_JAQEHX010000008.1, from coordinate 58,747 downwards.
TTTGCTAAATTTGTTCTCGTAAAGTTTTTCGGATATGGCCAAGAAAATCGTACTGATCCTTTTGGGAGTTTTATTGATGGGATGTATCGTTTGGATCCTGTGGAGGGTAAATGAACGGGAACAAGGTTCGGATGTTCCGAAAGAGGCATTTATTCCCAATAATTCGGCCGTGGTGTTGAATGTTCGCGCCAATGTGAGCTTATCGCCTCGATTGAAAGAAGCGTTTGAGACTGAATGGGCTAACTATCAGAAAAGTATATTTTACAGGAGCATCGATACCTTGCAAAAGTTGAAATTGACGGAAAACACGTCGTGGGTTTTGGCGTTAAGGCGGGAAGGAAAGAAAAGTGTCCGTTTTTTGTATATTTTGAATCGGGTTCCGGCGGCTTCGCGAAGCGAGGTGATTCGTTTTTTGGCGGATTACTACGCGAAATCGGGGCTTAAAGAACGTTCATACGATAAATTTAAGATTTACTCTTTAAGAGATAAGGAGACGGAAGTTTATTTTGCCGTGGTGGGCGGCATGGTTTTATTGTCGGATTCCGAATTATATTTGGAAGACGCGTTGAAACAGATTGGTGAGGATAAAAAAAACGATCCGGAGAGTATACCTGTATATAAAAATATAACCCGTTATTTCTCGGAAACGGCAGGGATGAATATTTTTTTAAATACTTCTTGTTTTTCGGATGTATGGCCCCTGTACATGAGCCGGAATGTTGTTTCTCCTCGTTTGGATCTAACCAAATGGTTCAAATGGGGAGCTTTGGACGGAGAAATTCAATCTGACGGGATCGGTTTTAATGGTTTCATGTATTATGGCGGAATGAAAGCCACGTTCCTGAATGTTTTTAAGGGGCAACAACCGATGGCTTCCCGTATCGAAGGAGTTATTCCTTCCGGCGTGAATGCCGTTACGGTCTTGAACTTAAGCGATACGAGAGCTTATCTGACGGCATTGGAAACGTTTCGTCACAAGGCAGGTATTATTGAACACGCGAGGAAAAGAAAATCGGAGTTCACCCGGCTGTTCGGAGAGGAAGTGGAGGCGAGTTGGAGGGAATTGCTACAGGGAGAGTTTGCCAAAGGCGTATTTTCCTATGATCCGGAAAACAAGGAAGAAGAAGGCTTCGTGATGGTATATTTGAAGTCCGGCAGTTTGGGACGGGCTTTATTGAAAAATATGCTTGGGAACTATGCCGTTAAGGTTAATATAAATGAAGCTTCTCTCGAGAGAACGACCGCTTTGGATCAGGAGAAAAAAGTAGCGTATTATAAAATGCCCGTGACGGATTTTGCCGGGGTATTGTGGGGATATATATGGGATGGTGTACCTTCTCGCTTTGCCATGATTCAGGATAATTATTTGATATTGGCTTCTTCCGAATCGGTCATACGACGCTTTGCAGAGAACTATATGCGACGTCTGAATGTTCAGGATATGGATTGGTACAAAAAGACCCGGGTGAAGATGTCTGCCAAATACAACTGGATGTATCTGGCGGAAACGGGAAGTATGTATCCTTTCTATCGGGATATGGCGAATGATGGCTTGAAAGATTTTCTGACTCAAAATAAAGAACGTTTAGATGTGTTTTCTTCGTTCGGTTTACAGTGGATCAGTGAAGACGAGATGTTGTATCAAAGCGTTTTCCTGAATACGGAAAAAGTCGAGCAGCCGCCGGCACAAGTCGTTTGGCAAACGAAATTAGACGCTAAACTCACGATGAAACCTGTGGTTGTCGTTAATCATAATAATGGGGAGAGGGAATTGTTTGTACAAGATGACTCCCGTACCGTCTATTTGATTAACGATATGGGAAGGATTCTATGGAAACTGCCGATAGACGGAAAGATTAATAGTGAGGTGTATCAAGTTGATTTTTATAAAAACGGGAAATTGCAATATCTTTTCTCTACCTCCGAAAAACTTTACCTGATCGATCGGAATGGAAATTATTTACCTCGTTATCCTCTGGCATTTAAGAGTTCATGCCCTTCCGGTATAACGGTTTATGATTACGATAACGACCGAAATTATCGGGTGTTCGCTCCCTGTGCAGACCGGAAAATATATTTGTATGAGTTATCCGGAGATCTCGTTGAGGGGTGGAGTCAGCCTCAAAGTGATAACGATCCGGTTTCTAAAGTATACTATTTCAGAGTTGCGGATAAAGATTATATCGTGTTTGCCGATCGATATAGAATCTATATTTTGGATCGAAGAGGACGGGAACGGGTAAAGGTGCAAACTTTATACGATCTGCTTCAGGGAACGGTGATTTACTTGACGGGAAAGGAGCAGAATGAATCTTTGGTTTTTGGAAGTGCCGGAGGCGAATTGCAGTTTGTTGATTTTAATGGAGCATCCCGGTCGTTGAAACCGGATAAAATTACGGCCGGCTATTTGTTTAATGTAGCCGATACGGATGGAGACGGAAATGATGATTTCATATTTTCGAACGGAGAGCATGTATACGTGTATGACCGGAACGGTAAGGTGTTATGGGAAACAGGAGTGAAAGAGGGACGGTTGGGCTTTCCTTACGTGTATCGTTTTTCAGCCCGTGATACGCGTGTGGGAACATTGGATGAATCTCATTCAGAATTGTATTTGTTGGACAAAGGGAGTCCGTCGAACGGTTTTCCGATTACCGGGACGTCTGCTTTTTCTATCGTATTTCAAAATACCGGAAAGGTAGGTTTTTACCTCTATGTAGGAAGCGAGAAAGATAGTTTATTAAAATACCGATTTATAAGATAATATTTTTAACATCTTTGATATTTCTTTTGATTTTATACTTATATTTGTTTTCTAAGAAGTATAAGTATAATAATAACTGTAATTTATGACAAAAGTGTGTGTGTGGAAACACTACCTGATAATCGGATTATTGGGTATGTGTATTATTTCTTGTGGCGATTCGGAGCTTTTTAACTCGGACAAAATGACCGAATCTATCGGATGGGAGCCTGATTTTATACTGCCGGTAGGACATGGGAATTATACCATGTGGGATTTATTGAATCCTTATGATCCGGAAGAGTCGATGATCGAACGTGATAACCGGATTATCATTAATTACGAAGAAAAAGAGATCGTGCGTTTGGAAGCGAAAGATTTCTGGGATATGCCGGAACAACAAATTTCGTTGAACACAAATCTTATTTTATCTTTAACTCCAATTACCGGGAATTTACCCGGGGATATTCATATCCCCGGTCAGGGGGGTGAGGCCCATTTTGATTTCGGAGAAATCGGAAAACTCTCCTTTCTTTCGGCCAAGGTAAGGTTTTCCGGGGAGCTTCCGGCTTGTTCCTTTAGTTATGTCGTAACGTTGACCCTGCCCGACGTGAAAGATGAGGCAGGTAATCCTTTTAGGATGGAACGGGTTGTAAACACGAATCAAGCGGGTATCTTTTTCGAAGATCGGGAGTTGGAGTTCGATATGAGTGAGGAGAGCGACCGGATTCGTTATCGGATCGACTTTTTTATTCCGAAAGATCAAGAGGTTGAAATAGCGGCCGGGGAGTCCTTGAAGTTGGAATTTTTATTATCTGACGTCGTGTTCCATAAGGTTATCGGGCAGATAAATCCTCCGATGATCCCTATTGATCCGGGATGTTTTGAAATGAATATCGATTTTTGGAATGATATAACGGGTGATTTTTATTTTGCGGATCCCTCGTTGAAATTGATTTTGAAGAGCCGGGGAATTGATATCCCGATTAAACTGGATCCTGCTTTTATAGCTTATAAAGAAGGAGAAACAAGACACTTCACGGGAGGACCGCTTCTCTTCGATACGTTTGATGAGACGGGCGAAACGGTAAACGAAAAGGGGTATACGAAGGATAATTCCAATGTGGACGAATTACTTTCCCTACCGCCTAAAGATTCCGTTGCGTATAGCGGTAATATAATAATTAATGAAGGAGGGGTACAAACAGCGTGTGTCATTGAGGAAAACGCGGAACTATCGGCCGATGTGAAAGTGGAGATTCCGCTTTACTTTAGCGCCGAGAATCTTACTTTCCGGGATACCATTAAAGATATAGATTTGGATAATCCGGACCAGATTAAAAAGATGGCCTTGATTTTAAGGGCCAAGAACGGTACTCCTTTGAAAATCGGGGTAAAGGAGTTCTTGATGGTGGATGAGAATTTTCAGGAGGTAGACCGGATCAATGCGGATGAATTGATCGATGTGCCGGAGATCGATGCCGACGGTAATGTCATTGCCGTAAAGGAGGGGGAACATATCGTGGAGCTGTCCGAGACCAATATAGATAATTTGGAACGAACGAAACATCTGATATTGATCGCCAGCATGATGACAGCCGGTGACGGACAAATTCCGGTAGAAGTGAAAGCGGACGCCAAACTTGAATTGAAAGTGTTAGTGAAGGTCAAACTCGGTATCAAGTAAGATTAAAATGTATCCAAAATGAAAAAAATAATTACTATTATATCTTTTTTTCTTGTCCTCTTTCCTTGTTTCGTGATGGCTCAGGACGGGAACAATACGCTTTATTTTTTATCCAATTCTCCTCAACGGGTGAAATTGAACCCGGCTTATCAACCGGAGTATAAAACTTACGTGGGAATACCCGGACTAAGCGGTATTTCTTTGAATTTCAGCAATGCCTTTAAGGTTGACGACCTGTTAAGATGGGGAACGGGAGACAAGGCGGATTCCGTAATCTACGACGTGAACCGTTTGCATAAGGCTTTGCGGGAGAAGAATTCCCTCGTTTTGAACACGGAAGTACCTATTTTAGCCATCGGTTTTCGAATTAATTCCTGGTATGCAACTTTCGATATCACCCAAAAGAATGATATTGTCTTTAGTTTTAATAAAGATATTATCACTTTCTTCAAGGAAGGTAATGCGAATTATCTTGGTCAGACGTTTGACTGGGGTGGTTTGGGGTTAAAAGTAACGGCATACAATGAAATAGGTTTCGGATTATCCAAGAGAGTAAATGACCGGTTGACCGTCGGAGGACGTTTTAAGGTTTTATTCGGAATTGCCAATGCCGATATGACCGATTCGAAGATGGGGGTTTACTCTTCGCCGGACGGAGATACGGTCCGACTCTCTTCCCGTCAGAATATTCGCGTCTCGGCTCCGATAAAGTACACGAAAGACGGGGAGTACGTGGAGTGGGATAATATTGAGTTTGATGAGGATGCCGTCGATGCCAAATTTCTTATCGGAACAGGTAATCTGGGATTTGGCGTGGATTTGGGTGCTCAGTATAAATTGCTGGACAAGCTGACCCTGTATGCGAGTGTGTTGGATTTAGGTTTTATCCGTTGGGAAGAGAATACTTATAATTTCAAACAAAACACAAGTTTTGATTGGACAGGGGCCGATCTTTCCAATAGTCTTAATAAGGATGATCCGAATTATAAGGATTTCGGCGATGCCTTTGAGGAGATGACCGATTCATTGGAAAATCGTTTCCGGTTAACGGATAAGCAGGCGGCCTATACTACGATGCTGAACGCGAAAATATACGCGGGTGCAACTTATCAGTTGAAAGAGTGGGTTAATTTCGGTGGTCTCTTAAAAGCCTCGGTCATGGATGGACGTTTCTTTCCCGCGATAACCTTGTCCGCTAATTTACGCCCGATTCGGAATATCGGCGCTTCGGTATCTTATTCTATGATAAATGGAGATTTTGCTAATGTGGGAGCGGCATTAACGGCTAAATTCGGTCCGTTCCAGTTTTTCGTGGTGACGGATAATGTCTTGGCGGCCAATTATACGAGTACTCGGACGGCGAGTGCGCGATTCGGCTTTAATCTGCTTTTCGGACATTACCAGAGAAGATGAAATAAAAAAAAGCCCGCCAAACAGGCGGGCTTTTTTTATAGAGCGTTGGCATCGACCACCGTCTCTTTATTGTATTCTCCGTTGGCTAATTTTTTGGCCACGGCTTTAAAGGCTTGTACCGTATATTCCACATCCTCCATCGTATGCATGGCAGTTGGAATCAGGCGAAGCAGCAATTGTCCTTTGGGAATCACCGGATAAACCACGATAGAACAGAAAAGATTGTAATTTTCTCTTAAATCCATGGCTACTTGAGTTCCTTCGGCAACACTACCGGATAGATAAACGGGAGTAACCGGAGAGTTCGTTTTGCCGATGTTTAAACCGTCTGCTTTCAATCCGCTCTGTAAAGCCCGGACGATCGTCCACAATTTTTCTCTTAATTCCGGCTTGCTTCTCAGCAACTCCAGCCTTTTGATGGCTCCTTCCACCATAGGCATGGGTAAGGATTTGGCAAACGTTTGGGAACGCATATTGTATCTCAGGTACATGCATATATCTTCTTCACAGGCAATAAAAGCCCCGATGCCTGCCATCGCTTTGGCGAAGGTCGCAAAGTAGAGGTCTATTTGGTCCATTACCCCGAAATGATCTCCGGTTCCCGCGCCGTTCGGTCCCATCGTCCCGAAACCGTGTGCGTCATCGACCAACAGCCGGAAATTGAAATCTTTTTTCATGGCCACGATCTCGTCTAATTTTCCCAAGTCTCCGGCCATTCCGAAAAGACCTTCCGTTATGACGAGAATACCCCCTCCGGTTCCTTCTACCCATTTGGTAGCCCGTTCGAGTTGTTTACGCAGACTCTCCATATCGTTATGTTGGTATACATAACGTTTTGCCGGAGATAAACGCAGGCCGTCCATAATGCAGGCATGGTCTTCGGCATCGTAAACGATACAGTCATGACGGCAAGTCATAGCGTCGATAATAGAGACCATACCCTGATACCCGAAATTCAATAAAAATGCATCCGGTTTACCTACGAAGTCGGCTAATTGGGATTCCAAATATTCATGACGGGAAGTTTGTCCACTCATCATGCGGGCTCCCATAGGATAAGCCATGCCGTATTTTGCCGCAGCTTCGGCATCCGCTTTTCTTACTTCAGGATCGTTAGCGAGACCGATATAATTATTTAAACTCCAGTTTAACATTTCTTTCCCGCGGAATTTCATCCTGGGACCGATTTCTCCTTCTAATTTCGGAAATGAAAAATAGCCATGAGCTTGCTTGGCATATTGTCCGATATTTCCTTTCTGATTTTTTACTCTTTCAAAAATGTCCACGTCGATAATATTTTGAAATTCTTAAATTTTTGATACAAATACGAAGCAAAGGTAACTAAAAATTCTTATAATGGAGGATTTCTTTTTGAAAAGTTGTTTTTGTCTTTTACTCTGTTTTTCCAAAAAGAAATGTGGATGAACTTATTGCATATTGATATTTATAGATTATCTTTGCGTGATGCAAAAACAGCGCTTATGATGAAGAATTTTTTAGGTTTTCTGCTTGTTATCGTACTAATGAGTTCCTGTGGGGAGTACCAAAAACTTTTGAAGAGTGGGGATTATTCTCTTATGTATAAAAAGGCGGTGGAATATTATAATAAAGGAGATTATACAAGGGCTTTGAATTTGTTTGACGGTATTCGGACTGTCTTCGCGGGAACCGCAAGAGCCCAAACCATAGCATACTACCGGGCTTTTTGTACCTATAACCAGAAAGATTACGAAAACGCGGCCGAACTGTTTAAGCAGTTTGTGGCGATGTTTCCGGAAAGTTCCTACATGGAAGAGTGTCTGTATATGATGGGGTATTGTAATTATTTGGCTTCGCCGAGAGTGCGTTTGGATCAGACGACAACGGAAAAGGCCATGAGTAATTTCCAACTGTACCTGAGTCGTTATCCTAATTCTACGCGTAAGGAGTTAATAAATAAATACATGGATGACATGAGAGATAAACTCTCTTACAAAGCTTATTTGGGAGCGGAAAACTATTATTTGCGGGAACATTACAAGGCCGCTGTCGTCAGCCTGGAGAATTGTCTGAAAGATTTCCCCGGAACGAAATACCGGGAGAGAATCATGTGGATGTTGTTTAATTCCAAATACGAGATGGCTGTGAATAGCGTGGAGGATAAAAAATACGAACGTTACACGGCAGCGAAAGAAGAGTATTACTATTTCGTGGATGAGTATCCCAATAGTGTGTACGCGAAGGAGATGGCCAAGAAATACGAAGTATTGAACGATTTCCTGAAACAATACGACGATCCGGACGAATACAAGGAGGATGAGCTGAACAGTCAAACGGATTCCGCGCATCAAGAAGGTCAGAATAATCAGAATAAATAATTATATTCAAATTAACCATGGTAGATTTTAAGAAAGTAAAGGCACCGAATAATACCATTACAAGGAATACGGCTGCGTTAGCCGGTAAGGCGGATAATATTTATGAAGCTGTTGCTGTCATTGGAAAACGTGCCAATCAGATTTCGGTTGAAATGAAAGAAGAGTTGAGCAGGAAACTTCAAGAGTTTGCCTCGTACGCGGATAATTTGGAGGAGATATTTGAAAATCGCGAACAGATCGAGATTTCCAAGTATTACGAGCGTATTCCTAAACCGGTGTTGATCGCTACTCAGGAGTTTGAGGATGGCGAACTTTATTTTCGTAATCCGGCAAAGGAAAAAGGAGGGGTAAAGTCGGAGGAAGAGGAAGAATAGAGTAAGACGGATAACCGGGAGGATTATCAGAGAAGATAAAAGGGCTGTCGGATGAATTTTCGGACAGCCTCTTTTTTTCAGGTGATTAAAAAAAGAATTATGTTACAGGGAAAAAATATCATATTGGGAGTAACGGGAAGTATTGCGGCCTACAAGGCAGCTCCGTTAATACGAGGTTTAGTGAAAGAAGGGGCTAACGTTAAGGTAATAATGACGCCTTTGGCAAAGGAATTCATCACCCCTTTGACTTTAGCCACGTTGTCGAAGAATCCTATTCTGGTGGATTTTTATGATCCCGAAAATGGAGATTGGAATTCGCATGTGGATTTGGGGTTGTGGGCGGATGCCTATCTGATCGCTCCGGCAACCGCTAATACAATCGGTAAGATGGCCGCCGGCATAGCGGATAATTTGTTGTTGACAACCTATTTGTCTGCTAAGTGTCCGGTTGTAGTGGCTCCTGCCATGGACCTGGATATGTATCTTCATCCGGCGACTCAACGGAATCTACGAATATTGAAATCTTACGGGAATTTGATTATCGAACCTGAAAACGGAGAGCTGGCAAGCGGATTAATCGGGAAGGGAAGAATGGAGGAGCCCGATCAGATCGTGTCTTTTATGAGCCGTTTTTTTGCTGCAGACGAGCGTTATGTTGGTAAAAAAGTGTTGGTTACGGCAGGACCTACCTATGAAAAAATAGATCCCGTACGTTTTATCGGCAACTACTCTTCCGGGAAAATGGGATTTGCCATAGCCGAAGAGATGGCTGCCCGGGGGGCTGAAGTTACGCTTATTGCCGGTCCGGTAAATCTGAAATTATCCAATAAACGGATCCGGAGAATAGATGTGGAGTCTGCGTCCGAAATGTATCAGGCGGCTATCGAGGTGTTTCCGGAGAGCGATATTGCTGTTTTGAGTGCTGCCGTGGCGGATTTTACCCCTATGGAACGGGCTGTTGTAAAATTGAAACGGGGAGAAGATGATTTGAAGTTGGAGTTGGCTCCGACAAGAGATATCGCGGCTGAGTTGGGGCGAAAGAAGAGAGCGGGGCAGTGGTTGATCGGGTTCGCGTTGGAATCTAACGACGAGGAGAATAATGCTGTTTCGAAAATGAAGAGGAAAAATTTGGATTTAATCGTGTTGAATAGCTTGCGGGATGAAGGGGCCGGTTTCGGGGGAGATACCAATAAGGTGACATTGATCGATAAGGAGGAAAATAAATTGATTTACGATTTGAAAACAAAATCGGAAGTGGCTATTGATATTGCGGATCGGATAGCGGAATTTTTTTAATAAATTGCGAAAATAGTTTGTTCGGGATAGAAATATATCTATATTTGTATTCCGATATGAAGATTGAACATCAAAATATTCGGCATACGTTTTATTCTTGCCTCCAGTTTAGGCAGAAAAGGGGAAGCCGTTTTGATAAGATATTAAAAACCAACATTGTTTCGATAGCATTGTTGGTTTTTTTTTGTGGATAAACGTTTAAGCAAACATCTTTAATATATAAACAATATGAACAAACGTAGTTTAGTATCCATTACCGATTACTCGAAAGAGGAGATTCTGGAAGTTTTGAAAATCGCTTCAGAATTTGAAAAAAATCCGAACCGCAATTTATTGGCCGGTAAGGTAGTTGCTTCCTTGTTTTTCGAACCTTCAACACGTACCAGGTTGAGTTTCGAGACTGCAATTAGTCGCATGGGGGGAAGGATTGTGGGATTTTCCGATGCTTCTTCTTCCAGTACAACAAAAGGAGAATCTTTGAAAGATACGACGAAAATGGTGGATAATTACTGCGATTTGATCGTAATGCGCCATCCTTTGGAGGGAGCTGCCCGTTTTGCAAGTGAGGTTGCTTCCGTACCTGTAATTAATGCTGGGGACGGGGCCAATCAGCATCCGACCCAAACAATGCTCGATCTTTATTCGATCTATAAGACACAGGGAACTTTGGAGAACCTGAATATTTTTATGGTGGGAGACTTAAAATACGGGAGAACGGTACATTCTTTATTGCAAGCTATGAGTCATTTTAATCCGACATTCCATTTTATCTCGCCCAAAGAGTTGGAAATGCCGGCTGCTTATAAATTGTTCCTGGATGAATTGCATATTCCCTACTATGAACATACGGAATTGGATGAGGTAATTAATGAGGCGGATATCCTTTATATGACCCGGGTGCAACGAGAAAGATTTGCCGATCCGTTAGAGTACGAAAAAGTGAAGAACGTCTATATTTTAAAGAATGCCATGCTGAGCGGAACGAAACCGAATATGCGTATTTTACATCCGCTACCCCGGGTAAACGAAATCGATGAAGATGTGGATGAGAACGAAAAGGCTTACTATTTCCAACAAGCATTGAATGGTGTTTATACCCGTCAGGCAATTATATTTAAGGCATTAGATTTGAAATGGTAATAAAGAAAAAAGATATGGCAGCAAAAAAAGAGTTACAGGTAAGTGCCGTGGAAAACGGTACGGTGATTGACCACATCCCTGCTGATAAATTGTTTGATGTGATTAATATTTTAGGTATTGAGCACACGGAGAATACCGTTACTTTCGGGTATAATTTGTCAAGTAGCAAATTCGGTAAAAAGGCGATTATTAAAATCTCCGATAAATTTTTGAGAGACGATGAAATTAATAAGTTGGCCTTGGTAGCACCTTCTGCAAAAATCAATATTATTAAAGATTTTGAAGTGGCGGAAAAAAAGACGGTTAGTGTTCCGGAACGCGTGGAAGGTATTGTGAAATGCGTGAATCCGAAATGTATCACGAATAATCAGCATGTTCGGACAAAATTCGTTGTGGTGGGAAGCGAACCTATCGTGTTAAAATGTCATTACTGTGAAAAATTGACGGATCAGGAGCATATCGTGATTATTTAATTAACGGATAAGTAGAAAAAAAACGGCGTTGGCGGTTTTGACTTACAAGGGCAAGACATTAAAATCTTGCCCTTATTTTTTAGAACTCCGTGACTATTATCTTCTAATTCGAAACCTGTGCTTTGTTTTTTTGTTGTAGTTTGAGGGACTTGCTGGTAATGAACTTAATGAATTCCCTAGGCACGGCATCTTCTACTTCATGGGTGCTCAGATTGAAACGTCCCCGCGGCTTTTGTTTTTTTACGGCTAAAGTCCCAAAATCGTGAATAGTGACGCTTTCTCCTGTTGCAAGAGATTCTCGGATTGTTTCAATGACCGTATTTACGATGTTGGCAGTTAATGTTTGTGTCAACCCACTTTTTAAGGCAACTTTTTTGGTAAGTTCTTTTTTATTCATGACGGTCCAAAAATAATGATTAACGTTATATATGATTCTATTAAGATAATTTATGATTGTTTCTTGCACACTTCTGTCATAATAATCGTTCCTTGTGATGGACAAATATAATAAATTTCAAAATAAAGAAAAAACACGATTTAAAAATATTCTATATAAAGAACTTAATCAGATGAAGAGAGTATAAATTCCATCTATAAAAACTACATAATTCCTGTCCGAAAAAGCGAACGTTTTATAAGACAAATTATCTTATTTTTTCGTCACTGATATTTAACTCTTTACATATGGGAAAGTTTGCAATTCTTTGTATAGGTGTTGTGAACTTTAATATGATAATTATGGTAATCGCTTATTTGAGGGTTAGTACGGGAAAACAACATTTAACTAATCAAAGGGAAGAAATTGTGAAGTATGCTTCACGAAAAGGTTTAAAAATCGAACGTTGGGTAACAGAAATCGTAAGTGGAAAAAAGAAAGAGAAAGAGAGGAAACTGGGGAAATTGATGGGTGGGTTGCAGAAAGGTGACGTGTTGATTGTCACCGAACTCTCCCGTTTGAGTCGGACGCTGTTGGATATTATGTCTATTCTGAATCGGTGTCTTGAAAAAGAGATTATTATTTACAGTACCAAAGACGGCTATGCTTTTGACAACAGTATCAACAGCAAAGTTTTGGCGTTTGCTTTTGCATTAGTTGCGGAAATAGAACACAATCTGATATCGATGAGAACCAGGGAAGCTTTGGCCGTAAGAAAAGCGGAGGGTGTTAAATTAGGACGTCCGAGAGGTACCACCAAACAAGATTTCTTGCTTGAACGTCGAAAGGAGATCGAGAAAATGTATCAGGCAGGTAAGTCGATTTCTTATATTTGTCGTCATTATAAGGTTTCCAGAGAAACATTTTATACGGCCAATCGCAATTACAATCTTATAGAACAGAATAAATAAAGGTGCTGAAGAGCAGCACCTTTATTCTATTTTTGTGATTTTGTTCTAAATATTTTAATAAAATACTTATAATTCACTTCATTTCATGATTGTAAGCGAAAATTCTCTGGTTGAAGATCGACAAACCGAAATCTGCGTTTACCTGTTGATTTATTCTTCCAGAAAATTCGGATACATGTAATTGGTTGCGGGAACGAACGTTTCTTTAATTGCCTGAGGCGATACCCATCTTAAGAGATTGAATACGGTTCCTGCTTTGTCATTGGTTCCGGAAGCCCGTCCTCCGCCGAATGGTTGTTGATCCACAACGGCACCGGTCGGTTTATCGTTGATATAGAAATTACCTGCCGTGTGTGTCAAACGTTCTGTTAGTTTTTCTATACGGTTGCGATCATTGGAGAAAATGGCTCCCGTAAGGGCGTAAGCAGAACCTTTGTCGAGTATATCCAACGTCTCTTCTACCTTATCCGGCTCGTACACGTAAATGGTAATGATCGGGCCGAATAATTCTTCTTGCATGGTGATGTAATCCGGTTTTAGAGCACGGATAACCGTGGGTTGTATAAAATATCCGACGGATTTGTCATAAGTACCGCCGGCCACAATTTCTGCATCTTTGGAAGTCTTGGCTGCGTCGATGGTCGCGGATAGTTTGTTGAACGAGGTTTCGTCGATTACCGCATTGACAAAGTTTCTGAAGTCTTCTATTCCTCCGACTTTAATTTCGGCCAGATCTTTTTTTACCAATGTTTCGATCTCCGGCCATAGATTAGAAGGGATGTATGCTCTGGAAGCCGCGGAACATTTTTGTCCTTGATATTCAAAGGCCCCCCTTACGATTGCCGTCGCAACTTCTTTTGCTGAAGCGGTAGGATCGGCAAATATGTAATCCTTGCCTCCGGTTTCTCCTACGATTCGAGGGTAAGAGCGGTACTTGTCTATGTTATTTATTATATTAGCCCAAATATCGTTAAAGACGGCTGTCGAACCGGTAAAATGTACTCCGGCAAAATCTTTATGTTTGAAAATAACATCGGCAGCGGTGGGTCCGGAACAATATACCAGGTTGATGACTCCATCCGGAAGACCGGCTTCTTTCAATATCTCCATGATCAGGTGTGCCGAATACACGGCGGTTTTAGACGGTTTCCATACGCAAACGTTTCCCATTAGTGCGGGAGCTCCCGGTAAGTTTCCGGCGATGGAGGTAAAGTTGAATGGAGTAAGGGCAAAAATAAAACCTTCTAACGGACGCCATACGGTACGGTTCCAAATTCCGGGGGCGGAATTGGGTTGCATATGGTAGATCTCGTACATATTTTTTACATTATAGCGAAAGAAATCCGCCAGCTCGCACACGCAATCGATCTCTGCCTGAAAAGCATTTTTGGATTGTCCCAACATGGTGACCGCGTTCATTTTTTGGCGATAAGGACCTGTAAGCAGGTCTGCGGCCTTTAAAAAAATGGCAGCCCGGCTTTCCCATCCCATTTTTTCCCATGCCGGTTTGGCTTTTAATGCCGCCTCGATAGCCATTTGTACATGAGATGCATCGCCTTGATGATAATGTCCTAACAGATGCTTGTGGTCGTGGGGAGGACGAATGTCAGCCAATTTTCCCGTACGTACCTCTTTCCCCCCGATAATCATGGGAAGGTCTACGGTTGTTGCTTTTACTTCACTAATTTGTGCTTTTAACTCTTTTCTTTCCGGTGAACCAGGAGCATAGCTTTTGATCGGCTCATTGGTAATGTTCGGTAGTCTGTAAACTCCTTTAGGCATTTTATATCAATTTTAGCAGTTAATATTATGTTTCTACAATTTTGTACCCCTTGTTTTAGGATGAATTTTTCAAATATAAAAAATATTTGACGTATAAAACAAGACAAATGTCAGTTTTTGAAATAGGGTTAAATAAAAATGAATCCGTTGTTAAGGCAATCTGCCTTGTTTTTACGATTGCATTTATTTAGGAGATGGACTATTTACGGACAAATTAAAGGGATACCTCTTGTTCGCGTGATTCAATAAAATAAGTTTCGTATATTTGCATCTTATTTAATTTTTTGAAGGGATATGATATCTGTCAACAATGTTAGCGTTTTATTTGGAGGTTTCTCGCTGTTGGAATCTGTTTCTTTTTTGGTCAACAAAAGAGATCGAATTGGTTTGACGGGGCGCAATGGAGCGGGTAAATCTACCTTATTAAAGATTCTGGCCGGCGTACAGGAGCCTTCGGAAGGAAATGTTGCCATGCCTTCTGATTTGAAAATCGGGTATTTACCTCAAACAAAAGTGTATGCCGAAGGAAAAACCGTCAGAAAAGAGGCGGAGTCGGCATTTGACGATCTGTTGGCTTTGCGGGGGGAGATCGAACGCTTGCACCTGGAGTTGGCCGAACGGACGGATTACGAGTCGGACGATTATATGAAGTTGATCGATAGATTGAATGTGAAAGACGAACAATTAAGGATGCGTGGCGGAGAGAATGTGAATGGGGAGGTCGAGGTCGTTTTGAAAGGCCTTGGGTTTCGACAGGAGGATTTGGATCGTCGATGCGAAGAGTTCAGCGGGGGATGGCGCATGCGTATAGAGCTGGCCAAGATATTGTTGGGACGCCCTGACGTTTTTCTATTGGATGAGCCGACCAATCATTTGGATATAGAATCTATTTCCTGGTTGGAGTCTTTTCTTCAAAGCTATCCGGGGGCTGTTGTGTTGGTATCGCATGATAGGGCGTTTTTAGATAATATTACGACGCGTACAATAGAAATTTCTTTGGGGAAGATATACGATTATAAGGTCTCTTATACGAGGTTCACGGAGTTGAGAAAGGAGCGTATTGAACAGCAGATGAGAGCTTACGAGAACCAACAGAAGCAGATCAAGGATACGGAAGATTTTATTGAACGTTTTCGTTATAAAGCGACCAAATCGGTGCAAGTCCAATCCAGGATCAAACAGTTGGATAAGATAGAGCGGATAGAGGTGGAGCCGGAGGACAAGGCCCGGATCTGCGTGCGTTTCCAGCCTGCAGTTCGTTCCGGGGACGTGGTCGTTCACGGCCGGGATTTGGTTAAGGCTTACGGAGATCATTTGGTGTTGAAAGATGTTGATATCGATATATTGCGGGGAGAGAAAGTGGCTTTCGTGGGACGTAATGGAGAGGGGAAAACGACGTTGGTACGGATGATTATGGACCAGATTCCATATGAAGGAACGCTGAAAATCGGTCATAACGTGAATATCGGTTATTTCGCGCAAAATCAAGCCGACTTGTTGGATTCCTCCTTGAGTGTTTTGGATACGGTGGATCAAGTGGCAGTCGGTGAGATCAGGAAAAAAATCCGGGACATCTTGGGTGCATTCCTCTTCTCCGGGGAGGAGGTGGAAAAAAAAGTAAGGGTGCTTTCCGGGGGAGAACGGACGCGTTTGGCTATGGTTCGTCTGTTACTGGAGCCTTATAACGTGTTGATCCTTGATGAGCCGACCAATCATCTGGATATGCGCACGAAGGATATCTTGAAGGAAGCGTTGAAAAAATTTGAAGGAACCGTAATTGTCGTCTCGCACGATCGGGATTTTCTGACCGGTCTGGCCGGTAAGGTATATGAATTTGCAGATAAAAAAATAAAGGAACATCTGGGTGGGGTTACTCGTTTTCTGGAAACAAAAAAAATGGAGTGTTTCCGGGAATACGAGCGAATGCATCCGGGATGCGGCAAGGTTGTAAGCGTAGAAGAAAACGAGGAGAGTGTTTCGGAAAATAAGCAGGCATTTTTGGAACGGAAGCAGTTCAATAAGGAGATAAAGCGTGTTGAAGTCCGGGTCGGGAAGTTGGAAGAGGAGATTGCGACTTTGGAACAGAAAATTGCGGATATCGAAGGGAAGATGTCCGAAGGGGTTGTAAATGAAGAGCTGCTTAAAATGTATGAGGAGAAAAAGTCGAGATTGGATCAGGCTATGAGTGAATGGAGCGAGGAGAACGAAAATTTAGAGCATTTGAAGGCTACAATTGATAATTATAAATCGTAAAATAATAGGTATGGCAAAATATAAACAAGAGTGTATATTCGGACTTCGTGCCGTGATCGAGGCTATTCAACAGGAAAAGGAGATCGATAAGGTGATGTTTAAAAAGGGGTTGAGGGAAGGAGAACTCTTTCAGAAACTGTTCATTATGGTGAGAGATAAGGGGATCCCTTTTCAGTATGTACCCGAAGAGGTATTCAAACCTTTTGAAGGACGAAATCATCAGGGGGTATTGGCGGAAGTTTCTCCTATCACTTATCGGGATATCGATGAGGTGGTGGATCGGGTGCTCGCGGCCGGAGAGATGCCCTTGATCCTGATACTGGATCGCATCACGGATGTGCGTAACCTGGGTGGAATCGCCCGTACGGCAGAATGTGCCGGCGTGCATGCTCTTGTCATTCCGACTAAGAATTCGGCGAAGATATCGTCGGATGCCATTAAAACTTCGGCGGGTGCTCTCTATCATTTGCCGGTATGCCGGGAGCAAAATTTGAAGAAGGTGATCAAAGAGTTGAAACGTCGGGGGATGATGGTGTATGCTGCCAGTGAAAAAGGGGAGAAGTATTACACGGAGGTGGATATGAAAGAGGGGTGCGTTATCATTATGGGTTCGGAGGATACCGGGATCGACGAAGAGTTATTGAGACATGCCCATGAGCAGATAAAAATACCGCAGAAGGGAGATATTGAATCGTTAAACGTGTCTGCTGCTGCTGCCGTCGTTTTGTATGAAGCCGTCAGACAAAGAGGATAAGAAAAAAGGCATCCCCCCTTGCGGGATGCTTTTTTATAGGTCATACCAGGAAGCTCTCTTGGTTAACTTTAAATCTTTTAGCATGCTGGAGCGTACGTTGATCTGGAAATTATAAGACTGGTGTTGACCGAACGGGATACAGTTGAAACTCATTTCCCAACAATGCAGATCGCGTGTGATCTGGAAACTACTTGCTGAAATTTCTTTGGTGGCGAAGTTATAACCGCTGGTGAAACTGATTTTCCATTTAGGCGTTAAGGAGAAGTCTCCGTTGATGCCCATCATTTGTGTTACCGTGGATTTGAAAGCGGGTTTACTGTAGCTGAATGTATAATCGATATTGATGGACCAGGGAACATCAAAGTCTAAGTATTGCTCGTAGTACCCTCCGACCATTTCGTTTTTTTCCTCTTTGTTTTTACCGTTGTCTGCGGAAAAGTTGATACCGGTGCTGAGAGATGCGTTTGTGAGTCGCCCGATTCCTCCATGGTATTTATTCAATTTATTACCCTTTTCATCCAATGCATAAGGATCTATGGTCCCCGTGAAATTAAGGTCGATTCTGCTATTGAATAATTTTGTCCGGGCACTTAAACCGATAGTACTGAATTTGAATTTTTCGGCGAATGGATTGTAACTGACTTGTATCCTAAAACTTTCTAATAATTTGATCTTCCGGAATTGTTCCTCGCCGGTCGTATCCTGATCGTTCCTCACTTTCATCTCGAGGTTGTTGTCCAAACTGAAACTGACACTTCCCGCCTGTTTACTGGTTTGAGTGGAAGGACGGTAAATCATACCCTCGTATATGGAATATTCCGTAACGGTAACCCCGTCGGTATAGGTTTTCGTGTAGTTCCCCAGCGGACTGATCGGTGGCGTATAGGACGCTGAGAGTGAAGGACGTATCACGTGCCGTATGGCATAGACCTTAGAACCCGGTTTAAACTGGAACATACCGTATATGGTCGGCGTATAGCCGATGGAGGCACTTGCGGAATAATCATGAGAATAGTTGACGCCCGGGATATCTCGCTGAACGAAATGTCCGCCGCTTGAAGTGGTGTCCGGAACCCATACTCTTTCAATTGTTTTCAGGTTCAAATAGCCGTTATAATTGAGTGAAGGTGTGAGCGTGATGTCTTTTGCCAATTTAAAAGACAGGCTGAGGGGAATATTGTGTCTGAATCCGTTATTCCAGTCTCTGGTAAAGGAGGATTTGAACAGCTTGTCCTCTTTGGTTTGAATGTTATTCTTTAAATCGGCCGAATAAGAAATACCGATATTGTCATACCATTTCATCTCTCCTACTTTCCCTTTTTTGCGAAAAGGATAGATCTGGCTCATACGGAAACTCAGATTGGGCAGGGTAACGGATATGGATGAATCCTGACTGTTCTGATTATGATTGAACGAACCGCTTAAGCTAAACGGTTTTTCAGGCCATTTCTTGCTCCATGAGATACTGGATTGCTTTCGCTGATTGGCTATTTCGTTGATGTTGGTAGAGTTAAAATAGTTTTGGTTGGCAGAAGACATATCCACGGAAGCGGAAAATGTACTATAAGGATTTGCTTTTCCATCCTGAGAGTGGGTCCAACGTACGGACCAATCGCTTGACTCTTGATAATCGGGCATCCCTTTTTCGCTGACGTAGTTTTTACTCGTCGAAAAATCGAAATTACCGTTGAATTTGTAACGTTTTCTGTAGGTGGACCCTAATCTCACGCCCCAGGAGCCATTTGTGTATATGTCTCCGGTGATGGTAAGATCCATGTAATCGCTTATTGCGAAATAGTACCCCCCGTTGCGTAAGTTAAACCCTCTCATCCTTTCTTCTCCGTAAGTAGGTATAATGATACCGGATGTTCCTTTTTTGGTGATCGGAAAATAAGCGAATGGAAGAAAGAGCGGAAGAGGTACGTCTTCCAAAACCAAGTTGGTGAAACCGGCGAAAACTTTTTTGTCCTTGATCATCTTGGCCTTGCTCATACGGAAATAGAAATGAGGATGGTCGTGCTCGTCGCAAGTCGTGTACCATCCGTTTTTTACGCAATAGACCGAGTCGCTTTGCTTTTTAGTTAATTTTCCCTGCAGGTATCCTTCTCCTTCTTGGGTGATGATCTCTTTCACGAAACCTTTACGGGTTTCAAAATTATACCGTAACTCTTTACTGTCAAACTCCTGTCCCCCGTCTTTGAAGTGCGGTTTACCGATCAGGGTTCCTGCCGTGTCGGGTACTCCGGAAGCAAAAGCCAATTTTTTTTCCATGTCCAAGTCGATATAATCGGCTTTTAATTCCGTTCTAATGTATTTAATGAGAGCATCCTTGTAAAAGAAAACTTTTTTGTCGGCAATGGAAAATCTGACAGAATCGGCTGATTCGTAAGTTATTAGGTCGTCAAATAATGGTTCTGCCTCCGGGGTGCTGTCTCTCCGGATGGTGTCGACAGGGTTTCCGATAGAATCATATACGATCCGAAGACTGTCTCCCGGTTGTCCAGTCGTATCAGCCGTCATATTCCATAGCGATCCCCCGAATAAATATTCGGCAGCAAAACTATTCGACGAGAGTATAATAGGCAGGGCAATAGCCATAAAAATGATGCATTTCTTAATAAAAAGCCCTGTATATAATCTAATTTGCAATTTAATATATTATTTTTGTGACTAATATTACTGACGTGATACAGCTTTTCGCTTTGCAAAAGTAAAAAATATTGATGTTAATACTCATGTTTCTTTTTAAAAAGTTTTAAATAACATGATAAATCGGTACGGGATTATTGTTTTAATGTTTATTTGTTGCTTGTTTGGTTTTTTCGGCCCTCTGTCGGCACAGGATCAATTGGGAAAAATCTCCTGTATTTGTATAGATGCAGGGCATGGCGGAAAGGATCCGGGAGCGATAAATGGAAAGGTAAAAGAGAAGGATATTACTTTGGCTATTGCCCTGAAATTAGGGAATTTGATTCACAAGAATTATCCTGATATGAAAATAGTGTATACCCGCAAGAAAGATGTGGCCGTTGATTTGAGGGAACGGGGAAAGATTGCCAACAAGGAAAAAGCCCAGCTGTTTATCTCGATCCATGTGAATAAATTTAAGAATCCGACGGTCCGGGGGGTGGAAACATACGTGCTCGGGTTGCATAAATCGGAGGCCAGCTTGCAGGTTGCCATGAAGGAAAATGAAGCCATTCATTACGAGGAGGATTATACGGTGAAATACGACGGATTTGATCCGCAAAAGACAGAGTCGTATATCATGTTCAATTTTATGAAGAACAGCTACCTGATCAACAGCATGGAATTAGCTACTCCGGTTCAACAGGAGTTGGTGAAAAGTTTAGGATCGGTCAATCGGGAAGTAAGGCAAGCCGGTTTTATCGTGCTGATGGATGTCGGCATGCCTGCCATACTGGTCGAAACCGGTTTTATTTCCAACGCGAAAGATTTGCAATACCTGACAAGTGAATCGGGACAACAAAAAATGGCTCAGGCGATTTTTAGTGCATTTAGAGAATACAAAAATAAGATGGAGAAGAAGAGTATCGTATTGAAGGAAGAGCCTAAAGCCGTATCGTCCGATAGAGAATGGTTCTACGCCGTACAAGTGCTCTCTTCTGCTACCAGGGTTACGGATCTGAAACGTTTACGTTTGAAAGATAAGATCGAGGAGATACGGAGTGACGGTCGGTATAAATATTATGTGGGTAAATTTTCTTCTTATGAAGAGGTTCAGAAAGTACAAAAGCGACTGCGTAAAAGCGTAAAAGACTGTTTTGTGATCGCGATATCGAACGGTCGGGTCGTACCGTTGTCCGAAGTGAAAAAATGGGAAAAGAAATAAAATGCAGCTTATGAAGATAAAAAGGGAGGTTAAATTAGCGATAACGGCATTGTTGGCGGTAATTATTTTGATTTGGGGAATAAATTTTCTGAAAGGAAGTTCTTTGTTTGAGTCCAGAAATGTCTTTTACGGACTTTATGATAGGGTTGACGGGTTGAAGGTTTCAAGCGGTGTGGTTTACCGGGGATATCAGGTGGGACAAGTTCTCTCGATCTCTTTTACCGGAGAACGTTTTGATAAGGTGTTAGTGGAATTTTCAGTCAAGAAGGGATTGGAATTGGCGCGGAATACTTCCGCCTATATTCAAAGTGCGGATTTAATGGGATCGAAGATCATTAATTTGATTCCGGGAAATGCTCAACAATTGGCGGTTAACGGGGATACCTTAAGAACTCAGTTGGAACAGGGGTTGATGGAGCAGGTGAGCAACCAGATGTTACCTTTAAAACAGAAAGCCGAGCATCTTTTTTCATCTTTGGATTCTGTTCTATCCATTGTACAAGGACTATTTAATGAAGATACGAAGCAAAATTTGGCTAATAGTTTTCGTAGTATTGATCGGACACTACATCATTTGGAAGGAGCTTCGGGGAATCTGGATACCTTGATCGAAGGGGAGGCCGGGCGTATCAGCCAGATATTGGAACATATAAATAGCATAACGGCCAATTTGGAACAGAATAACGGCGAGATTTCAAGGACTTTATCCAATTTTGCCGCGATTAGCGATTCCATTCGGCAGGCAAATTTGAAGCAAACCTTGCTCGTTTTGCAAAATGCTTTGTCTGAGGTCGATTCCATCTTGATTAAAATGAATGAGGGTAGAGGTACCTTAGGCGCATTTGTTAATAATGATGAATTTTATTACAATCTGAATCAGGTTTCAGAGAATCTGAATAGGCTTTTAGTCGAGTTCAGGTATAATCCCAAGAAGTTTATTAACCTTTCGTTAATAGATTTTTCCTCCGGTAAAAAAGATAATATGGAGTATGGTATTGTGATTTACGAATCGGAAGATCGTTTATCGCCTGATGCTGAGATATATAAGCAAAACCCTAATTTAAAGGAAGTTAGATATAAAGGGAAGTATTTATACATTTGGAATACGTATAAAAAATTGAAGTCAGCGCAACGTCAGTTGGATAATGTTATGAAACGATATAATAACGCGTATATTGTTAAAATCGACTTCATTTGACAAAATAGAATTGTTCTAAATAATAAAAATGGGGATTTCGTTTACTTAACATAATTATGTGTATTATTTTGTATCTTGAAGATAAAATAAATTGTTTCTCTTCTCTATGTTTTAAAGCTTTACCTTTTTTGAATCTCCTTCGATTGTGTTACAATTATGTTAAGTGGATTGAATTAATGGAGAGAGGATTTTATGTTAAGTTTTTCGTGTAACATTCTTGTTGATAGGTGATTGTGTCTAAACGGCTGATATATAATTTGTAAGCTGGAATTGATAAAAAACAAACAAAACCGACATTTTTTTTCTGATTTTTTTTTTCGAATTTAGCATTCCATTTCACGATAAGGTGAAATTTAAAAGATATACAAATGAGAATGGATTGTAATAGTATTTGGGCAGAATGTTTAAGTTTGATCCGGGAGCAGGTACCGCCAAAGACCTTTAAGACGTGGTTTGAGCCGATACATGCTTTGAGTTTTCAGCAAGATGTGTTGATTATTCAAGTTCCGAGTTTATATGTCTACGAGTGCTTGGAGGAGCATTTCGTGGAGATATTGAGAAATGCCATTCGTTCGGTAATCGGTCCGACTGCGAAGTTGGAATATTCTGTTGTCGTCGAGGAGAGTCGTCGTACGGAACCTTTATCGGTAAAAATGTCATCTAACCATACGAAAAAAATTGAACCTAATACCGCCTATTACGATAAAACGGCAAACGGAACAGCCTTGAAAAATCCGTTTGAACGTTGTAATAATCGTTTGCAAATCGATTCTCAGTTGAATCCTTCTTATACGCTGGAAAGCTATATAGAGGGAAGTTGTAACCGTTTGGCGAAATCTGCAGGTGTCGCCATCGCTCAAAGTCCCGGGGGAACCGCTTTTAATCCTTTATTGATTTATGGGGGGTCCGGTTTGGGGAAAACGCATTTGGCTCAGGCTGTCGGATTGGAGGTAAAACAGAATTTTCCGGAAAAGGTGGTGCTGTATGTCACGACGAATGTTTTTCAAACGCAGTTTACCGAGGCCGTTCGTAAAAACGAGATCAATGATTTCTTGCATTTTTATCAACTGATAGACGTTTTGATACTGGATGATATTCATGAGTTGGCTGGAAAAACCGCAACTCAAAATACTTTTTTCCATATTTTCAATCATCTTCACCAATCCGGTAAGCAATTGATCTTAACTTCCGATCGAGCTCCGGCAGAGTTGAGTGGTTTGGAAGAACGTTTGCTTTCTCGTTTCAGATGGGGCTTGTCCGCGGAGATCAAAGCGCCGGATTTCGAAACTCGTATGGAGATTGCCCGTTTTAAAGCTAAGAAGGACGGAATTGACTTTTCGGATGAGATATTGGAATACATTTGTAAGTACGTGAATAATAACGTGCGCGAATTGGAAGGTGCTATGATCTCTCTGTTGGCTCAGTCCACTTTTAACCGAAAGGATCTGACGGTCGAAGTCGTGAAAGAGATATTGGGTAAGATGGTGAAACGACAAATGGCGGAGCTTACCGTAGAGCGTATTCGGGAAGTGGTATGCGAGTATTTCAACATGCCGGCTCAACTTTTGCAGGAGAAAACCCGGAAGCGGGAAGTGGTGCAGGCTCGACAGTTAGCCATGTATTTCAGTAAAAATTTTACCAATGCTTCCCTTTCCTATATCGGTAACCAGATCGGAAAAAAAGATCATACGACTGTTCTTTACGCTTGTAAGGCCGTTTCCGACCAGATGGAAACGGATCGTGCATTCCGTTCTCGAGTGGAAGAGTTGCAGAAAAAATTGTATTGTAATAATTAACCTGAACAATAGCATGTTGTAATTGTTTATGGAAGATACCTATAAGACAATAGAAGCGATTGCCGAAGGCCTGTATAAGGAGAAAGGCAGTCGTTTTATTTCTTATGTTTATCCGGTATCCGATGAGGACGAGATCAAAGAAATTATAGCCGGAGTAAAAACCCGATACTATGATGCCCGCCATCATTGCTATGCTTATTGCTTGGGGGCAGACAAGTTGAGATTTCGGGCTAACGATGATGGAGAACCTTCTTCCACAGCCGGGAAACCGATTCTTGGACAGATTCATGCGCACGAGCTGACGAATGTACTGATTGTCGTGATCCGGTATTTTGGAGGGACAAAATTAGGGGTTTCCGGGTTGATTCAGGCCTATAGGGAAGCTGCCTCCGACGCGATTGCCCATGCCGTAATTATTGAAAAGACCGTGAATGAAATATTTCATATCAGATTCAGCTATTTGGTGATGAATGATGTAATGAAAGTATTGAAAGAGGAAGAAGCGGAGGTCTTGGAGCGAACTTTTGAGATGGATTGCGATATGTTGTTGAGTATTAGAAAAAAAGATGCTGCCCGCCTTCAGGAACGTTTATTGAAAATCGAATCCCTGCATATAGAAATAGCCGAAGCCTGACTTTTATGCGGTACGGACGCTCTTTTATGACAAACTTTTTTGAAAATTTCCGCCTAAATTCTTGTAGAATCAATAGGAATCACTATCTTTGCACCGCAATTGTAAAAAACAATTGACGATTCAGTAGCTCAGCCGGTAGAGCACAACACTTTTAATGTTGGGGTCCTGGGTTCGAATCCCAGCTGGATCACCAAATGAAACCCAAATCAACACGAAGACGATTTGGGTTTTTTCATTGCTTTTTATCTTCGAATTTTCCCATTGTAATTTATAGCGTTGATCGTGTCCTCAAAAGTCAGTATTGTTTTTAGTAAGTTCTTTTATCCGTATGACGGGAAAGACGTCTCGTGAATACCGGCATTATAATGTTATTCCGTTTGTTTTTCCAAATATATACATTTTGTCGTATCTATTACCGCGAAAAGTCGGATTTTTAGCATGGCGGGGAGGCAACAAAGTTGCTTGCATGGCCATACGGATGTAGCGAAGGGTAAGGAAACCGTAAACCTTTTATTTTATATATCGTTAAAACGAAATAAAGATTTGTTTCGTGTAAGATATCCGTCGAATGATAAGGCGAAGATTTTATTACTGTAAACGATGAAAATGGGAAAGATCTTACTTTTTTAAATGTAGTAGTTATGGCAGATTTGACTTTTCGTGCGAGAGCGCATAGCGAGAATCCCACGAAGACTTTCGTGAAAGTACGGAATTTTGAGATAGTGGTTGATGAGCCCGCCGAATTGGGAGGGACGAATGCGGGAGCTAATCCCGTGGAATACTTACTGGCGGCTTTATCCGGTTGTTTAAATGTCGTGTGTCACATGGTGGCCCAAGAGATGAACTTTGAGCTCAGAAAGCTCGAGATTAAGTTGTCAGGTAGCCTGAACCCGGATAAGTTGTTTGGAAAAAAGAGTGAGGACAGGGCCGGCTACAAACAAATAGAAGTGGTGATAAAAGCCGATACGGACGCCGATTCGGATACATTGGAAAGGTGGATAAAAACGGTTAAGGAACGTTGCCCGGTGAGTGATACGATCAGTCATATTACCCCGGTGGATATTCTTTTGAAATAATACAAGGAGCCTTATTACAAGACACCTTGTATTCCTGACGTTGCTTTCGGTCTCGCGTGTGCGGATTTCGGGTGATCTCGTTTATTAACCCGATCGTTGGGACGAGAAGCGGGGGGAAGAGTGCGGTTCATCGGCTCTTGCGGTCAGACCGAGGGGTAAGAACCCGACGAGGAAAAGAGGAGGATCTGTTCGTTCCGGTATCGTTCTCTTGAAGAGATAGTGTTAAAATTACGGAAATATTTAAATATCAGTATTTTTTTATTTTGTAATGGCTTGAGGTTGAACCGGGATAAGGGAGCGGACATAAAAATGTCTTAAATGTATATTTTTTTCTGACAAGATTTTTTTTATATTTGTCCTGTTAACACCACTTAGTTTACCAACTAAAACGGAGAGACCTTCGGGTCTCTTTCTGTTTTTAGGGTAGACTGATCAGACGATTTGGATGGTTTTCCCTAATACTGTAATGGTTTCTCCTTTGGTTATTTTGGCTCTTTTTCGTGTTTCTATTTCTCCGTTTCGGCGCACTTCTCCATTTTCTACTAATACTTTTGCCATACCGCCGCTTTCCGCGATACGGGTGATTTTTAGTAATTTGATTAACTCGATGTATGCTGTTGTAAGTTCGAACGTTATCATGATGTTGCAAATTTATTGCAAAGGTAACTATTTTTTGCAGCATACCGTAAAGTAGAAACAACTTGAAGTTCGACTTGTTATTTTTGCGATCTCTTAAAAATGATAAAGGATTTACATGTTTTCCTTTTCAAGGGGGAGAAGGTTGAAAGAGACCTTCGGTTAGTTTTAATGTAAAATAGATTAGCATGAAAAATTTTTTTGTATTCGTATTCGTATGTATATGTAGTTTGTCTTCTTTTGCTGAAGGCTTTCAGGTCAATTTGTTAAGCACTAAGCAGACGGGAATGGGGCACGTGGGGGTGGCGATGAAGTTAGGGGCTGAAAGTATGCATTTTAATCCGGCAGGGTTGGTTTTTATGAATCAGGCCGTAGATCTATCGATTGGAATGTCGGCTGTCATGGCGCAAGCGAAATATTCATCGGATGGGTATTCTGTTAAAACGGATAATCCTGTCAGTACCCCGATATATGCTTATGCCGGATTCCGGATTTATGATAATTTAGCTGCGGGTATCGCTTTCAATACTCCTTACGGAAACTCTTTGAAGTGGCCTAAAAACTGGTTAGGTGCCAATTTGATTCAGGATATAAGTTTAAAAGCTTATGTAATTCAACCTACTTTGTCTTATAAAATTATGGATGGTTTAAGTGTGGGTTTTGGCTTGCAGTTAGCTTTTGGCGAGGTAAATCTTTCGCGTGCTTTATTGAGTGTTAATGAATTTCAGACCGTCGGAAAGATGATAGAGAGTGCTCCTCTCCCTATTCCCGATGAACAGAAAGAGACGATTGTACAGTTGATAAAGGGAACTAAAGTTCCGCCGGCTTATGCTCGTTTGGACGGAAAAGCTCATGTGCGGGTTGGTTTTAATGTAGGGGTGATGTATGAGCCTTGTGAAAAAGTGACGATAGGGTTCTCCTATCGCTCGAAAATTGAAATGAGAGTAAAGGAGGGTGAGGCCGAATTAACTTATGCAAACCAGAATATTGAAAATCTATTAGGACAATTGGGAGCTATTGTTCCGGACCTGTCTATTCCTAAATACGATCAAGGTACTTTTCATGCCGAGCTTCCCTTGCCTTCCAACACGACCTTAGGCGTTAGCTATCGTCCTACCGATCGTTGGGAGTTGGCATTGGATTTACAATATGTGGGATGGCAGGCCTATGACTCCCTGAATGTCTATTTCAACGAAGCGGAGCTGGGAATTAAACCCATTAAAGCACAAAAGAATTACAAGAACACGATGATATACCGGATAGGAGCTAAGTATAAAACAACGGATCGTTTGGATTTGCGTGCCGGAATTTATTACGATCAAAGCCCGATACGGAAAAATCACTACAATCCGGAGACTCCGGGAATGAATAAGTTGGGCCTCTCTGCCGGATTGACTTTTTCTCCTTACAAAAACCTGGAAATCGATTTTGCCTTTTTGTACATTCAGGGATTCTGCCGCCATGGAAATTATACTTCTCAGAATGTGGTTATTCCCGGGCAGAAAGATGTATTCTCCGGAAAGTATAAATCCACCGCGTTCTCTCCTTCTTTGGGAATTGCGTACCGATTTTAATAAAAATACCGGAAAGTATAAATTTCTTTCGTCGTGCGATAAGTGAAATTAATAATTATAGTTAACGCCTGTAAGGATTATCCGACCTTACAGGCGTTTTGTTTATGGAATGACATGTTTCCTGTCGCTTCCGGCTGTACTTGAAAGTATGAAACAATCTCTGTTCATGAGTCTGGCATGTGGTAATGTCCCGTTTGGGAAGAAGAGATTGTAAGAGAAGAGAATAAATATTTGGGCACCCGTGACTTTTTTTATTCCGATACGTATATTGTATAAAAATGATAAGTATGGAGAAAATGAGTCATATTCCGGAAAAGGGAACAAAAAAAAGAGTGGTGATTGTCGGTGGCGGGTTCGGCGGTTTGAAATTAGCCAGGGAGTTGGATGATGAAAAATTTCAAATCATATTGATTGATCAAAACAATTACCATTTGTTTCAACCTCTTTTGTATCAGGTAGCCACGTCGGCTATTGAGCCGAGTGAAATCTCTTTTCCTTTTCGCCGGATTTTTAAACGCCGGAAAAATTTTCATATTCGAGTATGTCGGGCAGAGGAGGTTCTTCCGGATGAAAATCGCTTATTGACTTCGATCGGTTTTATCGATTACGATTATTTAGTCATTGCTACCGGGAGCCGGACTAATTTTTTCGGAAACCAGGAATTGGGAGATCTTACCATGCAATTGAAAAATACTTCCGAAGCATTGTTCGATCGGAATAAAATCATTGAGAGTTTTGAAAGGGCTTTGAATAGTGAGGATGAGAGAGAACAAGGGCGTTTATTGACTTTCGTCATTGTCGGAGGGGGAGCTACCGGGGTAGAGTTGGCCGGAGCTTTGGCCGAAATGAAGAGGTTCGTTTTTCCTTCGGATTATCCGGATTTGGATGTAAATAGGATGCGGATTATTTTAGTTGACGGGGCGGATCGCCTGTTGGGAGCTTTTACCCCCGGGTCATCCGATTATGCGGAACGGTATTTGAAGGATAAGGGAGTTGAAATACGTTTAAATGCTTTGGTGAAGGAGTATGACGGTAAGGCATTGACTTTTGTAAATGGGGAGGCGATTGAAACGTGCAATGTATTTTGGGTAGCCGGAGTGAAAGCGAACGGATTAAAAGGTTTTTCCCCTGATACGTATGGAAAGGGCTATCGTTTGATCGTGGACGAATTTAGTCGGGTAAAGGGAATGGGAGATATTTTTGCAATAGGAGACACGGCTATAATGATTACTTCAGGCAACCCCCACGGACATCCTCAGGTTGTTCAACCGGCAATACAACAAGCCCGTTTATTGGCTAAGAACCTGTATCGTATTCTCGCCGGACGTCCTTTACAGGAGTTCAAGTATAGGAATAAAGGGGCAATGGCAACGATCGGGCGTAATTCTGCCGTGGTGGAATTGAATAAAATACGTTTTAGCGGAGCAATGGCCTGGATGTTATGGTTGTTCGTTCATTTGATGAGTATCGTAGGCGTGAAGAATCGTTTGTTTATTTTTATCAATTGGATGTGGAGCTATGTTACCTATGATCAAGCCTTGCGTTTATGGATTCGACCGGAAGAAAAACAAAAAAAAGTTTCTTGAAAACAAAAAGCACTGTCCAATTTTGTGTTCAGGCAGTGCTCCAAGTCTTCTGTTTTTATTCTCCGGCAGGTTGAGCTCCGGTTGCTACGCTCTTGCTGCGTTCAATGGATTGTAGTGCCAGATAATTTGCCCCGAATTTACCGAGATTATCTAATTCCGTTTCGTATTGATCCTGGTGTACTTCTTCTTCCGCAACCAAGGCTTCAAATAATTTTTTAGATACGGAGTCCGCGTTGGCAGCACATTCGTTCGCCCATTTATTGTAGTCATTCACGCTGCCTTCTTCCATCATCGTTGCCGTTTCCAACATCTCTTTCGGATCGTGAATATGCTTGATGTCCGAGGCGGGTTTCATTTCAACTTCTCCTTTTAGAAAAAGAATACGTTCAGCTAATTGCTCTACGTGCATCATCTCTTGAATGGCCGTGCGTTTGAATAGGCCGGATAGTAAATCATACCCCATGTCGTCACAACGGAAATGAAAATACATGTATTGATGAACGGCAACTAATTCATCTGCAACGGCTTTGTTTAATAATTCAATGCTTTTTTCCTTTTTGCTCATAATTTTTTGAATAAGTGGTTATACAATCTATTGTGATGCAAGATAGAAAAAAAAAGTAAATAAACATAAAATCTTACCGCATTTTAAGAGTATTCACGGATCTATTTTTACAACTGTTCGCCATTCGTGGGGAGAGTCGGTTTTTTACTGCCGATGGGGAGTTGCGGGAACATCCTTGTCTCTTATTTTTGTCCTGCGGCATTGAACAGGTATTGAGGAGAACGAACAAAAGGGGAATCGGGACCAGCGGATTGAGTCTTGGTTGAATGTCATGAAGACCGAGATGGAATAGGGGGGGTATTCTCGGAACTTTATTGGAATATGCTATTTGCCAGCAATGTGATCGTTTCTTTCAACAGAAAAGGAAAAATGCTATTCCGGCTTCAAAATCTCGGTTACCTTTCCGGTTTCTGCAATATATTTGTACAGCGCCTTGTAAAACGGATGACAGGTTAAGGTGGAGGAGTCTCCTATGATCATTAGCTTCATTCTGGCACGCGTGATGGCGACATTCATTCGACGGAGATCGTTTAAGAATCCGATCTCACCTCTTTCGTTGGCTCGGACGAGACTAATCAGGATGACATCTCTCTCTTGTCCCTGGAAGCCGTCCACGGTATGGATGGTCAATAATTTTCGGATCGGTATAAAAAAACGATTTTTTTTGATAAGTTGCCTCAGGTATTGGACTTGTACCCGGTAGGGTGATATAAGTCCGAAATCGATACGTTCGTCAATGACCCGTTCGATACCGATCTCTTCTATGTACTTTTGAAGTATTTTGACCAATAGTTCCGCTTCCGGTTTATTGATGCGTCCGAAAGTCTCCGAGACCGGAGTTTCCGTAAATGCACAAGATGCCGTATTGTACCAGACGATAGGAGTATCCCACGCGAGGATATTTCGTTGTGAAACCTCGGGAGCCGCTTTTAAACGGTTATGATAAAACCAGAAAGAGGGAAAGCGCATGATCTCTTCGTGCATACGGTATTGAATTTCCAACATGGAGATGGTCTCTGGTTTTCGTTGGATGATTTTTTGTAGAAGAGTTCTGTTTAGTCCTTGACAAGCTGCTTCATAACATTTTATCGTGGGGGGAAGTTGGTAGTGGTCCCCCGCTAAAATGACCCTTTCGGCTTTAGCGATGGCGATCCAGCAAGCGGCTTCTAATGCTTGACCGGCCTCATCAATGAAGAGGGTTGAGAATCTTTTTCCGTTTAATGTTTTATTGGCCGATCCTACAAGAGTACAGGCTATGACACGTGCTTCTCCGAAAAGTTGTTTTTCTATGCGAATCTCCAATTCAATGGCTTTTTCCTTTAACTGGCGTAGACGGGATAGAAGTGTCCCTCTTTTATCCCCTTTGGTCTTCTTTATTTGTGTAATGATATCCCGGATGTTTTTTCGTGTATTATACAGGGCAGGATAGGCAGGATGTGATGCGAATCTCCGTTCATAGGTGAAGGAAAGCATCTTTTCGTTTACCCGTGTCGGATTCCCTATACGCATGACATTTACTCCCCGGTCCAATAATTTTTCGGATATCCAGTCTACTGCCGTGTTGCTTTGAGCACATACAAGAACTTGATTTTCCCGTCGTAACGTTTCATAAATAGCTTCTACCAAGGTCGTTGTTTTTCCTGTTCCGGGAGGTCCGTGTACGATCGCGATCTCTTTCGCGCGGATGACCCGGTTGACAGCTTTTTCCTGAGATCGGTTTAACCAAAAAAAATGGGTGTCCGCTATCTCTTTGTATTGAGAGGGAATATTTCCTAAAATGACTTCTCTCAGGTGAGCTAAGCGATTGTTTTTAGCTTCCATAACCTCCTTTAAGGCGGAGAACATGGTTTTATATGAAGTCCCGTCAAAGCAGAGTTGTACCCCTAACGTATGGTCGCCTTGCAGATCAAGAAGTACGTTGGAATGAGGCATAACGACCGACATGGTGTTTTCTTGCACATAACTGATGATTCCCGTAAAGCCGAAGTAATGAAGTCGTCCCGTCACGGGATCCGATTTAAAGAAACAAACGGGGCGACCGTATTCAAAAGTGTGTTCGGTCACATCTCCCTCTTTTCGCTTGATTTCTATAATAAATTGATTCAGTGGATTGTAATGACTTTTGCAGATAGTTACAGGATGCCAGCACACTCCTTGCCGGATTTTTTTTATTATTCCGGCATGCTGAGTATGTTGAAAAAATAGCTCTTTCTCGTACTCGTATTCCTGTTGCAATAATTTGTATTGTTGTAACAGGTCGACTAAAGGAGAAATAGTGGTTTCGGGCCTCATACGTTTTGTGGAGTATTTCAATCACAAAAGTATATATAATTCTCATACCTGAATGGCAGATCAGGTAAATGAATGGTTATCGAGGAGATTTTTTTCAAAAAAATCGATCGTAAGAGGATCTCTATTTTGAACAGGCGTGGGGTGCAACATTACTGGTAATTGCTTGCGACCCCAACACCTGATTACATTAAAAATAATATAAATCAACCCCTGATTGGCTTACTTTTAATGTCTCTTCAAAAGGATCTATTTCACTTGTTCCTGTTTCGAAAATGACGTAGCTTTTTTACGGATCTCCGAGGGACTCGCATCTAAATACATCCTGCAAAAATGATATAATGCTTTGTGTGAAGTAAATCGAAATTCTTCAATAATATCTGCGAAATCAATTCTTATATCTTGTAAATAGGCCTCCACCTCTTTGGCTCTTTGGGTTTGTAACCATTTGTAAGCAGATTCTCCGAAAGTGGTTTTGAACTTTCGTTTAAAAGTAGATAAACTGCAACCTGTTTCTTTGGCGAAGTCAGGAATGCTATTTACCTTGTGATAGTTTTGAATGACTAAAGACCTGAAATTTTCATTTCTTCCCATGATAGGATAGAAAATTTGATAAATAGCTTCTTTAGAATAATGTTGGATGAATATGGAGATCAAAACTTTTCTGGATGATTCATTCACCAATTGACAAAAGGCGTCTGAGTCCAAAGAATAGCGGATGTATTCGAGGAATTTTAACAGATGGGATTCTATCGGAAAAGGTTGGAACCTATAATCAAAACGATTGTTTTGATTTATTGAAGCCAGATTAATCTGTTTGCAATATATTTCGAGACCGGTAAAGCGATGAATAAGAATTTCACACTCTTCGTTTCCGGTTTGGAAAGTAACGGAATATCCCTTGGGGATTAATTGTAGATTTCCTTTTTCGAAAATGAGGGTCGGATGGGTACTTAACGAAAGAGAAACATTTCCGGATAATATAAAAAAAAGTGAATGTGAGTTCTGATTGCCTTTACGGAGAATAGTTTGATTAGCCGGAATTTTGTATAATTCAAATCCATTAACGATTTGAGAATTGTAATATGAACAATCCTTTTGATTACATAGGTTTGTATTCATAACCGATTTTGCACCTTTTGATTTATACAAAAGTATCAGCTTTGAGTGTTTTAAATGTATGAAAAGAGGTCAAATGATCTCATAATAAGCTCAATGTGATAAGTGAAATAAAAAGTTGTTTTTATGTTGCTTATTATTAATTAGTTATATTTAAATAAATTCTATACTTTAACTTTTCCCGAAACTCTTCAGGAGTCCGGTGCGAATAATAAATAGAAACGGTGGGGGATTCGGTTATTTTTACTTACCAAGTAAGAATTTCAACTCCTGTTTCTGTTATTAGGATCGTGTTTTCCCATTGGGCTGACGCTAAACCGTCTTCCGTCAAAGCCGTCCATCCGTTGTCTTCATCGATAAAGATTTCATGGGAACCCATATTGATCATCGGTTCGATGGTAAATATCATTCCGGGAACCAATACCATGCCCGTTCCGGGTTTACCGATATGTTCCACTTCCGGTTTTTCATGAAACTGTAAACCTACCCCGTGTCCGCAAAAATCGCGAACTACGGAATAACCGTTGCCTTCGGCATGTGCCTGAATGGCGGCTCCTATATCTCCTAAAAATCCCCAGGGCTTGGCAGCGGCTATGCCTATTTCCAAACACTCTTTGGTCACCTTTACCAATCGTTGTAATTTCTTATCGACCTTTCCGATCATGAACATGCGGGAGGCATCCGAAAAATAACCGTTTAAGATAGTGGAGACATCTACGTTGATAATATCTCCCTCTTGCAAGATGATATCTTTATCGGGAATTCCGTGACACACTTCATCGTTAATGGAGGTACAGACACTTTTGGGGAATCCCTCGTAATTCAAGGGTGCCGGAACTGCTCCATGAGCAACTGTAAAATCGTGTACCATGGAATTTATCTCTTCCGTGGAAATTCCCGCTCTGATATGTTGTGACACATGATCCAATACCGCCGTATTTATTTCGGCACTCTTTTTTATACCTTGAATCTGTTCCGCGTTTTTTATGATTTTCCGGGGAGGAACAGTACAACCTAAACGTCTGTATACCTGTAATTTTTCTTCGAATGAAAGGCTTTTGAAATCTTTCATAGGTTGTAAACCGTTGCTTTTTTTGAATATCATATTTGCAATGTTTTAATAATTGTCCCGGAGAAAAAAAAGACTCTGGAGGCAAAAATGAGATTACTTAAAAGTTTGTCGCTAAGGTACGGATTTTTGTTAGAGATTATTCCGTGTTGAATGGTAAAATAGAATAAAAAGATGTCCGGAAAAATTTTCCGGACATCTACCGTCGTGTGTGTTGATTATGTGTGAAGTGTTATTCTGAAATCATTACAACCAGATATTTCGTTTGTTTCCAGAAAGCGTTTTCGTCGTTGATGTTTAATTTTTGCATCCCGTTTTCATCGGCTTCTAAAGTGTATGATTTGGCCGGATGAGCGGATAATATTTTTGCTTTTTTAGAGTTCAGTGCGATTGATTTCGTTTCACGGATGTCGATGTTCTCAAATCTTGCATTCTGAGCCTGAGTGGAAACGATCGGCGGACAGAAGATTCCCTGACGTGAAATAACGTTAGCTGCTTTCAAGTTTTTTCTGCTGCCTATCAGGTAATGTCCCGTGTGAATATCGGCATCTTGTTTTGAAATGGTTTCTTTTTGAGAGGTAGACTCTTCCTGTAGATTGGAAACATTTTGGTTTAACTCTGCAATTTGTTGATTCTTTATGCCCAGTTCCTTTTCTTTTTCTGCCAATAAACGAGTCATTTCCTGTACTTTAGTTTTACTTTGATCCAGTTCTTCGTTCAAGCCGGCAATTAGCTTCTTGAATTGGGCCGATTGACTTTTATTTTGTTTTTCCAACTTGGCAATCTGATCCTTGTAGGTACTGATTGCTCCAGAGAGAGCGTTGATATCGTCTTTTAATTTGGTTATTTGCTCTTTGGTCGTGTTTGTTTTTTGGTCTTTAGCCGATTCCAATGCCAAAAGATGTTCTGCTTCGCGAATAGATTGCATTCCTGCCGTGATCTCGTTTAAGCCGGAGAGTATATTCTCCATCTCTGCATTCTGATTCGTGTTAACTGTGTTTAACGAGTCGTATTTGGCGACCAGGGTTTTGTATTTTTGCGAGCTCTCAACACAACTGCCGAGGAATAACAGAGAGAATATTCCGATTGATAAAAAAATCTTTTTCATGATTGTTAATTTTTAAGTTTACATTTATTCGTGCTGTTTTTCTTAGCACAAGGGGTGTGCCAAAATACTATATTTTTATTATGATATTGATATACATATTGTTATATATTTTTGTATTGGTACGTATAATTAAAAAAGTGAGGAATACTCGTTCCACACTGTGGAATTTCTCTACACGTTGGTTGGGGAGTGAAGGACGAAAGATTAAATTCGGTATAAAAACGGAATATGCTATTAAAGTCATCTTTTTTTTGTAAATTTGAAAAGTTGAACTATAATACAAGAGAATTATGAAAAGATCATTTCTTTTTTTGGCGGAAGGTTTTGAGGAGATGGAAGCGATTGCAATTGTCGACGTGTTGCGTCGAGGAGGTGTCGATATAAAGATTGTATCCGTCTCGGATCAATTGAACGTGAGAGGTGCTCATGGCGTGTCGATGGAAGCGGATGTCGTATTGCGTCAAGTGGCGGAAGAAGATGCGGCATGCCTGATCTTTCCCGGAGGTCTTCCCGGGGCGCAAAACTTATCGGATTCCCCTCGGTTGATTCAATTATTGCAAGATCATTTCGACCGGGGCGGACGTGTTGCGGCTATCTGTGCAGCGCCGGCTTTGGTTTTGAGTAAGCTGAAAACCGATAGAAAATATAGGATGACGACCTATCCGGGATTCGAAAAATACCTGGTCAACGCGGATGTTGTTGCGGACGGGGTTGTCGTTGACGGACGTATCGTAACAGGTAAAGGACCGGCTTTTGCCTTGGATTTCGGGTTGACGGTGTTGCGGGAAATCGTGTCTCAAAAGGCTGCTGACGAGGTTGCTCGGGGTATGTTAAGATGATTTTTTAAGTTTAACGATAGTGGATTGGTTTGCAGGACGGATGGTTAACGTCCTGCATTTTCCATGTTTGGATTTTCCAGTAGGAGTGGAGGGTCCTGAGATCGTGTCTTAAAATTTACGGTGGAAATGGCTATTTATTGTATCATGGGAAGGTTCGTGAAGGTATAATTATAACCGGTTATATTACAGTATCTTTAATATTGCTATGAGAAGCTTTTTTTTGTTTTTGTTGTTATTATTCGTAAGTGTTCAAGAAGGGGAGTGTGGGGAGAATGGTATTTTTACCGATACCTTGGAAGGTAACGTGGTGCCGGCCGAGCAAGCCATTTTGTTAAAAGAAAAACTGTATCGGGTAGGTAGTCTGTATAATAGTAAGAGATATTCCGAAGAAAAAGGAAAAATTGATTCTTTGGCGCTTTTGCATCGGATCACGGAAGAGGAGAGACAGTTAAGGTTGATAGCTTTGGGGCGTGAAATGGAAAGTTGTCGGTTTTTATTGAGCAGGTATTCTTCTTTTTGGGCTTCTCGGGAAATAAAAGAGTTAAGTGATACAGAACGGGAGGCCTACGATCTTTTCATAAAAGGGGATATACCGAATGCTCTTCGTGTTTATGAAAAAGAACCGGTTATAAAAAAAATCGAGGAGGTAAAAGGAAAATTTGCACTTTCGGACGTGAAAATATTACATCGTTATGCAATGCTCTGTCTTTTTACGGGAGAAAAAAAGTATAGGGATAAGGCTTTAGCAATTTACCGAATATTGGCTTTTTCCGATAAGAAAAGTTACGAGAATGCTTTTCAATATGCCTATGCCCTGGCTGAACAAAAAAATATGGAAGAGGCTTTTGCGGAAGCTAAGCGTGCATCGAAATTAGCTCGGACACCTGTTGAAACGGTTAAATTATATGCATTACAGATGTTTTTGAATGAGAGTGTAGGGAAAAAAAAGAGAGCTGCTGTTTTGCGGAAAAAGTTGATACGGGATTTGTATCGTATCCGGGATGATGCGGAGAAATCGTCTGCATTGGCTGATCTTGTTGATATCCAGATGTTTTTAAAAGGGAGGGGGAACGATGAAAGAGTACAAATGTATCGGGAAGAGATCAGAATAGGTGAGGAGTTGCCGGAATTTACTTCCGGATGTTATCGAACCGGATTGTCAAATTTGTATGAAATGTTGATGTCTCTCTTGATCCGGGAAAAAGCATACGAGGAGATGAATTCCTACGTGTATAAGTTGATTAATATCCGGGGAAAGATGGCTGAAGAAGATGAATCCGGATACGAACCTTTACGGAAAGCGATGGACTATACTATCCGGTGGTTCACTTTATCCCGTCAATGGGATAAAGCTTTACCCTTATTTCAACAATGGGAGATTGTGGCCCGGAATCTTTATGAAAAAAATCCTTCCGGTTATTCCGCCTTTTACGTGGAGAGTCTTTGTTTTATGGGTAGGTTGTACGCGGGGAAAAACGATTGGCTCAAATCGGACGAGTATTACCGGAAAATCGGAGAGGTTTTGAAAAAGTTGTTGGTATGCGGTAAAGAAAGCTATTTCGGGGTGCTTGTTGCGTGTGAGCGGGATCTTGCGTCTTTTTTATATAAAGAAAAGGATGTGGAGGGTGTTCAAGAGATTATACCGGAGTTGTTGCAGCATGGAAAATTATTGTATGGGTCTGATATGTTGAGCTATACTTCGCTTCTGTCCGATGTCTGTTTTTTAGGAGCAGAGGTGGCATTGGTCATGGGAGATGCGGAGAATGCTCTTGTTTATTATAAAGAGGCCGGAGACCTGTGTTTGCTTCAAGGAGAGGATGTTTCGTTAAAAACGGAAGATTATATGCGGATTCTTTCCCGGCTGGGAGGGATATATATGTATAAGAAAGAGTGGAAAACGGCAAAGGATTATTTAGAAACGGCTTTGAATGGAAAGATTTTAGAAAGAAAATATGGTTCGGAGGATGAATCCGTTCATGCCGAAATATGGGCAAATTTGGCAACGGTTAATTTAGAGATGAATGATAAGAAGGATGCTGAAAGGTGTTATAAAGAAGCGTTACAAATTTACGAGCGATTGTTTCTGGTGGATTCCGTTGGTTATGCATCTTATAAAATCACCGTTTTAATGAATCTGAGTTCGCTCGTTTTCTCGGAGAGCCGTTTGACGGAGTCTCTCTTTTACCTGCAAGAAGCTCGTCGTCTGGCTTCGGAATATAGCGTTATCCGTTCTTCCATTTATGTCCCTTATCGGATCGTTTCGGATATTTATTATGGTGTCTATCAAATCAAGACGGGTGAGGAACGGGAAGGGAAAGCTCTTTTGTCCCTTGCTTTGCGTGAAGCTCAGCAATACTCGGATAATCCTTTGATTGTTTATGTCATGAATCTTTACCGGGCAGGCAAGGTATTGGAAAAATAGTTGTATATATCACCCAAACCGGCATCGGCCCTTTTTGCAATTTCCTGCGTAGAGGTTTTCAGGTAGCCTTTCTGCAGAAATAAATTTTGGGTAACACTTGGGGACGGGGTTAAAGTGCTATCAAGCAGCCATAAAACATCCCATTTACCGAATTCCAATCATTATAAAGTTAAATTGCAAATTAAAAACTTTCATTCCTGATCTACAATCGTTAATAAAAAAAGAGAATCACTTTTGTGACTCTCTTTGCTGTGGTGGTGGGGAGGCAACCACATGATGAAATTCACCTATTGATGTGATAAATCAATTTGGTTTTGTCGCAAAAATATCGTAAATTTGCGACAAAAGAACTTTGTAAATCAGATGCATTCAATTGAAGATAGGATACTTACGAGTATCGCCAAACGCGGAAGGGGGGCAATAATTTCACCCCTTGACTATGCTAGTTATGGAAACTCAAAGGCAGTCCAAAAAGCCTTTGAGCGGTTGACTATTGCTGAAAAACTCATAAGGGTCGCGCGTGGGATCTACTGCTATCCGAAGATTGAGAAAGTTTTAGGGCTGGGGGTACTGCATCCGACTTTTGAGGAAATCGCCGCTGCCATTGCCCGAAGGGATAAAGCAAGGATTGTCCCCACCGGAATATATGCATTGAATAAACTGGGACTGTCAACCCAAGTGCCGATGAATGTAGTATATCTTACCGATGGTTCTCCCCGTAAGGTGAAGCTGCATGGGGAGAGGGGGATACAATTCAAGCACACGGCAAAAAAGAATCTGGCATTTCAGAATGATTTTGCCATGCTCTTGACCTTTGCCCTGCGTGAAATCGGGGAGGACAGGCTGACGGAAAACCAACTTGCACATATACGAAAACTATTAAAAAACGTACCGTTTGAATCCATTAAAAGGGATTTCCCGCTTATCCCCGCATGGATCCGGAAAATAATACTCACCGCCTATGAATAAATTTTTGTCTCTTAGCGAAGCACAGCACCGGACTGTATTTATGGAAACTGCGACAAGGATTCACTTGCCGGCAGCCGCCATCGAGAAAGATTTTTGGGTGACAGAGATACTCAATATTCTTTTCTCGTTGCCTTACGCTGATAAAATGGTGTTCAAGGGCGGCACATCGCTCAGTAAGGTATGGGGTGTAATACAGCGTTTTTCCGAAGATATAGACATCGCAATAGACCGAAGTATGTTCGGGATAGAGGGAGATGTCACCAAGAAACAATTGAAGAAGTTGCGTAAAGCGTCTTCAGTGTTTGTGAGAGACACACTTGCATCTGATTTGGTGACAGCGGTAGAAAATGCCGGATTGAACAAATTTGTTACAGTGGTAGCAGACCGCGATGGTGAAGGAGATGCGACATACCCCGAACCTCGGCAGATCCACATCTTCTATACTTCTGTTTTGCCACCGGAGGTTAAAACATATTTGCGCGATGAAGTTTTGCTGGAGGTAGGCGCTCGTTCCCTATTCGAGCCTACGGCAAAAGCTTCGGTTGATTCATTCGTCGCAACCGAATTTCCTCACTTGACATCAAGAGATGCCGAGGTTCAAATGGTAGCGGCTATCGCTGAAAAGACATTCCTTGAAAAAGCTTTTCTTTTACATGAACTCTTCACTACCGATGGATGCCGCAATGCAAACCGTAAGTCACGTCATTTGTATGACTTGTGCAAGTTGATAGAGGCTGGAATATCAGATAAAGCGGTTGCCAATGATGAGCTTTGGGAAACCATACGTCATCATCGTGAGATTTTCACATTAGTGCGCGATGTGGATTATACCCCTGACATTCGTAAACGCATTTGTCTTGTACCACCGGAAGAAGTCCTCGAAGAATGGAAGAACGACTATGAAACGATGGTTTCTCATATGATTTACGAGGATAGGATTCCTTCCTTTACCGACATCCTCGAAGGCGTAGCAAAAATAGAAAGCAATTTCAGAGAACATTGACTTGATGACTATGAATAGAGCTGAATTTTCAAATATCCTAAGTTCAATCATTATTCCAGGCGATACGTCTATTGCTTCATTGCCAGTCTTGTTAGCTCCAATCAATAAGGCTATAACAGAGCTTAAGCCTGACAAAC
Organism: Sanguibacteroides sp. AM78-02pH3A; assembly: GCF_027666085.1. Classification (NCBI taxonomy): domain Bacteria; kingdom Pseudomonadati; phylum Bacteroidota; class Bacteroidia; order Bacteroidales; family Porphyromonadaceae; genus Sanguibacteroides; species Sanguibacteroides sp. AM78-02pH3A. The sequence goes on along the minus strand of NZ_JAQEHX010000008.1, from coordinate 17,255 downwards.
TATTCAGATACAGGACTGTAAATGAGAACAACATTAATTCGTTAAAATCTGACGATGTATATACCGTCACGGCCGATATGTTTAATGATCCATACGATTCATTATTCCAATATGATATTAATCAAATTGAAAGCTTAATAAGGAATACGGCAAATGTAGAATTTGTGCGTATAATGCAGGATATGTTCCAAAAGACAGATAGTTTTATTTCTGAGATCAATCGCTATTTTCCCAATGGTGAATTCAATGTTGTAAAAGAAAACTTATGTAAGACAGATTTATCAAATTCAAAAGAAATAAATAATCGTTTGGGAAATATGGCTTTTGGAATTATAGCTTTAATAAATGCCATTGCACCATTGGTAGAAACGCAAATAAGGAATGCCGTAACATATGCTTGTTTCAGTGAGAGAGTGGATTCAATTACGATGTGGAGCCATTATACCAATTACCATGAAGGTTATGCTTTAGGGTATTCTAAAGATGAACTGTCTTTTAAGCAGATGAATATGCTCAAATGTGGATTATTTCCCGTAATTTATTCTGAATCTCGGTACAACGGAAGTTCTTTGTTTGCATGGGCGATATACAATGTTTTCGGATGGCAAATAATTGAACCAGATAAGCTTGCGACTATTAAAGTCGGACTCAACAAATCTACCGATTGGAGTTATGAAAATGAATGGAGGTTGATTTGCACAGCTCCCCAACAAGAACGCTCATCACCTAAAGTAACGCCAATAACAATTCACCCAAGTGAGATTTATTATGGCACTCGGATTTCTAAGGAAAATAAAGCGCTCCTTCATAGCATAGCTGTTGATAGAAATCTCGCAGAATTTGATATGAGCATTGACAATGCTTCGGATCATTACCAGATGATAGTAAAACCAGCAGTTTTTCAATAAATATCAGTATTTGGGGAATATAGGTCGTTTTTATCTTTTCGTTGCCCTATATATAGTTAGGTTTAGTTTGTCGGGCAATATATATGCCCGACAAACTAAACCTAACTATGAGAGCTGAGGAAAATATATGATTGAGCCATATCATCCGCATTTTCGTGGTATTCCATGAAGATACGGATTTTTCTTTTCCGATTATCACCAAGTTACGAGATTTTGTTGTAATTTTGCATATGGACAGCCAAATAAATATTTATCCCAATATTCCCAAAAGTCTGTTGTTGGCGTTGGGTTGTTCTGCATTTGTCCTTACGGGATGTGTCTTGCTTATAAATGCGGACAGCTATAGGATGATGTTTGGAGGAATATGCGGATTGGCATTTATTATCGGTGTCGGCGTGGGTATATATGTCTTAGGCTTAGCCTTGATGAGAAAACCGATAATAAGAATCCACAAAGACCGAGTAGAAAATTACACATTAAGCAAAGGGTGGCAAGCCATATATTTTTGCGATGTAGAAATTTTCACGGAAGCAAAAGTAGGCGGAGTAAAAATTATTCAAGTGCATTTCTTGGATAATGCGTAGAATCCCGATAAATCGCTAAATAGCAGTCTTATTGCAAACAAGAGCGAAGTGTGCGATATGTTAAATCAAAGATTGGATGAATATGCGGCTGAAAGATAAACGATTTTGGATATGGTGCGTTATTGTCGCACTTATGCCGGTTATGATGAGCGTTTTCGCTGCATTGCTTCTAATTGGCGTAGATCCTGTGTATGAATTATTTTATTACAAAAATTTGGAAATATTTTTGATATGGGAAATAACCTACCTATTAGGAGGATTCCTTTCATATCGTAAATCGCAGAATAATAGCTGGACTCGCAGTGTCTTTATATGTTGGGGGTTAACATGTCCGTTTCTTGTCATTTTGTCTTTCATCTGGGCTGGAATCAGGATACATGACGGCTTTACAGGACTTTATTACTTCATGATTTCATGTATATCGTGGGTTCTCAGCATCTTGCCATTACTCTTGGGAATATATTTTATAAAAAGATTTGTTGAATTGCGATGAACTTAAAATGGCAGAAAATATTGGTTATTGCGCATTGCATTGGGTTGATTCTTTGCATCGGGTTGCTTGTCGGCTTCAGATATTATGACCATTTGAGGTGGGGATTGGGGTATCTGATTGTCTGGTTTACGACCTTGAGTGCGTTTGCGATATTTTTTGTCTGCACCGGTAAGAAATGGCTCAATATTTTAGCCAAGATATATAGCCTCGGTTGGCTCGCTGCCATCGTTTTACCTATTCCGGTGACTTTAGGTGTATGGACTGGGCTATTGGAAGAAATCTATATCCCGCACAAAAAATATTATGAGGATGACAATTATATAATTCGGCAGGGCTATTATGGGTGGATTGACTATCCGAACTGTGCGCTATGGATTAAAGATGGCACACTGGAGCGATACGATTTTAAGTTTGACAGTTTTTTCACGGTTGATTCCTGCAAAGTCTTGTCCGATTTGGGAGCGATGGTATTATATGGAGAATCGTTCAAAATAGAAGACAATGATTCAGAATATTTAATCGACATACTCCCACTTGATGAAAAGGTATTTGATGAACACAGACAAGAAATTGATTCATTAAAACTTATCATAACATCAACCCGTAAACTCCTCAACAACGATGAAGCTGACAGATAAACGATTTTGGATAGCATGGGCAGTATTGTCGATGCTGATGGTGATTGTCATAGCTTGTTGCAGTTGGAATGAAGATACGGTAATTCTTGCCATTGCCTATGCGTTGTCGCTGCTATCAACATGGCTTTGCCATCGAATCAGGCTAAAGACAGCGTTTGACAATCTTTTGGTGATGCTCGTATACAATGCCATCTTTGGGTATAACCTTATTTTCAATAGTCACGGCGGAGCCGGATTTACATGGTGGCTCTATCTCCTTATATTGAACGGTATCCACTCAATCGGATTATTGATATATTTCGTTGTGATTTTCATTAGATATAAATCCAAAATTAGATGTAAAAGCGAAATCCCCATGTCTGAGAAATAGACACAGGGATTTCAACAAATTAGTGTAATCCGCCCATTGAAAAGCCACCGTTAAGGTTCTTGCCTCGTTTCTTGGCTTTGAAAGCGGCGAGAGCTTCTGATGGTGACATTTCAGGATGCCGGCGACGGAATTCCGGCCACGTTTCGCTGTCGCCTCCCGATACTGTGCATGGACCTTCTTCTGTTGGAGCTTGGGATATTCCACCATAAAGTCCAAAATTGTTGTATTCGTGCGACTGTGCTGGAGCGTCGGGATTTGAAGAAAACGACTCCGGTTTGAGTTCTTGGAGATTGAACTTGACGAATATTGTCGGATATTCACCCTTACACCCGTCAATACGGATTGTTTTGCCGGAAGTGTAATCTCGGATTTGCGACGCAGACAATTTCACACCTTGATATGTGTAGAAGGGTACAATCGTGCCGTCGGCAAAGAGCCATCGGGACTGCGGATGCAGCGTTTTGCTTTGGGCAAGATGATTCTTGATATTACCAAAACTGAACCGACGGTCAATCTTCGATGCCGCAAATCGTTTTCCTTTTCTTGTTTACCAAAGCCCCTGCACCTCGTTGCTGCCATGCCGATATTTGTATTCGATGCCAACGCCCGCAGCTTTTAACTGAGCCACATACTGCTCGAAAGTATAAACTGATTTGTCGTTCCATACTGCGTCAACGGCATTGAAAATCTCATAACGTATCTTCTCGGTTCCTCGCAATTTGTTGACATTGGTCTGTCGCTTGCCCTCGGAAATATGAAGTCCATATTCTTTCGTCAGGTCAAGGCATACAGACCTGTTACGGTCAAAATCATTATTGTCGGAGATGGTTTCGGCGTGATTGTCTATGCGACTGAACACAATATGGCAGTGAGGATAATCTTTGTCAAGATGGCGAACTACGATGTAAGGCGTATCTACTATACCCATTTTTTCCATATATTTCCAGGCAATCTCAATCATAGTATTGTCATCTACTTTATCTTTGTCGTTGGCATGAAAGTTCAGGGAAATGTGTCCGACCGGATTTTTCAGAACCGGATTAAGCTCGAGATTGTCCTCGAAAGATTCGATAATTCCTTCACGCCCCTCAATAATAGAAACATCTTTACAATCAATAAGACGCCATTCGTCACAGGGAGAGCCGTCCGGTCTATCCTTCTTTTTACGGGTAACATAATCAATACATCCACCGAAACTGCTGCCTTTTGTAATCTTGCCCATCATACGCTGTCGGGAGTATTCCGGTAGATTTTTATCAGCGAAAGAACGAAATCCTTGTACAGGATCAACTCTTGGTAGGCACGGACAAACTGTTCTTCCGTTGAGCCTCTCTGGATAAGAGCAGCTACAAATTTAGCGTTACGGTTGAGGTTTTCGGCTATGCCCTGAAGATTGCGGATTACTTTTACATCATTGGGCTTAAGCCTTTCCACAATCTTGCAGTGCAAGGCTGACTGACGTATATATTCCGAACGGTTAAGGCCTGCGACAAATGCCTTATCCACCAAAATCTGATATTGGTCTATGTCAAATTTTACCGGCACCATGATGGACTTGCGTTCATCAGCCGGAAGTTTGGGGCGACCCTTCGAGGGTCTTGAGTTGATTTTCTTCATGATTTGTGTGTTTGAGATTTGTGACCATCGGGAGCGGAGGGGGAGCGAGTCGTTTGAGGATTACTTGTAATACGAAAACATAAACTCGCTCCCTACAATTCCGAATCCTTTAGATAGTTTCGAGATGCGCAAAACTACAGAACCTTAACAGCTAAAAATGATATCATCCATGCAGGATTCATATGTATGACGATGTGTTTTGTCATTTGAATGAATATTTGTATAAACATTTGAATTAACTTGTGAATACACACATGAATGAATATGTGAATGTATGCAGTTGCAATCAAGCAATCGGAGTTTGCGCCAGACTTAGCGTCCGACAGAGAGAAGGCAACACCAATTTTTTGATGTCGGATTTTTCAGTTCGGGTTCAACTCACATATATACACCCCGGACTGAACCGAACCGGAATCAGAAGTAGAAATCGGGGTTGTAGGAATATGCACCGTTTGATCTCACTACCATGCGCTTGTTCATTAGAAATGACTTGAGTTTAGTCACCTTGCCGTCGCCGTATGGAAAGCCACAGGCGGCATACGCCTCCTTGATTTTGTCCTCGCAGTTCTGACAGCCTTTTATATCACCGTCGGCAAACGCTATCTCAAGAGCCTGACGGTGCTGTTCCGGTGTAAGCTCCGTATAGGAGAATGTCTGAATCTTCTGCTGTCGGGCAAAGGTGTAGTCGGCGGCTACCTCCGGCAAACCGTACTCATCGACGCTGAAAGCAAATGGCGGGAAGTCCATAGAGCGTATGCAGGATGCCGATACTTCGGAAACCTCGCTGTCTGTCGTACTTTTGCTGACCTGAAGCACCGTCTCAGCCTTGTTGTTAAGCTCCGTACTGACATGACCGCACACATTGTCGTCACTCTTGTTCAGATGGAGAACCGTGTGGATATGGATTTGGTATCTGTCAGTCCATTCCATCAGCTTGTTGATGAGCCTTGATGATTCTATGGCGTTGTTGATGTCGAACATCAGGTCTCTGATTCCGTCAATGATTACCAACCCGACATTCGGGGTCGTGGCAATGGCGTTGTCGATAAGTTCAAGCCTCACATCCGGTGTCAATGCCCGGAGCTGGGCAAAGAAGAGGTTGTCGGGGTGGCTGTCAAGAAACAGTCCGGCAAGTTGCGAGGTACGTTTCATCACATGCTGGCAATGGTGTGGGCTTTGCTCGGTGTCGAAATAGAGGATGTTGCGTTTGTCATCCGGAAACTCGGCTATGTAGCGGAGCACCTCGCCGTTGGTAAGTGCAGCGGCAAGTATAGCACTCACGTTGAAAGTCTTTTTGCTCTTTGCCTTTCCGGTCGATGCCGAGAAATTGTCGAGTGTGCCTATTACCGAACCGTTGCAGAAGAGAACTTCCGGGGCTTTCGCAATCTCGTCAGTGATTTTGAGCTGGTGTGTTTTCCACAGTCTGTTAAGTTCGGTCGCCTCCATCATTTGCCCCGTTCAATGACAAGACGCTCGATGTCGTTCTGGCGGTAGTGTACCTTGCGTCCGATTTTCACCGGAATGAGATACTTCTTGCGTTGCCAGTTCCAGAGGGTGGTGTCGCACACGTCGAATTTCGCCATCACCTCCTTCTTGGAGAGGAGCGTTTCCTGCGCAGCGCTTACCATAAGGGGGAGGAGCTGCGCTTTTGTGTCTTCAATAAGCCCTTTCGCAAATGTCAAGAGGTCTTCGATGCTGAGGTTCAATGTGAGACCAGTAGCACCGCTTTTAATCAATGATAGTATATCTACCATAATAATCAGGGGTGTTGCCGGATTGTTGATATTATCCTGTGCTGGCAACTTTTGCACAGAGACAACTTCTTTCAATATTTCCGATGGGATTGGGCGCACATTGCGCATCTGGCTCCGGTGGCTCTATGGCGGTTCCCATTCGCCTCAAGCATTGGTGCGGTTGCCTATAGTGAGTTGGTTCAGCCGTCAGGCTTACATTGTCGGAATATACCATCCGTAGGTTTGATTCAATTGAAAAACAATAATTCTCAATGTCAAGATTACACATTGTCAGCGGTTTCCCAACATTGCCGAAATGTTTCCCAAGATTGCCCGACAATATTTTTCTTGTTGAACAAAATTCGTAATTGAAACATCGTTAATTGGTCGATAGATTTTGACTTACTGAAGATTGCGTTACCCTGCGTAACGATTGCGCTACTATGCGTTACTTTCAGATTAGATTTGCGTTAAAGAAAAAAGCCGAGCTAAATACTCGGCTTATATATAGATGTAAATATATTTGGTGGTGGGGGTGTGGAACACAACTGCTCCATATTTCAGGTTCTCTTGTTCTATAAGGTGTGTCCGTTTTAATCCATTACCCCACCGTGTTCCACACCCCTCTAGCGTTAGCCTTAGATTGACTTATTTTTGTTTTCATATGCATCCTGTTATTTTTGAAGTTAATAAATTGTTTACCCACGTTTAAAATAACGTCTTTAATCGAAATCAGCAGTGATACTAATTTCGCCCAGGGAGGTAGCAGATCAAAACCCACTAAAAGAACAAAGATAGATTGCAGCCTTTTAGAAGCTAATGCAAAAATAGGGATTTATTTAATCATACACAAAATAAATGCCTTTATTGGGGAGTTTATTGAGGGAGTGGTAGTGGTGTTCCTTACCTTTCCACTTTCGTTTGAAAGCAATATGTGATGGTGCAAGATGTAATTTGACTAAAGAATGTTAAAAGATTTAATTTCGATTTATTGAGTTGGGTTCAGCGTCATTCAGTACGCATAAAATAATGCGGTCATAGGTAACTTTATAGGAAACTCGGCGAAATTCGGTTAAATAAAAAAACGCTAACAATCTGTAAATTAGATTATTAGCGATTTTGAAAGTGGTGCCACCAGGAATCGAACCGGGGACACAAGGATTTTCAGTCCTTTGCTCTACCGACTGAGCTATGGCACCATCATTAACGGGTGCAAAAGTAATGGAAATTCGTGAATCTGCAAGTGTTTTGTGGAAAAAAAGGAAAAAGCGGGAAAAATATTTTTTTATAAGGCAACAAAATATAATATTCTTTTTGATTATTAATAAATTAGTTATATTTGTCCCGATAGAAGAAAATAGTTTTGTATCGTTGAAACCAAAGATATATCTCTACGTAACCTTCTACATGTATTATTAATTTTAATTTTTTTATTGTGAATATTTTTGTTGCAAAGCTAAGTTCCACTACCACCGGAGAGGACTTGCAAGCTCTTTTTTCAGAGCACGGAACTGTTTCTTCAGCCAAAGTAATTACGGATCGAGAAACTGGAAATTCTAAATGTTTTGGATTTGTTGAAATGGAGGATGAGACGGAAGGTTTCAACGCTATCAATGCCCTCAATGAAACAGAATTTAAAGGAAGAAAAATTGTTGTAAAAAAAGCCAGACCCAAAGAAGAGGGAGGCGATTCAAGAGGCCAGAGATATCACAGGGAAAGAAGATTAGATTGATGAATGAAGCGCTGTTCAACCCGAACGGCGCTTTTTTTAACTCTGTTTTTTATATTTTACTTTCAAATAGGCATACAGGACCTTGTGCATCAGATCAGCTTCCTTTAATTCTTCTTCGGAAAGATTCGGTGCGATTTCAATGGCATTGAAAACATCGTTTAACTGTTCATCTCTGTCAATTCGCTCCCCGAAATGTTGTTCTATGTAGAACAGATCGGAGAGTTGCATGCGGGCGATGGACTCTAATGCCAGATTCCTGGCCATCAAAAGATTATCTTTTCTGTATTTTTTTAAAAAAAGTTCGATCAGGCTATCGGTAAAATAGTCGGCGAAATAGTGTAAAAGGATAATACGTTTTTTGACGCTTTCGTAAGTACACTCCGGCAAACCGCTGATGCCTTCGCTCATCCCTAAATAGGCCAATTCGGCCATCTCAATGCTCTCGTCTTCTTCCTCGTCCAGTTCGAGCAGAAGCGTTTTGTACAGCATGTCCGCAAATGCTTCCTGACGGGCGATCTTCTGGCTTTCATGGTAGTAATTCAGTCTGTCCGGAATGCTTCTTTTCAATAAAGCGGATAACTCTTTCCGGTTTCCGTTTCTACTGTGTTGCTCTATTTCGCTTAAAATATCTTTTAATTCGGACATGTCGATTCAATTATTTTTCTGTTGTATTGAAATTGGTCCATCCTTGCGCCTTTAACTCGAATTCGTTCCTGTCCCGGGTGACAAGGGTATATCCCTCTTCGGTTTTACAAGTGTGCCCGATAATACTGATGTCTTCGAGCGTGGTTAATGTGTCCAGGTATTTCAGCGGTACGGTAAATAGGAGTTCGTAGTCTTCTCCTCCGGAAAGGGCGCAGACCGTGGCATTCATATTTAACTCTTCCGCCATTTTATAAGTTTGGTAGTCGATGGGAATTTTCTCTTCGTATATCCGGCAGCCGACACCTGAGTCATGACAGATATGTAATATCTCCGACGAGAGCCCGTCGGAAATATCCATCATGGCGGTAGGTCTGATATTCTTTTCTTTTAGCAGGCGAATGATATCTCCTCTGGCTTCCGGCTTCAGCTGTCTTTCCAGTATGTATTCGTAACCGGTAAAATCGGGCTGTGCTTCCGGATTCCCGTTGTATACGGTTTTTTCCCGTTCCAATAACTGGAGTCCCATGTAAGCTGCTCCTAAATCACCGCTGACGCAAATCAGATCGTTTTCTTTGGCCGTGTTCCGGTAAACGATATCGTTCTCTTCAGCCTCTCCGATGACGGTGATGCTGATGCACATGCCTGTCTTGGAGGAGGTCGTATCTCCACCTACCAAATCTATCCCGTAATGTTCACAGGCTAAATATATACCGGCGTATAACTCTTCGACCGCTTCCAAAGAAAAACGATTGGAAAGGGCCAGTGAGACCGTGATTTGTCGGGGAGTACCGTTCATGGCGAATATGTCGCTGGCGTTCGTTGCTACTGATTTGTACCCCAGATGCTTGAGCGGGGTATAGGTGAGGTCGAAGTGTACACCTTCGATCAGCATATCGGTACTCACTAAAACTTTTTTGTCTTTGTAATCTAAGACAGCGGCATCGTCTCCTACTCCCTTTATAGTAGACGGATTGTTTAATTTTATATCTTTTGTCAAGTGTCGGATCAACCCGAATTCCCCTAAAGTGGAGAGCTGAGTCAGTGGCTTTTTCTCGCTCATGTTATAAATTTTGTTTCAACAAAAGTAGTTTAAAATGATGAATGACGCAATAAACAAAAGAGTCGATTTTGAACCATAATATACATTTATCACGTAATAGATATTATCTACTCCGATCCGGTTGGGCGGGTGAGATTTTTTTGTACTTTTGCACGGATTGGTGAAGTGGATGATTTTCAATTCTCCATTTTTATTTTTTCATATTATGTAAAGTTATGGCTAAAGAACAAGACGAGATATTGAATGAGGTAACCGAGGGTGAATATAAATATGGTTTTGTTTCTGATGTGGAAACCGAAATGATCGGGAAAGGGTTGAATGAGGAGGTCATTCGGTTGATATCGGAAAAGAAGGGGGAGCCGGACTGGTTACTTGAATTCCGATTGAAAGCTTATCGCCATTGGTTGACAATGAAGATGCCGACCTGGGCAAAATTGGATATACCTTCTATAAATTATCAGGATATTGTTTATTACGCGGCTCCTAAGAAAGAGGAGAAGAAATCATGGGATGATGTGGATCCGGAGTTGAAAGCCACTTTTGACAAGTTGGGTATTCCGTTGGACGAACAAAAAACGCTTTCGGGAGTAGCGGTGGATGCCGTTATGGACAGTGTTTCCGTCAAAACGACGTTTAAGGAAGCGTTGGCCGAACGGGGGGTGATCTTTAGTTCGTTTTCTGAAGCGGTGAAAGATCATCCGGATCTGATCAAACGTTATTTGGGGTCGGTTGTGCCTTACAATGACAATTTTTTTGCGGCTTTGAATTCGGCGGTTTTTAGCGACGGTTCGTTTGTTTATATTCCCAAGGGGGTACGTTGTCCGATGGAGTTATCTACCTACTTCCGGATCAACGCGGCAAAAACCGGACAGTTCGAACGTACGTTGATTGTGGCGGAGGAAGAGAGTTACGTGAGTTATTTGGAGGGATGTACGGCGCCACAACGAGATGAGAATCAGTTGCATGCCGCTATCGTCGAGATTGTTGTGGAGAAGAATGCCGAGGTAAAGTACAGTACGGTGCAGAACTGGTATCCGGGTGACAAGAACGGCAAAGGGGGAATTTATAATTTCGTGACGAAACGGGGGATTTGTAAGGGTGATAATTCCAAGTTGATTTGGGCGCAGGTGGAAACCGGATCGGCTATTACCTGGAAATATCCGAGTACCATACTGAAAGGGGACGGTTCCGTGAGTGAATTCTATTCCGTGGCCGTAACCAATAATTACCAACAGGCAGACACCGGAACTAAAATGATTCATATCGGAAATAATACCCGTAGTCGTATCGTGTCGAAAGGTATATCCGCGGGGTATAGTTCTAATTCATACCGGGGAAAGGTGAAGGTGGTAAAGAGTTGTCAGAATGCCCGGAATTTTTCTCAATGCGATTCCTTGTTGTTGGGCGATAAGTGCGGGGCACATACATTCCCGTACCTGGAGGTCGCTAATCCGACAGCGCAAGTGGAACATGAAGCGACGACATCCAAGATAGGTGAAGATCAGATATTTTACTGTAATCAGCGCGGCATATCTACCGAGGATGCGATCGGGTTGATTATTAAGGGGTACGCGGGGGATGTTATCAACAAGATGCCCATGGAATTTGCGGTGGAAGCACAAAAGTTGTTGCAGATCAGTTTAGCCGGTAGCGTCGGATAAGAATATAATAATTGAGAGATTAAGTGATTGAGAGATTAAGTGATTGAGAGATTTAAAAACGGGAATTACGGGATCGATAAAAAGCTAAGATTATGGAAGAATTATTAAAGATAAGAGATTTACATGCCGTTATAGACGGAAAAGAGATATTGAAGGGAATCAACTTGGACGTTAAGAAGGGAGAGGTGCATGCTATCATGGGACCTAACGGGGCGGGAAAGAGTACCTTGTCGGCCGTGTTGACCGGACGGGAGTGTTTCGAGGTTACCAAGGGAGAGGTTTGGTTCAACGGGAAAAATTTGTTGGAGTTGCCGGCGGAGGACCGGGCTCGTGAAGGTATATTTTTAAGTTTTCAATACCCGGTGGAAATCCCTGGAGTGAGTACGGTGAATTTCTTGAAGACAGCTGTGAACGAGCATCGCAAGTACGAAGGGCTTCCGCCTTACCCTGCCGGGGATTTTTTAAAGATGATTCGAGAGAAGATGGCGTTGGTGGGAATTGATAGTAAGTTATTGAATCGTTCTTTGAATGAAGGTTTTTCGGGAGGCGAAAAGAAAAAAAACGAGATTTTTCAAATGGCGGTTTTAGAACCCAAATTGGCGATTTTGGATGAGACGGATTCCGGGTTGGATATCGATGCCTTGAGAATTGTAGCCAACGGAGTGAATAAATTGAAACGACCGGATAATTCGACTATTGTGATTACACATTATCAACGTTTATTGGATTATATCATACCGGATGTAGTACACGTGTTGTATGACGGCCGTATTGTAAAAACGGCCGGAAAGGAATTGGTTGCGGAATTGGAAAAACACGGTTACGATTGGATAAAGAAAGAGATTGAAGAGTCTAAATAGACGTGGGACACGACGTCTTCCGGAATGGGGACTAAAATAAATGCAAATTACTGGGAATGGAAAAAATAGAGAAAATAAATAATGATTTTAAGGCTCTTTTTCAGGAGGGACGGAATTTGTTGAGGGAAGGGTGCGGAGAGATTATAAATCGGTACCGGGAAGAGGCTTTTCGTCGTTTCGAAACCATCGGAGGGATTCCGTATAAGACAGAAGATTACCTTTATTCGAACTTGCTTCCTGTTTTTGACCGGGATTATAAAGTCGTGTTGAAAAATATAAAGCAGGGAGTGGATCTCGGAGAGATTTTTCAATGTAATGTTCCAGACTTGAATACGAATCTGGTCTTGACTATAAATGGTTGGTTCTTCGATGGTAACGGTAAGCTGGAGCTACCGGAAGGAGTTGTTGTTTGCAGTCTGGCGGAAGCGAGTCGGAAGTATAAAGAGTTGTTTGAAACCCATTATAATCAATACGCGAAACCGGGCGAAAACGATAGTTTGATTTCGTTGAACACGGCTTTCGCGCAGGACGGAATCTTTGTTTATGTTCCGGATCGGGTAATAATGGATAAGCCTTTGCAGGTGGTTAATCTGATGCGGGCTAATGCGGATCTGATGTCGTTCCAGCGTAATTTGGTGATCATCGGTAAGGAGGCTAAGGCAACGGTTTTGGTTTGCGATCATACTTTGTCGGATGATTCTTTTCTTTCCAATAATACGACCGAGGTCGTTGTGGGGGAAAACGCCGCTTTCGAGTATTATCATGTTCAGAATCAGCATATAGAAGCATCTCAGATCAATAGCGTTTTTGTTTCGCAAAAACGTAATTCCCGCTATGATGCAAATGTTATTTCTTTATACGGAGGTTTTATCCGGAATAATTTGTTTGCAGCTTTAACCGAAGAGGGATGTGAATGTAATCTGTACGGGATGTATCTTTCGGATAAAAAGCAGCATGTGGATAATTTCACGTCGATTGATCATATGGCTCCTCGTTGTACGAGTAATGAGCATTTTAAAGGAGTATTGGATGATGCTGCCGTGGCTAATTTCGCGGGAAGAATTACGGTTCGTCCCGACGCGCAGCAAACAGAAGCTTACCAGGCTAATAACAATCTGTTGTTGACGGATACGGCACAAGTAAATACGAAACCTCAGTTGGTAATTGATGCCGACGATGTGAAATGCAGTCATGGTGCTACGGTGGGGCAGATTGATGAAGAGGCTATGTTTTATTTACGCTCGCGGGGAATCGGTGCGGCTGAGGCACGCATGATGATGATGTTCGGTTTTGCTCACGAGATTGTAAGACGAGTGAAGCTGGAGCCTTTGAGAGAAAAGATAGATGAATTGGTTGAAAAGAGATTAAGAGGAGAGTTAACAAAATGTCACAATTGCGTGATGCATTGTAAAAAATAGGGGGATTATGTTGGATGTCTGTAAAATAAGAGAAGACTTTCCGATACTCGAAGAGAAAGTTTACGGTAAACCTCTGGTCTACTTAGACAACGGTGCGACTTCGCAGCGACCTCGTAGTGTCGTGGAAAAGATGACCGAGTACTATCTCCGTTATAATTCGAACGTGCATCGGGGAGTACATTTTTTAAGTAATAAATGTACGGATGCGAATGAGGAAGCGCGGGAGATCGTTCGGGAGTTTATCCATGCGGCTTTTGTGGAAGAGGTGATTTTTACCCGGGGAACAACGGAGAGTATTAATCTGGTGGCTCACTCTTTCGGAGAAGCTTTTATTCATGAAGGTGACGAGATACTGGTTACGGAAATGGAGCATCATGCCAATATCGTACCTTGGCAGATGTTGTGTGACCGGAAAAAGGCCGTGTTGAAGGTCGTTCCTTTCAAGGATAACGGAGAGCTGGATATGCAGGCTTTTTCGGCCCTGTTGAGTGAACGGGTGAAGTTGGTAGCGGTAGCCTATGTTTCAAACGTATTGGGTACGGTAAATCCGGTACGGCGGATAATAGAAGCGGCTCGCGGTTTCGGTGCTTACGTGCTGATCGACGGAGCACAGGCCGTACAACATATTCCGGTTGATGTGCAGGACTTGGATTGCGATTTCTTTGTATTTTCCGGTCATAAGATATACGGGCCGACCGGAGTCGGTGTTTTGTACGGGAAAAAGAATCTGTTGGAAGTACTACCACCTTGGCAAGGGGGAGGAGAGATGATCAAGGAGGTGCGTTTTGAAAAAACGACCTACAATGATCTTCCTTTTAAATTTGAGGCGGGAACTCCTGATTTTATAGGAATAATAGGATTGGGAGAGGCTATTAAATATGTGGATTCCGTGGGTTTGGCCCAGATTGCCCCTTATGAACATGAATTATTGCGATATGCCATGGAGCGTATGCGGGAAATTCCGAATATCAGATTATACGGGGAAGCACCTGAAAAATCTTCTGTCATTTCTTTTGGAATCGAGGGGATTCATCATTTTGATATGGGAACCTTGTTAGATAAGATGGGAATTGCTGTGCGGACGGGACAGCTATGTGCCGAGCCGGTGATGCAGCATTATGATGTTACCGGGATGGTAAGGGCTTCTATCGGAATGTATAATACGAGGGAAGAGATCGATAGGCTGTGCGAGGGAGTGAAAAAGGTGGAAAAACTTTTCCGGATGTAGTATATTTTCCGTTTTTTAATACATTTGTAATGTAAACAGAGAATAGGTAAATAAGAGGATCAAATGACAATAGAAGAGATAGAGCATCAGATCGTAGAAGAGTTTTCCATGTACGATGATTGGATGGATAAGTATGCTTATCTGATTGAGATCGGCACGGGAATGGAGTCTATGAATGAGGCTTGTAAAACAGATGATAACCTGATTAAGGGATGCCAATCGAGGGTATGGTTTCACGCGGAAATGAAGGAGGACAAGCTTTACTTTGTGGCCGATAGCGATGCGATCATAACCAAGGGGATTGCAGGTTTGTTGGTGCGGGTTTTTTCCGGGCAGCGTCCGAAGGATATTGTGGATGCGGACTTGAGTTTTATCGATCAAATCGGTTTGACACAGCATCTTTCACCGACCCGTTCGAATGGATTGTTGTCTATGATCAAACAGATTAAGTATTATGCTTTAGCTTATTCGAAGGCGTAAAATCGGGGGATTATGGGAAAAAGTTTAATGGAAGATTTGGTGATAGAGAAGTTGATGACCGTATATGATCCGGAAGTCCCGGTAAATATTTGGGAGTTAGGGTTAGTATACGGTATTGAATTTCCGAAAAAAGATGAAGTGATCGTAACTATGACTTTAACGGCCCCGGGATGCCCTATTGCCGATCAAATCGTTCAGGAGGTACATGATGTCGTTATGACGATAGACGGTATAGAAGAGGTTACCGTTAATTTGGTATTCGACCCGCCTTGGGGACCGGAGAAAATGAGTGAGGTGGCTAAATTGGAGTTGGGATTCGGAATCTGATTTATTCGAAAGATATGGAAAGAGGGTGGTTAAACACTCTCTTTGTTTTAATAAGTAGTAATATGGTTTTATCTTCTTCGACATTGGAGAAATACGCGAAAGAGACCGGTTTCGATGCTTGCGGTGTAGCTCTGGCAGGGGCCTTGCCGCGGGAAAAGGAACGTTTACTTGAATGGCTTGGAGAAGGAAAGCATGGCGGGATGTCCTACATGGCAAATAATATTGAAAAGAGAGGTGATCCGCGGTTGTTGGTTGAAGGAGCCCGTTCGGTAATTGTCACGCTGACCAATTATTATCCGTGCCGTCGACAGGCTGAAGGGACTCCGGTCTTTGCCCGTTATGCCTATGGTAAAGACTATCATTTTGTTTTGAAGGAACGATTGCATCGGTTGTTTGCTTTATTAAAAGAAGAGGCGAATAGGTCCGTGAATGGACGCGTGTTTGTCGATTCCGCTCCGGTATTCGAACATGAATGGGCCAGGAGGGCCGGGTTAGGTTGGATCGGTAAGAATACCTTGCTTATTCACCGGAAGTGGGGCTCTTTTTGTTTTATCGGCGTAATTATTTCGAATCTGGAGTTTGATACCTATTCTTCCTCTTTCGAAAGTCGTTTTTGTGGGAATTGCAATCGTTGCGTGGAGGCTTGTCCTACGGGAGCATTAACGGCCTATTCCTTGGATGCGCGACGATGTATTTCTTATAATACCATAGAGAATAAAGGGAATATTCCGGATGTCGTTCGGCAAAGAATGGGGATGCGGGTGTTCGGGTGTGACATTTGCCAGGAGGTTTGTCCTTGGAACCGGAAAGGGATATTTAATGAGGTTTCTGAGTTTCAACCCGGAAAAGAGATCATGGAATGGACAAAGGAGCAATGGCTTCAATTGGATGAGAAAACATTCGAAACGCGATTTAAAGATTCGCCTTTAGCTCGTGCGGGATTAAATAAGTTGCGGGATAACCTTGTGGATACGTCATTTTACGACTGAGTTTTGAGCTTGTCCCTTTAAATCGTAAGTATAGAGTCCGAATTGTAAATTTTCCCCAATCTCTTAATCACGTAATCAATAAATCACTAAATCATAGAATACTTCTAATTTACAGTCTGAAATTTCAGATGTTTCCGGGGAGGGAGAACAGGGCGATACCATTGCCATATCCCGTGTCAGGTGGGGGAAGGCCATTTTTTATTTCCAAACGATTGAAAAGCAGGTCGATGCGTTGGGAGGTGAATTTTTATTAAAAATTGGGGTGAAAAAATTTGGAAAAAAAGAGGATGAAATTATATCTTTGTCGCCGTTTTCAGAGGAAAATGGATTGACACCGGGTGAAGAGAGATATAACGGGAAAGCCGGAAAAAAGTTTGAAAAAAAGTGGAAAAAGATTTGGAGGGAATGGGTAAAAGGTGTTATCTTTGCATCCGCTTTCGCCACTAAAAAAGGCGGGAGCCGATAGATAGACAGACGAGTTCTTAAAGATATTGAAGTGACAAAAAGCGAGC
>NZ_JAQEHX010000007.1:105994-156708 GCF_027666085.1 Sanguibacteroides sp. AM78-02pH3A | reverse complement strand
ATCATTTTATTCCTGTTAGGGAAGTTAATTATACAAACACGAGATCTCGGCTATATTATTTTACTGGCGGTATACGGGGTCGACAGCATACTCACGATTATACACCGGCTTCTATTACACGAAAACATCAGTCTCCCTCATCGAAAACACCTCTACCAAATAATGGCAAACGAACTTAAAATTCCACACGTTGCTGTTTCTGGGTTTTATATGTTACTCCAAAGCATCATAAGCATAGGCTACATCTATTGTGAAGCTTATAAATCCTGGTACTTTATAAGCATCATCCTGATCTTGAGTTTCGGGTACATATGGTTTATGAGAACGTATTTCGGATTGCATTCCATAACACAATAAAAAAGCGGGAGACTTATCGATTTCCCGCTTTTTTATTTATTCTTTAACTATCCGCCTCAATTTCGCACTTCCGGAGATTTCAGCCACGAAGGGCAAACCCAACACCAAGCCGATACCGGCAAATCCTCCCAAAAAAGTAAATAATACACAAATCAATGCCCGCTTAGGTTTGGATCGTTCATTGGGAATAACCACCGGATCCACGACCGTCAATATGGGAGTCGTCTCTTTTACGGCAATTTTGGCCTGTTCCAATTGTTTGGCCAACTCATTGTACACATTATTAGCCAAAGTATACTCTGCCGTCAATCTCTCCTCTTCAATCTTAGCCATGGCCGAGGAGAAATTTTTATTACGATCCTGAAAACGGGCCAACTCTTTCTGTTTCTCTTCAAAATCATTCTTAGTCTCGTTATAACGCTCCTCGACAAATTTCAAATTAGAAGCGACCTTCTCTATCTTAAATTCCGTAATATATTGCTGCAGTAAAGTCTGTGCATACTGGGCCAGCTGCGCTACGGCAAGCGGTTCCGGTAACTCCGCAGATAACTGAATATATCCATCCTTATCATTGATATTAAGAGTTATGATATTTTTCAATTTTTTAGATACTTCCTGTTCATCCTTGGTCATAAACTGAATTTTAGAATTAGTCTCTGCCCGAACAACAGAAGTCGTATCTTTTCCCCGAATCGCACCGAGGATAACTCCCGGTAAACCGATCGTATACTTTTTAATAAATCCGATCAAACTAAATTGCTGGTATCGATCCTCCGTGAAGTACTCGAAAAGCGTCACCGGGTGGTCAATACCCCCAAATGTCAAAGGAGCATTCATCAACTCTTTTTGAAAAGGGACACTGGCGATAATTTTCGGATAGATTTTAGGCGAAAGGACCTCTCCCGCACTCATACTTCCCAAATTGATACCCACCATCGAAGCCAACCCCGACAAACCTCCCGACATATTCTTCTCTCCCGACTGGGGTACCATCGTACTACCGGCCGTATATACTTTAGGGCTAAAAAGGGCTACCAAAATTCCGATCACCATAAAACAAACGGTCACCTTCAAAATCAATTTCCTGTTTTTCCACAATTTACGAACCACTTCAACCAAATCGATCTCTTGTTCTTCAGGACGTATTTTATTTTGTTGTGATATTGTTTCGTTCTGTTCCATATCGCTTATTTCGAATTATTCATAATGGTTGTAATCATGGCCGCCATCGAAGTCGTAGAAGAAGCTAAACTCATGATTTCAGCCAAGCTCATTCCCTTCCTTATCGGTCTAATCGGTACGATGATCTCACATCCCGGTTCTATCTGTTTCGCACTATTCCCTTTTCTCTTAGCCACCATTCCATTCATATAAACAATATACGTCCCCCGTTTTTTAGCTCTGAAAGCAAAACCGCCTGCACTGGCAATATACTCTTTCAATTTCTTTTTAGGATTGTAGGTAGTGGTATTGGGACGCATCACGGCTCCGTCTACTTTCACCGTTCCGTCATAAAGCGGAACGATAATGCGATCTCCTTCCCGAAGTACCACATCGTAATCCGATCCGGGATTAGCCATCGCCTTATCCAATTCGATACCCACGTAATAGGTATCACCTAACTCTAAAGTTTTAACGTCGATGGAATCCTTTCCGACCCCCTGACTCATCAACTTCAATTTGGATTCCAATCTCCTGCGTTCATCTTCGTTCAATTTTCTCTCCAAACGGGCTCCTTTAATATAAGCCTTGGTGGTTAGTCCTCCCGCACGATTGATAATACTCGACAAGCGTTCATTTTTTACCGATTTAGCGTATTGACCCTCATACATCACCTCTCCTTTTACCATCACATTCTGTTGTTCACTATAACCGGGAGAACGACGGACCTCGATCTCGTCGAAAGGTTCCAAAACAAAATCCTTCGGACCGTCGATAATCAAACCGTCTTTTAGCGTATAACTAAATATTTTCGCCTCAAAAAGAGCCTCCTTTTTCGCTTTGGGATTCTTTACCCGACGAGCCACATCCACTTTTACCATAGAAGCCGATTCCAAAAGTCCTCCTGCCTGCAATACCAAATCTTCCAACGACATATTCTGTATATAAGGATAAATACCCGGTTTCTTTACTTCTCCGCGGACCGTAACAATATAATTTTCCTGCAATCCCAAAGTAGAAGGTATATAAAGCAGGTCATTCTTTTGTAAGAGCATATCCTCTTCCCTTCCGGACAATATCTCTTGCAAATTCAAAGACTGAACCTGCTTCGTCAAATCCGGATTTTCCCGGTACAACAAAACCCGTCCCGTAAAAGCATCTCCTTTCAAACCTTCAGCCACCTTTACCAACTGGGCTACCGTTTGAATATCCTCATCCAAGGAGTAATCCCCCGGACGATACACGGCTCCCTGTACAGAAACCTTATTCTCAAAACGCGACACGATAGAATCGACCTCGACCACATCCCCGTCATCCAATAGGAAAGAAGGAAAATCCTCCTTTTTCACCGTGTGGATCCGGTATTCGGAACCGCTCTTGCGAATCAAACGTACATTCTTTTTATATGCATCTCCCGTAAACCCTCCGGCATAGTCCAATAACTTCTGTAAGCTCTCTTCCGCAGTCATTTCGTATTTCATGGGTCTTTTCACCCTTCCTTTTATCTGTACCAAATCTTTATAAGGACCGACAACAACGTTATCCCCGTCCTGCAAAACGATATCCCCGATATTTCCCCCCTCCAGAATATACTTATATACATCAAGGGTTGCAATCTTATTTCCCTTTCTAAAAATATTAATCTCCCTTAAAGTACCGATATCGTTAACCCCTCCGGCAGAATAAAGCGCATGAAAAACGGATGCCAAGGAAGGCAAGGTATAGCTCCCCGGGACAAGCACCTCTCCCATCACGTTCACCTGAATACTTCGGATCTGTCCCAATGTCAGGTTAACAAAAGTAGTCGGTTGCGCGGCCGTTATCGCGGAGTAAATCTTAGAAAATTCGTTTTTGATTTTTCCGTTCGCCTCTTTTACGGAAAGACCGCTCAAATAGATCGGCCCTAAATTCTCGACGATAATACTTCCGTCCGGGGATATCACCGACCGCACGGTCTGTTCCGAATCCCCCCACACATCGATGATAACCTCGTCACCCGCCGCCAACTTGTAATTTTCAGGAGTGGGGATATTCAATATCGGCTCAAAAGTTAATTTTTTATTATTAAACAGATCCTTACCGAACACCTCCTTCGAACGATCGGCAACAAAGGCCGGAATGGAATCCATCATGACAAACAAAGAGTCCATCGAACTCAACATCTCTTTGTTTATGGTCCTCAGACGATTTCCCCCCGACTTAGTATCGGTCATTTTACCTGCTCCCCCCTCCTTCTCTGCCATCATCTTTTCGTATTGTGCCTTCAGACGTAACATCTGTTCCTGAGTCACTCCACGGTCTTTTAACATCAGCATCATCTCCTGCTGTGTTTTTCCGTCTTTTTGAGCCTGCTTCAACAATTGAATGACCTGCGCATCGGTCATCTGGGCAAAAGAAGTGACAACCGCACCAAACAAAAATACAATAAGCAACAAGAATCTCATATAATCGATTTTAATCGTTTTAAAGTTTTCACTAAAATATTTAACCGCAAAACCACCAAAACAACTCTATTTTGCAGGCGACGGCAAAGATACGTTTTTAATTGAAAATCAAAAAAACATATCTGAAAATTATCTATCCGTAGCTACGTACCGGAAGCGACTCTTCAATAAGGTTCCACACAACTTAAAGGCACCGTGGTCAAAGCACACCCCAAATGCTCCAAACGGACCATAATTCGATGTTTCCCCCTGACCTCAACCAACTCTCCTTCCAACCCCGCCAGCTTTCCCAACACAACCCGCACATAAGAACCGACAGGCAAATCCACGGTAGAAATTTCCACCTCCTCTTCCGCGTTATCGTTCATAAAACGCAATGCTTTTATCTGTTTATCCGGTATCGGAGCCGGTATCCCGAATTCCTTCAAAAAAGAGACCACTCCAAAAGTCGTCAAAACCTTTTGCATCTGCAATAAATTCACGTATACGAATATATATCCGTTTATCAAAGGGATCTCCACCTTTTTGCTACGGTCACTCCATTTTCTGATTACGACACGCAACGGCAAATAATTTACAATCCCCTGCTGATCCAATCGCTCCTTTACTTTCTTCTCTGCCCGGGAAGCCGTGTAAACAGCGTACCAACGCGATTGATTTTTCTCAAACATCACCCGACACCTCCTGTTTCTCTAATACTTCCATACGATCGAGTACGCCTTGCATCTGTTTGTTCATTCCCTCTTCTTCCATTTGGAAATCGATGGATTCGAAAACAGAGTTTTTAGACTTGAATTCAGGAACGATGTTTTTCATCTGTTTCACAACCATAAAACTATCCGCGGTCTCCAAGGCTGAATGCAATCTATTTATCTCTTCCAATACCCCCCTGTAATCGTATTCCCTGACCTTAGCTATCTTTATTCGATCGTGAACGGTGGGAAGAGTTGTCTCCTTTACATTCAAAACTTCCTCGTATAGCTTCTCGCCGGGACGCAACCCGGTGAAGACAATATGAATATCCTTACCGACTTCAAAACCGGACAATTTGATCATTTTCCGAGCCAAGTCTACGATTTTCACACTTTTCCCCATGTCAAACACGAAAATTTCCCCTCCATGCCCCAAAGCACCCGCTTGCAAGACCAGTTGACAGGCTTCCGGAATCGTCATGAAGAAACGGGTTATTTCCGGATGAGTTACCGTAACCGGCCCCCCCGTTTCGATCTGCTTTTTAAAACGAGGGATAACCGATCCGTTCGATCCCAATACATTTCCGAAACGGGTCGTTATAAAATTAGTTTGTGATATCTTGTTTAAAGATTGCGTGTAGATTTCAGCAATACGCTTACTGGCTCCCATGACATTCGTCGGATTTACCGCCTTATCCGTGGAGATCATAACAAAACGCTTGCAGCCGTATTTTACGGCACAATCCGCCATATTCTTGGTTCCGAACACATTGGTCTTCACCCCCTCCACGGGATGCATCTCAACCATCGGCACATGTTTATAAGCCGCGGCATGATAAACGATATCCGGATGATACATTCTGAACATACCTTCCACCCTCTCTTTATCACGAACATCCCCGATTTCAATCTTATAATTAAAAAAATGAAATTCCTCTTTCAATTCCAGTTCTATATCATACAACGGAGATTCTGCCTGATCAAAAAGCACAATCAAAGAAGGTCTGAAATGAGTCAATTGACGGATGATCTCGCTTCCGATGGATCCGGCCGCACCGGTCACCAAAACGACCTTATTAAGTAATTGCTTCCGCAAATTATCCTCATCCAATTTGATCTCCCCCCGCTCCAACAAATCTTCGATCTTTATATTTTTTATATGCCGTATACTCAGATCCCCGTTAATCCAACTTTCGAAACGAGGAACCTCCAACACGTTGACATTATATTTCAGACAGGTTTCGACAATCGTTCGCTTTTTATCGTAAGCGATCATCTTTTTAGCGATAATAACTTTATCCACCTTATTCCGCTTCAACAGATACCCCAAAGAAGACATCTTGTAAATCTTAATTCCCTCCAATACTTTCCCGGCTTTTTTATCATTCACATCAATAAACGCAAGGATATTATAAGACACGTCCTCCGCGTTATCCAACGCGTGCTTGGCCATAATCCCATACTCATCGCTTCCGCAAATAATGACATTCTTCTTTGCCTTTTCCGCTCCTATATATTGGATAAAAAGAGTTTTTACAATCAACCGGCTCACAATCATCATACTCATTAACAACACGTACTCCGTCAAAAGCACGGAGATAGCGATCAATAGGCGGCCGGTCACCAAAAAATAAGCACCGCTTCCTAAAAGAAGTACCAACTCTCCAGCCGTTAATACATAATAAATCCGTAAAGCATCTTCTGTTCCTGTAAATCGAACAATACCGGAATAAGTTTTTCCCCAAATAAAACTAACAATCCTTACCCCCACGATACAAATCGCCCCTCGTGAAACAAGAGACATGTTTATGCGGTCTAACTGAAAATTCCCAAGTATCAAATAAGTGACACCGACCGCGACGCAACTCAACATCACGTCGATTATAAAAACGATCCATCTTGGCGTATAGGAGAAAGAGTGCAGCGCTTTCATCCTATTCAATCCATTTGTAACAAATGCAACCATAAATTCCCGTTATATTACATCTCTCATGGGTCTATGCAACCGACCCATGAAAGATGTTGTTAAAGTATAAAAAAACACAATAGTATCTACAAAGATCTACCTATTTAATAAACTTTTAACACAGTCACCTCTTCAGGTGTCAAGAATCTCCATCTTCCGCGAGGCAAGTTCTTTTTCGTGATTCCGGCAAAATAAACCCTATCCAATCGAAGAATCTGATAGCCGAAATGTTCGAATATACGACGAACGATACGATTCTTTCCGGAATGAATTTCGATGCCGACTTGCGTACGATCATCAGCAGCTATTTGAATATCGTCGGCCTGAACGAAACCGTCTTCCAACTCAATTCCGTCCCGGATGGACTGAAGATCTCCCATACTTACAACCTTATCCAAAAAAACGTGATATATTTTTTTCTGATTGTACTTCGGATGCGTCAATTTTTTAGCCAAATCGCCGTCATTCGTGAATAAAAGCACTCCCGTCGTCTGGCGATCCAAACGTCCGACCGGATAAACCCGCTCCTTACAAGCCCCCTCGATCAGAGACATAACCGTCTTGCGCTCCATGGGATCATCTACGGTAGTCACGTAATCTTTAGGCTTATTCAATACCAAATACACTTTACGTTCCGGCACAACAACACGATCGTCCACTTCTACCCTATCTTCCCGTTTAACCTTCACACCTACTTGTTGTATCACCTCTCCGTTTACTTTTACCCGTCCGGCTAAAATCAATTCATCTGCATCCCGGCGGGAACAAATTCCCCCTTTGGCAATATATCGATTCAACCGCAATTCCGTTTCATCGCCTTCGTTCTCCAACCGATGAGCCAACTGTTTCTTCTGAGAATAGACACTTCTCTTTCTCTCTCTTGCTTCCGGAAAATTTCTACGTTCACGATTGGGACGATCTACTCGGTTGAAACGGTCGTTTCTTTCTTCACGTTCTCCCCGGTTATACTCTTCCCGCTCAGAACGTGCTCCTCTCCTGAATTCATTTCTTTTTCCCGACTCTTCCCGGTAATTCCTCTGCTGGAAACGCCGTTCTCCCCCCTCGCTCCGGTTCTCCCTGTCGGAAGTATACCTTTCGTTTCTATCTTCCCGGCTTTCTCTTCTCGGAAAACGGTTTTCCCTCCGTTCTCCTTGTTCTTCCCGTTTCTGATAATTTTCGTCCCGGCGACGGAATGAACGTTCTTTTCTTTCCCCGTCACGATCTCCCTCGTAACGATCTCTACGGAATCTCTCCCCCTCATCGTTACGTTCCCCTCTGTCAAAACGATTTTGACGAACAAATTTACCTTCTCGTTCTTGATTCAAATCCCGAATCTCAACCCGTTTAAACCTTCTGACCGGACGATCCGACTCTCCCTCTCCGGAAAAAAAATCATCTCTCCGCTCCCTGTTAAAACGATTTGCCCTCTCATCTCCCTCACGGGTGTCAGGCTTCCTTTGCCGATTCTCGTCACGATGCCCGGCATTTCGACTAATCCTTGGTCTTTTCTCTTCCCGATTGTACATAACAGACTTCTAATAAATTAAATATTAATTATAACTGAGCATACTATAAATCAACAGTATATTAAATGCTCTTCGATTTTCAGACAACTGATCTCTATTTTTTAATTCAATTGTACTCCCGACTCAACTTACTTCGGAGCCGTTCGATAAACAAAAAATGCCACGAAAGCATACAAGATATTAGGTATCCATACCGCTAATAACGGATTCATATTTCCATTGGTTGCAAATACCGTCGAAAATTGCATGAATAGAATATAAGAAAAACTGATCAACAACCCTAATCCTAAATGAAATCCCATACCTCCCCGAATTTTTCGGGAAGCAATACTCACCCCTATCAATGTCAGTATAAAGGTGGCAAAAGCATTGGAGAAAATTCTATATTTCTCAATCTGAAACTCAACAACATTACTACTTCCCCTCAGCTTTTGTCTGTCAATGTATTCATTTAATTCCGGCAAAGTCAAACGTTCCTTTATCTTCTTGGGATCTTCTGAAAATTCCGCCGGAGTAAAATTTAATAAGGTATCGATCTGTCTACCCGTCGTATACGTCTCTTTCATTCCGTCGAACTCCCTGTAAGTCCAATCCTTAATCGTCCATTTTCCTTTCTTCTCGTCCCATTCGATCAACCGGGCGTTCAATTTATTTATTAACGTATCTCCCCGGAAATTCTCATATGAAAAATCATATCCTATTTTAGGACCCACGGAAAAAGAGGACATATATATATAAGAACCGGGAGCCACTTGACGATGAATATTCTTCTCTCGATTTTGAAAAGTTTTCCAAATGTATTTCTCCGAAAACTCTATCCGTTTCTTATTGGCATTAGGGATGATAAAAGCAGTCAACAACAGGGACAACGTCGCGATAACACCCGCCGAAATCATATAGGGACGTACCATCCGGCGAAAACTGGTTCCCGTACTCAAAATGGCTATGATTTCACTATTGTAAGCCATCTTGGAAGTAAAGAAAATAACAGAAATAAATGTAAACAGAGAAGAAAACACATTCGCGAAATAAGGAACGAAGTTGAGGTAATAGTCAAAAACAATGGCGTTGACCGGAGCACTGTTCTCTATAAACTTCTCCAAACGCTCCGAAAGGTCGAAAACGATAACGATACTGAGAATGAGTACCATTGAGAAAAAGAAGGTACCCAGAAACTTTCGTATAATATATATATCCAGTTTTTTCATCTACAGCCGAGTTGTCACTTTTTTTACTGTTTTCGCTTTCCATGCAAGGAAATCACCTTCCAATATATGTTTCCGCGCCTCTTTTACCAACCACAAATAAAAGGACAAATTATGGATCGAACAAATTTGCAACCCTAAAATTTCATCTGCCTTAATCAAATGGCGCAAATAGGCTTTTGAATAATCTTTATCCACGAAAGAGAGAGCTAAAGGATCAATGGGGGAAAAATCCTTTTCCCACTTTTTGTTCTTAATATTAATTACCCCCTCCGTCGTAAACAACATTCCGTTTCTTCCGTTCCGGGTAGGCATAACACAATCGAACATATCGACGCCTAAAGCAATGGCCTCTAAAATATTCTCGGGCGTACCGACACCCATCAGGTAGCGGGGTTTATCTTTCGGTAAAATCCGGTTCACCACCTCAATCATCGCGTACATCGACTCCGCGGGCTCTCCTACCGCCAAGCCTCCGATAGCATATCCTTCCCGCTCCAATGACACCGCATGCTCAGCAGCACGTTCCCGAAGATCTTCATACACACATCCCTGAACGATCGGAAATAAAGACTGACGGTAACCGTATAACGGCTCCGTTGCATCAAAACGTTTTACACAACGTTCCAACCACCTTTGAGTCAACTCCAAAGATTTTTTAGCATAGGCGTAATCGCTTTGACCGGGAGGACATTCGTCGAAAGCCATCACGATATCGGCCCCTATCCTACGCTGGACATCCATTACGTTTTCCGGTGTAAAAAGATGTTTCGACCCGTCAATATGAGAACGGAAGGTAACCCCTTCTTCCGTGATCTTCCGGCTATCGGTCAAAGAAAATACCTGAAAACCGCCGCTATCGGTCAATATCGGTCTATCCCACGCGTTAAATTTATGTAAACCTCCCGCGGCTTGCAACACATCCGTACCCGGTCGCAAGTAGAGATGATACGTGTTTCCTAAAATAATTTGAGCCTGAATATCCTCTTTCAACTCCCGGGCATGCACAGCTTTTACGGTCCCTACTGTCCCCACCGGCATGAAAATGGGAGTTTCAATAGTTCCGTGGTCTGTCGTTAACAGGCCACATCTTGCTTCGCTATGCTTATCTTTCGCTAAAAGGGTGTAATTCATTCGCTTTCATTTTTGAATCGGCAAAGATAGTGATTATTTTAGATTAAAATCGTCTCTCTTTCCCCTAAATATCGCAAAAACGTACCCTTCCCTCTCAAATCAGGCCGAAAATTTAAAATCCAAGCCATTAAATCGTTATTTTAAACTTAAAATCAGCAAATCATTTTCAAATAAAAGAAAAAAATAGAATCTTTGGAACTTGATTCAAAATGCTAAAAAATTATAGGTTATGAGAATGTTTTACAAGTTAATTGTATTCCTTTTTATGGTGGGGTTGGTTTTACCCGGATATGCACAAAGCGAAAATAAAAAATTTAGTCTGGCCGATTTCTGTCTCAATTATACATTTATGCCCACGGGGGTTCGGGGACTTCGTTCACTGAACGACGGAGAACATTATACGGTTTTGGAATCCAACGGACAAAAATTAGTCATGTATAGCTACAAAACCGGAAAGGCCGTAAACACCCTGTTAGATCTCAGTGATCCCAAATATAAAGAGGTAAAAACGATACAAGACTACGAGTTCAGTCCCGATGAAAGCCGTATTTTGATATGCACGAACGTAAAACCGATTTACCGTCGTTCTTTCACGGCTGACTATTACGTTTTCGATTTTAAAAACAGGGAACTGAAACCGTTATCCACAGGTGGACCTCAACGTTTGGCAACCTTCTCCCCGGAAGGAACCAAAATAGCATTCGTACGGGACAACAATCTCTTTATCGCGGATTTACGCTTCGGATCCGAATTACAGATCACCTTCGACGGAAAATTCAATCAAATTATTAACGGGGCTCCGGATTGGGTCTACGAGGAAGAATTTGAATTCAATAAAGCATTCGAGTGGGCCCCCGACGGATCCGCCATTGCTTTCATGAAATTTGACGAATCGGATGTAAAGATATACCATATGAACATGTTCAAGGGAGAGAGACCGGAACTGAAAGAAAATGCCGTCTATCCTTCCAACTATTCTTATAAATACCCGAAAGCCGGTGAAGCGAACTCCAAAGTCAGCGTACACGTGTACGATATAAAAGATCGCGTCACAACTTCCATGAACATCGGGGACGAAACCGACATCTATATCCCGCGTATCAAATGGACCACCGATCCTAAAAAATTAGCCATACTGAAATTAAACAGATTTCAAAACAAGCTGGAAATTTTGCTGGCAAACGCCCGGGTAGGCAATACGACAATGCTGTACAGGGAAGAGAATAAATACTACATAGACGAGAATAACTTCGATAACCTTATTTTCCTGGAAGACGGACAACATTTCGTACTCAGCAGTGAAAAAGACGGTTATCTCCATCTTTATCTCTTCGACATGGCCGGAAAGGAAAAACAAGCCATTACCTCCGGTCATTTCGACGTGGTCGATTTTTACGGTTACGATCCCGAAAAAAGATTATTCTACTACTCTTCTCACGAAGTATCTCCTATCGAGAAATACGTCTATTCCATCGATCTAAAAGGACGAAAAAAATTACTAACTCCCACGCAAGGTTGGAATAATGCGGAGTTTAGCAAATCTTTCAAATACTATGTAAACACGGTTTCCAATGCCGACACTCCTCCTGTCATCACTCTTTACGGGGCGAATGGAAAAGACATCCGTATACTGGAAGACAACGCGGCGTTAAAGGAGACCTTAAAAGATTACTCCGTGGCTCAACGGGAATACATTCAAATACCGGCCGCAGACGGGACGACACAACTCAACGCGTGGATCATGAAACCCGTCGATTTCGATCCTGAACAAACTTACCCGTTATTGATCATTCAATACAGCGGACCGAATTCTCAACAGGTACATAATTCCTGGGCCATCGACTGGACGCAATACTTGGCACAAGAAGGTTATATCGTAGCTTGTATCGATCCCCGGGGAACCGGTGCAAGAGGAGAAGAATTCCGAAAATGTACTTACATGCAGTTAGGTAAAATCGAAAGTGACGATATGATTGCCGCGGCCAAATGGTTGGCTGAAAAACCGTATATCGACCCGGCAAAGGTCGGAATCTGGGGGTGGAGCTACGGAGGATTCATGTCCTCTCTTTGCCTGATGAAAGGAAACGATGTATTCTCCACGGCCATAGCGGTAGCCCCGGTTACCAACTGGAGGTTCTATGACTCCGTGTACACTGAACGTTTCATGCGTCGTCCCCAGGACAACCCGAACGGCTACGATGACAACTCTCCGATCAACTGGGCAGATAAACTGAAAGGACATTTATTAATTTGTCACGGAACGGCAGACGACAATGTTCACATCCAGAATGCTTATGAATTATCGGAAGCTTTGGTACAAGCCAATAAACCATTCGACATGCAAATTTATACCAACCGCAACCACAGTATATTCGGAGGCATGACACGTCTGCATTTGTACGGCAAATTCATGGATTACCTGAATCAGCATTTGAAATAAATTTTTTCTTTTAAAATAATCCCGCTTTTCTATTCATAACTTCGAAAAGCGGGATTTTTCTATCCTCTTTTTTTTATTTTTCCGAATAAAAATTAGTTTATTTGGAAAAATAATATTATATTGCCACAAAAACAACCCCATAGCATCTAAAGATATACTATTATGGAAAAAAAATCTGCTGCCTCTTTTTAATCTTTGCTTTCACATCAAGCAACATATCCTTAAATTTCCTCCATGCACAAGGAAATGTTCCATCTTACAGCGTTCCTATAGGAAGTGACCTTCGCATAGACCTCGAATATTTATTTGGTCCTAATCCCAGAAATATACATATCTACCATGAACGACGAGTTTTTGATTTTTATGCAAATGGACCTACGGCATGGATTTTTAACGTCAGGCCGGAATACGAAGGAATTGTAATACTGAACGATGGGAAAGGAAATATATACGCTTTTGAACTTGCAGTCATACAACCGACTATCCCCATTACAAAATCATCTACAGATACGAGACATGAATCAGTTGTAAACATTAAATCTATAAGATTCTATTCCGAAAGAAAAAAATAACATATTACACACAATCATCATGGGAAAAGATAAAATCTACTTTAAAGCTATTTTACTGCTTTCAACTATTATCATGACGAGTTTTATGTTTATTCCTGAAGAAAAAAAAGACAAGGAGAAAAAAGGAAACGGGGGACAAATACGCTATACCATTATTCTATTCGAGCAAAATATACTTCATTTTAATGTGTCCGACTCTGCCGGAAACGCATTAAAAGATATTATTTTTGAATATAATAAAGAGAAAAGCCCTCTTTCGAAATCAAATTCATTTCAAATATGCGTTTCACAAAATGATTCGATTATAGAAATTCACAAAGAGAATTTTAAAACTTTCCGGTTGAAACTAATTGTTCAAAAGAAAAAGAAAGAAGCATTATCCACGGCAATATTTCTAACAATACATTTAACGGAAAAAGAGAAGTCGGGAAAATCCTGTATTGCACGTAAGAAGATCGTGCAAATTAATCCCCAGAATGTCACGACAATAAAACCCGAGTCAAAGAATTAACAATACCACATGAAATGGTCTCATTTTTTATTGACAGCACGTCAAGAGATAAAGCTAATATCCCGTAACGGGACATGGCAAGTATTTGTTTTTATTGCTTTAAGTGGAATTGTCTCTCTGCAAGTGGTGTTTCAATGTATCGGGGCAAATACCGACTGGGGAATGATTGCCTCTGCAGCACACATGCCTTACCTAAATGCATACCTTTTCAATATTGCTCAATCACTACTAATCATTTTCTTTATCACCGATTTTTTCCAGCGAGAAAAACGAGAAGCTTGGAATGCCTGCATTTATACTCGCCCTATCGAAAATAATATATACCTGTGTGGAAAAGTCATGGGAATTCTCTGTTTGTACGTCATCATAAATATTTTTTCTATTGTGACTTGCTGCTTGTTGAACCTTTTGGTAAGCGATGCTCCTTTTTACTTTCCATATTACTTATTCTATTTATTCACCTTGACTTTACCCTCACTCTGTTTTTTGACAGGTTTAGGGTTATGGTTATCAGGTATAACCGGATCACGTTTCTTTGCACAAACGATACTACTTGTCTTATGGATTGTGACGGCATTTTTTACCCCGAATACATACGGGACACTCGACTTTCTGGGTCATTCTTTACCGAACATGTTTTCGGATATAAGCGGCCATCCGAATTTATCCTCTTATTTACTACAACGATCTATCTATCTTCTAATAGGAATCGGATTAATTATCACGGCCGTCGTTCTATTACATCGCAAACCGAACAACCCCAAACATATCCGTTTGCAATCATCCGGGGGTTGCCTGTTTATATTCATCGGAATAATCTCGGGCTTTATTATAGAATTTAACTATAGCAAAAACGAACAAGCACGAGAAAAATTCCGAAAGAATTACTCCTTCTACGAGGCTACTGCTTCAGCCCATATAAAAGAACACTCGATAATTTTTGAACAAAAAAAAGAAAAAATATTTTTGAAAAGCGATATAGTTGCGAAGAATCTGAATCCGGAACCTCTCACTCGAATTATACTATTTTTGAACCCGGGATTGAAAATAACGAGTTTAAGGGAAGGAGATCACCCCTTAATATACACACGGGATAATCAAACATTAAGCATACAACGTTTTCTCCATAAAGGAGATTCTGTACATCTACAAATCGAGTATGAAGGATATATTGACGAAAATTTTTGCAATATAGATCAACCGAAACAAAAAATACACGAGTCTCCTCTTGATTATTTCATTTTCCGTTTCGGACAGAAAAATTCTTTCATCAGCGACGATTTTCTTTTGTTAACTCCCTACTGCATATGGTACCCGACAAGCATTCCTCCAGTCCTTCCGGGAGTTTCATATTTCAGTTATAACGACTTCACAAGCTTTCATCTCTACGTCTTACATCCTCGACAAACACGCATAATATCTCAGGGTAAAAAAAGTTATTCCGGTAAAGATACCATATCATTCCATCCCTCACACCCAATAAAGGGACTCTCTTTATGCGGCGGACCTTACGAATCAAAATACATGGAAATCCGAAACTCACGAATAGAATTATTCTATTTTAAAAATCATGATTTCTTTTCTACCTATTTCCGACACACGACGGGAAAGGATTTACAATTTGAAATTCAGCAGAATTTGTTATCGGCCCACCGGATTGATGAGTTTCTACAGGGAATCAAACAATATGACCAACAATTACTATTACTTGAAATACCGGCAATCTTTCAAAAAAAAGAGCAGTTCAGCATAGAATGCAATAACAGAATCCAACCCGGTCTCGTGTTCTTATCGGAATTGGGTATCGACATGGATATAAATCATTTTCGAAATACCCTTTCTCTCAAAAATATGCTCCGGAACGGGATGAGCGAGACCGAAGCGGAAGCAAATTTATTTATAACTTGGGCCAGCTCCTTTCTTACGTCCGATAGTAAACAAAACAGTACCGCCATTCATCAAATATTCGGGAAAAAACAGAACTTTCAAAACAAACCGAATCCCTATAACATTCTCCCAATGCTACATGATACGCACACAACCTTATATTCCGAAAAATATCCCTATTTGGACCTAATCATCAAACTTCTTCTACAAGAAGAATCAAATTTATGCCAATTCGTCACAATAACTCCTTCTCCTTACGAACGGGAAGCCCGCAGTTTCTTGCAAGGAAAAACAATCGAAGAAGTTTTAGAACAAAATCTCCCTTCATTCTTTTTACGGGAAATTCTAAAATTGAAAAGCGAACACTTGTTAGATTACCTGACAACACATACTTCCAGACAAAAACTGTTCAGACTAATCCATTCAATATATACCCAATATCCGCATCAAATAACATTTAATCAATTTACAAACATTATGGAAGACTCATTACGAATTAACCTAAAAGAAATCGTATATAAATGGGCTACTTGCAAACACGATGGTCTCGTGCAAATAAAAGACGGAGAAATATTGCCTATATTCAACTCGGATTTAAGAATGGGGAAAATAAAAATCTCGAATAACGATAAAGCAGAAGAACTCATTTCTTGTCAAATATCACGAGGCGACTCAATTGTAAATCACAATTTTTATCTCCAACCGAACGAAGCTAAAGAAGTAAGAATAATCGATATTTTTGGTTTTTTCAAAATAAACACACTTTCCAAGAATATTCCAGGAAACCTCTTTCTCATTTCCAATCCATGGACAATGGCAAATAAAACACCTATCAAACTTGATCCAATACCGGGAAAGGGATGGTATGTATTGGATCTTCCCCTATCCGAATTTGATACTCCTAAAAATGAAATCATCGTGGATAACGAAGACTCAACCTGTTTTAAAATTGATCTTAAACAAAACCTGATTCAAAAACTTTGGGAAAGTCGAAAAAAGAAATATCGTGATTTAAACCCTCTTCATAAACGGACAAAATCATGGACTCCTACGTTTTCAGAAAATGCTTACGGCAAATATATTAAAAATTATCTGTACAAATCAGGCGGAGACGGTACTGCCAAAATAATCTGGGAAACATACATTAACACTCCGGGGGAATATGAAGTCATGGTTATGGTTCACGATCGTTCCCCCGTTACCGCTTCATTTATTTCAGGCGGAACACAACAACCAGAAAAGAAAAATCTAACCTACCACTATACTGTCTATACAGGAAAAGAAGAAAAAACCATAGAAATCACACCTAAAAAAACATCAGCATGGGTTTCTCTCGGAAAATACCATTTTCATAAAGGTAAAGTCCGCACGACGCTCAGCGACCAAGGAGAAGCGGAACAGTTTATTGTTGCAGATGCCGTAAAATGGGTAAGAACCGATTCTTTGGAAAATTAAATAATTATCACAAATACATTTTTTAAAAGAATTTATTTTATCCCCCAAAAATTATCTTGTAACAAGCAATATGAAAAATGGTTTTCACACATTAGAAAATGACACCTCCATCTCGGTTCGATATCTTTTGATTACATGCGTTTTATGACAGAGAATGACAAAATTGCATAATTAGAATCAATTTCATTGACGAAACAATTTAATTTTTTATAACTTTAGGGGTCGAAAATGTAAGTGAGAGTAATTGGTATGTAATTTTTTTTTCGCAAATACCACTTGATGCCGACAAAAGAGAAATCGTTTAACTTAAAAAATAAAGATTATGAGCAAATGCATATGCACGCTGGAACCTCAGGCTATCTGGGAAAACTTTTATAAACTCACGCAAGTTCCCCGTCCTTCCAATCACGAAGAAAAAGCAAGAGAATTCGTTATGAATTGGGCAAAAGAAAACGGAATAAAAGCCGAGATGGACGAAGCCAATAATATACTATTGAGCAAACCCGCAACACCGGGAATGGAGAACCGTAAAGGAGTTATTTTACAAGGACATCTGGATATGGTTCCTCAAAAAAACGAAGATAAAAAACATGACTTTACCAAAGATCCGATCGATGCTTATATCGACGGAGAATGGGTAACAGCAGACGGCACGACCCTGGGAGCTGATAATGGGATCGGCGTCGCCACCGGCATGGCTTTACTGCTGTCCAAAGATATTCCTCACGGGCCGTTAGAAGTGTTGATCACCGCCACTGAAGAAACAGGAATGGACGGAGCCAACGGCATTCGTCCGAATTGGTTAAAAGGTGATATCCTTTTGAATTTGGACTCGGAAACGGAAGGCGAATTATATGTCGGATGTGCAGGTGGTATTGACGGAGAAATTCAATTTACTTATACTCCGGAAGCCGTGCCGGCCGGAAATAAAGCCTATAAATTGGCCTTAAAAGGATTGAAAGGCGGCCATTCGGGTATGGACATCAACCTGGGAAGAGGAAACGCGAACAAGTTATTTTTCCGCTTTTTAAAAGCCGTAGCGCAGGAACTCGATATAAGAATCGCTTCCATAGAAGGAGGAAACATGAGAAATGCCATTCCGCGCGAGGCATTTGCCATTGTAACCCTTCCCGCGATCCATGTTGATAAATTCCAAAACAGAATCAAAGAATACGAAACCATCTTTAAGGCGGAACTCAGTGCAAAAGAACCGACATTGCAACTATTCGCAGAGGAAGTTTCCATGCCCGGAAACGTGATGAATGCTCAAATTCAAGCTAATATCATCAACGCGATCGTGGCTTGTCCGAATGGAGCCATGAGAATGATCGATTCTATGCCCGACACGGTGGAGACATCCAATAACCTTGCCATCGTCAAAGGAGGAGAAGGCAAAGTAGAAGTTTATATGTTGATGCGCTCTTCTGTTGAAACGGCAAAAATGGCATTAGCTCAATCCGTTCAGGCTGTGTTCGAACTGGCCAAAGCGGACCAGATCAATTTCGTGGGAGAATACCCGGGCTGGAAACCCAATCCAGACTCGGCAATCCGTAAAACGATGGAAAACGTATACGAGAAATTATACGGTAGAAAACCGGCTATTATGGCCATCCATGCCGGATTGGAATGCGGTATTCTCGGATCCACGTACCCGAACTGGGATATGATTTCGTTCGGACCGACCATCAGCTCTCCGCACTCTCCGGATGAAAAGGTAAACATCGCATCCATCGTTAAATTCTGGGATTTTCTGAAGGCTACCTTACAGGCTATTCCTGAAAAATAATACATCTTTGAAGACAGATTTATTTTTCGTCTTTTGAATGCTATTCAAAACATAAAAAATAAATCTGTCTTTTTCACGAACGCGACATCTCCAAACGCAAACGTTAGCATCTTTTACGAAACCGCCCCGCATCCGCCTTTCATTTAACAACATCCCCTCTCTTTTTTTTATTATTTTAACCATAAGGGACGATTTTCTGTATTATCTTTGTTGGGAAAATTCAAATGTTTAACTATGACTTTAAAAAAATTGACGTTACCCGAACTGCTGAAACACAGCTGTTCTAAGTTCGCAAAAAACCTCTCGTTAAATTTTGTCGCAAACGGAAAAAGAACTTACCAAGATTTATATAATGACGTCATTGCTGTTGCCAATCATCTGATTCGCTTAAATATAAAAAAAGGAGATAAAGTAGCCATCTTAAGCGCTAATATGCCCAACTGGGGAATCACTCAATTTGCAATAGCAAGTACGGGAGCCATTGCCGTTCCGATTTTACCCGGGTTCTGCTCCACGGAACTTCAAAATATACTGGAACATGCTGAAGTAAAAGTAATTTTCGTATCCCGCCTTTTGGCCAAATGTTTAGAAGATGTTAAGACCCCGTTCTTAAAACATAAGATTCTAATCAATAATTTTGCAACCATCCCGGAAGGCTGTTATGCCCCCGAAGAATTAGATAAGTTGACTCCCGATATCGACCTCAACGACTATACTCCGCTACCCGATATTACGGTAGAAGAGGAAGATACGGCATCCATTATTTATACTTCCGGCACGACAGGATTCTCCAAAGGAGTAGAATTGACACATAAAAATTTAGTATGGGATGCCCGTCAATGCCGTACGATACAGCATGTAGACGAATCGGACCGTTTCTTAAGTATCCTCCCTATGGCTCATACCTATGAAAATACTTTGGGCTTGCTCTTACCGCTTATGTTCGGATCCCAGGTTTTCTATCTGGACCGGGTGCCGACCCCCAAACTTTTGGTTCCGGCCATGCAAAAGATTCATCCTACGGTTATCCTATCCGTACCGCTTATTATCGAGAAGATATACAAGACTCAAATCGTTCCCAAATTCAACAGTAACAGAATCATTCGAGCCTTATACGGTTTTTCCGTAGCACGTAAATTCTTCCACCGGATGGCAGGTAAGAAATTAATGGAAACATTCGGGGGAAAATTAAAATTTTTCGGTGTCGGAGGCTCTAAACTTGACGGAACAGTAGAAAAATTTTTGAAAGAAGCACGCTTCCCTTACGCCATAGGTTACGGACTGACCGAAACAGCCCCCATGGCCGCCGGCTCCAACCCTTCAGGAACATTCTTGCAAGGCGTGGGACCGATGATGGAAGGTGTTTCTATAAAAATCAACGAACCGGACGAAAAAGGAGAAGGAGAAATCTGGATCAAAGGTCCTAACGTGATGAAAGGTTATTACAAACGCCCCGAACTAAATGCCGAAGTCTTCACGAAAGACGGGTGGTTTAAAACGGGAGATTTAGGCTCTTTCGACAAAAAGAATCGCTTATCTATCCGAGGCAGGATTAAAACCATGATCCTGGGAGCATCGGGAGAAAATATCTATCCGGAAGAGATCGAATCCATCATCAACAATTTCCGTTTTGTTAACGAATCCTTAGTCGTGGAAAACAGCGGTAAGTTAGTCGCTATGGTTCATTTCAACATGGAAGAGTTAGAAAAGCATTACAAGAACCTCAAAAGCCAAGCTGATAATTACAAGACAATGATCAGCGACTATATCGAAGAACAGAAGAAAGAGTTACGCGAATATGTAAACGCCCGGGTCAATAACTTCTCCAAATTACAGTTGGTCATGACTCAACACGAACCTTTCGAAAAAACCCCTACCCATAAGATAAAAAGATTCTTATATAACAAGTAAATTAAAAAGGTCGAGTTCTCACTCGACTTTTTTAACGAATACAAAAATCCAACAGTAACTTCCCGTCGAGGTATCCTTTAAGATGATCTCCAATCTGAAGCCCGCGATAGCGAAAAGGATTTCCACAGTATATATAATCTCCGATTTTCAACATATAGTACTCGGACATTGCGGCTATAACCTGCTCCGGCGTCACGGAAGAGTCCGTCACATTCCCTCGAAAGATCTCTTTCCCGTTCAACTCCAAAATATACTCTCCCCTTATCTTATCCCGGCTGCACAAGGAAGAAATGGCAGCCGCCCCGTCAAACGAATAAGCCACGGCCGGAGATAATCCCTTCTCCAATAACTCCCTCTCCCGGTTATCCGCGTAAAAACGAATACCTATTCCTACCTCCTCGTAATACCGGGAAGCAAAGCGTTCGGATACACACTTACCAATCTTGCAAATACGCAATACCAATTGCGGGACACAACTCAATTCCGTTGCAAAAGCCGGAAGATAAAAGTCTTCATTATTCCGTAACAAAGCATTATCTCCGAGAGTCACCCCTGTCCGTTCTCCGAAAACATTATACTCCGTACACAACAATTTCATTTCACCAGTATTTATGAATAAAATAACGCGTCTTTCGTCTAAACCAACAAATCCTGCACCGGACGTTTAGGAACATGGTGAGAACCGTCGTTTTCCCTCCAATATTTATAATCTTTCCCCCGCATCTCTTCCAATACGACGGTCTCTTTCGGCTTTCCCAAAGCAATCACGTACGTGATCTTCAAATGATCCGGCAATTGCAGGATAGTCCTCAACGACTCGTTTTTAAAAGCCTTTACAATACATCCCCCATACCCTTTTTCTACTGCCCCGAGCAAAATCGTCTGCGCCTGTATCCCGTCGTCACACAAACAATTCTCCACGATACCCGTGTCCAATAACTGTATCAAATAAGCGGAAGGGCGTTCTCCCTCATCCGGTCCGGCCCAATCAGTCAAATAACCGGCCCAAGACAAGGTATGAAAAACCCGGTCGCACTCCTCTTCTCCCGTAACCATTCTGTATTTCAAGGGTTGCGCATTCCTACCGGAAGCACAATAACGGGTTAACCCCACGAGATCCGTCAGCCCTTCGGACGTTATCCTCACCTCCTGATAAAAGCGACGATAACTTCTATTTCTCAACAACAACTCTTTCAACATAAATCTGATTTTAGATTGTAAATTTAAATCGTAAATTTGCTTCGAAGCAAAATTAATAATAATAATTCGAAATCCCACGGATATACAGGCTATCGGTAACAAGCACGACAGTTTGCAATCCATAATAAATAAAACGATGAGTTCATTTCTGCATCTATTGGCAAAGGACCTGATACAAAGACAGGGTGATCATTTCGATGACCTGTCAATCATTTTTCCCAATAAACGCGCCGGTCTGTTTTTTGCAAAAGAATTAGCCACTTTTATCGACAAACCAGTCTGGATGCCGGAAATTATTACGCTGGGCGAATTTATAGAACAACATACCGGACTAAAAAAAGCAGACGACCTTCCCCTCATTATCAAACTCTATAAAGCCTACCAATCCGTCTCCGGAACAACGGAACGCTTCGATGATTTCTATTATTGGGGCAATATGCTACTCGGGGATTTTGACGACATAGATAAATACCTCGTTAACGCGAAAGATCTTTTTTCAAACCTGACGGCCCTGAAAGAAATAGAACGATCCTTTCCCTATCTCTCCCCGGAACAAGCCGAAATCATACAAAGTTTCTGGAGCAGTTTCCATCCGGACAAATTTAGCCAGGAACAACTGGAATTTATCCACGTGTGGGAAAAACTATACCCGACCTACCGATGCTTCAAAGAAAAACTACTCTCCGAAAAACTGTGTTACGAGGGTATGGGACAACGGCTTTTCTGTGAAAGCATACATACCGTTCATACGGATAAATCCATCATCTTCGCCGGATTTAACGCGTTGAACTTTTGCGAGAAAAAAATATTCTCTCATTTTAGAGACAATGGAAAAGCTTTATTCTACTGGGATTACGACCTCTATTACCTGACAAACGAAAATCATGAAGCCGGGAGATACATCCGGGAAAACATGAAGCTATTCCCCAATGCTTTAGGCTTGGAACATTTCAACAATTTCCGTTATAACAATAAACACATCGAATACATCTCGGTTCCCTCGGTTATCGGACAGGCCAAATTAATTCCTTCTTTGCTGGAATCTTTCCACCTGGATTCGAATATTTCCCCTATCGATACGGCTATTGTTTTATGTGACGAAAAGCTACTGACGCCGGTTTTACATTCCATTCCGGATTTTGTCAAAAAAATCAATATCACGATGGGGTATCCGGCCAGGAATACGGCCATTGCCGCCCTGATCTCCATGTTGGGAGATCTGAAACACTATGCCAAGAAAGAAAGTACGATGACCTATTACTATTACAAACCCGTCATCGCCCTGCTGAATCACGAACTGATTCAGCCTACTTGCCCCGGGGAGGTCCACCGAATAACCGATTATATAAATACGCGAAATATCGTATACGTGAAAGAAAAAAGTTTACAGTTCAACGAAATAACCCGGACTATCTTCTCTTCTCAAGAAGAGAGCTTACCGACTTATCTGTTGAACGTGTTAAAAAAACTACTCGCATCCCTACCGACGGAGAGTCAGGCTAACGCCGCTATTGAAAAAGAATTTATCTTTACCCTGTACACGATCATACAGAGCATCGAAAATACGTTCCACGAGGAAGAAATTACCCCGGATGACCCTTTCTACATTCGAATGATCGGCAAGATTCTTCAAGAACTTTCCATCCCCTTCTCGGGTGAGCCTTTGGAAGGTATGCAGATCATGGGATTGATGGAGACCCGTATGCTGGACTTCAAAAAACTGATACTTCTATCCGTCAATGAAGGTATTATTCCCCAAAACAGTTACAGTTCCTCTTTCATACCGTATAATCTTCGAATAGGTTTCAATTTACCCACCCCGGAACATCAGGATGCACTGTTCGCTTACTATTTTTATCGGCTGCTTCAAAGAGCGGAACAAGTTGAATTATTATACGCGAACACCACCAAAGGAACCTCCGGCGGGGAAATGAGTCGTTTCCTTTATCAAATAAAATACGAGTCGGGATTACAGATCCGGGAAACGAACTTCCAAAACGATATCTCCGTCCAAAACATTCCCTCGCTAACCATTCCTAAAAACAAAAGCATACTACAACAATTGGAGCGTTATACACGACAGGGTGAAAAGGGGATCTCACCTTCGGCGTTGAATACCTATATGGAATGCCATCTGAGGTTTTATTTCAAATACATAGCCCGCATCAAAGAAAAGGAGGAGATAGCCGAAGAATTGGATCAACGCCTCCTGGGTACTATTTTTCATCAGGCAACCCAAACCCTGTATCAAACGCTCTCGCGGGAAGAGATAACCCTCGAAAAATTAGAAATACTTTCTCAAAACGATACCTTAATCGAAGAACACATCCGGCAAGCCTATTCCGAATTGTACGATACCGCGGTATCCCAAATGATGGAAAGCGGGACCAACGATTTGGTATTAAGTGTAGTAAAAAAATACATCAAAAAGGTCTTGGAATACGATAAAACGCTCTGTCCTTTTCAGATCATCTCCATGGAAAAAAATTACCGGAGCTCCGTTCGTATTCAATCCTCCGAGGGTGCTAAAACCGTCTACGTGGAAGGAGATATCGACCGGGTAGACAAGACCTCCCGGGGAATTCGGGTGATCGACTATAAAACGGGAACGGACAAAACCGAATTCAAAGATCTTGCCTCCATATTCGACATGACGAATAAACAAAGGAATAAAGCGGCTTTTCAAACCTTACTCTACTGCATGATGTACGAGTACGGAAATCCCGATGCAGACCCGATACAACCGGGGATATACAGTACTAAACTACTGTTTACCCCCAATTACGACTATTTGCTGAAATACAACAACGAACCGATCTACCGGTTTAAACCTTACGAACCGGAATTCAACCGTTTACTCGTCCGGCTGCTGGAAGAACTTTTTTCTGCCGATCATCCGTTCGAACAAACCCCGATACGTGAAAAATGCAAACATTGCCCCTACAATGAAATCTGCAAACGGAAATAAAAAGATTGTAGATTCAGAGATTAAGTGATTAGGTGATTGCCGATT
Source organism: Sanguibacteroides sp. AM78-02pH3A (assembly GCF_027666085.1). Taxonomy (NCBI): domain Bacteria; kingdom Pseudomonadati; phylum Bacteroidota; class Bacteroidia; order Bacteroidales; family Porphyromonadaceae; genus Sanguibacteroides; species Sanguibacteroides sp. AM78-02pH3A. The sequence goes on along the minus strand of NZ_JAQEHX010000007.1, from coordinate 131,448 downwards.
GCGGATTGAAGAAGCGGGGATAAAAACGGAGGGGCACACATAGTGGACGGCGAGCGTCGTGTTAGCTTTTAGAAGCGACCGGACGACGGACTGTCCGAGCACGGCGAGTCACGGAAGAGTTATCCCCTTTGCAATTGCAGATGAACGATAAAAAACGGCAAGGTCAGAATTGAATCGTAAATCAAAAAATTCATTTAGACCTTATAATAAAAATCACTATTTTTGCATAAAACAATCAAGACGGTCATGATAGATACAACCATCATAGGAGTAGCAGGCGGAACAGCCTCCGGCAAATCAACCCTGGTGCAAAAATTACAGGAAGCTTTCATCGGCGAAGACGTACTTACCTTATGTCACGACTACTACTATAAGGCACATGACGAATTATGCTACGAGGAACGTACGAAATTGAATTACGACCACCCGGCCTCCTTCGATACCGACATGATGATAGAACACATCCTTACCCTAAAAGCCGGTGTTCCCGTCGAACGCCCGGTCTACTCTTTCGTGGAGCACAACCGGTTGCCGGAGACCGTTAAAATCTATCCGGCAAAAGTAATTATTCTCGACGGTATCCTGATTCTGGAAAACAAAGAACTCAGGAATCTCATGGACGTTAAAGTATACGTGGATACCGATGCCGATGTCCGCTTAGGACGCCGCTTGCTCCGGGACGTCCAAGAACGGGGTAGAAGTATGGATTCCGTTTTGGCCCAATATTTCGGAACCGTAAAACCTATGCACGACGAATTTGTCGAACCCTCCAAAAGATATGCCGATCTCATCATTCCCGAAGGCGGTTTCAATTCCGTCGCTCTCGGCTTACTGATCGAAAACATCCGTTCCCTGATCCGCTGAATTTATAGCGTAAACTCCAAAAGTAAAATAAATCAAACTTTTGGAGTTTATTCATTCGTTATCATTCAAAATCTATGGTCATCTGAGATTCACCGCTCAACATATCCGGATTGGTAATTTCAAAGTCGACGGTTCCCTCTTCCTCTTCCGACGTTGTCTCCTTCTCTCCCGCCTCCAAAGGTTCTATTTCCCGGATTTCCTTCACCTCATAAGTTGTCATCCGTTTTCCACGGGCCTTATAAGACTTTTCGGCAATAAACTCGTCGGCAACAATGATCTCGCCCGGCCGTTTCTCGTAGCGTCCGCCGAACAGAATCTCGAACCGGGGTCTGGTTTCTCCGCTTAAACATACTAAACGAGAGCCTTCCGTATCCCCTATAAACGACAACAACTTCGCACTATCTTCAAAACGGAACCGCTTCAGATAATAAAATTGTTGCTCGGCATCAAAGAAGACAACCGACCATATTTTATCGGGTTCAAATTTTTCTAATTTCAGAAAACCCTCTTCATAATGGTTGCTTAAATCAAAGTCGGAAGTATAATAAGTCCCATTTTTATTTACCACCAATATTCTATCGTCTCCCTGAAACTCTCCTAAATAGCGTCCCCGCTCGTCCGTGCTCAACCGCAAGATGTCCTCGTCAAACCAGATCTTCCGTCCGCCTAAGGTCGAGATTCCTTTCTGCACCAACGATATTTTGTGAATATCGTTCTTACTCAAGACATTTCCCTGCGAATCGCGACCTTTGATCGCCAGATTGGCAAAATCATACTCGAAAACCAACTTTTTCATTCCCGGCTTCGGTTTCAGACAAACCTTAATCACCTCTGCCTCCCCGTTAGGATTAGCACTAAAATAAAGCACCCTGGAACCGGCAGTGCCTTTCGTCAGATTATATTGCTTATCTCTTGTCGTTCCCGTCACAAAAAAACGTTTCACGTACGAAGCCCCGACTTTTCCATCCCGGTAAGCTACATTATAGATCGTCCGTTTATCACTCTTCTTAAATACGCTCACGTATAATACATCCTTTCCGACAAACAACTTATCGGCCACCTTAGTCACGTAATACGTACCGTCCTTACGGAAGACGATCACATCATCGATATCGGAACACTCACACACGAACTCATCTTTTTTCAACGCGGTACCGATAAAACCTTCCTCCCGGTTGATATAAAGTTTCTCGTTAGCGACAACGACCTTCGTCGCTTCGATATTCTCAAAATTCCGGATTTCGGTAAGCCGTTCCCGCCCTTTTCCGTACTTGTCCTTGATGTTTTTATAGTATTTTATCGTGTAAGGAATAATATGTTCTATGTTGTATTTCACCCGCGTAATCTCCTCTTCCAACCCTTTGATATAATTTTCTGCTTGTTCCGAGTTGAATTTAAGAATGCGCTTCATCTTAATTTCCAACAACAGTTTTATATCCTCATCCGTAACGGGGCGTAACAATCGCGGCAAGAAAGGCTCTAAACGTTTACGCACATGACCGATAACCGCCTCTATCGTGGCACTCTCTTCAAACTCCTTATCTTTATAAATCCGTTCTTCGATGAAAATCTTTTCCAACGTGGAATATTGCCAGTCCGCCTCCAACTCTCCCAAACGGATTTTCAACTCTAATAAAAGCAAAGCGACCGTATCGTCTACCGACTTTTTCAATATGTCGGTTATCGGCATAAACACGGGCTTATCGTTCTCGATCACACAGGAATTGGGAGAAACAGAAAGTTCACAATCCGTACAGGCGTATAAGGCATCGATGGTTTTATCCGAAGATACTCCCGGAGCCAAATGAACCAAGATTTCCACGTCGGCCGCCGTATTATCATCGATTTTCTTGATTTTGATCTTTCCCTTTTCGTTCGCTTTAAGTATACTGTCTATCAAAGAAGAAGTGGTACGACCGTAAGGAATCTCCGTGATCTTTAAGATTTTATTACTTGCCTCCTTCTCGATCTTCGCCCGAATTTTCACACTTCCCCCCCGAATACCGTCGTTGTATTTCGAAACATCGACCATGCCTCCGGTCGGAAAGTCCGGGTACAAAACAAAATCCTCGCGTTTCAAATACGCGATACAAGCATCCAATAACTCGTTAAAATTATGCGGCAATATTTTAGAAGCCAAGCCCACGGCAATACCTTCAACTCCCTGAGCCAACAACAAGGGAAATTTCACCGGCAGAGTAATAGGCTCCTTATTCCGTCCGTCATAGGATAATTTCCAGTTCGTGGTTTTGGGATTAAAAGCCACCTCCAAAGCAAATTTAGATAATCGAGCCTCGATATAACGGGGTGCCGCCGCCGAATCCCCCGTCAATATATTTCCCCAGTTTCCTTGACAATCGACCAACAAATTTTTCTGTCCCAGTTGTACCAAAGCATCCCCGATAGAAGCGTCTCCGTGGGGATGATACTGCATCGTACTACCGATAATATTGGCAACCTTATTGTAACGTCCGTCATCCATTTGCTTCATTGCGTGCAAAATACGACGCTGTACGGGTTTTAACCCGTCATTCACGTAGGGAACGGCCCGTTCCAGTATAACGTAAGAAGCGTAATCCAAAAACCACGTCTCGAACATTCCCGACAAATGACGTATGGAACGGATCTTTCCATTCTCATCCTGTCGCTTCTGAACTTCCGCATTTTCGGTATCATTCTTTAGCTCGTTTTCTTCCGTCTTATCCTGATCTTCTTCCGCCATAGTATTAATCCAAATTTAAAACTTATGATTATGTCCGATTTTACATCCGGACCTCAAATCTCATCTTTTTCCACGTAAAGATTCTCAATAATGAAATCCTGACGATCATTGGTATTTTTCCCCATATAATAAGCCAGTATATCATCTATCGAATCTTGCCTTGTCATTCGTACGGGTTCCAAACGAATATCCTTCCCGATAAAATACCGGAACTCATCGGGAGAGATCTCGCCTAAACCCTTGAATCGGGTAATCTCGGGTTTCGGCCCCAGACTTTTAACCGCCTTTTCCCGGTCCACGTCAGAATAACAATACCGGGTCTCTTTCTTGTTTCGCACGCGGAATAGAGGCGTCTGTAAAATATACAAATGACCCGCCCTGACCAAGTCAGGGAAAAATTGTAAAAAGAAAGTCAACAGCAGCAAACGAATATGCATACCGTCCACATCGGCATCCGTGGCGATAATAACATTATTATACCGTAAATCCTCCAAACCGTTTTCAATGTTTAAGGCAGCCTGCAAAAGATTGAACTCCTCGTTCTCGTAAACGACTTTTTTCGTCAATCCGTAAGAATTCAAAGGTTTACCGCGCAAACTGAATACAGCCTGGGTATTCACATCCCGCGACTTCGTAATAGAACCGCTGGCAGAATCCCCCTCGGTAATAAAGATCGAAGATTCCGTCTTTCTCTCGTGATTCGAATTAAAGTGGACCCGGCAATCCCGTAACTTCCGGTTATGTAAACTTACCTGTTTAGCTCGCTCCCTGGCAATCTTCTGGATTCCGGACATAGCCTTACGCTCCTTCTCCGCCTCTATGATCTTACGCAATAACAACTCGGCCGTATCCGGATTCCGGTGCAGGTAATTATCCAACTCTTTTGTCACGAAATCCATGATAAAATTACGAACCGAAGGCCCTCCCGGAGCTATATCTTTAGAACCCAATTTGGTCTTCGTCTGCGACTCGAATACCGGCTCTTGTACTTTTATGCTGATGGCAGCGATAATCGATGTACGGATATCGGACAATTCGAAATCCTTTTTGTAAAAATCACGGATTGTCTTTACCACAGCCTCCCGGAAAGCAACCAGATGCGTTCCTCCTTGCGTGGTATTCTGTCCGTTCACGAACGAGTAATACTCCTCCCCGTATTGACGTCCGTGCGTCATGGCCATCTCTATATCGCAACCTTTCAAATGAATAATCGGGTAAAGTCCCTCCCCGTTCATGTTCTCCGTAAGAAGGTCATATAGCCCCCGTTTCGAGTAAAATTTCTGTCCGTTAAAAATAATGGTTAACCCGGAATTCAAAAAAACATAATTCTTAAACATGGATTCCAAATACTCCATGATAAAATGATAATTCCCGAACAACTCCTTATCTGCAACAAAGGTGACTAACGTACCGTTAGGCTCTTTCGTCGGCTCGATCCCCTTCTCCTCCACGACGACAGCCTTACTGTAACGTACGTATTTTGTCTCGCCGTCCCGAAAAGACTGAATGGTAAAATTTTCAGAAAGAGCATTGACAGCCTTAATACCAACTCCGTTCAACCCTACGGATTTTTTAAAGGCTTCGGAATCATATTTCGCCCCGGTATTCATCTTAGAGGAGACATCCACCAATTTTCCCAACGGAATGCCTCGTCCGAAATCCCGCACGGACACGGTCCGTTCCTCTACTTTTATGACAATCTCACTCCCCGCCCCCATGGCAAACTCATCAATGGAGTTATCGATCACCTCTTTCACCAAAATATAAATTCCGTCATCCATTGCCGCCCCGTCGCCTAACTTCCCGATATACATACCCGGCCGTAGCCGTATGTGTTCCCGCCAGTCCAACGTTCGAATAGATTCTTCCGAATAATTCTCTACCATATTTTATGTTCGTTTTGCACAAAAATAATAAATATCTTTTTTCAATCCTTCTCCTGCACTTCACTTCCCGGCATTTTTTAGCCTTATCTTTTTATTTATCAATAAGAAAAAATTAGAAAATCCGTAGTCCGACGTTTATTCTATCCGGAAATCAGATACTTCCGCCTATCACTACCCGAAATCGTCTAAAGATACGCCACCTCTTTAAAACCGTAAATCCGCTCTTTTCCCTCCGTATCTCTCAACAGGAGCTGTCCGTATTCATTTATACCCAGAACAGAGGCTTCGAAAGTCCCTTGCCCGTCTCTCCAGCGAAACATACCTTCCCGACGATAAAGTCCGGATACGAAATCCTTTTCTAATTTATCGTAATCATAAACTTGCTCGTATCTTCGACCTATTGCAGACAACAACTCGGCTAACGCTTCGGTCAGATCCTTCTCTTTTCCAGTCAATTGCACGAGGGAGACCGGATTAGGAGCATCCGATAAAAAACGGGATTGGTTTACATTCAACCCGATGCCGCAAAAAGAAAAAGCGACCTTCTTCCCCACAACCGTATGTTCGATCAATATTCCTGCGATCTTTCGTTCGCCCGCGTAGACATCATTCGGCCACTTCACGGATACATCTTCCACATAACGGGAAAGGAAATCTCTTGCCCCCAAAGCGATCACCATCGACATGGCAAATTGCTCCCCCGCAAGTAAAGCCTCCGGTTTAAAAACAACGGTCATGGAGATATTTTTACCCGGTTCGCTCTCCCAACGGTTCCCCACCTGCCCCTTACCGTGCGTCTGCCGGTAAGTCAGAATCACCATTCTATCCTCCAACTCATTCCACCTCAAACGAGCGGCTTCACTATTGGTAGACTCCAATTCGTCATACTCGAGAATTCGGAATCCACTTAATCGATATTCCTGCATACCCATTGTCTTTAACCAAGCAAAAATAACAAGAATAGTCGAATCTTCCTCATAAATTCAAAAACAAAAGATGCCGTCCCCAAAAAAGACAGCATCTTTTACATTTCCCGAAATCGTCTAAAACAGAAGACCTGCTTCAACCGAATACCCACATCAGTAGTTCTCCTTAAATAATTCGAAATAAGCTTGCGGATGCAAACAAGCCGGACAAACTTTAGGAGCTTCCGGTCCCTCATGGATATAACCGCACCTCCGACAATACCACCTCGTCGGTTGAGAACGTCTAAATACGATATCCTCATCTAAATTCGACAAAAGTTTCAGGTAACGGGCCTCGTGATTTTTTTCGGCTTCAATAATCATCCGGTACATCGTGGCAATTTTTTTAAATCCCTCTTCCTCTGCAACCCGGGCAAATTCAGGATAAAGATGATGCCATTCATCGTATTCCCCCTCTGCCGCCTCTCGCAAATTATTGGCCGTATCCGAAATAATTCCGTTAGGATAAGAAGCTGTTATCTCCAACATACCTCCCGGCAACTCGCTGAAAAAACGCTTCGCGTGTATCTCTTCCTGAAGAGCCGTCTCGTAAAATATCCCCGCAATTTGCTCGTACCCTTCTTTTTTAGCCACTTCGGAAAAGAACGTATACCGATTCTTTGCCTGTGATTCTCCGGCAAATGATTTTAAAAGATTGGCTTCCGTTAAAGTCCCTTTAATCTTCTGTTCCATAAAATAATTGTTTAAAGTGATTCATATCTTTTGTATACGGAAAGCAAAAATCTAAGTTTCAAACGGATGGTAAAGGGGTGGTATAAATACACATTCGTAATAGGTATTTGCCTCCTTTAATATACCGATCATAAGGTTTAATTTTGCAAAATCTCATCGTATGGGAAATTTTTTATAAAACGGTAAAATCGAAAGACATGTCCGAGATATTAAAAAAATTACGCGAAGACATCCATTTCATCGAGGGAATGAACAGCTGCATGAATTGCGGGGTATGTACGGCAATCTGTCCTGCTGCCGAATTCTACAACTACGACCCGCGCATGATCGTGGAGACCGTTCAACGGGGTGACGAAAAAGAAATTGAAAATTTACTGAAAAGCGATACCATCTGGTATTGCGGAGAATGTATGTCTTGCAAGACCCGCTGTCCTCGCTGTAATACCCCGGGACTTATCATCATGGCGTTGCGTCGGGCCTCCCAGGAATTAGGTTATTTCGTTTATTCCGAAAAGGGACGCCAGCAATATGCCCTCAAGCATGTCATCGGAGAATCGGTACTAAAACGGGGATATTGCGTGACTCCCGACCTGGTCAAACCGGAAATGCACCCCGAACAGGGACCGGTATGGGAATGGATATACGAACACCTCGACGACGTGTATGACCGTTTACATTCCAATTACCGGAAACCGGGAGCAGGAGCCATGAGGGAAATCAACGCGGAAAGCATGCAGGAACTCCGGGAGATATTCAACGTTACCGGCGGGACCGAATTTATGAACCACATCGAACAATGCTCGCGAGACAAAGCGAAAGAGACCGGTACCGACCTGGAAGAATCCTATTTCCTGAAAACTTATATGGAGAACAGCAACAACCACCAGTAAGGTCATTCAAAATCGTAAATCATAAACCGTAAATAGCATAGTATGAATCTCGAGGGAAAACAACAAATATGGAAAGACTATCAAAAAGAGATTGCCGATGATAAATACTACTACGCGAGGAGTTGTATCCGTCAGACTTTCTTTCCCGGATCGGAGTGGGCTTATGTGGATATCATGAAAAACAAACTGGGAAAAGACCTGTTGGATGATCCCCGCCATACAACGTGTACCGGAATAGGCTACCATTCCGACATCGTCCCTGCCGAAACCATTATGACGGTCGTCGCCCGCCATTTCGCGTTAATGACAGAAGCAGGATACGAGAATATGACGCCCTCTTGCATCACCTCTTTCGGTATATATACGGAAATCTTAGAGACTTGGGAACACCATCCCGAAATAGAGGAAAAAATACGCGAATACCTTTGGAAAGCCACAAAACGGGAATTCAACAAACCGAAGAACTTAGCTCATACCTCCGACGTGATGTATAAATTCCGGAATGAGATCTTTCAACAAGCTCAATACAAACTCGTCGATGTACACACCGGCAAACCGCTCCGGGGAGTGGATCATATCGGTTGTCACTATTCTAAAATGTTTCCCACCAAAGGCATCGGTGGAGCGGAATTTCCGGCAGTACTTTCAGGCATGATCTATGCTTGGGGAGGGGACGTTATCGACTATCCGGAACGACGCCACTGTTGCGGATTCGGATTCCGGCAATACTTAGTCATGGCGAACCGGGGATATTCCGTGGCAAACTCCAAGAAAAAATTCGAGTCCATGCAACCTTACGAACCGGATTTCATCGTGGCCAACTGCCCGGGATGTGCCATGTTTTTAGATAAATGGCAATACACGATCAGCGAAATGGAAGGCATCACGTACGGTCCCGACGGCTATGGAATCCCCGTACTGACTTACGAGGAGTTAGCCGCGTTGGTGTTAGGATACGATCCCTGGGAAATAGGGCTGCAAATGCATCAGGTATCCGTCGAACCTCTCCTCGATAAAATGGGGGTCCGCTACGATCCCGAAGCCAAATATAAAAATAAAAAAGGGGAGGATATCGGCCGCCCGAAGTGCCCTACATATCTAAAAATCAGAGAATAAACATCACAAATTAAAACAAGATAGATGGAAACCGTTATCATCATAGGAGCAGGACCGGCAGGATGTGAAGCCGCCTATCAATTGGCCAACCAAAATATCCGCGTGGAATTAGTGGAAAAAAACAATGAAACGGGAGGTAACCTGAATAACTGGTACCAGCTATTTCCAGACCGGAAATATGCCCAAACCCTTAACGACCAACTGAAAAAGCACCTGAATCATCCTAACATCAACCTACACGTGGGAATGGAACCCCGGAAAACAGAAAAATCGAAAGAAGGAAACTATTCGGTATTACTGAGTGACGGCAGCCTGATAGAAGGAAAAGCCATGTTGATAACGACGGGTTTCAGATTATTCGACGCCAGACGAAAAGAAGAGTACGGTTACGGTATATACGAAAACGTGATCACCTCCGTCGAATTGGAAAACATGTTCTATAATCACTCCATCCGAACCCGTAAAGGCAAAATACCCCAAAGGATAGGAGTCATTCATTGTGTCGGTTCCCGTGACGAAAAGGTATGCAATTACCATTGCTCCAAACTATGTTGTATTACCGGGGTAAAGCAAGCCATTGAGTTACGGGAATTGCTTCCGGAAGCCGAAATTTTCTGTTTCTACATGGATATGCGCATGTTCGGACCGGGGTATGAAGAGATGTACCGGGAAGCACAGGAAAAATATAACATTAAATTTGTTCGGGGACGACTTTCGGAAGCCGCTGAAAACATGGAAAAGCAAATCATCATTAAAGTGGAAGACACATTAGTCGGTAAACCGTTGCGAATGACTCTCGACATGATGGTTTTATTGATCGGCATGGAATCTTCCGAAGGCAATCGTTATATGGCGCAAGCACTGGGACTGGAGCTGGCTCCGAACGGTTTTATCAAATCGCAAGATCCTCACTATCGGAACAACCTGACCAACAAGGAAGGCATTTTTATAGCGGGATGCAGCGGGGCCCCGATGAACCTAACCGACACCTTAGCCGATGCCCGTTCTGCCGCAACCCATATTTCGGAATACGTGAAACAATAAAAGAAAGCAGACTGTCATGAATTTTTGGGGATTTAACATATCGGAGACCAGAAGTATCAACTACGATACAAACGACAAGGGCATGATGGAATATGTAGCAAAAGAGGTGCCCAGCAGTAAACTTTGTATCGGATGCGGAGGCTGTACAGCCGGCTGTACGGCGGGCAATCTGACTGATTTTAATATCCGGAAAATTCAGATGCTGATGAAACGGGGAGAATACAAAGAAGCGAGAGAACAACTACATAAATGTATGTTATGCGGAAAATGCATGTTGGTATGTCCCCGCGGGGTGGAAACCCGGAAAATGATTTTAGTAATGGAAAACTATATTAAAAACAACTCGAAATAAAGAGCTTATGTATTACGATCATTTTGTTTTACCCTTTACTATCGGGCTCAATATATTACTAATCTATTTGTGTTTCAAATACTACAGATGGATCAAAAGTTTTCCGAAAGCAGACCGGATAAAAATACGAAAAGGATTGTTTTCAACCCGGACAATCCGTTCCGCGAAAGAAATTTTTCAAGAAAGTTTAATACATCGCAATATATTCAGAACCAATCCTATGTTGGGATATATGCATATGACCTTTGCTTTCGGTTGGTTTCTGTTGATCGTCATCGGAAAGATCGAATCCATGGTCTACCACACGAGTGCGTTCAATCCGCCCTATTTCGCCATCTTTTTCCGTTACTTCCATCCGGCAAAGGAAACCTTCCCGTATAGTGAAACCTTTGCCTTCCTGATGGATACGATTTTGTTGTTTTTATTGATCGGAATCCTACTGGCCGTAACCAAACGCTTCTATTCCGCCTTATTCGGAATGAAAAAAACGACCAATCAGAAACCTTACGACCTGCTCATCCTGACCGTATTATGGCTTATTTTCCCGGTTCGCTTTTTAGCGGAAAGTTTTACCAGCGGGACAAACGGGGCCGGTAGTTACCTTACTTATAACGCTGGAAACTTCTTCGCCCAGTATCTTCCGGTGGAACATCTCTCCTATGCGGCGTGGTGGACCTACTCCTCCTTGCTCGGGCTATTTTTTCTGCTTCTCCCGTTCTCGAGATACATGCACATTCCCACGGAAATGGTCTATATTTTCCTGAAAAACTGGGGAATAAAACAAGGGAAGAAATACAACGGTTTCAGTGAAATACAAGTCAACGCCTGTTCCCGATGCGGAATATGTATCAATGCTTGTCAGCTAAATTCTTCCTGTGAAATAAACGATGTACAACCGGTCTATTTCTTACGCCGGCTAAGAGATAAAAAAGAGTATGACAAACAGGCCGAAAACTGTCTGATGTGCGGCAGATGCGAACAATCCTGTCCTGTCGGCATCAACCTGAATGCCATTCGGCTCAGTAAACGCCCGGATATAAACAGAGTCACGAAGGAGACTTACGCGTACATCCCCCAACCGGATATCCAACCGGCCAAAGTAGCTTATTTTGCCGGTTGCATGAGCCACCTGACTCCGGGTATTATAAAATCCATGCGACAAATTTTCGAACGGGCCCACGTAGACTACACTTTCATCGACAAAGAAGCCGGTATTTGTTGCGGACGTCCGTCTGCCCTCAGCGGTAACTGGAATGCCGCAAAAATCATCATGGATCACAACCAGGAAGCGATCGAGGCTTCCGGGGCACAGATTTTAGTAACCTCCTGTCCGATCTGTTATAAAACTTTCAAAGAAGATTATACGCTGAAGTTACAAATTATGCATCACACGGAATACCTCGACCTTCTGATCGAAAACGGTCAGCTTCAAGTCCGCTCCAACGATCTGAAGACCGTGTTCCATAATCCTTGCGAATTGGGTAGAGGATGCGGAGTCGTGGAAGCTCCTGAAAATGTCTTAAAACAGGTGAGTCGTAAAATAGCCACAGCCTACGACGGGAAAAAATCGCTTTGTTGCGGGGGCAGCTTAGCCAACACGGCCATCGATTCGAACCAAAAGACAAAAATCAGTACAGATACCGTGAAAGCCTATGCCGCCTATCAACCCGATGTGATCGTTACTGCCTGTCCCCTTTGCAAAAAGACCCTCATGAAAACGTCCCAGAACATTCCGGTAAAAGACATAGCGGAAGTCGTGGCCGACAATTAATAATCGGCAATTGGAGAGGGACGATCTTAAATAAAAAAATAAGTGATTAAGAACTTAATCACTTATTAACCGTATCTTCCAATCTACAAAATTACATCCGAAACTATTCGCTCCCCCTCAATCACATAATCTCCGAATCCCTCAATCACTTATCCTTACAATTTAGACCGCTTGTTCGTTTTCAATCGTCTATTTCCTCCCTCACTCCTTCGATCTGCTCCACGTTCAGATCGGTTTCGTTACTGCCGGATGCAATATCATAATGAGGCAGTGGGTTTTCCTGAAGGAATAAATTCTGTTGACGATTATTAAAAACATCCATAGCCAAATAGACGGCATTCCTCAATCCCTGTTCGTCAGCTACTCCCTGCCCGGCGATATCGTACCCCGCATCGTCTAAAGAAGAGGTGCAAACGACAGGTACTCCCGCCACATAAAAAGCCCCGTTATCTTCCTGGATCGTACTGAAAGGAACAGCTCCCTGGTCATGATACATGGCCAAAACCGCATCGAACTTCTTGTACATCTGTTCCGCAAAGAAACGGTCTGCCGCGAAAGGCCCTATGGCAATGACACCTTTCTCCCGGGCACGTTCAATAGCCGGATGGATCACGTTAATTTCCTCTTCCGTCAACTGTTTGCAATCCACTTGGGGATTTAACCCCAACACGGCGATTTTAGGTTTCTGAATCGTAAAATCCAACTTCAACGCATCGTTCAACAGATTCAACTTCCTCTCGATATTTTTTACCGTAATTTGATGGGGAACATCACGAAATTTCACGTACTCCGTCACAAACCCTATCTTTATATTATCGTTCACCAAAATAGACATAGCCTCCGGCTTATTGTACCGTTTCGACAGGTATTCGGTCAAAGAACCTACCTCCTCCAAAGCGAAACTTGAATTTCCCTGCGGAGTAACGACCAGCACATCGACAGCCTCCTTGTCCAATTGTCCTAACGCGTAAGCGAGAGCTGTCATAGATGCGGCATCCGATTCGGAGGTCTCCTGACCGATATCCACCTTCACGTTATCGTCAACGCAGTTAACTACATTTCCTCTTTTCGGATTGGCTTCCGAAGCTTCCCGAATCGTATTCAGACTAAAATTCTCCACATTCAACGCCTTCCGGTAATAAGCAGCAACCTTGGGTGAACCGTAAAGAACGGGAGTACATAATTCACAAATTCTATTCTCGGCCAATAATTTTATGATCAACTCATAAGATATACCGTTCACATCCCCTTGCGTAATCCCTACTTTTAATCTGTTTTCCATAATACTGATTATTTCATTTTCGCAAAGGTAAGAAAAAACAGTTAAAAAAGAACGAGGCGGCCCAAAAAGAAAGCAGGCCGCCTCGTTTCTTCCATTTCTGAATATTTTCAAAAATACGGATAATTCAACTCTATATCGTCAATCCGTAATCGTGACTCTCTCCCCCAATCACATCCTATCACGGAGTCCCTTAATCACGGAATCTCGAAATCTCAGAATCTCGATAATCACCCAATCCCTGAATTACCCCATTTTTAATTACCGAATCTTATTCCGGTTTATTTTCTTTCCGTTCCGGTCTTTGGGGGCGAGGTCCGCGATTCGGACGTTCTCCTCTCTCCTCTCCCTCCGGACGTTCCGGTTTCGGAAGCAAAACTTTTCTGGAAAGTTTAAACTTACCGGTTTTCGGATCGATATCGATCAATTTCACTTGGATCTTATCTCCCTCCTTCAAAGCATCTTCTACTTTCTCCAAGCGCTTGTGGTCAATTTCGGAAATATGAAGCAATCCGTCTTTTCCCGGCAGGAATTCCACGAAAGCACCGAAAGTCGTGATATTCTTTACCACACCCTCGTATACCTCGCCGATCTCCGGCTTGCTGGCAATCGCTTTAATCCGTGCCACGGCAATAGCGATAGACTCGGCATTAGAGGCGGAAATATCTACTATACCTTGATTGCCGACCTCTTCGATAACCACGACAGCCCCGGATTTCTCCTGAATATCTTGTATGATCTTACCGCCGGGGCCAATGATCGCACCGATCTGATCCTTATCGACCGTCAAAGTAACCATACGGGGAGCATGCGGTTTCAGATCCGGACGCGGTTCCGGTAAAGTCTCCTTAATAATATTCATAATATGCAAACGTCCCCTTCTGGCCTGATCCAGGGCTTTCTCCAAAATTTCATAGGGAAGCCCGTCCACTTTTATATCCATCTGGGTAGCCGTAATACCATCCACCGTTCCGGTCACCTTAAAGTCCATATCGCCCAAATGATCCTCATCACCTAAGATATCCGACAACACGGCATACTTGGCGCATCCTTTATCGGTAATCAACCCCATGGCAATACCCGTTACCGGCTTCTTCATCGGAATTCCGGCATCCATAATCGCCAGTGTTCCGGCACAGACCGTAGCCATAGAAGAGGAACCGTTGGATTCCAATATATCGGAAACCACACGTACGGTATACGGATAATTATCAGGCAACATCACTTTCAAGGCGCGATGAGCCAAATTCCCGTGACCTACTTCCCGGCGTCCCACTCCCCTCGAAGGCTTCGCCTCACCGGTAGAGAAGGGCGGGAAATTATAGTGCAATAAGAATTTTTCTTTTCCCTGTTCGGTAGCTTCGTCCACGATCTTCTCGTCTAACTTCGTTCCCAAGGTTACCGTTGCCAAAGCCTGTGTTTCGCCCCGGGTAAAGACTGCAGACCCGTGAGGACCCGGCAAATAACCCACTTCACACCATATCGGACGAATTTGTTCTGTCGTACGACCGTCCAGACGAAGTCCCTCGTCCAAAATCATCCGGCGAACGGCCTCCTTCTCCACGTCGTGGTAATAACGTCCTACCATCATTTTTTTCTCTTCCCTCTCCTCTTCCGGAATCGTCTCCAGGTATCCTTCTCTCACTTCGGCAAACAACTTCTCGCGCAAATGCTTGTCGGCATTACATTGACGAGCGACCGCATAGGCTTTGTCATAACACTTTTCCCATACATCCTTACGCAACTCCTCGTCGTTCACCTCGTGGCAATACGTTCTCTTCTCCTTGTTCACGGCAGCAGCCAGTTCCATCTGGATCTGACATTGTTCCTTGATAGCCTCGTGGGCGAACTTAATGGCATCCAACATCTCTTTTTCAGATACCTCTTTCATTTCACCCTCCACCATCATGATATTATCCATCGTGGCGGCTACCATAATATCCAAATCGACCTCTGCCATCTGGCTCTTCGTCGGGTTAATCACGAACTCCCCGTTGATACGGGCCACGCGCACCTCTGAAATCGGTCCGTGAAAAGGGATATCGCTCACGGCAATAGCAGCCGAAGCGGCTAATCCGGCTAAAGAATCCGGCATTGACTCTTCGTCGGCTGAATACAAGGTCACCTGTACGAAAGTCTCCGCATGATAATCATCCGGAAACAACGGACGCAAAGCCCGGTCGATCAAACGAGAAACCAAAATCTCGTAATCGGACGCCCTTCCCTCTCTCCGCGTAAATCCTCCCGGGAAACGACCGACAGCGGAAAATTTCTCTTTATAATCCACGGACAACGGCATAAAATCCACGTCCGGCCCAGCTTCCTGAGCTGAAACAACAGTTGCCAGAATCATCGTGTTGCCCATCTTTAACATGACGGCACCGTCAGCCTGCTTGGCCAACTTCCCGGTTTCCAGCGTAATTACCCGACCATCTTTCAGGGTAATACTCTTTTCAATCACATTCATAGTAATAAATAATACAGTTAAAATATCAATAATTTTAACGGAATTCTTTTAGACAAGGAGGAGGGAGGGAGGGTAAATAAAGCAAATCCGAGGAGTACCTCGGATTGCCTCTATGTAACTACTTACGTATATTCAATGCTTTAATAAGTGTACGATATCTTTCGATATCTTCTCTCTTCATGTAATCAAGCAGTGCTCTACGCTTTCCTACTAATTTGATCAATGATCTTTGCGTTGCAAAATCTTTATGATTTGCTTTCATGTGCTCAGTCAAATGAGCAATACGGTAGGAAAATAAAGCTACTTGTGACTCAACAGAGCCGGTATCCTTATTAGACTTCCCGTACGTTGAAAAAAGTTCTTCTTTCTTTTCTGATGTCAAATACATGATGTTCAGTCTTTTAATTTTAAAGTTTATTTTAACGCCGCAAAGATATACTTTATTACGATACAAAACAAGACATTTTAATTGTAGATTGCAAATTGACGATTGTAGAATACAAAGAGTTAGTAATTGAGAGATTACAATTTCAATTACCACAATCACATAAATGCTCAACCTTTTTAATTTACAATTTAAAATCGTCAATCTACAATCATCAATTATTTATATCTTTGCAAATAAAATAAGTAATGATCAGAAACTACATTATATTCATATTTCTGCTTTTTCCGACGTTGCTGTTCGCCCAGAAAGCAAAAATAGCCTTTGACTCCAAGGAGCATAATTTTGGCCGAATACAGGAAAAAGGGGGGAAAGTATCCTTTGAATTTACCTTTAAAAACGAAGGAGATTCTCCTCTTATCATTCGTCACGTGGAAGCCAGTTGCGGATGCACCGTTCCCAAATGGGACAAACGTCCCATACCGCCCGGAGGTACCGGATCGATTACCGTGACCTTCAATCCCCGCTCACGTCCCGGTAATCTTTTAAAAAAGATTGTCGTCTACACGAATGCCACTCCCCCGAACCATCTCCTGAAAATTACCGGGAAAGTTGTCGAGGAGCCTATCGATATTCAAAAGGAGTATCCTTTCGCCATAGGATCTCTGCGTTTCACGACCGATACCATCCGTTTGGACGCGCACCACCCGAAACAAATCATCGGTATGTTTCAAAATGAGAAGAAAAGAATCTCGTTAGATCGGATACAGAAACCGACCTATCTCGAATTGGACTACTCTCCCTTAATCATTCAAAAACAACAAAAAGGAGATATTATCATTACATTAAAAAACGATATGATGAGAAACGTTTCCCCTTCCGACACGCTTATTATCACGACCAGTGAAGGAGTACAAGGAAAATTCATTATCAAAATAGAAAAATAATCCCGAAATGATCAATAAAACATACAAAGTCAAAAGTATCACCGAATCCCTCAATCACAGATTCACCAATCCACCACCGCTTATTGTAAATTTCAGATTGTATTTTAGGGGAATTCTGCCATGCAATACTTTCGTGATTACGAGATAAATTTGAATCACCTAATCACTAAATCACCTAATCGCTCAATCCTTAAATCTACGATCCTCAATCTTTTTAATCACCCAATCACTTAATCACTTAATCATTTAATCACTTAATCATTTAATCACTTAATCATTTAATCATTTAATCACTTAATCATTTATGATTTATCCCGAAAACTTTGAATCTAAAATAAAATTCGACAAAATACGTCAGTTGATCTCTGCCTACTGCCTCAGCGATATGGGCAAAGAACTGGTCGACGCTCTATCGTTTATGACCGATCCGACGGCCATTCAGGCCGCCCTGGAAGAGACCGGGGAACTGATGCGCATCTGTCAGGAAGAAGACCATTTTCCGGTCTCCTTTTATCATGATGCGCGACCGTTTCTGACTCGAATCCGGGTAGAAGGACTTTTTTTAGAGGTTCATGAATTGGTGATACTGAAAAATTCATTAGAAGCACTAAACGCCATCATTCGCTTTTTCCGGGGAAAAGAGGAAAAATACCCCCGCCTAACGGCACAGGCAGGTAACCTGCAAATGTTTCCCTACATTCTGCAACGTCTCGACAACATAATCTCCAAATACGGAACCGTCAAAGATTCAGCCTCTCCGGAACTGAATACCATCCGACACGCCATCATGAAAAAGCAATCGGGTATCTCCCGGCGGATGCAGACACTCTTACAAAAAGCCCAGGAAGAGGGTTGGGCCGACAAAGAAAGTGCCGTATCCATCCGCGACGGCCGCATGGTCATTCCCGTTCCCTCGGCATTCAAACGTAAACTGAACGGTATCGTACATGACGAGTCGGCTACCGGAAAGACTTCCTATATCGAACCGACGGAGATTATCGAAACAAACAACGAGATACGGGAATTGCAATTGGAAGAAAAACGGGAAATCACCCGTATTTTAAAGCGGTTCGCCGATGACCTGCGTCCCTATATCGACGACCTGCTCCCGGCTTACGGTTTCATGGCTTTTGTCGATTTTGTCCGGGCAAAAGCGCTCTTCGCCTTAAACCTGAACGCTATCGTTCCGGTTTTCGAGAACACCCCTTCCATGTTATGGTACAAAGCCAAGCACCCCTTACTTTACCTGAACTATAAAACAAGCGGAAAAGAGGTTGTTCCGTTGAACTTAGAGATCGACGAAAAACAACGTATCATTCTGATATCCGGTCCCAATGCCGGAGGAAAATCTGTCTGTTTGCAGACCGCCGGCCTCCTCCAGTACATGTTCCAATGCGGCCTCCCCGTCCCGGTAGAAGAGAACAGTAAATTCGGTATTTTTCACAAGATATTAATCGACATCGGCGACGAACAATCCATCGATAACGACCTGAGTACTTATAGTTCACACCTCCTGAACATGAAAAATTTCGTGCGCTACGCCTCTTCCGATACCCTTATCCTGATCGATGAATTCGGTACCGGAACGGAACCCATGCTGGGGGGTGCCATTGCCGAAGCGATCCTGAACGCCTTAAACGACCGGCAGGTCCGGGGGGTGATCACCACCCACTACACCAACCTGAAACACTTTGCCTCCTCCGTTGCCGGAATAGAAAACGGGGCTATGCTTTACGACACCCATCACATGCTTCCCCTGTTCGAATTGGAGATCGGCAAACCAGGTTCTTCTTTCGCTTTCGAAATAGCGAAAAAGATCGGATTGCCGAAAGAAATTTTAGATGAGGCTGCCGGGAAGATCGGGGAAGAACATGTCAACTTCGACAAACACCTGAAAGAGATTATCCGGGACAAACGCCACTGGGAAGAGAAACGTAAACGGATACACCAAAACGAAAAACGGTTAGAAGAAATTCTCGCCAAATACCAAAAAGAATTGGATGAAGCCTCCAAACTCAGGAAAGAAGTATTGAAAGAAGCCAAAGAAAAAGCCCGGCAGATTATAGCCGGGGCAAACAAAACCATAGAAAACACGATCCGGGAAATCAAAGAAAGCCAAGCGGAAAAAGAACGAACGAAAACGGCAAGAACTGCCTTCGAACAGGAAAAAGAGCGTCTTTTTGACGAAAATACGGAAGAGGAAGAACGCCTGAAACGAAAGATCGAGAAATTGAAAAACCGGGAAAAAAACAGACGAACAAAAGGGCAACAACAACCCGGACAAATAGAAACGAGCCAAGAAGACGAAAAGGAAAAAACCGTCGTCTTTAAAAAAGGCGATCCGGTAAAAATCAACGACAATACCGTGGGAGAGATCATCGAAGTAAACGAGAAAACCGCGGTCGTCGCCTTAGGAGCTCTGCTGACCACGGTAAAACTGGAACGCTTGACAAAACTCTCCGGCAGTCAGGCTAAAAAATTAAAACAAAATAAACCTCAAACCGGTTATTCCAACTATTTGGAAAACATCAGTCAAAAACGGATGAGCTTTAAACCCGATATAGACGTCCGAGGCCTCCGGGGAGACGAAGCCCTGCAAAAGGTAGTCGCATTTATCGACGAGGCCGTCATGCTGAACATGAAAGATTTACGAATATTGCACGGCACGGGTACTGGGGCTCTCCGGCAAATCATCCGGGATTACTTAAAGACCAACCCTGTGGTCGGACATTTTGCCGACGAGCAAATACAACTCGGCGGAGCCGGAATCACGGTAATCAAATTGGACTTATAATTAGTTAAAACCGTAAGAATGACTTAGCCTTATCCGATCACCCAAAGCCGCTTTAATGTATCCATTGATTGTCGTACCCGCTTCTTGTACAAGCTGGGTTATACAGCCGAATTCAAGCGATCATACGGCCAAATTCAGTTTCAAAACAAAATTAATTCAGCCATTTCTGTCAGACGAACAGAATCATGAGCTCAAAAAAAACAAGCGAGATCAAAATCCCGCTTGTCCTATTTTTTTTCCTCTAAAAACTTAGTGATTAATTTCCGATAAACATCGTCCTCGACCTCCATCTCTACCATAACCTTCCTTTTGGAAGAAAGATTCTCCGATCTGCGACTACACGCCTCAACCACAACATTCTCCTCTCTCAACTTCTCCGAAAACAAACGGAACAAATCGATATTCAAGGCCATGCTGATTTTATACAACAAATCCGTGTCTATCGATTGACGCTTAAAAAGATGATATACCAGACTCCTCTCCTTATTGATCATCCGGGCAAATTGGCTGGCTGATAAGCCACTCTTTTCAAATTCCCTCTTAATTATTTCTCCTATATCCAATTCCATAATAAGCAAAATTACAAGATTTATCGGGAGAAAAGATTTAATGTTTGTGATATTATCCTACATTTTTGTTGAAAAATATTTGCACATGTGAATTTCAAAACATACTTTTGTGAAATAAAATCACATTTTAATGAAACATGTGGAAATATTCACACAAAATTATGATAAGGTTTTCACGGATAAAACGATAAAAAAAACAGGACAATATACCGGAGACGATTTTTTAACGGCATTAACCCATAAAAAAGGAGGTAGAAAATAAAAAAGACATTGAAAAAGAATAGAACCTAAATCCGAAACTATGAAAGAAGTTTCTATCGCGTGACTTCAAATTTTATTTACTAATATAATTTTAATACGTATGAATAAAAAAGGGAATTTTGCAAAAACCGCATTGTTATGTGCACTGCTTTATGGACTTGCAGGACCTACATTCGTCGGTTGTAAAGACTATGACGACGATATCAAAAACCTGCAAACACAAATCGACGCCAATAAAGAGGCTCTCGCTAAAATCAAAGACTTGATTGACAAAGGAGCTGTCGTGACGAAAGTAGAGACCGATAATGAAGGAGGTATCTTCTTAACTTTATCCGATGGAACGAAACACCACATCACCAAAGGTGATAAGGGGGAAGACGGAGCCGAAGGACCGCAAGGTCTTCCGGGAGCAACGGGAACAAACGGTAAAACACCGACCTTCTCCGTAATCGACGGAACTTTAGCTTATCAATACGAAGGTGAAGAACCTGTAAAAATCGAAGGAGCTACGCTTCCCAATATAACCGTAGACGATTTTGTTTTCACCTACGACGAAGAGACCAACCAATTATTACTGAACGGTAACCCAGTGGCAACCTTACCACAAGGACCAGAAGGACCAGCCGGAAAAGGTGTGGTAAAATTCGAAATCATCGACGGACACCTGTGGTGTACCTATACCGACGGCAATAAAGCCGACCTTGGCCAGGTAAAAGGCAACGACGGTACGACCCCGGAAGTACAAGCCCCGAAATTCGAATTCTCCATCGTGGACGGCAAACTGATGGTCAAAGACCTCAACAACCCGCAGGCACTACCTGCTGAAGCAGGTGACCTTAGCGGTATGTTCCAATTCGGAGCCGACGGAAACGGCAACTGGACCGTGAACGGAACCGTTGTCGGTCAAATCGCACAAAGCGTGAAATTGACCGTGGTGAACGACGTGCTTCACTTAAACGGAGTAGCTATCGAGCCGGAGATCCGGATGAACAGCAACATCTACATGATCAAAAACGCCAACGGAAGCATCACGATCAACATGCCGAAACAAGAAAACGAAACCATCGTGTACGAGCAGGTAACTCTTCCGACTGTGGAAATGCTGGGTGCCGCCCTGAGAAGCATCGCTTTTATCCCGACCAAGTTGGGCGACACGGACGTGGAGATCAATACACTGAATACCTATGCGACTATTGCTGAAATGACAGCTGCTTCCGGCGGAGAGATTTTGGCAGGTAACAAAAACGTGGAAATGTTATTCCAGGTATATCCGACCACCTTCGACCTGACACAAGCAACATTGAAGTTCAATACCGAAGCTCCTATCGCAAGAGCTGCCGGCCCGGCTTTCGGAACCCCGGTTATCGAAGCCGTTACGGGTACTCCCGGTAAGTTCAAAGTAACAGTTGCCGTAAACGGTTTACAAGAAGGTAAGGTATATCCCGTTTCCGTCGTGGTAAACGACGAGATCGCCTCTTCTTTTATCAAGATCGAAAACGCGGCTCCCCTGGCAAAAGCAGACGTGAATATCAAAACAATCAACGGAGAAGGTGTTGTCGGTAGCATACTTGCCAATACCCAAAGACAATTGAAATACAACAACACTACCGGTATCAGTTACCAGTTAGCTGTTGTAAGAGACGCAGACGATGTTTTATTGAATAATTTAGGTTTCACAACCGGTATCGAATTGGCATTTGCCGATCCGTCCGATCCGAGCAACGCCTATTTCGAGTTGGATCAAGCCACGCTGACCGTTAAAGCCAAAGCAACCAATACCCCGGCAGAAGCTCTCGAAAAAACATGTAACGTTATTTTCTACGCTAAAAACGGTGCGAACTACATCACCTCCAGCGTCGAAATCCCTTACATCCTGAAAGAGCAGGACGAAACGACACCGCCGACCCCGGGTACGATCCCGACGGCCTTCACGGCGACCTTGTCTGCGCAAAGAAACACAGGTGATGCTATTAACCTGAACACGGCAACGGGATGGAATTTCAATGCCATCGCCAACGAGTTGGTTATCTCCGCCACGACCTTAGAGGGATATACCTATAATACCTCGGCCGGAGACGGAAAATATACCGTGGAGATCGAAGGAGAATCTGCAGGAACTATAACTAATAGTAACTGGAGTGTAACCAACGTAGACGGTGTTCCCACGATCACAATCCCGGGAACGGCAGCAGTAGAGGATTACACCATCACGATCACCTACCAAAAAGATGCCGACACGAAAGTACAGGCTAAAGTGAACCTGACCGTAACGGAAGAGGCTTCTACCTTGCAAAAAGTACCCGGATTCTGGACGGAAGGAAATACCACGTTGAATATCAAAGGCAAACAAGCCGCCGGAGGTGATCCTCAAAACTGGGACATGAGTTTCGACCTGACGAAAGCCATGACCGTAACAGGTACTCAGACGTTGGCCTTCGAAATGGTTGACCCGAGTAATCCTTACGCTGAAATGAACGGGGACGGTAAGACATTGCAATTGAAATCAACAGCATTTGACGAGGGAGACCTTAGTGCCATTCAGGGAGTACAAGTGAAGGTAATCGTTAAGAACAGCGCGGATGCAGCAATTTACGAGGAAAATATCGTTGTAAAATACGTGAATCCGTTAGGAAACTTCACGAAAATAGCAGGTGCCGAATTTATTGCTTACAATGCAGCCGGAAACAACACGGTAGAAATCACCAAACAATTGTCCTTAAAGGCAATCGACGGTTTCGAACTTGTTGCCGGAAACGGCAAAATTGATGCGACCTCTCCTTCCGTATTCGAAGGAACAACCGAAATCGAGGTTTTCAATCAGGGTACTTCAACCCCTGCAATCAACGTGGCAGTCGATGCAAACGGATTGTTGACCTGGACGGTAGTTGAAGAAGCACGATTCACTGAAATCACCGTAGATGTAGTAGTGACCTACTCGACGAAATACGGTGACCGCACGATCACGATCCCGGTAACGATCAAACCGGCAAGTGAAGTGCCTGCACCTTAAAGGATAAAAAAGTTATGAAGATATAGCTTTAAATTTCAGACCAATGCAACCGTTCGGGAGCGAGTGCAAACTCCCGAGCAGGAGAGGGGGTACGGAGGTACCCCTTCTCTCTTTTTATGCATAATTATTTTCCCTTTTTGCATAATTATAGTGGTGATTTATACGATTTATCCTCCATTATATACTATTTTTGTGGTGTAAATCAAAAAAATACATTATGTCTAAGATTGTTGAGGTAAATGTTCAATCCGAAATCGGTAAACTAAACGGAGTGATACTCCACACGCCGGGAGAAGAGGTGGAAAACATGACTCCTGAAAACGCTGGCAGAGCACTCTACAGCGACATTTTAAACCTATCCATTGCCAAAAAAGAATACAAACAGCTCAGTGAGGTTTTGGGGAAACTGACCAAAACCTATCAGGTAAGAGACTTGTTGACAAACATTTTGAAAGACGACAAGATCAAGCAAACCGTGCTCGATCGGATCGAAAAAATCGAACCCTTTATCGCCGATGTTACCCCGAAAGGCTCCATCAAAGAGCGGTTATTGGATGAAAATGCGGAAGACCTGGCCCGTCTGCTCATCGAGGGAGTGGAGATGACACGCGACACGTTGACCAAATTCCTGAACAAGGATTGGTACGACCTGCGTCCGCTACACAACTTCTTTTTCACGAGAGATGCCTCCATGAGCATGTATAACGAGGTACTGATCGGTAAAATGGCCAATGCCGTACGCGATCGCGAATCCGTGATCATGCAGTCGATTTTCGACTTCACCCCGGAATTCAAAACCAAAACCCTGAACCTCGATCCGGCCTGCAACGCGGCCAGTCGCAAATGCACGATCGAGGGTGGCGACGTACTGATCGCGCGGGACGACATCTTAGTCATCGGAAACGGATGCCGTACCAACACTCACGCCATCGACATGCTGATGAACGAATTCATCAACCGCAAGGAAGAACGGGTACAACACATTCTCGTGCAGGAACTCCCGCACACCCCGGAATCCTTCATTCATCTCGATATGGTATTCACCTTCCTGGATCGGGATAAATGCATGGCGTACGAGCCCCTCATCATGAGCCCGGGCAACTACCAGACCGTACACATCAAAATCCAACACGGCAAACTGATCTCCATACGCCGGGAAAAGAACTTGCTGCATGCCTTAAAAAAATTGGGCATGGACCTGGAACCGGTATATTGCGGAGGAGAAGACGACACCTGGAATCAAGAACGCGAGCAATGGCATAGCGGGGCGAACTTCTTCTGTGTAGCCCCCGGAAAAGTGATCGGTTACGCCCGCAACAACTACACGGTAGACGCCATGAATCAGGCCGGATTCGAAATCATCCGTGCCAACGACGTCATCAACAACAAAATAGACCTGAAAAATTACGAAAAATACATGATCACCATCGAAGGCTCCG
>NZ_JAQEHX010000007.1:0-105984 GCF_027666085.1 Sanguibacteroides sp. AM78-02pH3A | reverse complement strand
CCGACCCCCCCCGCGGAGGAGGCGGAGCCCGCTGCATGACCATGCCGGTCAACCGCGACAACGTCGAATGGTAAAAACACAAAAGAGAGCTCCCGCTCTCTTTTTTTATAACCCACAGGGAAGGGTACAATGTGCTATCAATCCAATATACACCTATCTTCTCGCAAATTTTAGATTTTCTCCATCAATTAGCTTATTTATTATTATTTTAATTTTATAAGTCTTATACTTATATATATTTAAATAAAATATCAAATAATATTTTTGATATATATAATTATTTTTAGTTAATTTGTTATTATTATATAACACATAAAATTTTTAATTATGAAAAAGAAAATTCTATTCATTATGATGTTCGTCATGACTCTCACGGGGAGTTATATTGGCACGACAAATGCAGCAAGTAGTTCAGGAGAAACAATGCCAGAATTTAGCTCCGTACCGCCACCCAGAAAATCTGCATCAACAGACCAAAACATTGAAATTGAGGCCAAAGCTGTAGGGACTCCAACTCCCGAAATTCGTTGGTATAAACATGGCCGCAGAATCGTCGAGAGCGATAAGTATTCCATATACTACAAAGATGGAAGATCTACATTAACGATAAAAAACGCAAAAATCAGCGACTCGGGTGTATACGAAGTGGTGGCAGAAAACGATTTAGGCAAAGTTAGTGCAACTTGCGAAATTCTTGTATTATAATTTTGAGTTGAATTTAGTCTTTATAAATCCATCCTATTTACTAAACTTGTAATATATAAATTTTTAACCATGAAAAAGAAGATTTTATTTATCATGACATTATTCATGGCGCTCACAGGAGGCTATATTTGCACGACAAATGCGACAAGTAATGCAGAAAATTCCATGCCGAAGTTTATCAAAAAACCATCCGACCAAACAGTACCGCAAGGCGGAACAATTAAGATTGAAGCTATCGTCAAAGGAACTCCAACTCCCGAAATTCGTTGGTATAAAGAAAACCGTAGAATATACAACAACGATAGAACAACGATAAAAAACGATACAACAACGGGTAAAGCAACGTTAACGATAGTAAAGGCAAAGCAAGAAGACAACGGAGTTTATGAAATAAAAGCAGAAAATATAATAGGCAGAGTAGATACGACTTGCACGGTACATGTATCAAAAAAACGATAAATTCATCTGGCTCGAAATCGAGTTCATGTCTTACCCATAGAAAAGAGTCTGTTTGACAAGCAGCCTCTTTTTCTTTGTCCCGACTCTATTTAATAGTATCAGCTATTAATCTAACCTTTAAATCCACTATCGTCAATCTATTTTCACCCATTTCACAGCATCGGCAGTCAATACTTTACCGGGCAAAATTCCCTTGTCTAAAAGCACCACTTTTACATTACCCAGAGAAAGTTTATATTTCCCAGAAATAATCCATCCGTTAAAAAAATCAGAGCCTTTCTCCTCTGTCGAATAATTCAATTTAGTCTCCTCTTCTCCCCCGACAGCCGGACGTAATTTAACCGTAAAATCGTACTCTCTTTTCGTCTCATCGGGAGGGATAAAAAATATTTTATCTTCCACACCATCATGAAAAAAAGAGTATTCAACCGGTGAATCTTTTTGAAATGACAAAGGACTTCCACTAGTGGGAACATGCTTGATAAACAGCTCGTATGTTCCGGCTTCCCCGATTGAAGCATTCCACTCCACCCGGGATTTACCGCTGCCCCCCGCTTTACTGTAAAAACTTTTCACCACATCACCGTAAGCGTAATCCGAAACAAATAGCGTCCACCGCCACTCGGATTGCTTCGGGGGATAAAGATTATACTTTTTATCCTTACCCGGTTTTTCAAAATATGAAGATCGTTCTTCTCGAATCACGAAACCCTCATCCTCGTTATCCACGATAATCTCATTCACGGGAGAAAAATAAGTCGTGTCGATCTCCCGGATCGTGTCTCGCTCCACCCAAGCCTTACCCGGGTTCCAAACAGAAAATTCTTCCGGGATATTTCTCGAGAAACCGGTACTGAGAAAAAAATAATTCGAATAACCTTTCAATTGAGCGGCCAGAGCGACCTCTTCACAAGCCCGGGGAGCTACCGCAACGTATCGCAACACGCCCTTTCGGGCAAGACCCGTTTGCATTATATATTGATAATCCACACGGACGAGACCTTCCACGTCACTCTTGTTCCAAATTTTGAAATAAATCGTCGCCTGCTTTTCATTCCGGTTCTCGTTAATCTCGATATCCCGGATAGCAAACGCCGGGACACCCTTGCCCGTGTACCAAACGCTCAACACGGGATAAACATCTATATTAAAGCGACTATTCAACTCGTCACAAAACACGTCAAAATCCACCTCCCGGTATTTATAGCGTTTCTCGAAATCATCGACAAACCGGATCAAGGAATCCCCCGTCAAATTCCGCAAACGATTCCACAAATCGACGCCCTTCACTCTCACGACATCTTTCATCCCGGGAATTTTCGCCCCCGACTGAAAAGCTTGCTCCAGGCTATTCCCGGAAAAATACTCGATAGCTTCCATGTCTCTTGCCACTTTGACCTCCGTAATACCCGTTATTTTATCCGGCTTCATCGCCTTAAAGATCGAGTTGATCATGGGATAACAGGAGGAACTCAACAACAGGGTCCCCTCTCTCCCGAGGAAGGAGCACTCGTACTTGTTCCAGGAATCTGCCGTGAGAGAACTACGATCCTTATCTTTTCTCACGAGAGGCAACCACGAGAAAAATTCCCGTACTGGCCCCGCTTTATAATGCATACTGAAATTATTTACAATGATATCGGCCTCAATGTCTGGCAACGGGGTATCTTTTATTCCTTTTGACCTTAAACGCGACTGTTCATTCCGTATCCTTCTTTGAATCACCTCCTCGCCACCTCCCAATTGACTTGTTCGCCGTTCCGGAACAAGAAAAAGTTCCGGGTGAATGTAATCAGTCCCTTCTCTCCACGGCCGAATAAACGTGCAAAAAGAGACGGGAACTTCCACGAGAGCGACCCTATCGCACGGGTAACCGTAATACGTGACAAATTGCCACTTGATCTTTTCAGCAGCTTGACTCTTTCCCTCCTCCGACGCCCAAAAGGCTCCTGAACAAGGAAACTCCCCACGAGGATAATAATACTCGCTTAAAAAATCTTGGGCTTGGAATTGTTCTTTATCCATATCACCCGCCACCAAACCGATCCCGAAAAGATTTCGCTCGTTATTGAAACAGGTCGTGTCGCCTTTCTCGGACATCTCCCCCTGCGAGAGCACCGTTTTCCTATCGGGATTTATCACGTTTAGCTTGTACAACGTGTAATCACGACGGGAGATCCACGGGAACCCCACGTTCACGACAGGGATCGTCGTGGGATACCAGAGCGACTCGGGGGTCAACAAGGCGAAATCATCCGTCAAAAAGAAAAAACGATGCCCAAGGCACAGCATGTTGTTAAAATCCATGGCGGTAAACTCCTTGTCATCGATTTCCGGATAACAAATATTCTCCTCGATCTTACCGGAATATTTCATCGCGACGAGCGAACGAGATCCCGGCTCCATCCTAAACGGTACCACGATCACCTGATCCTTCCGCTCGAAAGACAATTCCTTGCTATCAATTACTAAACTGGAAAGCTCCAAACCCGGATTAAGGTAAAACAATACCGTATCTACTACTGTCACGTTACGGTTCTCGATCAAGAGTTTACTATCCGACGATAAACGCTCTCCCTCCCGTCGAAACGTGATCTCGTGCTCCACCGTGTTCACTTTAGCGGCGTTATCGTACTCCCGGTAAATAGCCCGGTAGTGTTCCCGAAGCTCGCTTTGACACGTGAAAGGAAAAAGATAAATAAAACTCGTCACGATACCCGCCACAAAACAAAAGGTGATAATCAACCCGGCCCGTCTCCACCTCCCGGTTAATCGCTTAAAGCCGACAACGGAGAGAGCGAATAAGCCCAGGGCAATCCAGGTAAAGATCATACGCTGCAACAGGTAACTCCCTATCCCGGGATGACCCGCCAAGGGCGAGAAAATATTCGGCACCCGGGAAGCCGTGAAATCAAAAACACCGTGAGCGAGAAAAGGAAGCAAGGCTAACGATGCCCACAGGTAGAGTAACAACCCCAACAAAACAAAAATTGGCGAACGAACGAACATTTTCACGCAGACGACCAAGGCCGTGGTGAAAAGAATCGTCGGCAACGTCAGCGTGAGGAAATAAAACAGGTACAACAAGGGAGAAAAGACAGAGTCTGTCACGAAAACGTGAAGCATCCCGGTCAATACCATCAACACGACATTTAACATGATCAAAAGTTCCACGACGGCCAAGCCTTTCCCAAGCAGGTATTCCATGTTATCGACCGGGCGGGACAGCAACGCCTCGTTCGTGTTTTTCGACCGTTCGCGTTTAATAAAATCTCCCGCCACAAAAATGGCCCAAAAAGCCTGAAACACGCAGAAGAGGTAAGCGTTCGTGTAAGGGATGGCGGAAGGAATATCCGCCCGAAAAGCGTAGGAATCGACACGCCAGTAGCTATGAGCGAAAACGTGAAAACCCAAAATACCTCCCACTAACAAAAAAGCCAAAAGAATAAAAACGAAATTCCTTGTTATCATCTTTCGCTCGTAACCCGCAACTAAATTTATATTCCTAAAATTCATCTCCCGTCTATTGTTTAACAGTTAAATCTCATCTTATTGTTTTCAATATTTTAATAGAGCAACCACATTTTTATTCCTTCTATTAATAAAGAATACTAAAATATTAAAATCGTACCACAAGATAAGAATAAATAAATATAAAATATAAAACATATGTCATAAAAACATATTTTATAAACTACACTTAGGAAAACAAGTATTATGCGACGCTTTATACCCATCAATTGTAAATAAAAAGAACAAGGAATTCTAAAATTAAGTGATATCCTATTTACAATTTACACCTATCTATAAGTTACGATAACGATGGAAAAGCAATGTTAACGATAAACAATGTAGAAACAAGTGATTCAGAAACTTACCAAATAGTAACAGGAAACCCCGTAGGTAAAGACAACAAGAAATGCGAAATGGTTGTATCAATAATTCCATAAAACCATCTGACACAAAATCGAATTTATTTTTTATCTTTTACATCCATTCATCACGAAATCATTCCATCGTAAATTACTCTTATTTTTCCCCCACGTAGAGAGAGGCGATACCGAAAGTCAGCCGACACTGAGTGACCTGTCGATAACCGCATGAACGCATAATCTTCAAAAATGCTTCCCCTTGAGGAAAAGCAAAAACGGAAGTCGGCAAATACTCGTAGGCCTTTCGATTCCCGGAAACGATGCCTCCGATCCAAGGAAGTACTCTTTTAAAATAGAAACGATACAACTGCTTCATGGGAAAACGCTCCGGTGTTGAAAATTCCAATATCACCACCTTTCCTCCCGGCTTTAATACTCGGTACATCTCCGTCAGTCCCTTTTCCAAATGTTCGAAATTCCGCACTCCGAAAGCCACGGTTACCGCATCGAAGGTATTATCCGGGAACTCCAAGTTCTCGCTATCCCCGTAACGGAAGTCCAATTGCTCCGTCAATTTCCGTTCCTTTGCCTTCTCCCGGGCAACAGTCAACATATTTTCCGAGATATCGGCTCCAATCACCTTCTTTACCCCGTGTTTCAAGGCCTCCATCGAAAAGTCGCCCGTCCCGCAAGCCACGTCCAAAACAATGTCCTTACATCCCGCTCCGACCACCTTCATTGCTTTTTTCCGCCACCTTTTATCAATCCCCATCGATAAAAGATGATTCAGCAAATCGTATTTCGGCGCAATTCCGTTGAACATCTCCTGTACCCTCTCTTTTTTCGCCATCTTCTTTTATTTAGTTTCAACAGAGCAAAAATACAAATTTAAACGAGATTTGAATCACACCAACCCTCTCCGTTATTTATTTTGAGGTTTTAATACAAATTGGAGTCGATCCTGCAACTGTACTTGTTGAATAAATAACTGAAAACTCTCGTAAGCCTCTTTCGGGTAAACTCCGGCATTCAACACAAAATTTCTTTTCAAATAAAGATTGTCTTTAAAACATGATATCTCCGTAGAGTACTCCCCATAAGGGCTATACAAAAAAACCGGAGAAATTCCCATCTCCACGACATAACCTTCCGGTATACGCACGGAAATCGTATCTTTTTGAGCAACCGGATAACGCACCTCCTCTTCTCCGGGAGACAAACGAAGATTCTTTATCCCGGAAAAAGAAAAAGGAGAAAAGAAAAGCCGATCTCCAATTTTACGACAAAAACCACTTAGAGTTCCTTTTATCTCATAACCGATCTCCTGTACTTCGTCCCCCTCCGATTCGAAAAACCGAAAATTCTTCAATTCCAATTTTCCACACGCCACGTGATCCAATATCCATTTGTGTCTTTCACTCTCCGACTTTTTCATCTCCAAAAGCAAACTATCCTGTTCCGCCTTTAGTCGCGGAAATACCCATTTTATATCCAACCCGACCTTACCGCTCGAATCAATATCCATATTAACCCGCACCTTTTGAATGTTCTCACTCCCGGAAAACTTCTGCGCACAATACAATTCGTCTTCTTCCTGAGCAAAAATAAAACCGAACCAAAAAATAAAACCAACAGTCAATAACCACTTCATACTTTTTTTTCTTTAACCTGAAATTACTTCGATAAACCCGAACAACGATTCAAAAATATTCAAATCGAAATAAAAATCACAAGCAGAAATTTCCAACTCTTTTTTACTGAAGGTTAGAACTTCCTTTGTCCATACTTATTCTTTTGATCTTACTTTGGGATAAAGGTATCATTCTGTTTTTAATTTGTAAATTCTTTCATAAAAAAATGTATCCCGTTCCTGTCAAAATATTTTCCATAAAAAAAAGGCAACTGAAAATTAATTTTCAATTGCCTATATATCAAATTGTACATTTACATTTTACTTCCCGGAAGTTCCGCTCTCCAAAATACTGACGATGGAGAATAACGAGAAGCAGATTCCCCCTAATCCGACAAGCACGCGGGCAGGAACAAAAAACGCCCCATCCAACATAGCCTCTTCAAATAGAAAAGCTCCTAAGAACAAGCAAAGCAAAGCCGTTATAACGGGGATTAAAGGAATACGATTTGCCAACTTAAACTCCTGTTTCCATACCTTAGCCAATAAAAGGATCTTACTGGAAATACTGAAACAAACCAACCCCAAACCGATCAAAATAAAACCGGTCGTATTCACCGGAGCTGAAGCGGCAAACAACTCGACCAATCCCCATACCACACAAACACTACCCATGAAAAAAACCAACATAGGCCAGTATTTGCGATCCCGGTCGGTATAGTCATTTCGTATCTGCCGGGCAATACTCGCCACCAAACCGATCAAACTGGTACAAATACAAGCAAGGCCCCCCATAACGCTACCCGCAACAAAAGAATTCGAATCCGAAGAATCGGATAACAGGACAATAGCCCACACCCAAGCTACGGCCGAAAACAAAATAACCAGGGCAATCAAAACACTTTCCGTTTTCGCCGAAAATCCTTGAATATTAATTTTATTACCGGGAGTATGGGAATTCGTGGGAATAAGTGCAAACTCGGTGGAAGAAGTCGCCGCGGTAGAGATACAGGCGGATATCAATCCCACCCCGCAAATCACATGACCGGAAACAAACAATTCCGGCATATCGTGTGCACTGAATATCCATATGCCGAAAGCGATCGTACCGAATGCCAGCAAATAAGCGAACCCCGGCAATACATATTTAAAAACAGGTTTATACGTGTGGATCAATTGTCGAATGATTGTCGCCGCAGTTGCGAATAACGCCATACAAATCACTCCCAACGAAAAAACGACCGGTCCCGCAACAAATCGAGCCGTATCGCTTCCGTAATAAAAAATATAACCTCCCAGGAAAAAACATATTAATGCCATAAACACGGGAATTCCTCTGAACAAAATACTAATGCCGTAATTCATATCCAATTCTTTTAAAATTCAATGAATATACGAGGTCATATCTCCCCTATGTTCCTGATTTTTTCGTAAATTTCCCTAAATTAAGCCTTTATTCTTCATTCAATACCTTCCAAAGCAGATCTTTAAGCTCTGTAATTCCCTGCCCGGTGACGGAAGAGATAAAAACATAGGGGATATCCGGTAAATCCGTCTCCATCTCCGCTATCAACTCCTTATCCGCGTAATCCGATTTGGTAATGGCCAACACGCGTCTTTTATCCAATAGCTCAGGGTTATACTGTTTCAATTCATTAAGCAAAACATTATACTCGTTATGAATATTAGGACTATCGGAGGGAACCATAAACAGCAGAACGGAATTTCGTTCGATATGACGTAAAAAACGAATTCCCAACCCTTTTCCCAAATGGGCCCCCTCTATAATTCCGGGAATATCCGCCATCACGAAAGAGCGATCATCCCGATACTTCACAATCCCCAGATTAGGTACCAAAGTAGTAAAAGGATAATTAGCGATTTCAGGCTTTGCCGCCGAAACCACCGATAATAAGGTCGACTTTCCGGCATTCGGAAAACCGACCAATCCTACATCCGCCAAAACCTTCAGCTCCATGATAACCGTCCGTTCGACGCGAGGTTCTCCCGGTTGGGCAAAACGCGGAGTCTGATTCGTGGCCGAACGGAAATTCCAGTTTCCTAATCCGCCGCGGCCGCCGGCAACAACGATACATTTCTGCCCCTCTTCCGTAATTTCACAGATCAATTCACCCGTATCCGCATCCCGTGCCACCGTTCCCAACGGCACGTCAATGACGACATCATTTCCGTTCGCCCCGGTACTCCGACACTCGCTACCGCTCTTCCCATCCTCGGCAAAAATATGCCGCTGGTATTTTAAATGGATCAACGTCCAATAGTTTCGATTGCCTCTTAATATCACATGCCCCCCCCGGCCGCCGTCTCCCCCGTCAGGTCCACCCTTGGCCGTCATCTTATCCCGGTGAAGATGGGTTGAACCGGGACCTCCTGCCCCGCTGCGACAATATATCTTTACATAATCAACAAAATTGGTTGCTGCCATTATAATCAGTTTTAATCTTTACACAACGTATACAAGTCCGGGAGGTTACGCCCTAAACCGTCGTAATCCAACCCTCTCCCCACGACAAAATCATTTTCCAAGGCAAAGCAATGGTAATCGACAGTCAATTCATGCACCAAAGCCTTAGGCTTATAAAACATCGCTACAATCTTGATCTGTTTGGGACTCTTCTTCAATAACATCTCCTTCAGATGTACCATGGACT
The DNA here is from genome assembly GCF_027666085.1 of Sanguibacteroides sp. AM78-02pH3A. NCBI lineage: Bacteria > Pseudomonadati > Bacteroidota > Bacteroidia > Bacteroidales > Porphyromonadaceae > Sanguibacteroides > Sanguibacteroides sp. AM78-02pH3A. The sequence goes on along the minus strand of NZ_JAQEHX010000007.1, from coordinate 96,646 downwards.
TACCCGAATCGACCATATCCTCTACGATCACAAGCGTACGTCCCGTTATATCTTCATTCAACCCGATCAACTCCTTTACCCGACCGGTAGAAGAAGTTCCGGCATAAGAAGCGATCTTCACAAAACTGACCTCCGTTCCCTCCAAGGTGATGCATTTCAACAAATCGGAAGTAAACATGAATGCCCCGTTCAATATGCTTAAAAACAACGGACGTTCCCCCTGCAAATCACGGTTAATCTCTCCTGCAACCCGTTCGATCTCCCTATCAATCGCAGCCGCCTCAATAGAAACTTGAAATTCCTTATCGTGCAATCTGACTTTTTTCATTCCTGTTTAATTTAATCCATTGAAGATCGGGCCAATTCGTCCCGAATTCGTTTTTTTTTATTTACTTTGCGCAAAAGTACAATTTTGAATTTAAAATCCCGTAAAAATATGAACCCAAAAGTAAGTATTATTATGGGCAGTACCTCGGACCTGCCCGTTATGGAAAAGGCTGCAAAAGTATTGAACGACTTTTGTATTCCTTTCGAGATAAATGCCTTATCGGCCCACCGCACACCTGCAGAAGTAGAAGAGTTCGCAAAGAATGCAGGGAAACGAGGCATCGAGGTGATTATTGCCGGAGCCGGAATGGCCGCCCACCTTCCCGGTGTCATAGCCGCAATGACCCCCCTACCCGTTATCGGAGTTCCCATTAACGCTTCTCTCGACGGCATGGATGCCCTGTTAGCCATCGCCCAGATGCCCCCGGGAATCCCCGTGGCAACAACAGCCATCAACGGTGCCATGAATGCCGGAATTTTAGCCGCACAAATTTTAGCGGTCGGAGATGCCGAACTAAAAAACAAAATCGTGGAGTTCAAAGAATCACTTAAAAAGAAGATTGTCGATGCCAACAAAGAGTTGGCACAAGTAAAATACGACTATAAAACCAACTAAAAATAAATCCGGTTTAAAATAAACCGGATTTATTTTTACAGAGAGTTGGTTCCGTCCCGACTTTTTCCCGGGATTACCGTTATCCCGCCATAAATTGACCCGTAGCCCCGATTTGTTTTAAAAACAACCCGTCACATTCATCCAAAAATATACCATTTAACACCACATACGGAATACACGTATTCCATTTTTCCATAACTTTGAAAAAAGAATAGCTCCCGTGTGTCTGTTCACACACTCTTTTACGATTAAGACCTCATTTACAATTGGTATATCATGAAACGAGTACTCCTCCTCATCGGTCTGTTTCTCCTTCCATGTTGGGACTGTTTTGCCCAAGAGACATCCGATATAGAGAAACTTCTGGAAGAGAACGGCATTCTCGATTCAGAGGAAAACTACGAAGAGATGCTTACCACCCTGTTCTATCTTCGACAACATCCCCTCGATATAAATACGGTCGGATTCGATAGCCTGAAAATGTTATTTTTCCTCTCGGATAGTCAAATCGACCAAATCCTAATTTTCCGAAACAAAATAGGAGCCTTCAAGCATCCGAATGAACTCCTGTTAATTACCGGCATTGGAAAAAGGGATCTGACCAATATTCTCCCCTTTATTCGAATCGGTACATCTGCCACGACACCCGCTTTCAAGAAAAAAACTCGCGTTAAACAAGAATTATTAGCCAGACTCAAAACAACATACCCCACACAAACAGGTTACCGAAAATATACGCGGGAGGCTTTCCTCAAAGAGAAAGACTTAAAAAAAACTCAGGAAAAACAATTCCGGGGGCCACCGTTCGGAACCCTGTTAAAATACAAAATAGGAAACCGTTCCCGTTGGGCAGGAGGTCTTACGCTCGAGAACGACCCGGGAGAAAGCTACTTCACGAGATATCAAAAAAGCGGTTTCGACTTTTTATCCGCACATTTGATGTTAACCAACAAACATTGGCTTCAAAAAATCATTATCGGGGATTACAAATTACAATGGGGACAAGGTCTGGTCGCCTGGCACGGATTCTCCGTCGGAAAGTCCGGAGCCTCTCTGAACAACGAAAAATCAGGAAACGGTATCGCCCCCTATACCTCTACCGATGAGAATCATTTTCTGAGAGGAATAGGCATATACATGACCCCGCACAAAAACATCAAAACCATTCTGTTCGTTTCTTACAAAAAAAAGGACGGAAATATTATCAACCGGGACAGCCTTGATGCGGAAGAACTGGAAACAGCCTCTCTCTATCAAAGCGGCTATCATAGAAACCTATCCGAGTGTAAAAAAAAGCACACCTTAAAAGAGTTCACGACCGGAGGTTCCTTTAACCTGAATCATCAACGTTTTCGAATCGGCATCCACGCCTTATATTACGACTTCACCCCACAACTATCCGTTGGAAACCGCACATACCAACGTTATAACGATACCGGCAACAAACGATTTCTAAGCAGTCTGGACTACAAAACAGGTTTTCGAAGCTTTTACCTTTTCGGAGAGTTTGCTCTAAGCGATAAGGGCGCCATCGGAACCATTCACGGACTACGTTACAGCGGATTTTCCAAAGCCTCCGCCTGCATCATATACCGCCATTACGACAAGAATTACCGTTCCCATTATAACCAGGGATTTGCCGAATACTCCAACACCTCCAATGAAGAAGGAATCTATATCGGCATAGAAAGCTCTCCCGTGAAAAACCTGAAAATAAATCTCTATTACGACTGGTTTCGCTTTTTTGCCCCCCGCTATCAGGCCACGATTCCCGGTTCCGGTCAAGAAATAGTATGCGACCTCACCTATTATTATCGCAAATGGGAATGCTATTTCCGCGTTAAACACGAATCCAAGCCCGAAAATCCGGTAAGACAAACATTAGCCCGTGTTCAACGGCAGAGAAACGAGCTCAGATTCCAATTTTCCAACAAAAGCCTATCTTTTCTCGAATTTCGTAGTCGTCTGGACTATATTCATTATCAAAAAGATACACGAAAAGAGGAAGGAGTACTTATCTATCAAGACTTTATATTCTCCATCCGTAAGCAAAACGTCAAAACCCAATTCCGTATAGCCTATTTCAACACGGACGGATACCATTCCCGGATCTATGCCTATGAACATAACGTATTGTACGGCTACTCCTTTCCGGCCTATCAGGACAAAGGCATTCGCTCCTATCTGAACCTGAACTGGAAAGCTCTCCGATCGATTACTTTTTACTTGAAAGCAGGAATGGTATACTATCCCGCAAAAGAATACCTCAGTTCCTCTCTCACCCGAGTCAATGATAATAAGCTATTCGACCTCTCCTTCCAAATACGCATCTCCATTTAAAGATTCTGAGATTGAGAGATTGAGGGATTGAGGGATTGGGAGATTGAGGGATTAAAATAGATTGCAAATGGTAAATTAAAAAGCCGTGTTCAATTCACAATCTGCAATCAAAATGAATGCGTGGATTAGGAGATTGAAAGATTAGGTGATTCAAATCTAATCTTTCAATCACAGAATCACCAAATCACTAAATCACTAAATCCTATTACATCTATGTCTTTCTTTCAACACGTTTATCACATCTTCCAACTCATATCCCTTTGCCATCAACAGAACCAAATAATGATACAGCAAATCGGCCGCTTCATTTAAAAACAATTCCCGATTTTCGTCTTTTGCCTCTATAACCAGCTCCACAGCCTCTTCTCCCACCTTCTGGGCCACCTTATTTATTCCCTTTGAAATCAATTTTGCCGTATAAGAATCCTCGGGAGAATCATTCTTACGTTTTTGCAAAAAATGTTCCAGGTATAATAAAAAATTATCCGAACCGTTCTCCTCACCCCAACAAGTATCTTGTCCCGTATGACAAGTCGGACCCTCCGGTTTCACTTTTACCAATAATGAATCCCCGTCACAATCCACAAGTATATCCCGTAAGTACAAAAAATGCCCGCTCTCCTCACCTTTCGTCCACAAACATTGCCGGGAACGACTGAAAAAACACACTTTCCCGGTCTCCAACGACCGCCTGACAGAGATTTCATCCATATACCCCTGCATCAAAACGACACGGGTATTCACATCCTGAATAATAGCCGGAATCAAACCGGACTTATCAAATTTTAAACGACCGATATCTAACATAACATTTATATCTTATTGAATAATACATTTCTTACCTCGACTCCTTTCGTTGCCAAATAGGATTTCAATCCCGGAATTTTAATCCTTCCGTCATGAAAAACACCTGCCGCCAAAGCCGCATCCGCCTCTCCTCTCGTGAAAACATCATAAAAATCCTCGTACTTCCCGGCCCCACCGGAAGCAATAATCGGTATGGTCAACTCGTTAGCCAAGGCAGCTATCGTATCACAAGCAAACCCCCGACAGGTTCCGTCATGATCCATGGAAGTAAACAAAAGTTCTCCAGCCCCTAAATCAGCCGCTTCCCGTGCCCATTCCCGCAAAATCAAAGACGTTTCCCGATTCCCTCCATGACTAAATACCCTCCATTCTCCCTCTCTTACAGAGGCATCAATAGCAATGACAACGCATTGTTTCCCGAAATTAGTTGCAAGCCGACGAATCAAGCCGGGATCCCCGATTGCCGCCGAATTAATAGAAACCTTATCGGCTCCGCATTTTAATAAAACTTCAACATCCCGTTCCGAGGCAATGCCGCCTCCCACGGTAAAAGGAATACTTATTGCTTCCGCAACCTCCTTCACCCACTCTGACACCGTTCCTCTCCGGTCAGTACTGGCCGCAATATCCAAAAACACCAATTCATCTGCTCCCCAATCAGAATAAAAAAGAGCCAGATCCACCGGACTTCCGACATTTTTCAAATTCTGAAAACAAACCCCTTTTACGACACATCCCGCCTTTACATCCAAGCAAGGAATAATTCTTTTTGCTAATCCCATACCAAGTCTTGTTATAATTTCATCCGTACCATCTCTTCCCAAGTCAACCGTCCCTCGTAAAAAGCTTTCCCGATAACAACCGAAGTTATCCCTAAACGAAATAAAGCCGTTACATCTTCGCCCGAACTTATACCCCCCGAAGCGATTAAATTTATTCCCGGATACTTCGTCCGCAACTTACCGTACAACTCTAACGAAGGCCCGGAAAACATTCCGTCCCGTTCAATATCGGTACACATCAGGTTCCTCAACACGCCATCGTATTGTTCGATCAGGTCATAAATCGTTTTATCCGACCTACGTTGCCAACCGTTGATACAGACCTGTTCTTTCCGGACATCCGCTGCAATTATAATTCGATCGGTCCCGTACTTCGTGATCCAACACCTAACCTCCTTCGGATTTGTTTGAGCCATACTCCCGATGGTTACCCACCGGGCCCCCGCATCCAAAATCCGTTGTACCTCTTCTCCGGTTTTTATTCCCCCGCTGAAATCCACTTGTAAACGGGTCGAAGAACAAATCTTCCTCAATAAATCGAGATGTACGATTTTTCCTCTCCGGGCTCCATCCAAATCTACCAGATGAAGCCTCCGGACTCCTGCCTTTTCAAAACAAAAGGCCATATCAACCGGATCCCCGGTATAAACACAACACCTATCGTAATCTCCCTGACTTAAGCGAACACATCGTCCACCCATAAGATCTATTGCCGGTATAATCTCCATATTCAAAACATTAAAAAGTTACGTAAAATCATTTCTCCCATGGCGGAAGACTTTTCCGGGTGAAATTGACACCCCCAGAAATTCTCTTTCCGAACGGCTGCACAAAACTCTCCCCCGTAATCACAACCGGCAATCTGATACTCGTTACAAGGAAGATAATAGGAATGAACAAAATAGCTCCACTCCATTTCCCTTACCCGTCGAAACAGGTCGGAATGCAAACCGTATATTCGATTCCAACCCATATGAGGAATCTTTTTTCCGTTCTTCATCTGTTTCACCTCCAACGGGAATATACCCAACCCCGTGGTATCTCCCTCTTCCGAGAAAGTACACATCAACTGCATTCCCAGGCAAATACCCAAAACCGGTACTTTCAGTCCCGGAAGAATCTTATCCAATCCCTTTTCCCGCAATTGCTCCATAGCAGTAGCAGCCTGTCCTACTCCGGGAAAAATAACCCGCTCAGCTCGACAGACGACCTCTGGATCCGAAGAAACAACGACCTCTTCACCCAAGCGCCGAAGAGCAGTCTGCACGGAAAAAACATTTCCCGCTCCATAATCGATAATTGTCACCATACCTCTATCCGTTAAAGTTGTCCTTTAGAAGAGGGTATACTGGTTCCCGTCACTTTTATCGCCGTATTGATACAGCGCCCAAAAGCTTTGAATATGGCTTCAATCAAGTGATGGGTATTCTCCCCTTTAGCCACCACATGCAGATTACATCCGGCTTCCCTACAAAAAGACTCGAAAAAATGCCGGGTCATCTCGGTTGGGAACTCCCCCACGTATTCTCGTTCGAACCGGACTTCCCAAACCAGATATCCCCTCCCGCTGAAATCAAGTAATACTTCGGCACGGGAGTCGTCCATCGGCAAAGCAAAACCGTAACGCTCTATGCCTTTTTTACTTCCTAAGGCCACCGCAAAGCACCGCCCTAAAAGAATAGCCGTATCTTCGATGGTATGATGCTCATCCACCTCCCGATCACCATTCGCCACGACAATCAAATCAACTCCTCCATGACGAGCTACCTGTTCCAGCATATGATCGAAGAAGCCTATGCCCGTACGGATATCACTCTCTCCAGCTCCGTCCAAGACTAACGTTACCCGAACTTCCGTCTCGGAAGTCTCACGGGATAAACTTACCCGACGGGAACAGGATTTCAGATAACGATATACCTTCTCCCAGGAAGAACAAACTATTGCTTCCGGACACCCTTCCGCTTTCTTTTCCCCGAACAAGATTCCCTTTAGTCCCATATTCGACGCCAGCTCCATATCGGTCAAACGATCCCCGATCACATAAGAGTTCTCCCGGTCCAACCATTCGTCGATATACTTCTTCACCATACCGGTTCCGGGTTTCCGACAAGGAGAATTCTCTTCCGGGAAACTACCGTCTATCAGCACCTCGTCAAAAACAATCCCTTCACCCGCCAAAACTTTTAACATAAAATCGTGCGGAGGCATAAAAACGGTCAAAGGAAAAGCAGTCGTTCCCAAACCATCCTGATTACTAACCATCACCAGGCGATAGTCCGTTTCTTCTGTTATTTTCCGCAGAGCGCCGATAACTCCCGGCTTAAAGCGCAATTTATCCATTCGATCCACCTGAAAATCACCCGGAGGTTCTTCTATGATCGTTCCGTCCCGATCAATAAATAATATTTTTTTCATAAATAACCCTGTTTTAAATACCTGTCTTCCAATTCAGACAACACATCCATAAAAAAATCATTTTCGCGCGAGGTCCCGACCGAGATACGTAGTCCGTTCTCTATTCGAGGAGGCATCCGCCGGACCCTGACCACGATTCCCCGTTTCAGTAGCTCCAGATACAAACATTCATATTCTTTGCTACATACTAAAATAAAATTAGCTTCCGAAGGGAAAACCCGGTCAAAAAGGGCATTCCGTTTCAGGTAATCATAAAGCCTCTCCCTTTCCCGTTTTATTTCATCTAAACACCTTTGAAAGAATTCCGTATTTTCCAACATTCGTAAAGCTTCCGTTTGCACCAAAGAGCCTACATTATAAGGCAATCTTACCCGATTCAAATAACGGGTTAACCCGGGATGCGCCGCAAGTAACCCCACGCGCAAGCCGGCCATTCCCCAAGCCTTGGATAACGTTTGCAAAACAACTACATTAGGATAATCCCACAATCGATCTATCATCGATTTTTGATCTGCAAAATCAATATAAGCCTCATCGACCACAACCAATCCGGAATACTTTTTTGCGACCTCCAATATCCGCTCGACAGGCAAAACATTTCCTACCGGATTATTCGGATTACAGAAAAAGATGATTTTACTCCTACTGTCCATACAGGACTCCACCCTATCCCATTCAGGCATAAACGCCTCATCCAACCTCAATTTCAAAACCTCTATCCCGTTGATCCGGGCACAAACCTCATACATAGAGTACCCCGGATCAAAAAGGATTACCCGATCTCTCCCCGGTTCGCAAACTGTCCGGATCAACAAATCGATCAGTTCGTCACTACCGTTCCCCAAGACCAACTGATCCGTAGAAACCCGCTTCAGATCTGCCAAGCGTTTCTTCAATTTCTGTTGAAAAGGGTCCGGATAACGATTAACCCCCGTCTCAAAAGGATTCTCGTTCGCATCCAAAAACAGGATTTGTTCGCCGGCGAATTCCGCACGAGCGCACGAGTAGGCTTCCAACTCTTTTATACAGCCACGAATAATACTTTCAAACATATTCTACTCTTTTTCAGCATTCATTCGTACGGTTATCGCGTTCCGGTGTCCCCAAAGTCGCTCGTACTCCGCCATGATCTCGATCGTTTCGCCCAACACGGACAAACCTTCGGAAGATATTTCCTGAAACGTGATTTTTTTCATAAAAGAATCCAGATTCACCCCACTGTACACCCGGGCAAACCCGTTAGTCGGCAAGGTATGATTCGTACCCGATACATAATCACCCGCACTTTCGGGAGAATAATTTCCTAAAAAAACAGAACCTGCACTTTTGATCTCCGCGAGCCAACGTCCATAATCCCGAACACAAAGCATTAAATGTTCGGGAGCATACCAATTGGCCAACTCCATACATTCCCGTATCGTCTCCAACACGATGCATTTCGAGTTCTCCAACGCCCTTGTTGCCAAATTCTTCCGGGGAAGTTCTTCCAATTGTCGTTTTAGTTCGACCTCAACCTTTTTCGATAAATCTTCACGGTCAGTAAGGAGAAACACTTGACTATCCGGCCCGTGTTCAGCTTGAGATAATAAATCGGCCGCAATAAAGCCGGGCCGGGCAGAATCATCCGCAACAATCATCAATTCCGAAGGTCCGGCAGGTATATCTATCGCTACGCCATAACGCCCGGAACGTAATTTGGCCGCAGTCACGAACCGGTTCCCCGGACCAAAGATCTTATCGACCCGTCCGATCGAAGAAGTTCCTATTGTCATGGCCGCTATCGCCTGAATTCCTCCCACCTTATATACCTTCTTCACCCCGCACAAGGCAGCCGTCCATAACACGACAGGATTTACGTTACCATCGGCAGACGGCGGAGTACAAAGGATAACCTCCTCACACCCGGCCAACCGCGCAGGTACAGCCAGCATCAGGACGGTAGAAAATAAAGGAGCGCTCCCCCCGGGAATATACAACCCGACCCGTTGTATGGCTCTTGCTTCCTGCCAGCAGCAAAAGCCCCGTTCATCCTTGACTTCGACTTTCAACGGTTTTTGCAAAGCATGGAAACGATAAATATTTTCCTTTGCTTCCCGAATAGCTACTTTCAATTTTTCGTTTACCGACTCATTCGCCTCATCAAACTCTTTTTCCGTAACCTCAAAATCATCCAGTTTTACCCGATCAAAATACCGGGTATATTTTTTTAACGCCTCGTCTCCATTTCGCTTTACTTCCTCAAAAACAAGATCACACACCTTTTCCAAATCAACCGTCTGATCCGATGGACGCTTTAACAACTCCTTCCATTCTTCTTTTGTAGGATATACTATCTTTTCCATATCTATATCATTAAATTAGCTTTATAAACATCATAAACGCAGATCAAATTACTCGATCATCTTTTCTATCGGAACGACCAATATTCCCTCCGCCCCGGCCTCCTTCAATCGATCGATCGAATCCCAGAACTGATTCTCGTTTACCACGGAATGCAAAGAATACCAACCGGACCGTCTCAAAGGCATAACCGTGGGACTCTTCATTCCGGGCAATATTCTGCAGATTTCATCCAGACGCACTTCCGGGGCATTCAACAAAATGTATTTATTGCTTTTTGCCGCCAACACGGCCTTCATCCTAAAAACCAACTGCTTCGCTAACATCTGTTTTTCCAGATCCGGAGAAGGATTCGACACCAATACCGCGGTAGAACGGAACAAAGTATACGCCTCGGAAAGGCCATTTTTAAACAAGGTGCTGCCGGAACTCACGATATCGCATATGGCATCCGCCAAACCTATATTCGGGGCGATCTCCACGGATCCGGAAATCACATGAATCTCGGCCCGCAAGCCGTTTTGCTTCAAAAAAGCATTCAACGTATTCGGGTAAGAAGTGGCAATTCGCTTTCCTTCCAAGTAAGAAAGTCCCGTAAAAGTCTCCGACTTCGGGATAGCGATGGAAACACGACAGGAGGAAAATCCCAAATCCAATAATTTCGTAACCCGGGATTGTTTCTCTATCAACGTATTTTCACCGATAATGGCCAAATCGACAATACCATCCTCCACGTAATGAGGAATATCCGAATTTCGCAGATAGAGAATTTCCAATGAAAAATTGGACGCTTGAGCTATCAACTGATCTTTCCCGTTATTGATCGAGATTCCGCACTCCCGCAAAAGAGCTAAAGAATCGTCATACAATCGTCCCGATTTCTGAACAGCAATTTTCAATCTCGTCATAATTTTTGATTTAAAAACTCGCTGAATCCGGGAAGGCCAAAAGAATAAAAGACAAACGAGCCCGCCTGAATCCAGGCGAGCTCGTTTATACTTTCTATTTCAAATTACAGCACAACAGCATCATCTCACCTGAACACAGTGATGGTAATGATGATGGATATGATGTAAATTTGTTCTCATATTTTGTCTTTTATCGCTGCAAATATAAAACTATTTTTATAAAAACCATCCATAATAAAAAAATCCTGCGGTTTTAACGGCAGGATTTTTATCTTCTTTATCGGAAAAACTATTTCTCCAATCTGATTCCTATTTTGAATTCGGTTGTTTTAGCCCAAACTCCGGGAAGTGCTTCCACTATCGGTTTGATCATTGCAATCGTCTCATCGGTTGAATCTTCCGGAATTAATTTGGAAAGTACCGGCAGCAAAGCCATTACCTGATCAAAGAAAGCCTTATCAAGAGAAATCTCGAGCTTCTTATCCTGATCAGTCATTTTGTAAGTTGCAGGAATTCCCTCTGTCGTCACCTTATTGACAAAAGTCATAAGCGTTTGCAAGTCGGCTTGCGACAACCCGAGGGTTCCCAAAGACTCCAAACTCAAATCAGCCTCAGCCAAAATATTAACGATATTGGGATAAAGAGCGATTTTAGTTCCGGATACGATCTTATAACTCAAATATTTCGGTTCAGATGTTTTCCAGGTAGGAGTAACTGCTTCGTCAAGACTTACTCCGGCATCGGAATAAGTGGCTACCACCTGTCCGTTCTTCTGGAAAGTAACATCTTTCAATACCTGTGCTAAAAGTATGCTTCCAAATCCTTCGGCCATACCGGAAATAGACTCTATCGGGAAAGGAATTCCGAACATAGGAAAAGTGGTTCCCTCCTCAGCTACCCATTGGAAAGACAAAGGACCGGAAACGAACGTCTCACCATCGTCCGTTTGCACGCTTCCTAATTTCCAAGTACCGACAAGAGCATGATCGTTATCGTCATCATCACTACACGCCGAAAAGAACGTAACACCTAAAATCAATAATAACAAAAGTTTGTTTTTCATAGTCATTAAATATTAATTAAACATATTGTTTTTCATCATTAAACCTTCTTTTTTCCAGTACGACGAATTTATTAGCAGCAAAAAACATGCAAAAATAATCAAAAATTAAACTTCCCCTTGTTTTTTAACATTTTATTTTCCTATATATCTAATTGCGTGCATCATGCATTATTATACTACGAATGTTAAATAAAAACACACAATTATAACCTTTTTCATTTTCTTTATTTTATTCCCTATCAAAAAAGGAACGTTTTTTGATAGAAGGTACGGTTATTTATAATATAAAAATTTAATTAATAATTAATGACTTATGAAAAACAAATTACTCCTTATTTTAATTTTAGGCATGAGCATTTTTTCCGCTTGCCATGATGACGACAAACCGGAAGCTCCGCCTACCATCGACGACATTGTCGCCACTTACTCTTCCGACAAGCTTCAAGCTACTGCCAACGGAAAAAACCTCCCATCGAATGCCGCCGTCAATATCATAAAAGAGACCGATGAAACGAGTACGATCAAACTACTGAATATCGTGCCGGGTGTTCCGGAATTCGCTATTCCCAATGCAACTTTTGAAGCGGTAAGCAAAAGTGCTTATTACAGTAAGCTTGAGGGAAGCGTAACCGACAGTATTGCCGGATACGATGTACAACTGACAGGAAATGTCGAAGCGGGGATCCTAAGTGCCACGATTACGATAACCGACATGGGTGGGGAAAGTATAGATGCTACAAGTTTTTATAACAAAACTTACAAAGGAGAGATGACCATCAAAGTTTCCAACCTGACCGAGCCCGTGGTTATGACCCAACGAATCTACACCTCGCGTCCTTCCACTAAAGAGAAATCTCGTATCCAATTGGAGATAAATAATTTCTCTTTCTCAGGCATGTCGTTAGGAACGATAAAATTAGATACCCTTCCTGTCCTTCAAAGAGGACGTTATTATTCCTTCAAATCAATAGACCAAGAGATAGAAGTACAGGGAATCGGAAAAGTGCAGGCGGATGTCAACGGAGTAATTGTCGGTAACAACATACAACTCTCGTTAATCGTAAAAGCAGGCCCTTTAACCGTTAACGTTTCGTTTGACGGAGAGAGCGTAACGGAGAGTACGGACATGAAAGCTACGATTACCATAAACAGTAACGTTCTACTCGATCCGATCGCGGTCAGCGGGTCCAACTACACGTTCAAAGTATGGGATTCCACCCCGACCGAGCAATTGGTTCTACTCCCTGAAATAGAGATCCCGGCAGGAGCAACTTTGGACTCCGTTATAATTTATAATGCCGCAGATAAGAGCACTACCCCAATCGATAATAAGACAGCTATCGATTTTTCTAAATTCACCCCGGAGTGTTATGTAGCCTACTACATTACAGCCGAAGACGTTCGTAAGAACAGCATAAAAAAATTATTCGTTGTAAAAATAGAGGATAAAGACCTGGTATATACGATGGAAAACTGGAATTCCATTGGTAAATATTTTGAACCTGCAGGGCTCACCTCTTCCAACACGGCAGCCTCTCTCTTCTCCATCATGGGCATTCCCGTGGAGCCTTACCCCGTCTCAAAAGCTGAAGACGGAGCCGCAAAGGTCATAACCAGAAAAACCGTTAGCGAAACGTCTCCAAGCGGTATGGTTCCTGCCATGACAGCCGGAACGTTGTTCAACGGTGAATTCAAACTCAACATTTTAGATCAACTGAAAAGCACCAAATTCGGTGTTCCTTACCGGAAAAAACCGGTATCCCTGAAAGTTTCTTATAAATACACCCCGGGAGCACTTTATTATAAAACGGAAAAAGTATCGAACGGAAACTCCACGATCAATACGGCCGTAGAGATGCCGAATGCAAAAGATACTTGTTCCATCAACGCTTACCTGTATGAAGTAAGCTCTTACGATGAAACCTTAGACGGAAGCAATATAAATACTTCCCCTTCCGTAATCATGAAAGCAAGCCTTATCGACGGGAACTCGACAAGCAGCTATACCGAACGAACCATCAATTTCACGGAAACGGGTAACGGAACATTCGATCCCTCGAAAAAATACAAATTAGCTATCGTTTGTACCCCCAGTAAAGACGGGGATCAATTCATGGGAGCCGAAAGTACGCTATGGATCAAACACATGGAAATAATTTCCGAATAAAAAGAGAGGCGGCCCTAAAGGCCGCCTCCTTGCTACCACCAACCTACTGAAGTGATGAGATATCGAACTCACCGCATTGTTTCATCGCTTCTTTCAATATATCGTATTTCTTTTTCATCAGGGGATATGCTTCAAAAATGGCATCTCGTTCCGTTTTCGTTACCCTGAAAACGAACTCCAACCATTGAGAAATATCGATATCTTTCGATGGTGCCTGAATCCACCAACCTCCCCAATCCGGATCCGGATCAAAATTCGTCATCCCCGGATCATAGGAGACAAATCCCATTTCATGCCAGTCGACATCATCCGGGGTTTCCACATCCCAGTCCCAATCGGATTGCTTATAATACTCTTCACTCACTTCATAAAACTCCTCCGGAATCTGAAATACACCTTTGATGGCCAGTAAATAATCCTTCCAGAATTTACCGTTCACCTCTCCTCGAATTTCCCGGATATCGGCATCCGTGTAACTGTCCATCTCCGGACGAATACCGGCAATCGCCACATAGTTCGTGCTTACGAAAGCATGATAACTGGGAGTCTGATCCTCCATCCCCAAAAAGAAAATGGAGTCGGCCATGATCACGGAATAAGGCAGGTATTCCTTTAAGAAACCCTCGGTATAAACATCGACAAACACGTCTTTTACCAAAGACAACCCCTTTTCAAGGAGCTCCTTTTCCTGAAGAGGAGAGACTACTCTGATATTGTTCTTCTTCTTAAAGTTATAACGGTAATCCCGAATATCCGGATCTTTTACTATAATCGTCTGGTAGGTTTTGTAAAATTCATAAATATAATGTTGAACGGGATCCGACGGATCGTCCTCTAAATTATACCAGCTATCTCCTACGGAAGCATGAATCTTATCCTCATCGGAACAAGCATTCAAACAACATACCAATGCACAAAACAGTATTAATTGTATTGTTTTCATCTTCATCTAATTTTTGGTTTTCATCATTTTCTCCGTTGCGGACGGTCTATTTGCTCTATGGAAAGATTCATATCCCGCTCTTTCTGCGGTATCGGCAAGGTATAAGCCGGATCATCTCTTCTCAACACATACTCGGTATAGTTGCTCGGGTTCTCTACCGATGTATATCGATGTACGATCTCAGGACGATCCCAACGACGTAAATCAAACCAACGGAATCCCTCGAAACAGAATTCCATCCGACGTTCCTCCTTCACGTAATTCAAAGCCTGTGCCGCCGTCGTGGCCGAAAGAGTGTAATCCCCTGAAATTCGCTTCTCCCGGATAGCATTTACATCCCGCATGGCATTTTCTATGTTTCCCTTATTGGCATAAGCCTCTGCCCGATTCAGATAAGCCTCCGACAAACGGAAAGCGTAAGCATAAACTCCATCGGAAGAAGCCCCGTAAAATTTCAACGGTTTTTTCTTCGTGTTGTCAAAAAACAAGTTGGTCGTTTTCCGCTTATCGGTAGCCGGATAGAGATTCATCAACTCTCCCGAGGGAATAAAAGAAGCCGCGTAAGAAGAACCATAAAGAAATGCCTGACTCTGGGTCGAGAGATTGCCATAAGTAAACAGTATCTCTCCGTTTTTTATAGACATAAATCTCTGATTCGAATAGCTTCCATTCATATCAAACAATTCGGCATTCGTCGTCATTATGACCGAATCGGCATAAGCAATTGTCCGGTCATAATCCTTCCTGAACAAAGCAATCCGACAAGCCAACAAATAAGAGGTGGATAAATTCGGTCGAAAAATCGTTTTTTCCATTTCAGCCTCTCTAAAAGAAGCAATCGAACGTTTAATATCCGCCTCCATCAAATCATACACCGCTTTAACAGAGGAACGGGATAACAATCTGTCTTCTATGCCTGTCGCGGAGTTGATCGGTACACAAAAATCGATGGCAGCCTGCTCCTCGTTAATATAAGGCTTACCGTACAAATTAGCCAGCATAAAATAGGACCAGGCTCTCAGGAAATAAGCTTCTCCGGCCAGATCGGCTTTCTCCTTCCCGCTACCTTCCATACTATTTAAATTATCAAGAATCACATTTGCCACAAATATCCGATGATAATACTCCCCCCAGGCCTGATCTTCCATCAGCGCATTATTCATTTGCAATTCAGGATATTGTTGCCAGGAATAATAGGACCAGAACCTGGCTCGCTTGTCTTCCCGATCAAGTCTCTTTAAATTAATATACTCTTCCGCATCATCCGTCATCACATCCAAGTAATCACATAGGATAAGCTTATTGTTCAAACCTTCCCCGTATAAAAATTCTTTATAGTTCTGAACGGTTTTGGGAATTAACAAGTCCTGCGAACTTTCATCCAGAAAATCACTACAAGCTCCGAACAATAGGATAGATATAATATACAATAAATTATGTTTTTTCATCACAGGCGATTTTAAAATGAAACATTCAATCTTAACGAGTATCCCCTTTGAGGAGGAACAGTCCCGGATCCCATGGTTACTTGTTCCGGGTCTCGTCCTTTCAGGTCTTTACTCTTCACCACAAAAGGATTCGTCACGTCAAAACTCAGGCTTGCCGAAGAGACGCACACCTTTTTCAGCAACTCTTCGGGAAAATTATAACGCAGCGTCAAAGAACGACATCTCAAAAAGTCTCCCGATACGACTCTCAAATCACTCTTATTATACATATCCCATCGGTTATTGGCTATCGGATACTTTCTTTCATAAGTGGTAAATGCCATATCGTCATCGGACAGAGCCGGAATATTCGTATAATCCTCATCTCCTTTCTGGCGCCAACGATCCACAAATTCGCTCGACATATTCTGTTGAGGGAAAGGCAATGCTTGTCCGGACGACAAATAGAGGTCGTTCAAACGGACCTTATTACCTAAAGCAAAAGAGAAAAGAGCATTCAAACTGAATCGTTTATATCTTAAATCCGTTGAAAAACCTCCGGCAAACGTCGGTTCCCTCCGTCCGGCGTATACAAAAGCAGCAGCATAGGCTTCTTCTTGCGAATTGATCACCTTTTTCCCGGTTTCATCCGATTCCGACTCTCCATAGAACGTAGGAAGCCCTTTATCATTCAACGCCTTAAACCGATAAGCATAAAAACTATTGATCGAACGGCCGTTCCGTACTAAGGTCCCGTTGATATAATCGCTCCAAGATACGGATTCCGCCTCACCCGCGTTAGTAACCTTATTATAATTTTTCGCCGTATTAAAAGAGATTCCCCATGCCCAATCTTTCGTACGAATCGGATTCACGTTTACACTGATCTCCCAACCCGAATTATTTACGTCACCATCATTAATAGCCACATAATTCGCCCCGGTAGAAGGAGCAATTATTTTCTGTACGATCTGGTCTACTCCCTTCTTTTTATACACCTCTACCGTACCGAATACCAATCCTTTAAAGAAAGAGACATCTATACCCAGATTGTAGGATTTAGTCTTTTCCCATTTCAAATTATTATTCGGAAATTTATATAAGGTCGATTCGTATTCCCTGGAAACATCATCCAAAGTTCCCATGCGCACGATCAGGTTCGGCGTCTGATCGGGATGTACATTACCCTGAATACCGTAAGATGCGCGTACGGCAAACTCATCCAACCAATTTATCCCCCTCATGAAATTCTCATTATGCATATTCCACCTCCCGGAAACAGACCATACCGGTAAGAAACGAACACTCTTATCCTGTCCGAACTTATTGGATCCGTCCGTCCGAATATTGAAATTGGCAATATACTTATCGTCATAAGAATAGGTAAACGTACCGTACCAGGATACAATATTAGTCAGATTATCCGTGATCACGTCCGGCGTATTGGTTATATTCTGAGCCAATTTTCTCCATTTTGTCAGATCGACTTGGGCAAACTTTTTCCCACGTTCGGGCAGGTATCCCCATTGGGTAGATTTCAGGGCGTCGTATTTGGAAGAAGAGATCTCACTTCCGACCATCGCCGTTACATTATGTTTTCCGAAATCCTTGTAAAAGGTAAAACTGTTTCTTATGGTATAACGAACGTTACGCGTATCCTCGTTGACAAGCTCTCCTCCCATAGGGATCTCACACCTATCCAGAAAATCGTTCGACGGATCTTTCGGAAGCGGTGTTCCGTAAGGCGTCTGGCGCTTCATCGAAACATAATAAGACTTTTCACCAGCCCAATAGGTCTGGTAATTATTATTCGTGGAAATACCCAGCAAAGAACTAAATTTCAAATACGACAAAATATTCCAATCCACTGTCAGATTCAACCTGACAGCATGATTCTTTACTTTTGTTCCGCTCTCGGACAACTCATTCAAAATATTAAACGGGATCATGTCGGAATAACCTATTCCGTTATCGTAAAAGAACAAATCACCGTTTGCATCATAAAGAGGAATCGCTCTCGACGTCTGCGCCGCGTATTGATACACGTCAATGGAATTATGGGGTCGCTTGGTATTGGTCAAAGCAGCACTCAGGTTCATACCCACTCTGAAACGATCGGTGAAACGGGTATTTACCTTGATCATCGCATTGTAACGATCCACGTCTTCCTTTTTATTCACACTCTGGTCGTCCGCGTATCCCAAAGAAAAGTAATAATCTCCCTTATCGAAAGCACCGGAAACAGAAATCGAATGCTGATGGCTGACCGAAGTACGAAATAAAAGATCATACCAATCCGTGTTCAACTCTTTCAACTCTTTTACCTGTTGCCGAAATTCATCGTAAGAGATCGTCTTGTTCCACAAATCCATCAGTGCTCCTTCATAACCCATATGAGTGGGTTTATAAGAGGTAAATTCCAATCCTTTTTCATGCATCTCTTCCGACATCTCAATCCGCTCTTTGGAATCCATTAAGCGCATAACCTTATAAGAAGGAGGAGTCATGATAGAGATCCCGCCGTAATAATTAATACGTACTTTGCCCTCCCGTCCTTTTTTCGTGGTCACCACGATTACGCCGTTTGCGGCTTTCACTCCATAAATGGCCGTCGCACTCGCATCTTTCAATATATCGATCCGTTCTATATCACTCGGATTCAAACTGGAGATGGCATTCCCGATCAAATTTACTTTGTCCATGCTATTCAACTCTTCTGTAGAAATCTGTACGGGCTCGTCCAAAATAATCCCGTCGACCACCCAAATCGGCTCGCGGTTTCCCGTGATAGAGGATGATCCTCTAATTCGAATTTTCGGTGCAGCTCCCGGAGTCGAGGTCTGGTTCAATACAGTAACACCGGCTAAACGTCCCTGTAACATCTGATCCACAGAAATGGCCCCGCCCATTAATATATTTTCTCCTTTTATAGAAGTCACCGAACTGGACAACCTTCTCTTATCAATTTGTTGGTAACCGGTTACGACCACTTCATCCACCTCCTCCACCGACTCTTTCAAAATTACTTTCATAAAAGCGGTATCGGCTTTTATTTCCCGTTTTTCCATTCCTATAAAAGAGAAAATCAGGAAAATCTCTTTATTGGCCGGAACACTTATTTTAAATTTTCCGTCAATATCCGTTACCGTTCCCACGGTCGTTCCTTTCAATAGAATCGTAACTCCCGGTAACTTCAATCCTCCCTCATCCTGCACGACTCCTTTTATCTCTCTTTTCGCAATGACGGAATCCGTTTTAACACCCCGGTCCGGCAAAATCAAAACATACCCCGTCGTGATCTCGTAACGGTAAGGCAAGATCTTAAACAACTTAGCCAAAGCCGATTCCAAAGACATGTTATTCAGTTCCACGCTTACTGTCCGATCGACATCCACCTCCCGGTTATTATACATAAAATAAACACCGGTCTGTGTTTTGATCTCCCGCAAGACCTCTTTCAAAGCCTTATTTGAGAATTTCGCATTAACCACACGCTGTGCCGAAGTTTCAGCCGCCAGATGCAATGTAAAGACAAACATCAATAGCCACGTTAATTTCATAATTTTCATGATTTTGTTTGCACATTTTCCCCGTGCAAACGTGTACCATCTACTCTTTTTTTTCATAATTTTGTTTTTTACGTTAAAATCAACTCCTGTTTAGCCGACAGGAGTTCGGAAAGGAGTGTTAGCCGCACTCCTTTCATTTTTTAGAAACAGTAATAATCCTATCTTTTTTAATAAACTGAATTTTTGACAATTTCTCTATCATCCCCAGGATAACACTCATATCCCGGTGCCGATCGGCCGCCCCGGTAAATAGAATATGACGTAAAGATTCATCGGAATAAATAAATTCCACGTCATACCAACGCCCCAACTGGGCGGTAATTTGTTGCAACTCCATCTTCTCAAACTCGAAAACACCCGATTTCCAAGCAACGTATGTTCTGACGTCCACCTGCCTTACATCTATTTTCGTAGCATCGGAAACAGCTTGTTCTCCCGGTTTCAACAACAACGAATCCCGCCCGTTAGATATCCGCACACAACCTTCAACCAAAGTCGTTACCACTTTCTCTTGTTGTTCGTAAGCCGATACGTTAAAATGAGTTCCTAAAACCCTTATTTGTGCCCCCCGGCTCTGAACCAAAAAAGGCCGGGACTCGTCTTTTGCCACCTCGAAATAGCCCTCTCCCTCCAATCGTACGCTTCGATTCTCTTTACCAAAAACAACAGGATAAACTAACTTCGAATCCGAATTTAACCAAACCTTCGTCCCGTCCGACAGCTGTAAAAAATACTCTCCCCCGCGAGGAACAAGAATTGTATTTACACAAATCTTTTCCCCAGCCTCTTCACCCTTCGCGACATATCGGATTTTGCCCGCCGTATCCTTTTCTATCACAGCCCCGTTCACCTCGTTTAATCGAAATAAAGAATCCCGGGAAAGATCTACCTGCTTCCCGTCAGACAACAGCAATACCGCCTTGGAAGAACCCGGCAAAACAGCCATGCTTTTCTCCCCGGAAGTGTCCGCATTTTGTTGCATGTACCAGTAAAGCGAAACGGAAAGTAACAAAACAAGCATGGCCGCATAGGGATAACAACGGGTAATCCATCTCCTCTTCCCGGTATCGGAACGCCTGATCTTTTTCTCAATCTTACACCAAGCCTCACTCGTATCCGCCGTATCCCAAAAGGCCAGTTGCCGGCCCCGACGATATCTCTTCAAGTACCCCCGAAAAATCTCCACGTGCATTCGATCCTCCCGTAACCAACGCCTCAACTCGCTCGCATCCGTAGAAGTCAACTCTTTCTTGCAGTATAAAACGACCCATTCGATAACTTTTATCTCATCCATTTTTTAAGGCTTTTATACGGATAAGCCCAAAACGATTCAAATGGGTGAATTAATAACGAATTTTTTTTGATTTTTTTTAATGAAGCAGTACCAACACAATCGTGTTCAACGAACTCCTCAACTGTTTTAAAGCCCTTGACAAATGTGTTTTCACCGTATTTACGGATAAATCCAAATACTCCGCCGCCTCCTTGTATTTCATATCTCTCAATACGACCGCTTCAAATACCTTACGGCATTGTTCGGGTAATTTTTCAATTTCCGCGTATAATTTTTCCCGCTCCTCCTCTATGGCCTCGGCAGTATACTGGACATCCAGCATCTCTCCGTAAGGCTCCAATTCATCAAATTGATATTTCCGTCTGATTTTTACCAACTTGACACAATTGTGCCGAACAGACGAAAACAAATAGGAACGCAAGGAACCTTGAAACATCGTTTTTTCCCTTCTCTCCCAAAACTTCACGAATAACTCCTGGATCACATCTTCTGCCTCCTCATACGAATCAATGTAATTCAATGCAAAAACACACAAAGGTTTATAATACAAGTCGAAAAGTTCTTTTAAGCCAGACTCATCCCCTTTGTTGATTTTTTCCAAAAGATTACGCTCATCCCGATTTATCATACACCACCCGTTTATTTCTGCATTTGACGAAAATATACAAAATAGTCAACGCAACAAAATAAACAATTAATTTCTACAATATCGAAAAAGTACGCGCGATTTAATAATCGAGTGATTAAATCCTCCCATCACTTCATCCATAAATCCTCCATCTCTTACTTAGGATTTATAAATGTACGCTTTTTGTTATAAACCACCGGTCCCGCCTTTTGTAAATATTGCATTACCGCCTCCGTGATCGATAAGGATTTTTCTCCTTTACCCTTTCCCGAAAAATCATAAGTAGTACTCACGTAATTGCTCAATCCGATCTTATACCGCCGCCCCTCGTTCAATTTACGACCGTTCTTATCTTTAAAAACCACATCCACGCCTTTTCCCGTCTTATCCCGCAAAATCGTATAACTTCCCTTGGAAATAAAAAGATCGACACGACGATATTCATTACTCGTTTCACTATTGAATCGATTCAAAACCAACGCCTTCATTTCCGGCAAGGAAAGCTCGTGTTTCACCACATAATTATCAAAAGGTTCTATCTGATAAATCATTCCCTTCGTAATATCTCCTGCCGGAATAGTATTTAAACGAATCCCCCCGGAGTTATAAAATGCAAAATCACACTCCGCCCGGTCGGCCATAGCATCCGTTACCAGAGAGGCAACGTTCTCCTTATATTTCATTGGTTCGGCCGCTTTCCCGACCACAACCTTAAAATCAGGATCATTGCTGTAACTTTCAATCATAGCGGCAACCTCAGCATCCGGAGTTTCGATATTCGCCAAATCGACTACATGGTAGGATTTATCCGTTAACTTACCCTTCTCAAATTTTAACACCGTAACTCCGGCATAATGCAATCGACTTCCCGTTTGGCTGATCATGACCCCATTCACCATTTTAGGTTCTTTCAAAAGCGTATGGGAATGTCCCCCGATAATAACATCTAATTCCGGCATGATCGCGGCCAACACCGAATCGGCATATACCCCCAGGTGTGTAAGTCCGATAAAAGCATTACACTCGTTCTTCAATTTCCGGTAGGTATCTGCCTCACCCGTAAAATCGGCAAATGTAATACCCTCCAGATGCTCGGGATTCGTGGCGGGGATATGACTCGTCGGACTGATTTCGATAAAACTTAAAAAACAGAGTTTTATCCCGGCCTCTTCCACGAACAAATAAGGCGGTAATTGTCCCAACTCGCTCCCATCCGAGCGAATGTTGGCGCTAATCACTTTGAATTGCGCTTCGGAAAGTCGTTTTCTTAATACCGTTTGACCGTAATCAAAGTCATGATTTCCCATCGTTGCAAGGTTGTATCCCACTTTATTCATCAATTCGATCATCGGCTTTCCCCTCTCTTTAGCATGATCGACGAAAGGACTGCCGGAAAAACGATCTCCCGCATCTACCAATATTACATTAGGAAACTTCTCTCTCGTCTCCTTCACGAAAGTAGCAAATTTAGGAAATTGGCTGATCTGAGCGTGCATATCATTCGTAGAAATAATAACGATTTCGGCATCTCCTGATTTGGATGATTTCTTGTTGTTAAAACATCCAAACATCACTACAACAACGAGTAGTATAAAATAAAGATTAAAGCTTTTCCTCTGTTTCACGACCATTTTGTTTTAAATTAATCCTAAACAAAAATAAACAAAAATAACGGGGAAACAACAAAAAAAGGCGGGTAACCGTCACGGCCCCGCCTCAAAATTAGAATTTTCAAAAGTTGCTATACAAAAATATAACAATATTTTCAGTCCAACGTTCAAACGACACAGAAGATTGTAAAAGCCTCCGGTATTAAATAAAGATCTCACTCAAAATTTAATAAAAAACGTGCAATTGCACACCGGAGGCACTATCTTCCTATGCAATGCACGTATTATTACTTGAGTGAGATATGCAAATGTAGAAATTAAAATTTAAAAAAACACTATTTTCATGAAATTATTCATTTATATTCATTCTTTTCTACATCTAAAACAAGGTCTTTACGACTAAAATCAGCCATCACACAATCGTACAATACCCGCATTAACATCCCGATCGAAGTTCACACGTTTAAATAGAAATCAAATCACATAAAGAGAAAATAAGAAATACCCCCACCCAAATAAACACTCACAAAAAGATCAAGACCAAACCGCCCGGCATGTGTTAATAATCAATAATTTAAATCATTTATTATAAAATTACACATATACTTACACGAAAAGTTTAGCATTACAACAAAAGGGACGGCCACTCAAAAGTTTTATCGCTAAAAAACTTCCTTTAAAGGATAGACGCTTCATCTTTCCTCACTCTTGTCATCGTACAGAGTATAACCAATAAACGATCGATATTCTTTCGCGGACCGGCATCGGTGTCTCATCGCTACACTATTCCCGCTGGCATAGAAATCCTCTCTCTTTATTTTTCGGGGCCAGGCATTAGTCAGCTTACAATATATCGCACCCGCAAAATAAAAGAGGTCGGACTTTTGGTCTAACCTCTTGATGCTCAGTAGTCGGGATGACAGGATTTGAACCTGCGACAACACGCCCCCCAGACGTGGACTCTACCGGGCTGAGCTACATCCCGAAATGCAGGTGCAAATTTAGAAAAAAAATTTTAGAATAGATGCATTCCGGTACAAAAAATATTTATCAAGCACAAGCGGGTAGTTAATATTTTCATTCTAAAAGAATTAACGCGAATGACCAATTGACCGTAGGTGATAAAAGTTGGTGTTCCGATTTTAATTTGATAAATTTGCAGGTAAAGGAAAACATAATAAGAAACCAATGAATACAAATATGTCATCAGAAGAGATTCCCGAAAGAGTCAAATGCCTTATCATCGGCTCAGGACCAGCCGGTTACACGGCTGCCGTTTACGCCGCACGAGCCAACCTCGCTCCCGTACTATACACCGGATTACAAATGGGGGGGCAGTTAACCACTACCACCGAAGTTGAAAACTTCCCCGGATACCCGGAAGGAGTCAGCGGTCCCGTCCTCATGGAAGACATGAAAAAACAAGCCGAAAGGTTCGGAACCGATATACGCTTCGGTATTGTTACCCAGGTTGATTTCTCCGGTCACCCGCACAAAATAACGGTCGATGACACGAAAAAAATAGAAGCGGACGCCGTTATCGTTGCCACCGGAGCCACGGCAAGGTATCTGGGACTACCGTCGGAAGAAGCCTACAGAGGCTCAGGAGTCAGTGCTTGCGCCACCTGTGACGGATTCTTTTATAAAAATAAAGACGTGGCTGTCGTCGGAGGAGGAGATACGGCATGCGAGGAAGCGACCTATCTCGCAGGATTATGTCGCAAAGTGTATCTCGTTGTTCGAAAAAACTACCTGAGAGCCTCGAAAGCCATGCAAGCGAGAGTCTTCGCCACACCTAACATCGAGGTATTGTTCGAGCACAATACCGTTGAACTGTTCGGCTCCGATATGGGGCTGGAAGGAGCCCGGCTCGTTTACCGGAAAGGGACTCCGGAAGAATGCACGAAAGAGATCAAAATAGACGGCTTCTTCTTAGCCATCGGTCATACTCCCAACACGGATATTTTCAAAAAATACTTGCAATTGGACGAACAGGGATATATCCTTACGGAAGGTGTAACCACGAAAACCAACATCCCCGGTGTTTTTGCCGCGGGCGACGTGATGGACCCCATCTACCGTCAAGGGATCACTTCCGCCGGTAGCGGCTGTCGCGCCGCAATCGACGCGGAGCGTTATCTAAGCGAATTGGAGTGTGGAATTTAAAATAAAACACCGGGAGATCTCCCCGGTGTTTTGTTATTTTATCGTTACCATCGTTGCTCCATAACCATACTGCTTGAAAGAAGCATCCTGATGTTGAAAGCGTTTATATTTAGTCTGCAACTCCCATAAAATACGTTGTTTTAAAACTCCGTCCCCTTTTCCGTGGATGAAAACAATTTTTTGTCCCCGACGTAATTTATACTCCTCCAAAGTTTTACGAAATACATCCAACTGATATTCGAGCATATCCTTACTTTCCATACCCGCTGTCGTCTCAAGCAATTGAGAAATATGAAGATCTATTTCAAGCATGTTTCCCACCATTTGTTTTGCAGGTCTCCTTCCCGGCAACTCATCGATTTCTTTTTTGGAGGCCTGCAACAACGGTCTCGCCTCCAAATCGACTCGCTCCGTCATCGAACTATCCCTTTCGAGAGGGCGAACGAAAGCTACCGGTTCAAACCAACGCACGTGCTTATAAGCGCCAGCCTTACACAAAGAAACCGGATTCAGTTTCACAGGCGCATCAATCGCACTTTTGAAGGTAAAATACCCCTTTTGATAAAAAATAGCTTGCACTTGAATGCTTTTCACCCCGTCCAACTCCTTCAAAGAATAATTACCGACAAGATAAGCAGCATCCGGATTACAATTCCCGGCCGTAATCCCATTGTATCTTTTACCATCATAAAAAGCAACGGAACACAAGCATACCAAATCTGTATCGTTGACTAAATAAAGATCGAAACGACTTTCGTTCAAATTATTAAAATTCTCCGGAACAAAAGCCAAATACAACGTGTCCGACGACGACATCTCCACTCCCTTTTGTGCCTGAACCGGCACATCTGTCGCAACAGAAACGGTTGTCGCATGAAAATCCGAGCGAATGACCACCAGGTCGTTTATCGAAGCCGGGATCTCGAAACCATACTCATCGCAATATACGTTTACGCTGTTCGCATCAATTATTCCGGTAACCTTACCTTCCTGTTTCTCGGAAATAAAGCGAACGATATCACCTATTCTTACATTCATCGTATTCCTTATTTTATTTTGCAAAAATAAGATTTTTCCCGTAGAGGTAATATAAAAGAGAGCTGCAAGTAAAAAAAACGGCATGAATGCGAAAAAAAACATTAGAAATTATTAACTTAGCCCTTGAATTGGATCATAAGTTAAAAATACATAATAATGACATTACAAGAATTTCAAAAATCCATCACGGAGGGTATTCCCGATACATTACCCGCCCCAAAGCCTTACGAGCCTGAAATCAATCATGCCCCGAAGCGGAAAGATATTCTCACGAAAGAAGAAAAGCGATTAGCCATCCGAAATGCATTGCGTTATTTCGATCCCAAGCACCATGCCGTTCTTGCAGCCGAATTTGCAGATGAACTTGAAAAATACGGACGTATTTACATGTATCGTTTTCGTCCGGACTATAAAATGTACGCCCACAACATCAACGATTACCCGCACAAAAGCTTACAGGCTGCCGGCATCATGTTGATGTTAAATAACAACCTGGACATAGCCGTCGCCCAACATCCGCATGAATTAATCACTTACGGGGGAAACGGGGCCGTGTTCCAAAATTGGGCCCAATACCGATTGACCATGAAATACCTGTCCGAAATGACGGACGAACAAACACTCGTCTTGTATTCGGGACATCCCATGGGATTATTTCCGTCACACAAAGACGCACCGAGGGTGGTTGTAACGAACGGAATGGTTATTCCCAACTATTCCAAACCGGATGATTGGGAACGTTTCAATGCCCTGGGAGTCTCTCAATACGGACAGATGACTGCCGGCTCGTTCATGTACATCGGTCCCCAGGGAATTGTTCACGGAACAACCATTACCGTGTTGAATGCAGGACGCAAAATTTCACGGCACGGGGAAGGATTAGCCGGTAAACTCTTTATTACCGCCGGATTAGGCGGTATGTCCGGAGCTCAGCCCAAAGCAGGGAATATCGCCGGATGTATCAGCATTACCGCAGAGATCAATCCGAAAGCCACTCAAACCCGTTACAACCAGGGATGGGTAGATGAAGTCATCGATGATCTGGACAAACTGGTAGAAAGGGTAAAAATAGCCAGAGAGAAAAAAGAAGTTGTTTCCATTGCATTCCAAGGAAATATTGTAGACGTCTGGGAACATTTCGCAAAAGGAGATATCCCCGTTGAATTGGGTTCGGACCAAACCTCGTTGCATAACCCGTGGGCAGGCGGCTATTATCCCGTCGGAATCAGTTTCGAAGAGAGCAAACGCATGATGGCCGAAGAACCGGAGCGATTCAAACAAAAAGTTCAGGAATCTTTACGCCGTCACGTGGCAGCCATCAACAAATGCGTGGAACGGTTCAATACTTATTTCTTCGACTACGGTAACGCCTTCCTATTGGAATCCTCCAGAGCAGGTGCCGATATCGTAAAACCGAACGGAGACTTCAAATACCCTTCGTATGTTCAGGACATCATGGGCCCCATGTGTTTCGATTACGGGTTCGGTCCGTTCCGCTGGGTATGTTCCAGCGGCGACCCGAAAGACCTTGCCAAGACCGATGAGATCGCCGCACAAGTATTGGAAGGGATCATGTCTCACTCTCCCGAAGAAATTCAGCAACAGATGGCCGACAACATCCGTTGGATTAAAGCCGCGGGAGAAAATCATTTAGTGGTAGGTTCTCAGGCACGTATCCTGTATGCAGATGCAGAAGGACGTATAAAAATTGCAGAAGCATTCAATAAAGCCATCGCGAATGGAGAAATATCCGCTCCCGTTATTCTGGGACGGGATCACCACGACGTATCCGGCACGGACTCTCCCTATCGCGAAACGTCTAATATATACGACGGCTCGCGCTTCACCGCCGATATGGCCATTCAAAATGTCATCGGAGACTCTTTCCGCGGAGCAACCTGGGTCTCCATCCACAACGGCGGCGGCGTAGGCTGGGGTGAAGTCATCAATGGCGGGTTCGGAATGATGCTGGACGGAAGTAGCGATAGCGACAGACGCTTAAAGAACATGCTGTTCTGGGATGTCAATAACGGAATTTCCCGTCGCAGCTGGGCCCGTAACGAGGGGGCCATATTTGCGATCAAACGGGCCATGGCAAATAACCCGAATCTGAAAGTCACACTCCCCAATTTAGCTGACGACCAACTCATC
Source organism: Sanguibacteroides sp. AM78-02pH3A (assembly GCF_027666085.1). Lineage (NCBI taxonomy): Bacteria > Pseudomonadati > Bacteroidota > Bacteroidia > Bacteroidales > Porphyromonadaceae > Sanguibacteroides > Sanguibacteroides sp. AM78-02pH3A. Next base: position 68,055 of record NZ_JAQEHX010000007.1, on the reverse strand, counting down.
GAATCTTTATTTTAATCAATAAATAAAACGTTAAAGGATCATGCGGATAATTTCTTCCGCACGATTTTTTTTAATTTCATATTGCCGAAATATAAAAAAATCGTATATTTGTTTGGTCAAGGATGTGGTTATGTTGATACGAAAGCACACTACGATTATTTAATGTTTTTATCAATAGATCACGGAACACGCACTGAAGTGATCTTTGTATAATCCTTGACATAGCGGCCTCCCTCCCCGGTGGCCGCTTTTTTTAACGAACAACAATTCTCGTACACACAAATCGGGAACGGTTTTCAAGGATCAAAATGCCACCCAAAAACCGTCCCGGGGGATTATAAAACAAAAAAAGCCATCATTTCTGATGGCTTTCTGAGCTGTTATCGGGATTTGAACCCGAGACCTCTTCCTTACCAAGGAAGTGCTCTACCCCTGAGCTACAACAGCATTTAAATCCCTTATTCTCCTTCTCCGGAGATATTTCCTTCACTTGAGCCTCTTGTCGGATTCGAACCAACGACCCCGAGATTACAAATCACGTGCTCTGGCCAACTGAGCTAAAGAGGCGAATTTCATAAAAACGGGTAAGCTTACTATGTCGCACCGCTACAACCATCTACCCTTGCTGCCTTCCGACCCTGGGGGAGTTCGACAGGAGCTGGTCGCATAGGACTTACCCGGGCACAAAAGTACAAAATTCTTCTTTCGTACCAAACATTTTCAAAGATTTTTCTTACATAGAATTTAACCTTAAGATAAGAATCTGAATATAAAAACCTTAATCTGAAAAAGGATGCGAATAGAATGCAAAAAACAGATTTAACGTAACATGTTCTACCCGAATGAAGTATAAAAGTAAAAACAAAAGTAAAGAATAAAAAATATCGATACAATATATGCAGAACAATATACATTCATCGGATTCGGATTTTCTTTCAGCATTAAGTGTTTTGCTTGCCGCAAATCTGGAATCAGAAAAGAATATTCAACTGGCACTTAAAAAATTGGGAGAACACGAGAAAGCAGACCGAATACATATCATTGATATAAAACACGACATGAGTTTTTCTATCTCTCACGAATGGCTGAGGGAAGGGATGACCTCCATCCAAAACAATATGTCCCAAAACATTTTCTTACTCGATAAAAAATTAGCAAAACAACTTGATGAAGATAATTATATTTACATCAAAAATATAGACGACGTCGCGGATCCGAGTATAAAAAATATCCTGAAAGCGACTCATGTTCGTTGCGCTCTTCTTCTTCCGCTCTTCATCTCCAGTCATCTTCTGTCGTTTTTAAGTCTTAGCAGAGTGGATTGCAAGGACGAATGGCAAGAGGAAGATATCCGCTTTCTAATCCAAGTGGCCAGCGTATTTTCAGGTGCGCTTGAAAAGGAACTTATCCTTTCCAAATTAGTGAAGCACCACACGTTGTACCAAGACTTCATCGAAAACAAAATTGATTTTATCCTCCGTCTCGATCGGAAATTGCATATCAACTATTCCAATAAAAGATTCTACTCCCTTTTCGGAAAAAACCCGGAAAGTGTCCTCGGCTGTAAATTTACAGAACTAATCCCCGCACTGATTCCCTATACCCAAGATATAGAAGATCTTCAGGATAATCAGGAATTAGTCTTGTCTATAAACACTCCATTAAAGAAAGGGGAAGAAACGTTATGGATGAAATGGCATATTTATTCCATTCGACTTGAAAAAAACTCGGTAGAGCTCCATATCATCGGGCACGATATTTCCGAATATTATAAAGAATTTGAATTATTCAAATCGGAATTACGAGCCTTCAATCAAAACATGTACCCGATCTGGCTTGCTATAAAGGAAGGATTGTCCAATTGTAAACTATCGGATTGTAACGGTTCCATGGATAGCATACACGAAAAGGTTTTCGCGTTCAACCATCGTTATGAAGAACTATTGTTAAAAATAGATCCCAAATTCACTACCCATGCACATTGATTACCACGAATACACCATACTTATCGCGGACGATTCAGCCTCAAATCTCGAAAAAACAAAATATATTCTCGAGCAGGAGGCTTTTAATGTAATCACGACTCCCGTGGGTGAAGAAGTTATTCCCATTGTTAAAACAAAATCCCCGGATATCATCATATTAGCTTTAACACACGTAAACGGGGAAGGAATGAAAATTACTCAAACACTGAAATCCGACCCACAAACGAAATTAATCCCAATCATCTACCTGACTACAGGTAATAAACATGAAGAATTTGTCATGGTATCTCAATATGAAGGTGTCGAATTCATTTCCAAGCCACTAAGTAAACAGGAACTGCTCACCAGATTAAATAATCAGTTGTTGCTATTGGAATCTTTACGGATCATTGAACGACAAAATGAAAAACTCCAAAACGTAGTCCGGGCAAAAGATAAACTTTATTCCGTCATTGCCCATGATTTACGGGCACCGATCGGAACTATCAAAATGATCCTGGAAGCAATTGACAATCAAAAAAACAAAATCCCGGATGAAAATATACGCCAATTGCTACGGATGGTAATAGAAACCACGGATGAAGCTTTCTCTCTTCTGGAGAACCTTCTGTTATGGAGCAACAGCCAAAACGGGAGACTGGAAGCGAACCCGCGGGAGTTCAATTTAACTGCCACGATCCAACAGGTTATCGCCCTCTTGGATAACGTCGCCAAAGCAAAAGGGATCACGATCTTTAACGAGGTAAAACAACATTTTGAAGCTTATGCCGATACGAATATGATAAATACGGTCATTCGCAACCTGCTCTCCAATGCCATAAAATTCACCTATCCCGACGGAGAGATACATGTTGACTGCCGACAGAACGAGAATAAATTGATTATATCCGTAAAGGACAACGGACAAGGCATCAAACGGGAAGACCAACGTAAACTATTGGATAAAGGGAGCTATATTACTTCATTCGGGACCCAGAAAGAGAAGGGCAGCGGATTAGGTCTTCAACTCAGCCAAGAATTCGTAAAATTGAATCACGGGAAACTATGGTTCGAATCAACGGAAGGGAAAGGAACGACTTTCTATTTCTCTGTTCCCATAAAACCTTTGCGATCAATAAAGTAAGATATTTTGCTTCTCTCCGGAACGTAAAGCCTCGTACATTCTCAAAGCCCCCCAAGCGTCCGTTGCCGCGTAACGTATTTGTGCGGTCGTTAACACGGGAGCTTCCCAATTCGATGTTCTTTGCCGTTTTGAAATCTTCACGCCAAAGACGATAGACATCAATTTAGAAAACGACATCTCTTCAATACCAAAGGCTTTTACAAACAACTGCAAGTCCACAAAAGAAGCCGGTAAAAAATCAGCCATTTTACGTAATGCCCGAATATCATCCCGGATTCCCACCCCGACCTTCAAAACATCCTCGTTCACCAATAATTCCCGTAAAGAGTAAGGTAAACCGCATTTATTCAACCGAAACAAATAAACCCGTTCCTTCGACGCCAATTGCAATAACCCCACTTGATGAACAACCCCTTTCTTAAAAGAAGGCTTGGTTTCCGTATCGAAACCTAAAACAGCATTATCTCTTAAATCTGCAACAGCAGCAGCCACCTGTTCCGGTCTATCCACCACGATAATTTCTCCCCTATATAAAAAAACAGGAAACTCTTCAACCTCATCGGGCTCTATCTTCCTTTTATATTCTTGCATGACAATTTTCCCCATGAATCACTCAACCTCATTATCCATTATTCGAAAAACGGCTACATGAACAGCTCTTAAAACACTTGCACATGCCCGTCCCCAGTAAAGTTCAAAACTATTATTCAATTGCCACAAGGCCTCCTCTATCACATCTGTCATTCCATGCCTGTAAGCCGATATAAAATTCTTCAGGTCTTGATAAACATCACAAACTTTCTCCGCTATAGAATTAACAATCGGAGTCTCGCTATATTGCATATTATCATCAAATACCTCCAGGTATTCATCCTGTTCCCCCATCAATTGATGAAGCGCGGCATACAAAGCATTATAATCTTCTTCGGTTACCGTATCCTCCAACAGTCCCAACTCGTCACTCTCGCAACGAGGCAATAAACTCCCCTTCAAATAGATCAAAGGAATAAATTTTTGCAATCTGGAAAGAAAAAGCTCTCGCCCTCCACCCGCGGCAGCTTCAACAAAATCACAAAATTCCTTTGCCACAGCCACGAACTCGATTACCTCTTTACTATAACCGACATGCTGAAAATCGTCCATATTCATTTTATTAAATTCACCACAAATTTACCAAATATATCAGACTATGTATATAGACCGATTCAAAAGTTTCAAAGAAAAGTGCGGTTCACTTCATCACGAAGAAAACCGCACCGAGACTAGCAACAATCTACATTCACGTGTAATCCCAAGATTGTATACCAGGGATTCTCTCCTACCCTAATGCTAGTAGTCTCTTTTCCAATCCCCATATCATATCTCCCCACTAAATTGTACTATTGATACGCCTTCCATTTCATTTTCGTTGTTGATTTTCCGTTAAAAATCGATAAGAATGGAGTTGTTAATAGAAAATTATTTCTATATTTGCCTCCGCATCCGGAGAGATGCAGGAGTGGCTGAACTGGCACGCCTGGAAAGCGTGTATACCCCTAAAGGGTATCCGGGGTTCGAATCCCCGTCTCTCCGCTTAAGTAGCTAAAAATAAAAGAGAATTGGCAATAAACCGATTCTCTTTTTTTACATTAAAGGGATTCGAACGAAGCGCAAGACGGGGGTCGTAACGAGTTCTCGAGGGAGCACAACTCCCGAGTCATCCCCGTCTCTCCGCTTAAGTAGCTAAAAATAAAAGAGAATTGGCAATAAACCGATTCTCTTTTTTTACATTAAAGGGATTCGAACGAAGCGCAAGACGGGGGTCGTAACGCGTTCTCGAGGGAGTACAACTCCCGAGTCATCCCCGTCTCCACGTGTTCGATTTTGATTTACAACTTACAAGCAACGGAAGCGGTCAATCGTTTAACCTCCTAATTACAAGATCATCGAATCCCTAAACTGTCTTTATCACTTAATTATCTAAGCAAAGTTCTCTTGGGAATGCTGAAGTTTTTATCGGCGAAGAGTTCAGCCAAACCGGAGATCTGTTTCAATCGTAACAACTCGTCTTTATCCATACCAATATTTTTAAGGATCCACTCATCCGACATACCGGCTTTTGTCAATTCGGAAACAATCTCCGTCATCAGCTCGATGCTATGCGATCCTCTTGCCCTATTATGCCGTATCGTGGAAGCCATCCGGTTCGACAAGTCTTTTTCAATCACGACAATCGGCAACAAACCCTTTTCCCGTTCGTAAATACGTTTTGAGTTTTTCAATACCTGATAACGGTGATACCCGTCCACCAGCTCATACACATCTTTTTCGGCAAGGTAATAACATACGCAGGGCATCGTATAACCATCCTCCCAGATAGAAAGTTCCAATAACTTCATTTCAGGAGGTGCGACGATATTCGGATTGTAATTATTGGCACACACTTTTTCAACCGGCACGGCTATCACTTTATATACGGGACTTATGTAATCACTCATAGTGTAACAACGATTGATATTTTTCCATTATGCGTTTTTTACGCTCCTTTTCGCTTTTATTCAATGCAAATCCCATGTATTTACATGCATGATCATTTTTCAAAATACAGATACAGACCCGCTTAAACGTGGGTAAATCTTTAAACTCCGGCAGATCAATATCATCAAGGTATTCCATGCGAACCGGCTTTTTGAATGTTTTATAGTTACTCTTTTCTCCTACTTCTATCGTTATTCCGGCTTCACGCAATTTCTCTATCGTTTTATCTGCCAAACAACCACCCCTTTTCCTCCAAAAATCGATACTCACGGACAACTTTTCCAAGTAATTCTGTCGAGTCTCTTCCGGTAAGGTTTGCAACAGAAATTCCATATAGCTCACCCACGTATGTCCCTGAGGTAATTTCACGGACTGCCAACCGACAGCAGAAGTTCCGCCATATATCCCGACGAAATTTATTCCGTTCACCCGATTCACCATTTTTCCCCAGGTATTGGGATCCAGTACCCTGTACAATTTCAGGCTGGTTTGAGCCGGAGAGATAAACGGACTCGACACCCGTTGCTTCTCAATGGGTATTCCGGCCTGATAATAGAGATCGTACAACCTATTATAGTCCCAATGAAACTTACCATTTGCAGTCCACACATCCGTGGTCAACCAATCGTATATGGGATAAGCATTATAAACATAATCATACAGCTTACGCGTCCATCTCATTCCCCGATAAGTATAATATTTCTTCTCCCCGTGTATCGAACGCCATCGATTTAAGCTCTCTTGCGTCCGGATTCCCACCAAACAACAGGTTCTTTCCGCTTTCTTATACTCATGAAACCACCGAGCGAACTGCATCTGGAAATCATAATCCCATAACTCTTCCGTATAAAAAGAAAAATCTTTTCGGGTATAACTTCCCCGAGGTAAATTCCGCACCCAAATAGCTCGACTCTCTTCATCCCAAGGACGCCAAAAATTCTGATACATCGAAGTACAAGTCGGTACTTTAAACGGCACGCAAACATGATATACCTCCAAGATATCGGCATTGGAACTTAACATCCGTTCCACGTAACGGGTAGTCTCTTCATATTGTACCTCGTAATCCATATGAAAAACCCCCAATTTACGATTCAACTTGTTTCGCCGAATAAAATCGATACAAAGATTGAGCAAGACGCCACTGTCCTTGCCTCCCGAAAAAGAGACGTAAACATTATCAAAGTCAGCAAAGATCTTACTCAAACGAATCAAAACCGCCTCATAAACGTTTCTTGCCATCTTCATTACTTTTTTCCATTTTTACATATTGCTTCCACTCCCGCACGGAACGAAAACCATTTTCTTTAAACACGGAAACATGGCGGGACAGCGTCACGGATGTAATTTTACACTCCCGGTCGAATGCTTTTAAGACCTCCTTAATCAAAGAAGAAAGCAAAAGCGTGTCATCACCTCTTACATAATAATTATTAATAATGGCTTGTTGTGTTCGGAGTTCTACCGGAACGAAACCGTACACCCACCGCTCGTCACACGCGATAAACCAAACATGATTTCGAGAAGTTTTAAAAGGATAGTTGTTATTTTGACGCAATACATTGGGACTCATCACCAAAGGTGCAACCAGTTCATACAATCGGGATTCCGTACCTGTCAATTTCTCAATTTTCATAATTCTCTCATGATAAAAAGTTTATTTTATACCTGGAATCCGGCACGTATGACCCATGATAAACATCTACCGCACAACGATTAAAACGCCCATTCTTCCACCCCTTCGGAATATTATACTACCACACTTTTGATCACATGTTCCAATATATACCCATTCCCTGGACCATGAGTAATAATCAATCTACTTGTTTTATAATCCCATCCCCCTTATTCTATACAACCCACTTAAACTTTACAAAGATATAAAAATTATGACAAATAAAAACAAAGAAAAGCACAAACATTCAGCCTTATAGCAGTAAGCGTTATACATAAAAAAACGGAAGATCATTGATCTTCCGTCCATTCCAAGATTTTTCGACATCTATTTTTCATTACCTAACGGAGGCAATTTACTTATCAACAACTCTGCCGTATTAATCAATTGAGATATTTGTTGGTCTTTCTCCCGGATACTATCCGTATGTTTTTCCAACAAATTCAAAAGCCTATTAACCGTATTCTCGTCTTCTTCCGGTTTCCCGTCTTCCGCCACTAAACGTTCCTTTTCCCCCTCCCCGGAAATCAACCATTTTCTGTTTACGCCAAGATAACGACTGATGACTTCCAATTTTGTAATATCAGGCTTAGTGCGCTCGTTCAAATAATTGGAAAGCGTGGTAGCTGATAGATTCAACTCCTTAGCGACACGATAGTTCGTGTAGCCTTTCTCATCCATAACTTCTTTTAATCTCTCTGAAAATCCCATAATAGTTTATTTAGAATCATTTAAAATTTTACTTACAGCTTACAAATAATCCAATTTTATTTGCGCGACTATTAAAATTGTATTATATTTGTGATCTGTCTACTACAAATATAACAATTTATTGATAACATTGCCAATATTCCCATGGTAATGTTATAGATTGGTGGTGTCTACATAGAAAAGAGGTACGTTATTGAATTAACGTACCTCTTCCGTCAGAACGGATAACCAATGGCCAAATGAAAAGCCAACCCGTCTTTAAATTTAGAAATGTTATAATACCCGCGTTTATCCGGATTTTTATACGGAGTATGAAGTGCAATACCTAAATCCGCCCTTAAAACAATGTAACTGATATCGTATCGCAAACCGAATCCGGTACCTAACGCAATCTCTTTCCATAATCCTTTCAATTTAAATTCTCCGCCGGGACGCTTCGGATCGTTTCGAAGCAACCAAACGTTTCCCGCATCCAAAAAGATAGCCCCGTTCAAACGATAACCGATCTTAAAGCGATATTCGATATTTCCCTCCAATTTAATATCTCCGGTCTGGTCCAAATAGGCCGTCGAATTACGACTCTCCTGATGATAGCTGCCGGGACCGATAGAACGAATCGTAAACGCCCGGATGCTATTGGCTCCCCCGATATAAAATTGCTCGCTATAAGGCATCACCTCCGAATTTCCGTAAGCATATCCTATTCCCCCCAATAAACGCATAGCCAATAACGATTTTTCCGTCATTCGACGATACACGACAATTTCCGATGTCAATTTCAAAAACTGAGAGTAAGGATTACCGAATATGGTTTTACCGCTCCCCTGACGATTACCTGTCAAGAATAAAATTCCGGACAAAACATTTCCGGCGGACATCAACGTACTCTGCCACATAAATCGATTCGGATTCCGAGAAGTAGCCGCACGGTCATAAGTGTAAGAATAAGACATAGACGGAATAAACTGGTTCTTAAAACTCAATGCGATGGCCGGATTATTCGTCATTGTCGAGTCAAATGCAGAAGAGGTCCGAAGCAGATAAGTATAATTGATTTTTAAAGGCGTAATCGTATGGTATTTCCTCAAAGATGACTGGAAATTATAATTAGCAGCCCCGGTAAAAGAGATCATCCGGAAAAAGGTATGGCGATTTAAAAAATCCACTCCTAACTGAAAATGTGTCCTCTCCGCAAAATCCCTCTCTCGTTTCATAAAGCCGGGAACCAACAGACGAGGAACGGATAAATCGGCATTCAAGCCGATTTCATAAGAATTAATCAGGCCCGAAGTCGATTTTCCCTGTTTTTTTCCCGTTTGCCATTCATAAGCTCCATTCAAGCGGAATGATAGATTTTCTCCGCCGCGGAATAAATTTTTATTCGTAACGCTTAAAATCAAACCTGGTCCCAGTAAATTATTGGATTTCGAAGAGACATCAACCTCTATTTCAGTTTCTATCGGCAAATCATAAGCTGCCGTAATCCTTACATCCAATTTTCCGAAAGAATCCCTGACCAAAGTATCAGCCGGAGTTACGGCCAAATTCGCGTATTTAAAAATCCCCAGACGAATCAAATTAGCCTGCGTCCTATTTTGCCGGGCGGCGGAATACACCTCCCCCGGCAACAAACGAATAGAGGAAGCTATGATTTTAGGTTTTATTCGCAAAGGCTTCGCATAATCTATATTAAACCCGTGAAAATAAAAAGAATCCCGAACCACACCCGTGAAAGAATCCTCCAGTATCAAATCGACCTGATTGATCTTGTAAGGTCGGAGAGCGTTTTGAGGAACGCCCCTTTTTAAAGCAACCCGAATATCAACGACTCCTCTCTCCTGCGTCGTATCGGCCAATATCTCTATATAATCCGGGCGAAAATAATAATATCCCCTATTGCGTAAAACGGTCGCCACCCGTTCCCTCTCATCCTCCAACGTGGTAAGATCGTATTCGTTTCCTTTGACCAACAAACTTCTTCCCCACGTATTTTGAAGAATACGCGACATCCGCCCTTCCCATCCCCACAAATGAATATCCCCCAACACATAAGCTTTAGGGATATATACATGATAGCTGATTTTCGCCTTTTTGGGATTACGCTTATTATAGATCAATCGATAATCGGATTTCACTCCAAAATAACCGTAATCTTTAGCCGCATAATCGACAACCTTAAGCCGTAAATCCGGTTGAACATCCGAAATCAAGACAGGCTTTTTCGCTAATTGTTTATACAACCAATATTTAAAACCTTTTTTCTTCTTAATATTCCAGTTATACACCCACAAACCTATCGGAAAAGGAGTCCGCACGTAAGGTGAGTACAAAGGATTGTTCGGAGGATAAGACAAAGGACCCGTAATAGCGGAACTTTTCGGACCTTCCAATCGGACACCCTTTTCGGTTTCGATTTTCATCTTTTTTACCCCGGTATACAATACCTGCCCTTCCGTCAGCTTCTTCGTAGTAGAACATCCTCCTAAAAACAGAACCCCTGCACAAATACCAAAGAATAACACCTCCCGGAATAGATTTACTCCGTAATACCTATGTTTATTCCCTTTCGCGGCAGGCCAATAAATTTCTTCCCTCATGCTACTTTTCTTTTTCTGTTTTTAAAGTTCCGTTTCTAAGTTCTCTTACACTCTTTTTCCGGAACAAATCTAAGAATTTCTGAAATTTCTTTCTTAAAACGACACCAATACCGGTTTGAGTCACCTCTCCTTCCAATACGCTTTCATATCCGGTATGCCTGAATATTTTTAAGAAAAAATTCGGATTCTTTCCAAACAAATATTCCACGGAAATATCGTCTATCAAATTCTCTTCAAGGCCACCACCTCCCTCCGCCGGATCATTGTCCGTGGAAATGCGCCCCCCGACTTTTACTCGCACCTTATTGTTAAACAGTCGTTTAGAAAACTGATACGAATAATCCGTTTTCTGTGTTTCCCCCGACTCTGTTGTCTGATTATAAGTGTTTATACCAAAACTTAAATCCATCCCTTTCAGGTATCTGCGAGACCATTGGTTCAGCTCCTTTTCAATCAATCCGTTCAACGCATTATTGGACGCATTCGATTTTGCCACCGTCCCCGGACCGTTATAAGAACCGTATATCATCAGATTCATGGCTTCTTTAGACCGCTCTTCCGGAGTCATGGCAGCCAACTGGTTTTGTATGGTCATATCTCCGGTTGCCGACAAATCAAACGTTATATCCGGATGCTGCAAGGTATTGGTAATCCGTATCAATGCTTTGAAATTTACCATCCTTGAATTTTGATTATCATCGGAAACATTAGCCGAGATATTTTCCGCCGCCGTGATATTCAACATCGGATTAGCCATATCCCCGGTCCACTCTACAAAATTTCCATCCTGAATCGTGAAAACCTTTTCTCCAATTACGGGGACACTATAATTCACAGAGCCGCCCGTCAAAACGTACTTACCCACCAAACGACTTTCATTCAAAGGGCTCAAAGAATAAGTCAGTTCTCCGCCGCCATTAATAACGACCCGATTCTGTCCGTTATCAGAAAGCAAAACGTTCAGATTAACTAAAGGAGAAATATTCAATAGCAATAAAATATCCAAACTACTATTTTGTATTGTTCCGATACGATCATCCAATTCCGCCAAGGTCGTATCCCTGAAAGAAACAAAACGCACGATATTAGAGCTTTTATCATTTACTTCCAAAGGCGATGATTTCAAAACATAGTTTATTACGCTATTATCCAACAGGCCTACATTACCCCTTATAAATAAAGCATTCAAAGCTCCTTTAACCTGAACGTCCAGATCAATAAAAGCTTTACCGTAAACCATGGTTGTATCATTCGGGTTTACCTCGATCACTTGAAAATTTTTAGCGTTTACAGTCGTATTCATTCGAATATCCGAAAACGAAGCAAAATTTACATCTCCCTGCAATTCCATCCGTTGGCGATTGGGTGCTATCAGACCGAAACCATTAAACGACAAACGATTATCTGCAATTGAGATTCGATTCGAATCGATTTGAAATAATGTGCCGACAGGTAGAACTGTTACGCGGCCTTGCTGAAATAATATTCCTCCGTTAATCAGGGGATGCTCCGGATCTCCCCGAAAAGCTATCGTCCCACGCAGATCTCCTTGCAGATCGACAAGACCGGAAGGAATAAAAGCGTTTACCACACGCAAAGGGAACTTGGGAATATCTATATCTATAGACATGTTCTTATCCTGATTCCCCGTCAATACCTTTCCTTTGGCCAAAACGGTTTTCTCTCCATCCAAATGCAAGGCAAAATCCATTTCATGAAGCTGCTCCCGCGTCAAGCGATATCCTGCATCCAACTCCAGGTTGCCGACCCTCCGGTGTTCATAAAAAAATTGATCAAGCCGGATATTCCCGGTCACATCCAATACACGTCCCTGGTTTTTCAACTCCAAGCCGGCAGAAAAGATTCCCGCCATATTCGGAATAAAAGGGAGCATCTCCGAAATCAATCCCACCTCGATACCCTGAATATCAACACTCAAGGTTTCTCCCGACCTCTCTGGTTCCTGAAAGGACAACAGCTTAAATCTCTTTTGCCCGCTTGTCAATTGCAAATCAGCCGACAATCTCTTTTCCGGAGATAAACGAAGATAATTATCCTGGTTTACTTGCCAGGGAAGGTAACCGAAAATCAAAGAATCGGAAGCAATATTAAAGGTAAATACACTATCGCGCAACGTAAAATTCATTCCCACGTTAACCGCCGTCTTTCCTGACAAGGTATTTCCTTTCAATCGAGCATACAATTGATCAAAAACGGCTCCTCCGCTTAAAGAAATCCGGGAAAAATTGGCTTGTATATCCTTCGAGTTGTAAAGAGTCAGCCCGTATTTCAATACAGCTCCTTCCTGCCATACTCGCACCAATAAGCTGTCCGCCCTCATTTTCTCCATAACGATTCCCCGTACCTCTGTTGTGATATCCAACTCTTTTCCCTGAGGAACCCTCATATCTACATCTAAACTTTTAATGAGGATACCGTTCATTTTTAAATACTGATTCAACAGATTGTCGGTTCCGGCAGTAAGGTACAATCGGAAATCCGGCAAACTTCCCCGAATGGAGTCCATATCCAAGGCGTACTCTTTTATCTGTTGAACCATTCGCTCGCCCGTAGCCGTAAATTGACGGATCAGTTCTTCTCTTCCCTCGCAGCTTTTAAAAGAAAACCTCAAATCACCCGTTTCCATGTTCACATCCGTATGGCCTACTCCACTGGAAGCGGACAGATCGAATTTGCCCAGATTCAATTTTCGCCCCTTTTGGTTTAATTTGATCTCAGAGAGTTGCAGCTGCAGGGAAGACTCTCCATCCGTTTTTAATGACGCATCCAAATGGACGCTCGATGCAAAAGCCAACTCGTCCGGCATAAAATGCAATTCCCGCAAATCGACCCGGTGAACTTCTCCGTCTAAAACGGCACGATAATCCCCGCGATCAGAATCTAACCCGAAATTCAAATCCAAAGACATATCTTCAACCGGACTTTGCAGTTTGCCTTCTAATTTTCCGGCCTCAAGAGAAGCGTTCAGAGTAATATTCTCATACAAATATCCCCGATAAACCAACGATTGCAATTCCATGGCTGAAGTAGCTACCGCCCTTTCCCAATCCCATCCTCGTCCGGATGCGGAAAAATTCATCGAGACCATCCCCAAGGAATCTCCAGGAAAGAATTCAGCAAGATCCACCTGTTCGATATTCACATCAAGCCGGTACGAATCCGTTTTCAATCCATAATTACCGTTCAATTCGACCGCCCCCTTACCGGGAGTTACTCCCAATTTAAAACTAATATCCCCATGGGATGCCACCACCCCTCCATCCATTTCAATCGGACTGGGGAGTCGAAACCCGGAGGTGGAATCACTCATCAAAAAAGGAGATAAAAAACTGCTATCTTCAATTTCCGCGATAAAATCAAATGTACCTGTCAACCGTTCCGGATCATTCCAAAAAGCAACCGTTCCGTTCCCGTCAACAGAAAAATAAGCATCCGAATGTACCCGCAAATATTCCAAATTGACCCGTTCTCGTGTTCCCTCCGCCTTTACGCCCCAATCTATGGATTTACCGTATAATTCATTCTTCAATTGATTATTACTATCCGGAACAAACAAGGCAATATCTCGACCGGAAACACTCCCCCGCGCCAATACTTCCATCGGAGTAGAAGAGTTCACTCCTGACAAGCCGCTTCCCACTTTTGCCTGTAAAGAAAAATGACTATACGGCGTTTCTACGGCCAAATCGGATATTATCATTACCTGCTCTCCCATTTTCACGCGTCCCGACAGATTACGAATATCCAATCCGTTCTTTTCTTTCAACCGGATACTCTTAATCACAGTGGCTATCTCCGTCCCGCGATTATAAATGCTATCCATCGCAACGGCTAAAGAATTGATATCGATCACCTCCGGGAATGCCATGCTATTTTCGTGCTCAGGCCCCATCTTAAAACGTCCGTCCTTCAGATCCAGCTCATCCATTTTTACTTCCCAAGCCGCTGTATCCGCCGCGTTCTCCCGGACGACAGAAACCGCATTGCCCGTTTTCTCTTCCTGTTCAGTGGTCCGAAGTTCACAATAAGCCCCTTTTAATTCCAATCGCCTGATCGCAACAGACTGACGTCCCATATCGACCAGACCGGCATCCAACGTCCCACTTCCCACTCCTGACCGAAGCTTTCCCATGGGTAATCCCATCATCTCGTAATTTACGTTCTCCAAAGAGATTTTATCCAATAAGAATCGCCATGCCAAAGGAGTAGTAGCCGTATCGGCAATATCTGCCAGCCTTTCACCCGCCCGAAATTCAACCTTTCCATCCGTTAACGACAATGAATTTATCTCCGCATCCTGCCGACTTAAATCGGCTCTACCCGACTGCAAACGCAATTGTCCCAAAACGACGTCTAATTTCATTCCCGACAAGCTGTCGGATAAACGGACGACCACCTTTTCCAGTAGCAATCGACGAACCTCGACCTCTTTTTTCAACAACTTTAGCAAAGAAACATTGACCTGAATCTGGCCAGCAGCCAGTAATGTATCTCCCTTTACCTGCTCGACATAAACCTTCTCCACGTAAAGATCCAGGGGAAACTTCAACAATACTCTTTTCACCGATAAATTCACTCCGAGATTTACCGCCGCATAACTTTCGACTTTTGTCTTTACATAATCCTGAACTGCAGGGATATACAAAAGCAGCACGAGTAGTACGATGACTCCCCATAAAAACAATACGCCTCTCAATATATATTTCAGAACCTTACGTAAGACTTTCATTTTCTTTTACAGTCAAAAATCTCAACAAAACTACAACTATTTCTTTTTAAATCCCTACCTGCAACACCTTAAATCTCTCTTCGGCCGCCACTCCCGCAAGAACCCTCCCTGTTCTCGGTTCAGAAAGAATAATCCTTAGATTTACTTCAACGAATAACCCGAAATACAAGTTACGAAAACCCGTTCATTTGCTCTTCTCAAAAAACAGCGAATAAGCATTTAAGTATCAAATCATTATATCAAATCTCGATTCAAGCAGTTTTTTTCCTCGTTTTTTTTTCGTAATCTTGCAAGCTGGTAGATGTGTTTTTTCTAAAAAAGAATGACACATTATTTATTAACCAAAATGTAAAATATGTCACTTAAAAGAAATGTTCTTGATTTAAGAAAGAGAAAAGAGATTGTTCTTCAAGGAGGTGGCGAAGAGGCGATTAAGAAGCAAGTTGCCATGGGAAAACTGACAGCTCGCGAACGAATTGAAGCCATTCTCGACAAAGATTCTTTCCACGAATACGACATGTTCGTAGAGCATCAGGCAAAAGATTTTGACATGGATAAAAAGGTTCTTCACGGGGACGGTGTAATCATCGGTACCGGTACCATTTATGGTGAACCTGTATGTATTTATGCACAAGATTTTACGGTAGCAGGAGGTTCCTTAGGACTTATGCACGCCCGCAAAATCACCAAAATCATGGACCATGCCTTAAAAATGCGTATGCCTTTAATCGGTATCAATGATTCCGGTGGAGCGCGTATTCAAGAAGGAGTCGACTCTTTAGCCGGATACGGAGAAATTTTTTTCCGTAATACCCAAGCATCCGGAGTAATCCCCCAACTATCTGTTATTTTAGGTCCTTGTGCAGGAGGAGCTGTTTATTCTCCAGCTTTGACAGACTTCGTTTTCGTGGTAGATAATATCTCTAAAATGTTTATTACTGGACCCGAAGTCGTGAAAACAGTTTTGGGAGAAGAGATTTCCATGGAAGAGTTAGGCGGTGCAAAAGTACATAGCCAGGTCAGTGGAAACGCCCATTTCTTCGCATCAACCGAGCACGAATGTTTTGAGCAAATCAAAAAGCTATTAACCTTCATTCCGTGGAGTAATCAGGCGAAAGCAAAGCCATTCCCTCCTAAACCTCCAAAACCGGAATATAAAATCGAAAAAATAGTTCCATCAGATCCGACTCAACCTTATGACGTGAGAGACGTCATCAGGGCTGTTGCCGATGACTCGGATTTCTTGGAAGTTCAACAAGAATTTGCACAGAATATCGTTGTAGGTTTCGGTCGTATCGACGGAGAAACAATCGGTTTCGTCGCCAACCAGCCTTGTGTATTGGCAGGTGTACTGGACTGCGATTCCTCTGATAAAGCCGGAAGATTTATCCGTTTCTGCGACGCTTTCAATATTCCATTGGTAACTTTCGAAGATATGCCGGGATATTTACCGGGGACCGAACAAGAACACATGGGAGTTATTCGTCATGGGGCAAAAGTTTTATATGCCTATAGCGAAGCTACCGTACCCAAAGTAACCGTTATCTTGAGAAAAGCCTATGGTGGAGGTTACATTGCCATGAACTCGCGCCATTTGAAAGCAGACTTCATGTTCGCTTGGCCAACGGCAGAAATTGCGGTAATGGGTCCTGAAGGTGCTGCCAACATTATTTTTAGAAAAGAGATCATGTCGGCCGAGAATCCGGAAGAGATGCGCAAAATCAAGGTAGCCGAATACCGGGAAAAATTTGCAAATCCTTATGTTGCCGCATCTAAAGGATACATAGACTCTGTTATCGAACCGGAAGAAACCAGGAAAATATTAAAACACTCCATCGAGGTATCCAGCAATAAATCGGTAATGACTCCTGCTAAAAAACACGGGATTCCTCCATTTTAATTTTAAAACATACCACGATGAGTAATTGTAAATACGATAGCCTGGAAATCGACGGGTTAAAATACAAGACCCATCTGACGACAAAATTCACGAATCGCCAGAAATGGGAAAAGCCAAATCCGGGAAATGTTACAACTTACATTCCGGGATCTATTATTGATATCTACGTTCAAGAGGGGCAAGAGGTCGAAGCAGGTGATTTGTTATGCCTGCTGGAAGCCATGAAGATGCACAATAAAGTGCTTGCTCCGATTTCCGGACATGTGAAAAAAATCCATGTGAAAAAAGGAGACAAACTTCCTAAAAACACGTCAATGTTCGAGATAGAATAACGAAAAGCCGCCCTTCGGGGCGGCTTTAAACCAACCTTACATCATGAGTTTCTTTAAAGCGATAGACATCATTAAAACTTATACCCAACACGTAGCTTTAGACCATGTTTCCATTGACATTCCGGAAGGTTCAATTTACGGTCTGTTAGGTCCCAATGGAGCAGGAAAAACCTCTTTAATCCGAATCATCAACCAAATCACCGCTCCTGATTCCGGAGAATTGTTATTCAAAGGTAATCCCCTACAACGGTCAGACGTCAACCATATCGGTTATTTGCCGGAAGAACGGGGATTGTACAAAAAAATGAAAGTCGGGGAACAAGCCGTATACCTTGCTCGCCTTAAGGGAATAAGCAAAAAAGAAGCGATAGACCGATTAAAAATGTGGTTTGAAAAATTTGAAATCGGAAATTGGTGGGATAAAAAAGTGGAAGAATTATCAAAAGGCATGGCACAGAAGGTTCAATTCATCACCACAGTCCTCCACGAACCGGAATTGTTAATCTTCGACGAACCTTTCAGCGGATTTGACCCCATCAATGTAGAGCTATTGAAAAAAGAAATCCTGGAGTTACGACGTAAAGGGACAACCATCATTTTCTCTACTCATAATATGGCGTCTGTCGAAGAAATTTGCAGCCATATCGCTTTGATTAACAAATCCCGGAAGATTATAGAGGGGCCCATTAACCGAATCCGGGAAAAATACGCGAACAACACCTATAAATTAACCTGTAGGTACAATCCTTCATTTTTTCCGGAACAAATCCTCGGAAACGAATTTGAAATCATATCTCAACGGGTAGAAGGAGACATCCAGGAAATCGTCCTGCAACAAACCCGGCCTTGTACTTCGAATATCTTATTAAACAGAGTATTACCCGAAACAGAAGTCATTTCATTCCAAAAAATCATTCCCGGAATGAATGATATTTTTATTAAATTGGTAAAAGAGCAATAAGATCAAACTATTATGAACAAGATTTTAATTATTATCAACCGGGAGTTCACGACAAGAGTTCGTAAAAAAACATTCCTGATCGTCACCATCTTCGTTCCGATTCTTTTTGCTTTATTTTACGCCTTCTTAATGTGGATGTTATTAAGAAACGACCAGCAAAAACGAGACGTCGCCGTCATCAACCACTCTTCTATCGAACAACCGTTCGAGCAGATTAACAATACCAGTTTCACCTATTTGGACCAGGATATTCCGGAAAGTGATTTCGCCCGATATTTGAAACAAAACAATTTTTACGCCATCACAATCATTCCGAAAGAGGTCATGCGTGACGGCGAATTTTCTATTTACTCTTTCTCACAGGTCCCCATGGAGCTAAAGAACGAGTTTTCGGCCCAATTGCGTCAGAAAATTGAAAATATCAAACGTTCTCGAGTCATCGCGGAAAGCCAAATTCCCGATTTAGAAGAAAAATTACAAAACACGCGAACACCGGTATTGGTTCGCACGATGGTCGTATCGGAAAAAGGTGACGCCAAAGAAAGTTCCTCCGAAATTGCCTCGATCATAGGACTTGTTCCGGGCATAATCATCTACTTCTTTATTTTCATGTATGCCTCCCAAGTTTTAAAAGGTGTTATTGAAGAAAAAACGAACCGGATTATAGAAGTGCTCGTCTCTTCCGTAAAACCTTTCCAATTTCTCCTGGGTAAGATCATCGGGGTTGCCGCTGTCGGTCTTTTGCAGTTCCTGATCTGGATCGTAATATGCTTGCTCGTAATCATTATCGTACAGATCGTTTTCATGCCTAATATAGATATAGAAGCTCTGAAGAATGCGACCGATTTAGGAATAATGGCCCAAGACTCAACCTTCAACCCGCAGCAACTTGCCGTTATTCAAAGCCTCGTGAAGACGATAGACCCGTCATTTATCCTCAAATTCATCGGAGCCTTTCTTTTCTATTTCATGGGAGGATACCTATTATACGCTTCTCTGTTTGCAGCCATAGGCGCCGCCGTCGATAACGAAACGGACTCTCAACAATTTATGACGCCTCTGTCCATTATCTTAGTCGTTGCTTTCTATATTGGTATCGCTGCCATGAAAAATCCGGACTCGTCGATCGCATTCTGGGGTTCGTTGATTCCGTTTACCTCTCCCGTTGTCATGCTTGTCCGAATTCCTTTCGGAGTTCCCACGTGGGAAATTATAACCTCCATGCTCTTGTTGGTGGCCGCCTTCCTGTTCTTCACCTGGTTATCCGGCAAGATCTACCGCATCGGAATTCTAATGTACGGCAAAAAGGTCACCTGGAAAGAATTGTACAAATGGTTAAAATATTAAACGAAACCGGGTAGGGTCACTACCCGGTCAACAACACCACCTCTGTCACCAACATGAACACTTATCTCTCAACCGCATCTTTAAATTCCTATAGAGAAATGTAGTCTTTCCTGCCTCCCGGTAACCCTATGCTACATATCACGTATACTCTAAGCGATCTTTTTTCGAACTAAAACCAGTTCTTATTTTGTATATCCTATCTGTTTCTGTTACTTTTGCTCGTACAAAAAAAGAGCAGGGTTCCTCACTTTGCCAAAGTATACACGGATAAATACACGTGCGAGGAATTCCCTGCTCTTATATAATAAGACGGACACCATCTACTGCGGTATTTACCCGATAAATATACTTTGGCAAAACAAAGGTACAAAATTGTCTAAATTAATAAAGCTTCAAGACATAAAAAAAGCGGCCCGAAGGCCGCTATAATCAGATTTTATGAATTACCATTCCGGAACGAAGCTTCGGTTCAAACCAAGTAGTCTTCGGCGGCATAATATTACCCGTATCTGCAATGTTAATCAATTGCTCCATAGAAACGGGATAAAGGGCAAAAGCCACTTTCATTTCACCGTTATCGACACGACGTTTTAACTCACCCAAACCGCGGATTCCACCGACAAAATCTATACGAGTAGAACGACGCAAATCCTGGATATCAAGAATATCCGCCAACACATGATTGGACAGGATCGTCACATCCAATACTCCGATAGGATCATTATCATCGTAGCTTCCCGCTTTAGCTGTCAGTTTATACCACTTGCCACCCAAATACATGCTGAATTCATGCAATTTAGCCGGATGGTATATTTCAGTTCCCATACACTCCACGGTAAAATGATCGGCTAATTTAGCCAATAACTCCTCCTCCGTCAACCCGTTCAAATCCCTCACAACCCGGTTGTAATCGATAATTTTCAACTGAGTATCCGGGAAATGCACGGCCATGAAGAAATTGTACTCCTCTGTTCCGTTATGGTCCGGATTCTTAGATTTGAACTCGGCTCCGATACGGGCAGCAGCAGCTGTTCTGTGGTGTCCGTCGGCTACATAAGTATAAGGAACTTTTGTCGCGAACAACTCTTCCAAACGTTTATTGGTTTCCGGACAGTTGATAGCCCAAAAATGATGTCCGAAACCGTCTTCGGCCACAAAATCATAATCGGCTTTCCGGTTTTTCACGATATCATCCACGATAGCGTCAATCTCAGGAACAGCCTTATAGGCAAAAAATACGGGTTCCAGATTGGCCTTCACGTAACGGGTTAAGATCATACGATCCTCTTCCTTATCCGGACGAGTCAATTCATGTTTCTTAATGATTCCGTTCATGTAGTCTTCGCAAGCGGCACAACCCACGATACCGTATTGAGTTCTTCCCTCCATCGTCTGAGCGTAAATATAAAACTTAGGTTCGGCATCCTGTATTAACCAACCTTTGTCCTGAAACATTTTAAAGTTCTCTACACTCTTGTTATAAACGGTTTCCGAATGAATATCCGTACCCGGAGCACAATCGATCTCCGCACGGGTAACATGCAATAAAGAACGAGGCTTTCCGGCAGCCATCTGAGCGGCTTCCTCCGAATTCATCACATCATAAGGCAGACACGCCAACTCTTCGCAAACCTCTTGGGTTGGTGGACGTAATCCTTTAAATGGTTTTACTATAGCCATATTTCATTTTGATTTAGCAGTTTACGACTTAACTATACGAAAAATTAGTAATTGGGCGATTATCTAAACTCTATATTCAACCTTCGAATCACCTATTTCCCGAATCCTCTTCATCGTAAACCCAAAATTTACAATTTATTTGTTTACTTTAAATTTTTGATCGCCTTTCTCGAAGAAATTAACAATTTGATGCGCTGCAGCCAAACCTGCATTCACGTTAGCCTCTTCTGTCTGAGCTCCCATTTTTTTAGGAGTGGCAAAGAAGCGACCTTCGAATTTACTGAAACAATCACATACCGGAGCAATATCGGTAATATAGTGGAAATCGTTTCTCTCTTCCATCAATTTAGCCAACCCTTCTTCGTCGATTACTTCCTGACGGGCTGTATTTACCAGAACGGCTCCCTTCGGCATGTCTTTCAACAAATTGTAATTGATCGATTTTTTAGTTTGTTCCGTTGCCGGGATATGCAACGAGATGTATTGACATTTTTTATACATCTCCTCAGCAGAGTGCAACGGAGTAGCACCAGCAGCTTTGATCTGCTCGTCCGTCATGAAAGGGTCAAAAGCGTATACTTCCATACCGAATCCCCGGGCGATACGTCCAACATTCTGCCCTACATTTCCATAAGCATGAATACCGATCGTCTTGTCTTTCAACTCGGAACCCGATTTTCCGTTATAGAAATTACGGGCCATGTAAATCATCATACCGAAAGCTAATTCGGCAACGGCATTTGAATTTTGTCCCGGGGTATTCATGGCAACAATGCCACGTGCAGTACAAGCGGCCAAATCGATATTGTCGTATCCGGCTCCCGCACGAACGATTACTTTCAAATTCTTGGCAGCATCGATCACTTCCTTGGTTGCTTTATCAGAACGGATAATCATAGCATCCACATCAGCAACAGCTGCAAGCAACTCGGCCTGTGAAGTATATTTTTCTAATAGGACGAACTCATATCCCTGAGCTTCAACAATCTCTTTAATTCCTTTCACTGCAACAGCAGCAAACGGTTTTTCTGTTGCGACTAAAACTTTCTTTGCCATCTCGATAAATTTTAAATCACGAGTCTCCTGAATCGGAATACATCGTATGTTTTAAATAATAAAAAAAAGATTTACGATTCCGGATCACAGTCGGCCCGCCCCAAGCAAACCGAATGTAGATCTGAAATCGTAAACCTATAATCGTTAAATGTGTTTTGCTTCAAATTCTTGCATAGCGGCGACCAAAGCTTTTACATCTTCAATCGTACATGCGTTATAAGTAGAAGCACGGAAACCACCTACTGAACGGTGACCTTTAAGACCTACCAAATTCTTGGATTTTGCGAAATCAAGGAATTCTTTCTCCAAAGACTCGTATCCTTCTCTCAACAAGAACGGAATGTTCATTCTGGAGCGAGAACCTTCTTTAACGACCGGACGGAAAACTTTACTTCTCTCCAATTCAGCGTAAACCATATCGGCTCTTTCGATAGCCAACTTCTCCATGGCTTTCACTCCACCCATCGCTTTAACCCATTTCAACGTCTCTTTTACGCCAAAGATGTTGATACAAGGAGGTGTATTGTACATCGATTCTTTGTCTACATGAGTCTGATATCTCAACATCGTCGGAATCATTCTGTCTTTTACCACGTTATTCAAAAAGTCATTCTTAATGATCACGAAAGTAACACCGGCAGGTCCGAGATTCTTTTGGCAACCGCCATAGATCATTGCATATTTAGCCACATCAACCGGACGACTGCAGATATCAGAAGACATGTCGGCAATCAAAGGTACCGGAGAAGTCGGATCTTCAAAAATTTCAGTACCGCGAATGGTATTGTTTGAGGTAATGTGCATATAATCCACGTCAGAAGGGATAGTAAATTTCGGATAGTAAGTAAATCCGTCAGCTTCAGAAGAAGCCACGATTTCCACCTCACCCCACATTTTAGCCTCCTTAATGGCAGCCGTAGACCAAGTTCCGGTATTCACGTAAGCAGCTTTTTTGTTTAAAAAGTTGTACGGAATCATACAAAACTGCATGCTGGCTCCACCTCCCAAGAAAAGTACAGAATAACCTTCCGGAATGTTCAACACCTCTTTGAACAAGGCAACGGCTTCATCGTAAACAGCTTGAAAATCTGCAGAACGGTGAGATACCTCCATAATAGATTGCCCCGTGTTTCCGAACTCAAGAACAGCCTTTGATACATTTTCCAATGTAGAATCCGGTAATTTACAAGGACCGGCATTAAAAATATGTTTTCTCATCACTAAAATTATTTAATAGATTTAATACGAAAATCTTATTTATAAAAACACTACAAATATGCGAAATAAGTCTGTATAAAAAACCTTTTTACCGTTTTTTTATTCGTTTTTCTTATTAACTGAAAATCAAACAACTTGCCTCCTTACCAAAGTCCTTTACAGACCTACTTTGTATTTAAAAAAAAGAGGAAGCATCCGTCTCCGGATGCCTCTCTGATTATACGACTCCGTGCATCCGATTAAAAGAACGGCGTCTTTACAATCTTTGCCTTAAGAGCTTTATTTCTTACCCGAATATAAATCTCAGTATCCAATTTATGGAAACCGCTCTTCACGTATCCGGTTCCGATAGATTTTCCAGTCCAAGGGGAAACAGTCCCGGAACAAACGACTCCGATCTCGTTTCCTTCGGCATCTTCGATCACATATCCCTGACGAGCGATACCTTTATCCAATAATTCGAACGGTTTCATATAACGGGAAGGTTTATCCGCTTTCAACTTCTCGTGATAAGCCCGGTTGATAAAATCATTTCCCGGAACAAATTTGGTAATCCAACCCAAGCCTGCTTCTATCGGAGAATGAGTATCGTCAATTTCATGTCCGTATAAACAGAAGCCCGCCTCTAAACGTAAAGTATCCCGGGCTCCCAATCCTGCCGGCTTTATTCCGAATTCGGCCCCGGCTTCGAATACAGCGTTCCAAATCTTATCGGCATCTTTATTATAAGCATAAATTTCACATCCTCCCGCCCCGGTATAACCCGTGGTGGAAAATATCACTTTGTCCACTCCTGCAAAAGGAATTTCCTGGAACGTATAATACTCCATATCCTCAACATTTGCCGTAGTCAATTTTTGCATCGCTTTCAATGCCAAAGGTCCCTGAACTGCTAACTGACAAATATTATCCGATGCATTTTCCAAATCCGTATCGACATTCATTCCCAACTCTTTGGCCCACTTTGTGCACCACTCCCAATCCTTGTCGATATTGGCGGCATTTACCACCAACAAATACTTTTCCGTGCTGAAACGATATACCAAAAGATCATCCACTATTCCACCCGTCTCGTTGGGGAAGCAACTATATTGAACTTTTCCGTCCGTTAGCGCGGCTACATCATTGGACGTTAATTTCTGAACCAATTCAAAAGCCTTGGGGCCCTTCACCCAAAATTCGCCCATATGGGAAACATCAAATACCCCGATCTTTTCCCGAACCGTATTGTGTTCTTCCTTGATGCCAGTATATTCTATCGGCATGTTATAACCGGCAAACGGAGCCATTCTCGCTCCAAGCGCTTCATGAAAATGTGTAAAAACGGTAGTTTTCATTTTATCTGTTATTTTTATATTTATATTATTTTCCGCACGTTGTGTCAAACGTTCCGCAAAGTTAAAATTTTTATTTATCCTTGCCATCCTTTCTGTAAAAATATTATCTTTCGGAATTATTCTGCTTTTTATTCCAATAAAAAATGATTACTTTTGTAACATAGTACCCGGATAAAGGGAAAAAACAATACCTTTTCGAATGAAAAAACATAAACTACGATAAATATTAATCCTTAATAAACCAATTAACAATGATTCTCAATGTAACAGAACAAAACGGAATTACTCTTGTCGAGTTTGTGGATGTAACCCGATTTACATTATCCATCGCCGACGAAGTAAAACAACAACTCAGACCACTTTTAAACAACAAGGAGTGTAAAATGGTTTTCGATCTCCATGGAATTGATTTTATCGATAGTAGTGGTATCGGTTGTATCATTGCTCTATTCAAGACTGCTAAAAGTATCGGATCTACTTTGAAATTATGCAATCTTACCCCAGAGGTATTAGAGATTTTCAAATTACTGCACTTGCAAGTAATCTTCGATATTACCGGAACCAGAGAAACTTGTTTACAATCGATGTAAATAAAAAAAAGCGGGTTGAAACCCGCTTTTCTTGTTATTGTATCTTGCATTAGTCACCTAAAGTAGCAACCATAACAGCTTTGATCGTATGCATACGGTTTTCGGCTTCATCGAATACGATTGAATTTTCAGATTCGAATACCTCTTCGGTCACTTCGATTCCATCCATCCCGAATTGTTTGTTCACGTCACGCCCTACCTGAGTTTCCAGATTGTGATATGCCGGTAAACAATGCATAAATTTACAATTCTTGTTTCCTGTCATCTCCATCACTTTCTTATTCACCTGATACGGGGTCAAAAGTTTGATTCTCTCCGCCCAAACCTCTGCAGGCTCGCCCATAGACACCCATACGTCCGTGTACAAGAAATCGCACCCCTTCACTCCAGCTTCAACATTATCCGTAATCGTAACTTTGGCTCCGGTTTCCTTGGCGATCTCCTGACATGTGGCTACTAATTCCGCATCGGGCTGCAATCCCTTCGGTGCAACAATACGTACGTCCATTCCCATCTTAGCACCACCGACCATCAACGAATTGCCCATGTTAAAACGAGCATCCCCGAGATAAGCAAAAGTAACCTGATTCAACGGTTTGTCCGAATGCTCCATCATTGTCAGGAAGTCAGCCAGGATTTGGGTCGGATGAAACTCGTTCGTCAATCCGTTCCACACGGGTACACCAGCATACTCGGCCAACTCTTCAACTGTTTTCTGAGCAAATCCGCGATACTCTATTCCGTCGTACATGCGTCCCAGAACACGAGCCGTATCCTTCATCGACTCCTTCACGCCGATCTGAGATCCGGAAGGACCGAGATAAGTCACGTGAGCTCCTTGATCATAAGCGGCTACCTCAAAAGCACAACGCGTACGAGTAGATGTTTTCTCGAATATCAAAGCGATATTTTTCCCTTTCAAACGAGGTTGTTCTGTTCCGGCATACTTCGCTTTTTTCAAATCAGCAGCCAAATCCAACATGTATTTAATCTCTTTCGGAGTGAAGTCCAATAACTTCAAAAAATTCCTGTTTCTTAAATTAAAAGCCATACTAATATAATTTTAAATTTATGATTCCCTATTTCATATTGAAAAGGACAATATTCTTTCCGTTATAAAATTCCGTCAAATTTACAATATAGAAGCGAGAATAGAAAGTGAAAAATCATCTTCTGTCGTCCTCGTACTCCATGGTGATTTTCGAACCGTATTTTTTATCTTCCAACTTCGTGGCCTCCGTAATCACGGCTTTTTGCCCCCCATTCTTTACAAAGCGCAGACAGGCCCTGATTTTAGGTGCCATACTCCCTTCCGCAAACGTACCATCCTCCAAATATTTTACCGTATCGGCATAATCCAAAAACTCCAACACCTTTTGAGTCGGTTTTTTATAATCCTTATAGATATAAGGTACGTCCGTCAATATATAAAATTCGTCCGCTTTCACCCGACTACCCACCATGGAAGAAGCTAAATCCTTATCGATTACACCTTCCAGCGGTTTAATTTCTCCTTGTTCGTCCAGATACACGGGAATTCCTCCCCCCCCCGTGGTAATAACGATATTGCCTTCCCGGGCCAAGCGTTCTACCAACTCGGCATTCATAAAATCAATAGGCTCGGGAGAAGGGACAACCCGTCTCCAACCTCCTTCCACTTTTATCTCCTCCTTAAATACCCATCCCTTCTCTTTTGCCAAGCGGTCGGCCTCCTCTTTCATGTATATCTTTCCGACACGTTTCGTCGGATTGCTCATGGCGGGATCATTCTTATCCACGATTACCTGAGAAACCATAGAGATTACATTCCGTTTAATTCCATGCTTTTTCAGAATATTACGCAGATTCCGTTCAATCATATACCCGATTTGTCCCTGAGTATAAGCGACACAAACATCTAAAGGCATTGCCGCATTTCCGAATTTCTCCACACCGGCAGCATTATCCATCAAAACATTTCCCACCTGCGGACCATTCCCGTGAGAAATGATCAGATTATATCCGTCTTTCAATAAAAAGACCAAATTTTCCAAAGTATCAACCGTATTCGCATTTTGCTCCTCGATTGTTCCTTTTTGATTTCCTCTCAGCAAAGCGTTACCTCCCAAGGCAACCACAGCCAGTTTCTTTTCCATACAACAACTTTTATAATTATTTTTCTAACTCTTTTCAATGTTTCATTTTCGTCCACAAAGCTAACGAAATAAGTCATATGAAAAATAGGTAAATTCCATTTTTATATTTACATAAATCACTGATTATAAGTTATATGTATAAATATTCCCTTCGTTTTTATAAATATGCAGCGCAAAATCGATCTTTTCCCGTAAAAAATTTCCACCAGAACTTTCGTTTAACTTTCTCTTTTTTGCATATCGGATGTCGTTGGCAGATATTTGTTTGACTACAATAAGCTTACAAGAGTTTATCGAGAAAGAAGGCTACAACAAAGCATTAGATACACTTTGATTTACACCATTAAACGACTCAAATACCTGAACTACATTCTACTCCATTTAAGAGAATTTTCAATCCCCTTCTGACTTTTCGCCGATAGTCGCGCAAACCAAAAATACAAAGGGCTGTCCAAGTTTTTCGGACACATTCTTTTAATCTTCCCAAAAGTGAAATACTGGCATTCCATCAGGGGATATATTCTTAGTCAAACCCTGCAAATTTGCAATCTCGTCTTTGTTTAAACATTTAAATCAGTTTTATACGACGCAAAAATATTCTTGTTATACTCGCAAGTTACAGCTGGCCTCAAAACCACGTTCCCCTCTTGCGGAATACCGCCCCCTTTACAAGAATGTCCTACTAATTAAAAGGCTTAAACTCCAATTTTTCGGTAACAGGAAAACCTCATCCCTATTTGAGATAGGGATAATTGAACTCTTATCAGCACCGCAGCTATTGAAAAAAGAAATACGGATCAATAGCAATAAAAGCTAAAATTTCTCTTCATGAATAAATTTTATTAAAAGAATAATGATAATTATTTTCAATATTAGATCATATTATTTTTTTTAAAACTTAATTACACTATAAACATCAAAATTAAGAAAACTATTAAAAAGAACATTTTGAAACTATTCTTGTTTGTCAGTTTGGGCTTGATCACGACACTTGTATTTACGAGTGCAAACCTACATATTGATGCTCTTGGTCCTCCGGGACGGCCCGTTATTACTGATATAAACAGACATGGATGTACTATAACATGGACACCACCCCGATATGACGGGGGGGCACCAGTGACACACTATCAGGTGGAGTATAGATAGGTAACGTCGGAGAGTAGGTGGAAAAGATTCGAAGCTGATCCGCCTATTACTGCTATTACATATACCGCCACAAATATGGTTGAAGGAACTCAGGTGGAATTTCGAGTGTATGCTTTTAATGCAGCAGGACCGAGTAAGCCATCATTAGTTAGCGATCCTATCACATTTATGGATCCATACGCAACATACTAAAAATGAAAACTCCCGGGAAATCATGATATGAATTGCCCGGGAGTTAAACGAACAATGATTGAAATAACATGACGGCCCTAAAAACCGCAACCTTTTACGTGAGCAAACTGGTAAGAAGAAACTGGTTGTTTTACTTCTTTATTCTCGGGATACTGGGATACACGATAGGTGTATTGATCCCGCCGGATACGAATCGCGTTCTAGGGTCGAATATCGCATTCGCGTCATCCATTCCCTTACGCGGGATTTACTTTTTGAACCTGTTTCAATCGTTAATCATTACTTTCATCGTTTGCGACACCCGGAGAAAGCAAAAAAAAAGCGGATACCCGGGAAGTGCTTTCCACGCG
Source organism: Sanguibacteroides sp. AM78-02pH3A (assembly GCF_027666085.1). NCBI lineage: Bacteria > Pseudomonadati > Bacteroidota > Bacteroidia > Bacteroidales > Porphyromonadaceae > Sanguibacteroides > Sanguibacteroides sp. AM78-02pH3A. The sequence continues at coordinate 38,450 of NZ_JAQEHX010000007.1, read as the reverse complement.
ACCTGTCGGCAACGGGCAATCCTATTTATGGGAATTTTCAGGTGTTCTTCTTCCGTTCCTTGCAGTAGATGTCATTTTCATGATTGCTTGCGTGTTTATCAATATATTCGTGCCGGATTCACCGGTTAACCCCTTGATAAATCTATTTTACCTTCTCACGCGCATACTGCCCTCGCTCGTTTTCATCACCGGGTTATCCTTGCTTGTCAACAGGTTGGTCAAACGCCCTTTTTTAAATTGGCTTATCCTGACCGTTTTTCTCTACTTGGCGTACGCTTACCTGACAACACCCCTTCACGGGATACTGGATTTCCGCAGCAATTGGTTGCCAGACTCTTTTTCCACGATAGCCGGCTTTATGCATCTCGAGGATTACCTGCTCCAGCGCATCGCTTTTTTATTGTTAGGAACCAGTTTTCTTTGTTTTGCCGTTCCACTCGCGAAGAGATTACCCGGAGTCCCCGGACAAAAGCCTTATTTTATAGTTTCCGCCTCCCTGCTTCTGGTATTTTCCTCGTGCCTGGGGTACATTTACGTCGAGAAGTTTCAAACCCGCTTGAAGAATAGAATCGCCTATCGCGAAGCGTTTCTCGAATACAATAAATACCCCACCTCACGCATGCTCACCCACGACATCACGTATCAACCCAAAGGGAGTCAGTTTTCGGCAACAAGCCGGATGAAGGTCCAAAACCAGAAAAAAGTAAAAATGGACCGGCTCTTACTCTTTTTAAACCCGGGACTCGAGATCGACAAGATTGAATCCGACGGGCAAAACCTTCCCTTTCACAGGGATCGCCAGATTGTCGTCATCGAACATTCCCTGGCTCCCGGCGAGAAGATCGAACTGGAGATCGAATACGGGGGAAGTATCGACGAGGATATTTATCAGGTAAATATCCCCGACGAGGATTTCTTCGCACCCGTCGTCTACACCTCCTTCCATGAAAATTACGGTAAACGCTCGGCTTTCGTTTCAGATAAATTCACGTTGCTTGTACCGGAAGTGATGTGGTACCCGACAGCGGTTCCACCGGTCGAAATGCAGGCATCCAAAGAGGTTAATTTCACAGCCTATACCCTTCGTGTTAAAAAACCGGGCGAGATGACCGTCTCGACCATGCACATAGGTAGAACGGTAGTTCATAAGCGTGTTCTTCTCTGTGTCCACGCCTGCACGCTTTTGAGATTTTCAACCAATTACTTAGCTATTTTCGTCCAGGTTTTGCATATTTTCCGCGAATTCTTCGTATCTTTGTCATATGCAAGGTGAAAAAAAACAACCTATCCGGTACTTTTTTCAACGATTCGCAAACAAGTACACGTTTGTTACTCTGGTATTTGTTATTTGGATCGTTTTATTCGATAAATACAGTTTTATCGACAAGATCCAATTACAATCCAAAATTCTCAAACTGGAAAACGAAAAGCGGTATTACAAGAAAAAGATTGAAGAAGACAACCGGAAAAAAGAGGAGTTATTGAGTAACCGGGATAATCTCGAAAAATTCGCGAGAGAGCAGTATTTAATGAAAAATGAAAATGAAGATATTTTCATTGTGATAAAAAAGTAAACGTATTGGGAAGAATTGTTGCTATCGATTACGGGAAAAAACGGGTGGGAGTTGCCGCAACAGATCCTTGTCGTATTATTGCCAACGGTATCGCAACGGTCGGATCACATGAAATTTTACAATTTTTGGAAGTTTATACTTCTAAAGAAACGGTTGATCTGTTTGTCGTGGGCTACCCGAAGCAATTGAATAACACGGATTCCGAGAGTATGGTTTATATTAAACCTTTCCTCACGGCACTAAAACGAAAATTTCCGACCATTCCCGTGGAAATGTACGATGAACGTTTTACCTCCGTATTAGCTCATAAGGCCCTGTTGGAAGGAGGAGCTAAAAAAAAACAAAGGCAGAATAAAGCGATCGTCGACACGATCAGCGCAACTATCATCCTACAGTCTTATATGGAAAAACAACGGAATTTAAACATTTAACTATGCTTTTACCTATTTATATCTACGGACATCCGATCCTTCGAAAAATATCGGAAGATATCACACCCGATTACGAAGGACTACCCAAATTATTGGAAGATATGTGGCAAACCATGTACGAATCGGATGGCGTAGGACTCGCCGCACCCCAAATTGGAAAAAACATCCGTATCTTCGTGATAGACGGAACTCCGTTTGAAGAATACGATCCCCGGTGTAAAGATTTTAAAAAGACCTTTATCAACGCGCACATCATAGAACGGACAGGAGAGAATGTATTACAAAACGAAGGATGTCTCAGTATCCCCGGGATCCACGAAGATGTTCTCAGAAAAGACAAGATAAAAATTGCCTATAAAGACGAAAATTGGGAAGATCACGTGGAAGAATTCGAGGGGATGCGTGCCCGTATCATACAACACGAATACGATCATTTGGACGGGATAGTATTCACGGATCATCTTTCCGTATTGAAAAAAAGACTATTAAAGAGCAAGTTAAACAATATTAGCGCCGGTAAATTTAAAATAGACTACAGGGTCGTATTGCCGAAATAATCCGGCCGTCCAAAAACATACGCCGTAGTTTATTCATTATAAACGAATCGCGTATGTTTGCCTTATTCAAACATAAATATCCTTTTATACTGCTATCCTTTCCGGTAACAGGCGGGATTTTATGGAGCAGCCATATAACGGCCTTCACGCTCCAAGGATACACGGTAGGTATACTTCTCTCGCTCGCGTCGATTGCATACACTTTCCTACTATCCCGAAATTTTCTATTTCAAAATCTATCCCTTGTCCTGTTCCTCTTTTTCCTCGCCGCGTATAGAAATTATTCCCCTGAAGTTCCTATTCCCCTGAACGGGAAAAACTATGCCATAACAGGAGAATACACCGGTCAATTCTCCCCCGATCACTACATCATAAAAAACAAAGCGTTATGCATACGTTTACAGGTTAAGGATTCTCTCTGCCCGGAAATCGGGGATTGTTTCTATTTCCAGGCCAGGTTATTTCCCCTCTCCTCCCGTTCCAACATTTATGAATTCGATTACAACGATTATCTCCGACAACAGGGAATTCATCTACAAGGGATCGCACTCTCTCCGCTGACTCCCGTCAAACACCGATCTTCTTTTTGGGGACTTTCGCAAAAAATCCGGAAAGCGTTACTTGAAAAATTAAATCACACGGTAAAAGATACGACGACACGCTCTCTCTTACAAGCACTTTGTCTCGGCTACAAATACAATATCCCCCCGGATTATCGAAAAGTATTTCAATCCACCGGAACAGTCCATTTATTAGCGATCTCCGGTCTGCATATGGGAGCCATCTATCTGTTATTAACGTCTGTTTTATCTGTACTTCATCTAAAAAAGGGAGAATGGCTGCTTATTCCTTTATTATGGCTGTTCGCTTTCGTATCGGGACTCTCTCCGTCGGCATGCAGGGCTGCCTCGATCTTAAGCTTTATTGTCATAAGTAAATTATTACATAAAGACCATACCCCTTTAAATGCCGTCGGGGCCTCCGCTTTTTTCACCCTGTTGATAAAACCGGCGCTACTTTATTCCGTAAGCTTCCAGATGTCCTACGCGGCATACACGGGAATCGTACTGCTTTATCCCGTTTTTCGGGTAAAATCCAACCGCCGGCCCGTCGTTATTCAAAAAATATGTTCGCTTTTTTTTCTCAGTTTAGCGGCACAGATCGCCGTCCTCCCCCTGACAGCTTACTATTTTCATTCTTTGACGTTAAACAGCGTTATCATTAATATCGCGGCCATTCCCTTGGCCACGGCTCTATTATACGGGGGTATTTTAATACTTGCATTGCCGGGATGTATCGGCTTGCTTGTCTCTCCTTTTATCGTAGGTATAGAACGATCTCTTTTATTCCTACTACATATTTTTGACCGCTTTTCTCTCGTGCAGGATAATCTTTACCCTACCCCCGTACAACTCGTTTTAATTTACCTCCTCCTCTTGTCTTTTCGGGCCTACACAACCAATCGCAAATCATACATCCGACATATCATATACCTCGTCTCTCTCTCTTTGCTCCTCTTCAACGGTATCTCCCGATACGAAAAACAAAGCAATCAAGAGGTCGTTATCTATCACCGCTATAACAGCTCTATGATTCTTTTGAATTACAAGGGATATTATACCTTTTTAAAGAATACCTATCCCCATTCACGGCATCTTCCCTATATCGAAGCGAACCGTCTGAAAGCCATCCCTCCTCATCACAGCTTCATTGCGGACGAGATACAACGTTTGCATAATCGGCTTATCTCTCCCTCCTTTTCATTATATATTGCCGACTCTTCAACCCGGAACATTCCTCCTACCGACTACCTCGTTATCACCGGCAATATTTTTCCGCACCAGCTCTCCTGTCTTTCCGAAAGCCAATTGAAAAAAATCATCCTCGACGGCTCCAATCGCAGTCGTAGCATTGAAGCCTGGAGGATATGGGCAAAAGAAAAAGGACTTCCCTTGCAGACCACTAATGAAAACGGATCGCTACAACTCAAACTAAAATAGCTCTTTTATTGCAATTTCATTCGGCAAAATTATGGTATTAAAATTATAATTCTTTATTTTGCTGGCTTAAATAACACCTAACTAAAATGAATATCGTTATAGCGGGAGCAGGAGAAGTCGGAACACATCTCGCGAATATGCTCAGCAAGCAAGAGCATAACATCATGTTGATAGACAGCGATCAGGAAAAACTCGAATTACTCGAAAACCAACTGGACGTGTTGTCTATCGTGGGGTCGTGTACCTCTATCGGAGCCTTAAAAGATGCCGGTGTAAACAAATGCGATCTCTTCATTGCGGTAAATCATTTAGAAGACCAGAATATCAACTCAGCCATATTGGCCAAAAAATTAGGGGCAAAACAAACGATCGCCAGAGTAAATAACAGCGAATACTTAGAAAATGAGAACAAAGAGTATTTGAAAATGATCGGGATCGACTCTTTGATCTATCCAGAACGTTTGGCGGCAGAAGAGATTGTCGCCTCTTTAAAGCAAAGCGGGTCAAGACAATTACATGAATTTTCCGACGGGAGGCTTCAGCTGCTGGGTATTAAGCTATGGGAAAATGCCCCGGTTTTGAACCTGACCCTGATCAAAATGGCAGAACGCTATGGAGCACAGAACTTTCGGGTCGTCGCTATCAAAAGGGCAGACAGGACCATTATTCCCAGAGGATTAGATTCATTCATGTACGGGGATTTGGTCTTTATTGTGACAAAGCCGTTTTATGTACCCAATATCTTTGCCCTCTGCGGAAAATCACAATACGAAATTAAAAATGTCGTTATCGTGGGAGGTTCCCGCATCGGAGTGAAAGCAGCCTCCTTGCTGGAAAAAAATTACAATGTAAAAATTATCGAGAAAGACCGGGAAAAATGTATCCTCTTGGCCGACAAATTAAAATCGACTTTGGTTATCAATGGTGACGGAAGAGATCTCGCACTCCTCCGGGAAGAGGGAATAAAGAATACGGATGCATTCATCAGCGTTACGCACTCCTCCGAAACAAATATATTGTCTTGCCTATTAGCCAAGAAATTAGGAGTGAAAAAAAGCGTGGCGGAGGTAGAAAATATCGATTATATCGATCTCGCCGAAAATATAGGTATCGGAACATTAGTCAATACGAAATTAATCGCCGCTTCACACATCTATCGCTATACCATGAATGTAGATGTAAAACACCTGAAGTTCCTGACGTTTTCCGAGGCGGAGGTTTTCGAATTGACAGCAGAAGCAGGCTCCAAGATTACCAAAAAAACATTGGCAGATATAAACTTTCCCCTCAACGCCACAGTCGGAGGGGTCATCCGGGATGGCGAAGCCATTATCGCCAAAGGAGACGTGCAAATTGCAGCCGGAGACAACGTGGTTATTTTCGCTTTGCCCAATGCCGTAAAAAAAGTAATTAAGCTCTTTCAAAAATAAGAAAGTTTGTAACTTTTATTTTAACACTTTAATTACAAGCACATTACACATCAAATTTACAACTAAAAATAATAAATTATCTTACATACAACAAACTATTTAATCCTTGCATCATAATAAATGTAAATACATACTAAATTATGCAACAGCATCATACATTCTACGCCAATATACACTAATATACAACAACTTAAATATCAAAAACAGGCATTTTTAGCGTCGGTAGGATTTGGAGAGAAAATAATCAAAAAAGCCAGCTACCCGCAACGAGCAACTGGCTTAAAACTATTTTACCCTTTAATTTTATTTACGATTCTTTCGTGTAACATATGCCATGATAGCAACATCATATCTTCCCGTGGGAAAAACATCTCCACATTCTATTTCATTCTCTGGATAGATTAGAGTGCGAACATATTTGAAATTAATATCTGGATGTTTTAATTCCAGTTCTTTTTTCACAAACGGGGCTATGGATTCATTGAATTGCTCCATAAAATCATCGGGTAGAACTTCTCCATCGCCTAACTTGACACACCCACATTTATTGTATATTATATCACTTGACTTATTAGATTCTTTAAATTGGTATATTGATATGCAGTTAGAAGTGTAACCATTGTGTATTTTTTTGCAAAACAATCGATTTATTTCCATTGACTCTGTGGTGTCAGAGTTTTCATCACCTCTGTCTAAAATTGGGTTTTCTAAAGCCATTTTTTCTACTTTTTCCATATTAGTAATTTTAATATTATAAATAACGTCATAATTCTATCTACTATTAATTGTTCTATCTTTCAATTCTTAATTCTTCAAATAAATCTGGATTCCAACCGTTTTTACTAATTCCCCATTCCAGTTCATTAACCAGAATCTCTTTGGCTTCCAGTTGTAATTTAGCGAGTTCTGAATTGTACTTTTCTTCGTCCAATTCATAATCTTCGTCAGGAGTTCCCTCGTTAGTTGTATAATAACATTGCTCACTTATACTTTCAACCCGTTTCTGCATCCTGTGATTTACTTCAAACGCTATAGCCAACATCTCAGCATTAGTACACCTTGCAGTGATATAGCCTGCAATCTCTCCCACGCTATATTTAGGGGAGTTTTTAAACCTGTCCTTTCTCATGATAAGAAATTTATGATTAATATTACAAGGTTTCTGGCTTTAGCCTTTGCAGACCAAAACCAGAACCTTTTTTCAATTTAGTTATTCTCTTCACCGTATTTGACGTTATACAGTTCATTCAACTTCATCACCACCAACTCCTCTTTACTTATCACTCCCTTTTTACCTTTGGCTTTCTCTATCGCTTCCACGTCCTTCTTGCTCATACTTTCAATAAATTCAACAAAGCGGTCACACAATCCCTCTCTATTTTCAGCACATTCATATTTTCCAATAAAGAAATCCACGAAGTAACGGTGTTTCAACAGAGATATACTGAACTTGTTTAAAGAAGCCTTCCAAAGCTTACGCCCTTTTTCTAAATTATCTTCCTTTTTCAGTAACGGGTCAACATCACCTTTAATCCCTCTTGCCAACATTGAAGAATCAACTTTAGATTCATTTTTCAAGTAGGCATACCGTCTAGCTGTCGATAAGTCTACTCCTAAATCCATTAATTCATTCATCATTTCCACGACGGGAAGCTTTTTGTCAGGATTCAGTAATATCAATCCTTTACTGTACGAGGCTGCATCCCACGGTTTCATTTGGCAGTTAGCCTCTGCCAAGAACTCTTGTGGAGATACCCTTTCATTCAGGGGGTACATGAAGTAAAATTCACCCATGTTCTCGCCCTTACTCTTTTCATTTCTGGTGTAGGCGGTGTACCTGTGCTGCCCGTCCAGTATAACTACATATTTGTAGTAGTCTTCTGGTGCGACAGGTTTCCCCGTTTCTGCATCCACGATTTCCAAATTAGTAGCTTTCACCTCTTCACCGTCTACAATAACGGCAGGGGTACATTGCCCGTAGTCCCTCAGTGATGCCCATTTGGCATTCACGTTTCTCTCTTGTACCTGACGGTTACCTTTAATAAAAGCAACCCGTACACCTTCTGCTCTCAGCATTGCCAGAGTTATAATCTGGGCTTTAATTTGTAAATGATTCTCCATTTTCTTTTAATTTTGTGTCCCTTGCGGGATGGTTTATTATTTTTTTACAGAGACAAAAGTATGGGAAATAAATGAAGATACAAGATGTAAATATCTGATTTATAATTTGTTATGATGTAATGTCGTGTCGGCAAAACCTTACATTTAACTTGTGCAACCAAATACTAATATATCTATAATAGCAAAATGAGAACCACACGGATACCCGTAAATATCCCTTTACATGAAAATACGGATTCTTCATGTACCAATTAATAAACAAGAAAAGATGATTCCTAGATAAATTTAGAACTTATTGTTCTGGTTACACCCTTCGTTTTACTCCTGAGATCTCTCAACCATTCAAACCTGTCATAGTACTTGTATCTCGTTGGAGGGTTTATTTCTTCTTCTGTAATCACCTTCATGAGGAGCAAAAGGTCTTCAATAAAATATATTTTATTCTTCACATCTCCTCTACCATGATTATACTCATCCCTACCAAGAAACCAATTTATATATTTGTCAAAGTAATAAGCAAAAATACGGTTCCCACTATCAACAGGTTCTTTACTGGTAGCCACCACGTGATTCCCCCCTTCTATAATAGCATCCCAGTTTATAAGTTTTGATATTGCGTCTTCATGGCTTATCGTGATGGCTTCTTTTCCTTCCTTTTTAATCGTGATAGAAACATCCCTGTGTTTTCTAGCTTTATAATCTTCAAGCCGTATTTTTTTACTGGGATAGCAGAAGTTTTCCTTCAAGTAGTTCATTGCCTTTTCAAATTCCTCTCTTGCACTACTCTTATCCAAAGGATAGCCAACTTTATAAGTGTAATAACAATGATTGTAAACGAATAACAAAAGATACCAGAATTTTTCTGTATCTATACTGTATTTTGCTATCCATCTTTGAATACTTTCATTATCAACATATTCCTTAACAGTAACGGGATAAACTAAACCGTCTTTTTGATTGTAATAGCCTTTAAACTCTCGTGTGTATAATGAAGGTAACGGGCTTTTACATTCAGTATCATATTCTATATCATAATCTGGGAAAAAATGATTCGCAACCATTATAACATATTCCAGTAACTCGTTCTCTTTCTCGTTAGTGAGTTCAAAATCTATATCTTCAAATCGTTCTATAGGTTCAAACGCTGCCATACACTTACTATTTAGACCTTTAAAGCTAGTAACTATTTCTGGAAAAATATAACCTATCATACGAAATTTAATACCTGATTAAGTTATAACCTTAAAATTCTCACTTTATACATATCTCAACTCGATTTTTAAAGAATGATTACAATCTATTTGTCGGTATGCCAGATAGTTAGTATCTTTATACCATCTTAATAATCAAGGCATACCATTTGAAACAATTATATAAAAGATTCCTGTTACTCCTTGCACGTCAACCTGTAAGGAGTAATTTTTGGTCTTCAAGTGGCACTAAACTAGATACACCGTACTAATCAATCAAACTATTAAATCATGTACACTTACGAGCGATTAAGGCTATTCGCCGTACAATCTGGCATCCCTGATAATAAGGTATCCATAGGATTCTGGATAAAGTCTAAAGGACTGAAAAAGATCAAAAAACAGGTAGATAAAGTAAGGAAAATATACTACGTCCCAGATGAGAATACTAGAATCCAGATACTACCACCTTCTAAAGATTAATCTATAAAGCTACATGATATAACTGTATTTCATGTAACCAGAGATTCCAACCTGAAATAGAGAGATTATCCCTCCATAAAGATTAATATTTAAAAGTTAGGGATTTGACGGGGTATGCTTTTGGGGAATTGACAGGGTACATACTATTAACTATTTAACTAATAACTAGTATTGGTGTTACAGGCTTGCCAGCCTATCCCACTAAATAAAAGCAGAACCAGTGAATCCATAGATCATTTTTAGATGGTTGTTTCAAACTGGAATTAATAATGGCAAATGAAGAAGAAAAGAAGGATTATAGAATCATAACTAGAGATATTGCAGGTAAACTGAACCTAGATGAAACTTATACATTTACATGGTTACTTTTTAAATCAGATTATGAAACAGGAGAATCCCATGTACTGAGGGAAACACTTCGTGAGGTTACTGGCATTAAAGATGTGGATACCATTTCCAAGTACACTGCCAAATTTGAAGATTTAGGCTTCCTGCGTAAAGAGTATAATTACAGGAACAATGAAGGACAGTTAACCACACCTGTTACGTATCATGTAGACATTCCAAAGAGTAACTGGATCAGGTTCAAGAAAGATTTATTACTGGAAGATATTCCTGATGAATTGAAAGCCTTCCTAGTACTACTTAAATGTTTATGTATCAATAATACCAATATTACTTACTATAACAAGACAGAAATATCAAGGCGATTAAATTTATCTCCCAAAACCGTAAAGAAATATATAGATTTGGCAATAAAGCATCATAAACTGGTGGAAGTTAATAATTTCTTCCTTATCACGGATAGTAATATTATACTGGATACCCCACATGCTAAAAGTAATTTTGGACTGAGAACTTTTGACAAGTTAGCTAGAGAGAAATATGATATTATATATAACTATTGTATAGAGAAGAATGTTATCCCACCTCCATACGATTTCAAGCTAATGGAAGTGTTATGTATTCACAGGTACGATCAACCAGAAGAGGTACTGGAAACGGCAGTTAGAAATGGAGATAGAAACGCCAAGAAGCATTACAACTATTATTCATTGAAATATAACCTGCCTAAATTGTGTCCCAACCTGCCACCCCAGATACATAGTTTAGAATACTTTCTTACTTCCCTGATAAATACTAAATGCTATAAAGAGAGAGCCTCTAGCCAAGAAGAAATAAAGGAAATTAAACTATTATATATTTAATATACGGGGATGTTATAACCAAAAAAACGCATTCCACTATTAGAATTTGTGTTTATCATAGGGAATTGTTCTGGATTGTACAAGGATAAAAATTCTTGAATTGAAGACTTTCCAAAATGTCTTAAATTATTCTTGCATCTTTGCATTCTATCCACGAGTGGTGTATCTTCATCAAAAAGTAGATGTTCCCATTCAATTTTGATCATTTCAAGGGAATTTTCTCGAATAAAACCATGTATATGCGAGGGACGGCTATTCATACAATTAAAGCAACGAATTACGTTTTCAACATCTTCTAATAAAATGTGGTTAATGCTTTTTTGATTTAGGCAATTATGTATAAACTTAATATCTGCTAAACGCTTGTTTGCATGGTCACTTTTTGATAAATATTTTACAAAGCTTGGATGATATTTCTTTAATAATTGAATTTTATCTTTGTTGTTATTACTAATGACTTCAAGAATATTTTTTGTCGGTCTTTTGTCATGCTCATGATATAAATAATTAAAAAATACATCAATCTCTTGTAGCAATGTCAATTTGGGACATACTCTCTTAACGTTGTTTTGGTACAATTTAGAGAAATGATTATACGCATTCAGTATCTCTGGTAATAATTTGAATTCTTTAATTTTAATTGCTTGGTAAGGTAAATCAAATAATTTGTGAAGCGATTTACTAGTTTGCTCTTCATAGTCATCACTTTCATTTGAAGGAAGCCAATTTTCTGGAATATTTCGCCCCAAATTCCACCATTTTTCAAATATAGCACAAACCTCTTCATTACCGTTAAACGCATAAGCTATTTCATATCTTTTAGAAAAAGCAGTTTGCGTCAGGTTTGCAGAAGAAATTATTACATAATCGTCTACAATATAAATTTTTGCATGTAAACCTTTTAGTGAACGGATATTGTCTGTTGCCAATTTAAAAGCATTATAAGTATCTAGTTTTATAAACCCAAAGTCTATGTCAGTTAATATTTTAAAATCTATATTTGGATTAACTTGCCACGTATTACCAATGATACGTTCTATTCCGTTTAATGTACCGATAAACGGAACTGCTATCCATATCCTTTTTTTGGCAGAATTCATCGCAGATAATAAAGCTTTTCCAATTTGTTTTTCATGCAAAATCATAATAACAATCTTTAAATTGTAACTTTTGTAAAAATAGACAATGTATTCATTAAAGTAAAGTAATCCCCATATTTTTTTCTTTTCAAATATTAAAGACCTCTCTTATACCTGCAAAAGTTTCCATAAGAATATCCAAATAACACATAGCTCATCCTCTATAAAACACCCCCTCCCCTTCAATTTCAGGTTGGCATTATATATAAAGAGTATTCCACGCTAGGGTAGTGTAAACATTTATACCCCCACCCCAAGAGTGAAGAAAATCAAATTAATTAATCAAAATCTTATCAATTATGAACTTGAAAACTTACTACCAAAATTTGGAGGTTGCCCAACCTAACAATTCCCTTGAACTCAATCCAGAGTTGATTGAAAAGTTTAAAAATCAGGTGGCGGTATTACCCACTCCCGTTAAGGTGGGTGATGAAATGACCGTTATTGACTTTAAAGGGGAAAACCCTCAACAATTACAACTGGTTTGCGCCTTGGGAGAGGAAGAGGTGAAAGAGATCAAATACACTCAACTAGTCCGTGCAAGCCAGAAAGGGGACATCACGCCAGATGATATTCCCTGTGATCCTGCCATAGAACAGAAACATGGTGACAAGTTACGTTTCATTTACTCTTTCGCCAAGAACATGATGCTAGACCAGCTTATCCTAGCGCTTAAAGGCAAAACCATAGTGCTATGCGGTCAGGTTGAAACTCCTGCCGTTTACGCTGGAACCAAAACAAAGATGCAGATTAAAAAATTCGCCTACTTGGAAGAGTAGTTAAAGATACAGGGACAGGGAGCGCAGTGGGAAGGGGAAAGATATTGTTGTACCAAAGTGAAGAGAACATTGACTTTCTAAGCAAGTAGTATAAACAAAAATCTTTCCTCTCCATTGCCAAACCTGATAAACTTACAACTCTCTAAATTTCATTACCATTAACGTGTTCAAATTAAAAATCAAATAAAATAAAGACATGAATGAAGAATTGATAAAAGTGCCAGTGGTGGAACTGGTGTACAGGAATAATACCAAACCTTCTAAAAGGTATAAAATAGTAACCGCTAAAGATGTCCACGAGTTACTGGTTTCCCCGTTTAAAGATACCATTGAACACCATATCTCAACTAGAGTTATCCTGTTAAATGGGAGGAATCAAGTACTGGGTATATCCACAATCAATGAAGGAGCGTTATCTTACAACATCACGGATATTAGGTTTATAGTACAACTGGCAGCACTCTCTAATTGTAAAAGCTTAATAGTTTGTGTAAACCAGCCTTCTGGTGATATTGAACCAACTAAACAAGATGATGAACTGGTACAGCAAATAAAAATAGCACTTTCATACATAGATGTAGACTTGCTAGATCACGTTCTTTACTATGAAGAGGGTTATTACAGTTATTCAGCTAACGGTAGGATATGAAAATTTAGGTTGGTGAATTTTTGTCTGGATTGGTATATATAGCCAATAAGGACAATAATTCTCACCACCATTGACTATTAAACTATAAATGTATTTCCAGTTCTATTTTTTTTACTGGCATAACGCTAGAGAATGAATAAATCAAGTGAACGTGATAATGAACATTATAAATCAAGGTTGGTGGAGAATTTATGAATTGTATATATAAACTGAAATTTCAAATATTTCCACCACCGTTAAATAGACTAGATTATGAGTACAGCAATATTAATTCCAAGTCAAAATGAAGGGTTGTTGCCAGTTTTATTTGGCAGTAATAACGTCAAGCAAGAAGAACCCACCTACACTCCTTATGAAGTGGTAAATGAACCTACCAAGAAGGAAAGGAGGAAACATTTTATAGAGGCTAACACTTCGCCCATAGATATGCAACATTTAAAGAATGATTGTATCGTGCCAGTGTTCAGCAAGGATAACGAGATGACTATATCCCATCCAGCATTTATTGAAACAGTACACAAGGTGGCTAGTGAATTGTTTAGAGGGGAAAGCATAGATGAACCTGATATAATGGTTAGCCATGTTATAAAAGGTAGGATTCCAGAAGCCATACATAAACCAGTGGCAGAACTGCTAGAAAGTGACAAGACTATCTATTATGAAAGAATGGCGTTCGCTTTCGAGATTCCAACTATCTATGAATCTATAAACGGTAACAGGGTCAATCTATGTGTTACTGGCGTTAGGGCGTATAACAGGGAAAACCTCTATTCAAAAAAGACATCAGAGAGGTTTAGTGTTGCTATTGGATTCCAGAACAAGGTATGCTGTAACCTGTGTACATTTACTGATGGATTCCAAACTGATTTAAGAGCGATGAGTTACCATGATCTCTTTAGAGGGGTGATGAAGCTATTCCAACAGTATGATGCGGAAAAGCATTTAAGGTTGATGAAGAGCTTCACGGGTTCTTACCTCACTGAACATCAATTCGCGCAATTCTTGGGTAAAAGCAGGTTGTATCAATGTTTACCTGCCAGAGAGAAGAAACGTTTACCATGCATGGAGTTGACGGATAGCCAGATTAACATGGTGGCTAAAGCTTATTACAACGATGACAATTTCAAGAGGGAGCATGGAGAGAATGAAATAAATTTATGGAAATTCTATAACATGCTTACAGGTGCGAATAAATCTTCTTACATAGATAATTTCCTCGATAGGTCATTAAACGCCACGCAATTAACAGAAGGGATAGATAGAGCTTTGCATGGTGATAACACCTATAAATGGTTTATAGAGTAATTAATCTAATTCTAAATTACAATAGAATACCCGTTGTCTGGCTGCGGGCGATGATTAATTCATAAATTTGTTACACGGCTACCCCGTAGTGGCGTTTGTAGGATGCTAAAAATTATCTACCTTTGTATGACACTGGGCAGGGTAAAACCTGTTTGGTAACATGTTAGATAATAGAAGCGTTTAGTTTTATCCTCACTTTGGAATCTGGACAATTTCAATCATACAGGGATAAACAGTACAAACGCTCATGCTTGCCATATATACAATCCAATTATATATACTGGTTTAGCGTGGGGTAGCTGTTTATTTGTATGAAAGGGAGTCCAGACCCTCAAAGTGAATAAACTGACAATTCCCACGCTTCTTTTTTTTAAATAATGCCTTTCTGGGGATTGAGGGTAGTAAATAATTCAGTATGGCAAATATAAAATTTCCAGTTACAAAATTTGAACAAGATAAATTCCAAGTGGTAGTAGATGTAAACTTGTATAAAACCGAGGTTATAACGGTCGTGATTTACAAATTCTCTCATCTTTTTTATATTCATCAACAGACAGACACCAATAATTCAAATCTTATAAATATCATTTTTGAGTCAAAAGACCATAACTTGATAACAGAAGATATACCAAAACAATTTTGTAATGAACTTATAGACCAACAAGTTAGATTCAATACAAATGCTCAATTCGGTCATATACGTGATATGATTGTAAATGAAGCTTTTAAACCTATAACTTCAAAATAATGAATTATGGCTTATCAATTATTACCATTTCGCTTTGAACGCTTTAATGAAAATGAATATCTACTTAGCAATGAAGTTGGAGAATACATTTTCTTGCAAAATAAAGACTTTCATTATTTTGTAAGTGGAGAATTAGACGAACATTGTGACTTATTTTATGATATTGCATCTAAACAAATTGCTACAACAGATAATGTTGAAGATGTAATCCCAATGCTTGCCACAAAATTTCGAACCAAAAAAAGTATTCTTAGAGATTTTACTTCTCTACATATGATTGTACCAACTTTACGATGTAATTCTAGTTGTATCTATTGCCAAGTTGCTCGTAAAAACTTGGATGACCATTCTGCCGATATGACAAAAAGAACGGCAAAGAATGTGGTAAAAACTATATTCCAATCTCCATCACCTTTTATCAAGATCG
The DNA here is from genome assembly GCF_027666085.1 of Sanguibacteroides sp. AM78-02pH3A. Taxonomy (NCBI): domain Bacteria; kingdom Pseudomonadati; phylum Bacteroidota; class Bacteroidia; order Bacteroidales; family Porphyromonadaceae; genus Sanguibacteroides; species Sanguibacteroides sp. AM78-02pH3A. The sequence goes on along the minus strand of NZ_JAQEHX010000007.1, from coordinate 22,409 downwards.
AGTTTCAAGGAGGAGACCCATCAACAGACTTCAATATGGTAAAATATATCATTGAAGAAGCTGAGTGGCAAAATTTGTTCAAGAAAAGGAATTTGGATTTTGTTATTTGCACTAACCTTACATTGCTTAACGAGGATATGGTGAAATATTTAAAAAAGCACAAATGTATGATTTCTACTTCTCTTGATGGTCCTAAAGATTTACATGACATGAACCGTCCACTACAAAATAAGGATTTAAATCACCATGCCATTTTTGAAAAGAACCTTGCTATGATACGGCGTATATGGGGTGACAGTGATTGCGTTTCAGCACTAATGACAACCTCAAAGCATAGTTTAGGACGTTTCAAGGATATTATTGACGAATATATTAGATTGGGATTCAATAATATATTTTTACGTTCTCTTAATCCTTATGGATTTGCCAAACAATACAAGGATAAGATAGCTTATCCTGTGGAAGATTTTATCATAAATTATAAAGAAGGACTTGATTATATCATAGAATTGAATAAACAAGGAATATTTTTCGTGGAGGGCTTTGCCGCACTCCTTTTGAAACGCATACTAACACCTTTTGCCACTGGATTCGTAGATTTACAATCTCCCGCAGGAGTAGGAATTGCAGGAGCAATTTACGATTATGACGGCAATGTGTATGTTTCAGATGAAGCACGTATGATGGCACGTTTCAAGAATTATTATTTCAAGTTAGGTAATGTAAACGAAAACAGCTATCAAGAAATGTTCAATGGAGAGTTGCTTCATCATATTATTTCGTCAGCTTGCACGGAATGCTTGCCAATGTGTTCTGAATGTGTATTTCAACCTTATTGTGGTGCAGATCCTGTCCGAAACATGTCAGAACAAGGTGATATGGTTGGTTTTAGACCTACAAACGAAATGTGTAAAAAGACAAAAGCCATTATACACTATTTGTTTGAATTGTTACAAAAACATGATCCCGAGATAAACAGAATATTTTGGTCTTGGTTAAATTGATTGCGTTATGAAACAGATTCAAGGAACTTCATATAACATCAAAGATGACGTAGTTGGACGTATAACTTTTGGTAAGAAAAAATTGTTTGGTCGTTCCAATGAGATACTGGTTTGCAAAGATGCAGGCAAACCTGCTTTCGGCTATTTGGCAACTATTACTGAAAATGTAACTTTTGTAAGTAAAGAAAAGCCTTATTGCACGGTAGATAGTATTGTCGACTTTAAAGAGGGAGATATAGTTGTTATTAACAAAAAAGGAGAAATCATCTTTGTGTACGAGATAAATTCTCATCACAATGCATTGATGGCAACAGAACGTTGCAATCATCGTTGTATCATGTGTCCCCAACCTCCCATCTTGCAAGAGAAAGACAAAACTCCTTTTAACCTCAAACTTATTTCCTTGTTTGACAAGAACACACAGGAGATAGGTATTACGGGAGGAGAACCTACACTTATCGGTGATAACCTTTTTACATTAATAACCCATATCAAGAAAAAATTACCTGGAACAGCTATCAGTATTTTGTCTAATGGCGTAAAATTCGCAGATAAGGAATATGTCATAAAGTTAGCTAAATGCAGACACCAAGATTTGCAAATAGATATACCGTTATTCTCAGATATAGCGGAAGAACACAACCATATAGTAGGAGCCAAAACATTTTACAAGACAATAGACGGTTTATACAATCTCGCTCTCTTTCGCCAGCGGATAGGACTTAGAATTGTAATTCATAAACAAACATATAAACGATTGCCCCAATTTGCGGATTTTATCTATCACAATTTTCCTTTTGTATCGCAGGTGGCATTTATGCAAATGGAAACAACAGGCTTGGCAAAGGAGAACTTTAATGAATTGTGGATAGACCCATATGATTATAATGATCAATTACGAGAAGCTGTTTTATTACTAGCAAATAGAAAAATGAACCCGTATATCTATAATGCACAATTGTGTATATTGCCAGAAGATATACGTCGTTTTGCATTACAATCAATTTCAAATTGGAAAGATATTTATCTACCAGAATGTGACGGGTGTTCATTGAAAGGTAAATGTGCTGGATTTTTTGCGGCAAACAAGACGTATCATAGTAAATATATTCAAAAAATTGAGGATATATCTTGTGATATATAGTGTTAATTAATAAATTGTTAAACAAAAAAAGGAGGTTTTATGAAGAAACTTTTATTTTTTGCGATTTCTGCAATTTTAGCAGGAGCGAGCTATTGCACTTCTGTTGGGGAAAAGATTATTGCCAAAACAAACAATAATCAAATCCAACAACAAGAACAAGGATTGATTTTAGAGCAATCATCTGCACAATTTAATTTGTTAGCTGATCATTACTCTCATAGTTCACATCGTTCTCATAGTTCTCATAGCTCACATAGTTCTCATAGCTCACATAGTTCTCACTATTCGAGTTGGTAACTTAAGGTTAATGTTAAGAAGATGCTCTAAAAATATAGAGCATCTCTTTAGCTCCCAATTTAGTAATATTAAAGACTTCGAGAATAAGTAGAAAGATTAATTACAAATGAAGAGATCGTAATATTGCATGGGTATTATATGCTCATCAGTATAAAAACTCACCTGTATTAATAAATTGATTTGAACGGTATTAATATGAAATACATACTACTTTTACTAGCCTTAATGGTGTCCTATTTGGAATCTTGTTCAAACAAACCAGTAAATCCACGTTTACGCCACCAAGAACAAGTGATAGACAGTATCATTGCAGGATATGATAGTAAGGATATTGAAGTCTATAAAAATGCACAACACAGGATTGCAGAATCTTTTATTTTATATGATATTCTTAAAGATAGTTTATTATCAAGTAAAGATAAAGATTATCTAGCCACGAAACTGGATCAAGCCGAATCAATATGGTACAAACATGATAATAATACATTCTTCAAAACAACTTTCATTACAGATGAAAGTAAAGTGGTGGAACAAGTAAATATTCAATACATGGGTAGTGATGAAACAGATAGTATTGCGGTAATGAAGATTTGGGTTCCAGAAGAAGTGGATAGTATTTACCTGACACTGGCTAACTGGGAAATAGATAGTGTTAAGGATATATACAGTTCAAGCCCTATGCCCTTGGAACGAGGTTGTTTCCTCAGTCGTTTGAAACCTTACAATCAAGAAATGTTATTACAGAGAAATACGCTTTTCATTGATGGTTACACGGCAAAAGATGATTCACTTTACTTGCACGTGGCGATACCATTACATCTCCTACATGAACAATTATCTAATAATGAAACATTCGACTCAAAAAATAGTGAATATGATTAAAATATTTAAAGGCATAGGAATAGCGTTTATACTGACGTTGATAATCATTACAATAGGTTACTTGCTATTTGAATTGGCTATTTACTGGGATCATCATTTATGGACGATTAAAAATAGAGTAGGATATGTAAGTAATATCAACTCTTTTATGGTGTTAGTATTTATCCATTCCTGTTATTGTATCGCTTACGAGTTCATCCCCAAAGGTAATAAACAGCTATATTATTTAGGATGCTTGTACGTGTTATCAATATTAATCCCTGCAATCTTCCCAAGAATTAACGAATCAACATTTGGGATGATGCTGCGTTTATCAATCATTTTTGTCCCATTTTTAGTACTTGCAAGAGAAATGATAAAGAAACTAATTGATAAAGAAAGATTAATACAGGTTTGTTTGGACTGGAAGACCATGTATATAATATGGTTCATCTATCTACTTGTAATAGGAACACTACGAAATAACGGGAATTTATTCTTCTCTATAATAGAAGTATTATTCATTATAAAGATTATTGGTTGTTGCGTCTTTGCTATATCTGGATGCTATTGGTTACGAAAAAAGCAGTGGTTAAATGCTGTGATGTTTTTTATTCCAATCTGTTTTAAAGAGATAATTTCTTTAATTTACAAATTATGAAACGGTTACGCTTTGCTTATCTGAACGATATTAGAATACCAATCATCTGGGTATTTACGATTTTCTTTTTACTTGATTCTTGGATTCGTCCAGACGGGTGTTACTGGCTTAATTTCAAACCTGTCATTAAATTTGGAGATTTTGAGTTGGGGCAATTATATATAAATGGAGGATTATATTATCCATGTCTAGGTATATGGATAATTTTACCCTTCATATATTGCTTGTACAAAAAAAAGTGGAAGGATGTGGGAATGTTACTTGCTGCGTTTTGTATTCCCATGTTTATACGTGGAACATCTATTTCTTATGACTTGGTGGACTACAAAATGAATATAGGGAAGCATCTTGAACCTCGCACTAAAAAAGACAAATTAGGTTGGTTATTGTTAGATCGTGATAAACAGGTTGTGTCTAGGATATATTCTAAACGTCCTATTCGTTTTAGGCATGATAGAGCTGTTGTGGAGATTGATAATAATTGGGATGTTAGCATATCGGGTAATGATATAACAATTATTCCTGATACGAACCAATGCGATTACAAGGGAACTTCATATGTCTACATTGATACTTTAGGGAAACTTGTTACTCCCAAGGTATTTCAATCCGCATCTTCATTTAACAATTATGGTGTAGCGGTATGTAGGGATTCTTTTTACGGGATTATTGATACTAGTGGAAGAGAGATTTTACCATTTGAATATGATGAAATCTCGCCTGATCCTGAGGGCATGAACAATTACTACTGGCTAGAGAAGGATATGCAACATGGTTTGTTCTGTGATTCAATTTTATCAATCTTGTTAAGTGATTGTTCTAAAATATATTACTGGAATAGAACCGAGGATTCTTGCGTGTTTACCAAAAATGGTAAGGATTCTTTACTGCTTCTACCTACTAGAACAAAGCTTCCATTTGAATGGCATAAACTGGAGCAACTTCGATATGGGGAGGACACAACACTAATAGATACAATCATGTTTTCTTTGAAACAAAATGTAAATACGATAAGAGAAATTATAATAAATGAACAAGATACCTTATCCAAATTTCAAATTATAAGTGATTACTTGTACTATGACCATTGGGGAGATTCATACATGAATACAAGCAATCATTGGAGAGATCAATTTTCACAAGATTCTAATAATTTTTTAAGTGTTGATTTTCAAATAGAGAACAAATTGTATAACGAGTGGTGGAAATTTCATAAACATACCTTCTCAACCATTCATAAATTACAAAACTCAGAAACATACTACAATACTATTGAAGAATTAAACTTGCAAAAAATCTTACGCTTGGTTTATTCTTATCTCCTACTTTTTAATGAAGAAACTAACTTTGATGTAACAACAATAAATAAACAAGTTGAATTTTTCAGTTGGAATGATTCCATTATCGCTTGTTACAATGATCTTGTACAAGTACAAGGTTTGAGCCCCATAGCAATTCGCCATATCAATAATGAAAGGCACAAATGGGAGCAACTAATCGAGTACAGGTTTAATATATTAAACAATATCAACAAAGGAGGTTACATGCTAAAACTTAAACGGTTACTAAACAATGAAACAAGGGATTTGCTTCTACTTCAAATGGAACATATGCGGCAATTCTATCTTGACGTGACAAATTACATGAGCGAATACCAGAATAATTTTAGGAGTACTGTTATTGATTCATGGCTACAATTACCAATGCCAAATATTGAGATTAAAGATACGTTAATGAATAGGTAATCATGAAAGAAAAATTAGAATCAATAATGCTATCAAAAGAAGCCTCTTACTGGGGCTTCCTTGTTCCTGCAATGGTAAACTCTATTGCCTGTTTCCTGTATAGTGGTGGTAGTAACGCTACACTAGGAATTATAAACGGGATGCTCATGCTTTTCTTTACTGGATGCTATTATCTATTTTGCCTGTATTACTTCTGGGATAAGGAAAAAGCAAAAGGAGTTATAGCCTATTTCTTGTTTATAACCATTCCGTTAGTTATATACGGGATATTTATTCAACCTTTAATAGTAATAGAAAACAGTGGAGTTGATTTCACTCTTACCGTTTTATATTATATGACATTCTACTGTCTTTTTTGTGTCAAGTATGAACCAATAACAAGCAAGATTATTCATTATTATTTGAACTGGCGGGCAATCTATTTATTCTGGGCTATCAGTTTTATAGTCTTTCTCGTCTTGTTCATTACATTTATAAATATGGATATATTAGCGATATGCCAAATATACTGGTGGACTTTAGGACTAATTACAACCTTGTTAGGGGTATATCTCATATATAAAAAACAGTGGATTAATGGACTTCTATATTTCTGTTTATTCCTGTTTCCCATGCTCACCTTTAAATTGGGAAGGTTGGTAAAAGAATTATTGATGCACGGACACTTTTTAAGATGATGATATATGAAATATTGGAAAGATTTACGTGTGTATGTCCTGATATTACTTTTATGTAATTGTATCTTTACATTCATTGCAGGACTAATCGTATGTCGTAAATGGGAAAGTTATAGTCTACAAACTTATCTGAATAAATGGCATATATCCCTTTATGATCTAAATTTATATTGTTTTCTACTACTCTTCATAATAATGATATTATTTCTATTAGCGACACTTGTTTTATGCGTTAGAAAGAAGAACAAGAAAGATATAGGATTAATATTATTGCTTTGGTTGAGCCCTTTAGCGATTACCATGATTGTTGGTTTACTATTGGATAAATTTATATGATGAGAAGAGAAAAACTAATACAAGCCATTTTAAACTGGAAGTTTGTCTATACATTTTGGGCTATCAGCTATGTTGTTTATGTGGTTCTTAGGATATTTGGACAGGCATATATACTTACAGGAATCCCTTTCCTTGTATATTGGGGTTTATTAGGTATAATAACAACCATTGCAGGATGTTATCATATTTGTAAAAGACGTTGGATAGATGCTTTATTATATTTCTGTTTGTTCCCATTCCCTTTAATCGCTAATGTTTTTGTAAAATGACTATGAAGAAATATTTAATCAAATATATGGAAGATTCAAGAATACCCATCTTGATGAGTTTATTTACATGGTGGGGATTCTGGTTAATAATTGTACTAATTGGAGGACGAAATTTCTTCACGCACCATTACGGACATAATGTCCCTACAATATATTATATACCTTTCATTCTACCATTTACATACATCATCCCACCTTTATTCTATCAACTTTATAAAAAGAAATGGTTAAATGTGGGATTCTTACTATTAGTATGGTTAAGTCCGTTGGCATTATGGAACATAAATACAAGTTTTTGGTACTCTTTACTATATCATTTAGGAATTAATAGATGAATAAATCATCATTGAAACATGGAGGAGAAATTAAGAGAAGAATTAGAAAAGATATTTAGTAAGTATGGTTATATGGAATATCGTCCAGTGTTTGGTAAAAAGCCAGAGGAAGGAGAACCATATAGAACTGGGCATAATGAGAGTTATAGCTATGCTGTATATAAAGACCATATAGATGTACATGAATGGGATACACTTGAAATAGTAGAAACTATCAGAATTGATGAATAGTTTGTCATTAAAGAATGGAGGGAAATTATATGGAATTAACAAATGAACAATGGGACAGATTAGTAAAATATGGAGTTATGAGTCCTATCCATATATTTATGCCAACAGAGGATGGACCAATTTATATGGCTTGTAATGACAAATACATAAGAGCTGATTATAGCGATCGTATTGAGATAGCCACTAGATTTACAGAAGAAAAAGCAGGAGAATTAGTAGAAACTATTTGGTTAGATAACGAGAGTATCGAAGAGAACGGAGATAAACTATGAAGGTATGTAATACGAATAAGAAAGTGCTAAAGAGATTTACAAGAATTGAAGTAATTCTATTATGTGTTATAGTATTAACTACATTAATTGGACGTGATGGTATTCTTCATTCAAAACTAATGACATTTGTATGGTATAGAAGAACTCTATATACCATATATTGTGAGTTGTTAATACAAACAATTATCTGGTTAGGATTTACATTATACTATTTAAAAACTAAAATGTATAGAGAATTATTTCTTTCTATGGGAATTTGGATAGTACTTTCTGCTGTTGGAATTATTGCTTTATATTCAATATATTAATATGGAAATAACTGATGAAGAACTTGATAGAATAATGCTGGAATATGGAGGTACAATCAACCAGTATGCTATAGAAGAGTTTCCTAATGGATTAAGATTTTGTGGAAATAGATTTTACTTGATGTATAGCTTTCCCAATGGATACGCAATATTTGAAATTAAAGCATATAAAAAGTATGAATTGGTAGAAGTTATTGGAGAGGTTACAGAAGGTGAGTTAAAAGGACTTGATCATGATTCAAACCATAGAGCATGGATTAGTAGAGAATATAATACTAAAACACCTGTGTTGTTATACGACAAAAGAGATTATGATTGAAATAAGTATAGGGATGCAATGACAGGCAGATATGTATTTGTTCCTATTGCTACAGGAGCAACAATATTAAATAATAGTAATAAAAATGAGCAAGGTATATGATAATGGAGTAATTAGAGAAGAACCATATTGGGGATGGGAAGGATTCACCAAGACTATAGCTCTTATTGATGAATTTGGAGAAGATATTAGTAATCCTGAATATGATGGTTTATATTTCAGAACAGAGGAAGATGCACATAAATATGCTAAAGACCATGGGCTAAAGGAGAATGAATATTGCATAGGTGAGTGGAAAGTTCAGCATATTATAAGGAAGTAGGTATTAATAATTTAAATGATAAGTAACTATGAGTAAAATACCAGAAGATGAATCTTTCCCTATAGACATTTCACAATTAGGATATGATCCACATATATTAGAAGGTTATGAAGACATAGACGAATCTATAGATGAATCAGAACTTCCAGATGAAAAAGTGTGGGATAACTTTACACGGATATAGTAGAAACTATTTGGCTAAATAAATAAAATAATTATGGCTTATTTTAATGATGGAACGATAAAGGATAAAACGGATAGAAAGCCTTATACAATCTACTTACTTAATGTAGATAGAGGAACCGTGCCAGTAGAAGTTGTAGTTGGAGGTAAGATAATGAGAGGTACAAAGAATACAATTAAATATTCTATTGAAAGTGAAGTATTCAAAACAAAAGAAGAGGCACGTAACTACGCTAAACAACATGGATTGAAAGAAGATGAGTATAAAATTGGAGAATGGTTATATTAGGTAGAAATAATCTGGTAAAATAAAAATGAATAATTATGTCTATATATGAGAGAGAAGGTCATAAATTTGAATATAGACCATACGGAATACGATTACTAAACAAACCTAAATTAGAAGTAGGAGAAATAGAGAAAATAGAAGTAGCTGATCCTTTAGAATGTCCAATGTTTAAAACCAAAGAAGAAGCTATTGCTTTTGCTAAAGAGAATGGTTTAAAAGAAGATGAATATGAGATTGCTTTCTGGTATGTATAATGTCACTTAAAAACAGAGGTAAGTTATATGGATTATGGTGAATTTACAAGACCTAAATTAGGACCACCACCAGAAGAAGGTGACCCTATATTTGTAATGATTAATGATTGTATTACTATGTGTAGATATGCAGATGGACATACAGAAATACGTGACAAGGAAGGTAATTTAGTTGAAGTATGGGATGAAGCTGTAGGCGGGATAGAAGAGAAGTATGGTAAATTAGAATATCATATTCATTATGGACAAGAAGGAAGTCATAATTATATAGCAATAAATGAAAATTATCGTATATATGGATATTCAGACAGAATTGAAGTATATAAGATAAGTACGAATGAGTTAGTAGAAACTATTTGGTCAGATAATGAAAACAGCCATGAAAGTATATGATAATGGAATAGAATATGAATCAGATGAGAAATATGCTTATTTAAAATATTATCTTCAAATTGGTTTACTAAGTGGAGAGAAAAATGAAGAGTTGAAACAGATATATTTTAAAAATGAAGATAATCTCCATGAATTTGCTAAACAATATGGTTTACAAGAAGATGAATATGAAGTTATAGAGTGGAAGTATTAATGAATAAAACATCATTGAAACATGGAGGAGAAATTAAGAGAAGAATTAAAAAGGATATTTAGTAAGTATGGTTATATGGAATATCGTCCAGTGTTTGGTAAAAAGCCAGAGGAAGGAGAACCATATAGAACTGGGCATAATGAGAGTTATAGCTATGCTGTATATAAAGACCATATAGATGTACATGAATGGGATACACTTGAAATAGTAGAAACTATTAAACTTGATGAATAGTTTATCACTTAAAAATGGAGGCAAGTTATGATATATATATATGAATTGGCTATAAGTAAGTATGAAGAAGTAAAGTAAAGCCCAAAGATGGCTCGTTTTATGAATTTGATTCATTTTCTAAATTTTGACATCTCTCTGTTTTTGCCCCACTCCATACCTTCTACGACATTCTTCCTACCAGAATGACACTTTTCGTTTTGAAGACAAAAGCCCTGCTAATCGAAAGCAAATGACAAAATTCAGCATCTAAACAGACCTTCCAAATTAAGAAAGTCCATAATCGTTTGAAACTTCCAGAAATAGAGTTACTTTTGCTATATCATTTTCCCATACAGAAACACCAATCAAAAGAATAATATTATGATTCTAAAGAAACTATATCTTGAGAACTTTCGTGGATACGAAAAAATAACAATTCCATTTAACAATAATCTAAATGTTATTATTGGAAAAAATGATGTTGGTAAATCAACGATATTAGAGGCTCTTGAAATTTTTTTCAATAATGAAACAGTGAAAATTGAAATAGAAGATTTAAGGGTTGGGGCAGCTCCGCAAATTGTTATTGGTGTAGCATTTCAAATTGATAAGAGTAAAGAATATCTTATAGACCCAGAAAGAAAAACATCATTGGAAGCGGAATACTTATTGAATGAAGATGGTTTACTCGAAATAAGAAAAATATGGGATTGCACGAAGTCATTAACAGCAAAAAGTTTAACGAGTTATATCGTTGCCAATTATTTAAAAGAATTTTCAGAAGAACCTCTTGTTGCATTGAAAATAACAGATTTAAAGAAAATATGTACAGCAAAGGGGCTTGATGCAGACGTTCCAGATAAAAGAGTTCTATCAGATTTCAGAAAAGCGATATATAACTCTATTCAAAATAAAGAAAAACAATTAACTCTTATTCCAATAGACAAAGAAGATATAAAAAGAATATATGATAGCATAAGTTCTGAATTTCCTTATTTTGCCATATTTCAATCAGATAGACAAAATAAAGATTCAGATAAAGAAGTTCAAGATCCCTTAAAAGTTATAACCAAACAAGCTATTGCAGAGGTTGAAGTTCAATTAAAATCCGTAGTTGAGGAAATAGAACGGAGAGCCATTGAAAAAGGAAAGCGAACAATAGAAAAACTGTCTGAAATGAATCCCGAAATAGCCAAAACGCTCTATCCTAACGTTAAAAACAAAAATTGGGATACTCTTTTTAGCTTCTCATTTACTGGTGATGAAGGAATTCCAATGAACAAAAGAGGAAGTGGCGTTAGAAGATTAATATTACTAAACTATTTTAGAGCAGAGGCAGAAGAAAGAGCTGGAAGTTCAAAAGGGGTCATATATGCTCTTGAAGAGCCTGAAACCTCTCAGCATCCAGAATATCAGAAAATATTAATAGATTCGCTAATTAAACTCGCTAATGACGAAAATCGACAAGTGATTATTACCACTCACAGCCCAGAGATTGCAAAAATAGCAGAAAATGAGAGCCTTATTCTCATCAAAAAAGATTCATTGGGGAAGCCTAATATCGTTTCTGAAGAAAATAATAAATTGACTGATATACGTGAAACGTTAGGAATAATGCCATACTTAACAAAACTCGTTATATGCGTAGAAGGAGAGTATGATATTAGATTCTTGAAGAATATTAATCAAAATATTCCAGAATTAAAGTCTATTATTGATTTAGAAGAAAAACAGATAAGCATTATTCCCATGATAGGAGGTAATCTAAAAAATTGGGTAGAAAGATATTATCTAAAAGATTCAAATGTCATAGAGTTCCATATCTATGATAGAGATTCAAGCTCAGGAAGGAACACTGAACAATACAAAGAACAAGCAGAGAAGATTAATAGCCGTCCAGATAAATCTTTTGCCGTATTAACAAAAAAAAGAGAACTTGAGAACTACATTCCAAAAGAAATCTATAATGAATATTTCAAAACAGTAGATTGTAATTCCATTTCAGATTGGGATAACGAAGATCTACCTACATTCTTTGCTTCCAAAACAGGATTAAAACAAGGAGAAGTTAAGTCTATTGTAAATGGATGTTTAGCAAAACGATTAACAAAAGAAATGCTGGTACAACTAGATGCTTTTGAAGAAATAAAAGGCTGGTTTGAAAAAATAAGTGAGCTATATGAATAAGAGTGATTATGACGCATGATGAAAAATTAGATAAAATCTTATATGGTTTATTATCTCGTATCTCTACCAAGATTGGAAATAATGGAGAAGATGACAAAAGATTAACAATGGACTTCATTTGCAAAACATTATTTAAAAAAGGAGGGCATGAAGATTGGGAAACCGAATTTCTACAAAGAAGATTATTATCAGATGGACTAATTGAATTTAAAAGGAAAGAAGATTTATATTTGCCAGAAATAACAGATTTGGGAATAAAGTATATCCAAAATGGAGGTTACACAAGAAAACATTCAAACAAGAAAATAGAAGAGGATTTGAAAATACAGACTCTCAAGAACGCCAAGAAAAGTTGGATTGCCATTGTAATTTCAGTAATATCATTGATACTTACAGCAATAAATATTTGGATTGCATATATCAAAAATTAATGAGAATATAATTTAAACTGTGTCAGCAAAGAAGCAAATAATTAATTTTGCTAATACAGTTTAAATTACATTCTCTGTATACAGGGTTTACTTCACCAGAAGCAAGCCCTTTTTATTTGTGGAATGTTCACTTCTACAATTAGTGAACGTTTCTCTCTGTATCAATCACTTACAATTTGGGGCTATTTTCTGGTTCCATAAAATATTCACTTATATATTTAATCTTACAAATTTGAACATTATGAGTTTGAAGTATTCTAACACCACGGCAGACCGTCTGGATTGGGCTGATATGCTTAATCTAACTAGAAAACTAATACAGGACGGGAATTATAAAATCGCTTTGTTTATCACGCTAGGTTCTTTCTGGGGATTACGTGTGTATGACATGAAGCAACTCACTTGGTTGTTGATTCTGGATAAGGATGAAATCACCATCACGGAACACAAAACGGAGAAGAAAAGGACTATTCCCATTTCTCCACAACTAAAGAAGTTTATCACGGATTGTTACAACCACATTAACCCCGTTTGCCTCAATTCTCCTGTCTTTCTAAGCCAGAAGAAAACCGTTTACTCCACCCAACAGCTAAACAGGATTCTAAAGCAGGTAAAGGCTAAGTACAGGGTAAACGTCAAAAACTTCTCCTGTCATAGTCTACGCAAGACTTTTGGAAGGCAGGTTTACAACCAGAATCCAGAGAATGCGGAAAGGGCTTTAGTTATGCTCATGGATATGTTTAACCATTCCTCATTGGCTATCACAAGGCGATACATTGGATTAAGGCAGGAAGAAGTAGCCCAGACTTATGAATCTTTGTCATTCTAGTAAAAAAGCCTATTCCTTCAATTTAGAGGGGATAGGCTTTAATTTTATCAATAATACAAGAACCTTTATATTATAGGTAATACTTGCTCTGACATAGATGCAATCAAATCCTGAACGGTGATTTCTTTATCTACGGTTTCAAAGGAAAAAGCCTTGCCAGAGGGAATAGTTTTGATTATAAATGTTCTATTATCTTTATTATAACGAATCACATCATTACCAAACATCAAATAAATCATCTCTTTTATATTCATCAATATATTAAGCTCCAAACCCATTTTATACCTAATTGTAAGTAATTGATAAGGTTTCTCTATCAGATAAATAAATACTTTATCTATCAATTCTGCACATATACTTTTCTTTTGAAAGTAATCAGAATCATCTATCGTTGATATATATTTTTCGTAATTATCACTGGCATCTATTTTATTAGATAACAAGATATTTTCATTTGTAATGTCTGATATATTCTTATTTATACGTTCCACTTCTTTGTTTATATCATGCTTGGCATCCAAATATGTTTCGTCATCAAGAATCCCTTTAATATATCCATTATTAGCCCTTTTCATATCTCGCTCCAAGACATCCAATGTTTTATATAAACCATTGATTAGATTTTTATTATCCTCTATTTTTTGTAAATTACTAATTTTCTCTTCCTCAAACTTTACTCTACTTTGTTCCTGATCGTATATTGATTTCACGGACTTCCATACAAGGGAATCTGCAATTTTTGTTTCTATTGGTTTGTTTTTGCAACCTGTTTTCTTTCTATTTTGTGTACCATCTGCATACGTTATTCTAATACTACCAACATCTTGTTTACGATAATAAGAACAACCACAATATCCACATTTCAATAAACCACTTAATATTGTATCCTCTGCTTTCGTCTTATCTGTATCTTTAGGTCTTTTAGGGCGCAAATCATTTACTTCTAACCACAAAGTTTTATCAACAATAGCAGGGGCTGCATATACTTGCTCAACATATTGGGCAGGCTCTATTATTCTCCCGTTTGAATCCCTTACCGCTGCCTTAGTACATTCATAACGACGCCCCTCTCCATAGTAAACAGTATTAGATACCAATCGCCATATATCTGCAACCTCCCAAACTTTATCTAACTTTCTCCAACCACCTTCCTTAGGTTTAAACTTTATTGTATTAAAGTAATCAGCTATATACCTAAAACTTTTCCCTTCTTTATAAAGTCTAAAAGCGTCACGTACTAAAGGAGCTTCTAATTCTTCCTCTATATACAAGTATTTATCTCTTATATAATAACCAAATGGTGCCTGAGGGGTATAACTTTTACCACTAGCGAGAGCGTTCTTTTTACCTGACTTCATCATTGCTTTTCTATTCTCTGCATCCATTTCTGCAAACATACCAAGAATGTACAGGAATAATTTAGTCATTCCATCCAACTCTCCATTTCTATCCAAGGTTACTATATTTCTTTCTTTAAAATGTAAACATATGCCTTTATTAGTAAACTCATGAATTAGGTCTATGAAATTTTTACTGTTTCGACTTAATCGAGATACATCCCAAATAAATATTTTTTCAACATCGTCTTTTGTCAATTTTCTCATTAAAGAAAGTTGCTCTCTTGTAGACATATCTTCAACCGCAGAGGCTTTCTCTTCAAAAACAAGAGGATTATCATACCCCATTGCTTTCGCAAATGCTAAAAGTTCTCGTTTCTGCCTAGTATAATCCTGTAAATCAGTAGAAACTCTTAAATAGATTGCTGCGTTACTCATTCGAATTTATTTCTTATATTTGCCTTCAAATATAAGTAAAATAGAAAAAGTTACAAACTTATTCATTTCCAGAAATGATCAACTTCCGATTTATCGTAAACATCATAGGAAAACTTTTATTAGTAGAAAGTGCCTTTCTCGTGCTTTGTATCGTTGTCGCTTTAATTTACGGGGAAAACGATTTACTGGCATTCATCTACTCCGCCGTAATCACCTTGACAGCCGGATCGCTTATGGCATTTACGGTAAAAGTAAAGGACCGGGTTTTAGCAAAGAAAGACGGATATTTTATCGTAACCTCTACCTGGGTCATTTTTACCGTATTCGGTTGTCTACCTTACTTGTTTGGCAATACCATCCCCTCTATTGTCGATGCCGTCTTCGAAACGATGTCCGGATTCACCACGACGGGCTCTTCCATTATTAACAATGTCGAAGCCCTACCGCACGCGACTTTATTCTGGCGCTCCCTGACCCAATGGATGGGAGGTATCGGTATCATCGTATTGCTGCTGGCCATCTTACCCGGTTTCGGAATTGAAGGACGGGATATGTTCGTGGCGGAAGTAACAGGCCCGACCCACGATAAATTCACGGCCACCTTCACCTCAACGGCCCAGCGCATGTGGACTCTATACTTGTCCTTGACCCTTCTGCAAACGGTTTTCCTTCTTTTAGGCGGGATGGATCTTTTCGATTCCATCTGTCATTCATTCACCACCATGGCGACCGGAGGGTATTCAACGAAACAAAATAGCATCGCTTACTGGGACTCAGCCTATATTCAATATGTATTTATTATCTTCATGTTTTTGGCAGGAACCAATTTCGGACTCATGTACTCCGTAATCTTAAAAAAGATACGCAATCCTTTCCGGGATGAAGAATTCAAACTCTATTTTCTTAT
Organism: Sanguibacteroides sp. AM78-02pH3A; assembly: GCF_027666085.1. Lineage (NCBI taxonomy): Bacteria > Pseudomonadati > Bacteroidota > Bacteroidia > Bacteroidales > Porphyromonadaceae > Sanguibacteroides > Sanguibacteroides sp. AM78-02pH3A. Next base: position 5,974 of record NZ_JAQEHX010000007.1, on the reverse strand, counting down.
TGTCGTCGTATCCAGTACGATCATCGCTTTAGGGCTCTATTTTAACGGATATTCCGATTTAGAGAAAAGCATTCGCGATGCCCTGTTCCAAGTCGTTACCATACAAACGACCACCGGCTACGCGACGACCGATTACCTTCTGTGGCCTCCTCTCTTGGGTATAATTATTTTCGTCTTGATGTTTGTCGGAGCCTCGGCGGGTTCCACCTCCGGTGGACTAAAATGCGTTCGCATAAGCCTGTTGTTTAAAAATTCGTTCATCGAGATGAAGCGAATCATTCACCCCAACGGCATCATTAACGTGAAATACAATAACAAAAGCGTGCATCCGAACATCATGAGCGGAGTGATGGGATTCGCCATTCTATACATCTTCATATTCGGCATCTCCAGCGTTATCATGTCTTTTTTCACGAAAGATATCGCGACAGCCTGTAGCGCCGTTATTACCTCCCTGAGTAACGTGGGACCGGGATTTGGAGAGATCGGCCCGATGGGTAACTTTTCCATCCTTCCCGGTATTGCAAAAATATTCCTGGCAATCCTAATGTTAGTCGGTCGTCTGGAGGTATTCACCGTACTCGTTTTATTTAGCAGAACTTTCTGGAAAAAATAATTGCGTTCGGAACAAACAATAAAAAACGGCGCCATCTTAAAAGAAAGCGCCGTTATAGCATAAAAGCGGTCTTATAATTCCCCTAATCCCTGACGGATCACGGCTATTTCATCTCCCGTACAATCCAATACGGTAGAAGGAACATTTTTACCGTACCCTCCGTCAATGACCAGATCTACCAATTTTTCATATTTTTCATGAATCAATTCCGGATCCGTAATGTATTCGACCTCTTCATCGGGACCTCCCTTTACGGAAGTCGTCAGCAAAGGCCCGTCCAACTCTTTTACAATGGCCTGCACTATAAAATTATTTGGAATGCGAATCCCTATCGTTTTCCGCTTATTCATCAACACATTCGGTAATTTATTCGTGGCAGGCAACACGAAAGTGTAAGGGCCCGGTATATACTGCTTCATCGTCCGGAACACCTCATTATTCACTTTTGCATAAATGGATATGTTACTCAAATCTTTACATATCATCGAGAAATTCGCCTTTTCCGCTTTCACGCCGCGGATGGCCGATACCCGTTGCACCGCTTTCACGTTATTAATATCGCATCCGATAGCATAGATCGTATCGGTAGGATAAATAATCACGCCTCCGTCGTGTAACAAATCCACAATCTTTCGAATCTCCCTTTCATTGGGATTATCCTCGAATAAGCGTACAAACATAACCCGCTGATTTACGAGTTCACCTTCTTGTAATCAGCCAGAAATGCGGCTAAACCACTATCCGTCAACGGATGTTTCAATAACCCCTTGATAGCATTCAACGGACAGGTCGCTACATCGGCTCCGGCCTCTATACATTGAATAATATGTTGCGTATGACGAATCGAAGCGGCTAACACCTGAGTATTGTATCCGTAATAAGCATACATATCAACAATTTTTTCCACTAATTCAATACCGTCACTACTGATATCATCCAATCTACCAACAAAAGGAGAGACGTAAGTAGCACCAGCTTTAGCAGCCAATAAAGCTTGCCCCGGTGAAAAAACCAAAGTACAATTCGTACGAATTCCTTTTCCAGAGAAATATTTTATCGCTTTAATTCCATCCGCGATGCAAGGTACCTTCACCACGATATTGGGATGTAAAGCAGCTAATTCCTCTCCTTCTCTTATCATTCCTTCATAATCCGTAGCGATCACTTCCGCACTTACATCACCATCTACAATATTGCATATTTCGATATAGTGTTTTTTGCAATTTTCTACTCCCTTTATTCCTTCTTTGGCCATCAACGAAGGATTTGTCGTCACTCCGTCCAATACCCCCAAATCATTAGCTTCCCTAATCTGGTCCAAATTTGCGGTGTCAATAAAAAACTTCATATAATATCATTTTTAGGTTTAACATCATGAACTGCACACAAAAATATAAACAATATCCGAATATTATTAAAAATGAAGAATTAAAAATATCATTCTCAACTCAATACACCAAATAACAGCCAAGCTATCAATAAGGTAAAAAACACATTAAATACCTGGGCTCCCAGAAAAGCATAAGTCGAACGTCTGTTTTCGGAGGTAATCAAACTCCTGAAATCCGTTTCCAAACCGATTGAAGTAAACGCAAGGGCAAACCAGAGACCCTGAATATTTTTCAGAATCGGTTTTGCCTCACTCACAACGGAAGGGTCTATCAGAAAAGAAAATACCAAAGAAGCAGCTACAAAACCCAACACGAACTTCGGGAAACGGGTCCATATCACTTTTAAAGTCGGTTTTTCCTCTACGCCCTCTACCTCCTTTTTGGTATAGGACCAATATATGCTGATTAAAAAAGCGGCAATACCCAACAATACGTTCTGAGAAAATTTCACAATGGTACTGGTCTGTAAAGCGACTTCCCCGTATATAGCGCCTGTTGCGGCCACCGCCCCGGTAGTATCGATAGTTCCCCCGATCCATGCTCCGGCCATATCTTCCGGCAAATCGAGCAATTTAGCCAGGGCCGGCATAAGTATGATCATCGGAACCGCTACTACCAAAACCAACGAAACGACATAGGACAATTTGGTTTTATCCCCTTTGATTGCTCCAGCCGTGGCCACGGCTGCCGATACGCCACAGATGGAAACAGCACTGGATAACATTAAAGCCATCTCTTTATCAATACCCATTCTCTTGCATAACCAGAAACAAAAATTCCACACCACGAAGACAACGATACAAGACTGTATCAACCCCAGCGAACCGGACTTCAGCAAGTCTCCGAACAATACGGTCGTTCCTAATAACACCAATCCGATTTTCACAAAAAGCTCCGAAGAAAGGGACTCTTTCAACCACTTGGGAATAGAAAAAACATTGCTGATGAAAAGGCCGATTAATAAACTGAATATCACCGTCTCCAATCCCCAATCCTTTAAAAATTTATTCCCGCCGACCACCATAGCCAAAAGCGTCAAAAAGAACACGACAGGGAAACTATAGATAACGGATCTAAAACTACGGCCGTTCATTCTTCCGGCAATCAACGCCATAATAAACATAAACCCAAAAACCAAAAGAGCATGCCCCACGTTATCTAAAGCAAATACCTTATTAATCAAGACATCTGCATCCGGCCAGCTAAAGGAAGGCCACTGCGGTTTCAACTGAAAAATTATCAATAAAATAATAAACCACCCCACTATTGCTGAGGTCCAATCTTCGGAAATCTTACATTTACTCATCTGACTAATTCTTAAATTTATTCAGCGACAAAAATAAGATACATTTTTTTTCAATACATCCGCATTTTTACTGATTTTATATCAATACATTTCCAACATCCCCTTTATCGCCCCCCAGTAATACTCTTTCCAGCCTTCCACGATTTCATCATACACCTCGTCCGGAATATGAGTATGCAATAACTCCACGCGAGTCGTCTCTTTTTTCTTCTTCAATTCGATCGTTACTACCGAAGGGTTTTCTGTTTCTCCGAAAAACCACTCCTGCACCACCCTCTTGTAAGGCTCTATCTCTAAGTTCACACCACAGATATCTCCTTCCCAAAGAGAAAAAACAAACCCCTTCTCAGCCTTCATTTGTGCCGGATAACCGCTCCAAAGCTCGATTTGAAAAGGATTGGTCAAAGCTGCAAACACCTCTTCCGGATCGGCAACTATTTCAATCGTATACTTAAAATCCATAAACTTTTTCATATAAAAGAAAAGGCTGATTTATTCAGCCTTTTCTCTTTATTATCTATCCTATTTATTTCTTCTTATATTGTGCATTCAACTGTTTCAATATGTCTTGCGTTATATCAAATCCGTCTTCTGCATAAAAAACAGTTCCACCCAAGGTTGTACTCAAAATTAAATTATAACCTTTTTCCTTGTTGTATTCTTTCAAAAAAGCAATAATAACATCATACAACTTTTTATTGATTTCGTTCTGCTCACGCAGTATACTCTCTTGAGTTTCCTGTTTCAAACGCTCCATATTCTGACTTTCGAGTACGATATCGTAATACTCCTGATTGGCACTCTCCCGGGTCACGAACCCGTTATTCTCCAACTTACGTTGATATTCGTCTTGTCTCTTTACCAGGGATTTCATTTTCACGTTCATGTCCGTCTTATACTTCTCTATCTTTTTCAAAAAAGCCTCATTCAATTCTCTCGACTGAGTGTAATTACTCAATAAGGTATCCATATTGATATAGACGATTTTAGCCTCAGGATTAACAACTTTTACTCCTTCCGATTCATTGCCTGCTTTATTACTTCCTGCAAAATGCAAAATATACAACACGACCACGGCAACTAACAATAACACATTTAATCCTATCGAAAAATTTTTCATAAAATATAACTTTGTTATTAATAAATCGATTAACTGGAAACGGACTTCCCGGTGGAAATAGTTTCAGTTACAAAGATAGTCTTTCTTCTTTTAGTTGGCTCGTTTTTCCCTTTTTTCTACATAAAAAATTTTCTTTAACAGGTCCACTTCATCCTGTCGAATCGGGCGAAACCGTTCATATAATTTCCGAGACATATAAAGCTTACGAATCGTCCTTATCGATTGGACCCCCACTCCAAATCCAACATCCACATGTCCCTTGTTCTCTACCGTATGAGCAAATTTTTCTATCTGCATTTTCCGATTCATCTCCCGGTCCATTTTCGTTACCGGAGAAAAAGCCCCGGCAACAATCCCTTTTTCATTATATAAGGCATTCTCCATACTGCGGTCCGGCTTATAATCTTCCAATACATAACGGGGGATGACCACAACCTCCGCCAATAATACAGTATCCCGAGTCATAAAAATCCCTAACAGATAATCTCTTTGAGTAAGCGTATCGCTAACGACTATTTTCACGGGCACATACCCCACGTGAGAAAAGACCAACGTATCCCCCATCTTTACCTCAAAAGCGAAACGCCCGTCCTCGTCTACTCCCCGGTAAGTACTATCCAATCGGCAGAGAGCGTTCCGGAGCGGAAAAATACTATCCCGATCGCACACTACTCCCGTAACGAACAGATTATCCTGCTTCTCAACCTGTCCGTTAACACTATATATGCCATAAAAGAAAAAAAATAACAGGAAAAACTTAAATCCTCTCATTCTCCCGAGCAATTTCACTATTCTGCAAAATATTCAGCAATAGCTCCCTTGCCCGAAACAACTGAGCTTTAACAGTTCCTAAGGGAATCGCCAACTCCTGAGCAATCTCTTCATAAGAAAATTCGTCAAAGTAACGTAATTCGATCAATTTCCGATAACGTCCTTTCAACATCGCCACTTTTTCACGCATGAATTCTGCGCGTTGATTGCGAATTGTCTCTTCTTCCGGGCTTAATACATCCGCCGGAACACTATTGATATATCCCCGGTCGTCCGGATTGATATCATCTTTATCTAAAGAAACGGTTAAAGCTTTTTTCTTTCGTATAAAATCAATGGTATTATTCGATGCGATCTTAAATAACCACGTACTGAAAGCAAATTGAGGTGAATAATAATTTAAACTCGCAAAAGCCTTTTCAAATGCTTCGAACATCAAATCTTCCGCATCGGTACGGTTATTCACCATCTTCAATATCATGAAATAGACGGAATCTTTATACCTTTTAAACAACTCTGCATAAGCTTTTTCGTCACCCCCAATCGCTCGCTTTACAATTTTATAATCATAAAGCGCTTTTTCTGATAAATTATTCGTTATCTCCATTTCTTTCTGTTAAAAAATGAATATCCATTCCAGTACCATCGATAGGCAAAACCCACTGTACTTACGACTAACGAAGTTAGGAATAATTTTCTTTGTTTTAGATGCTTAGAGTAAATATTTAATCTGATTCTCCGCAAACACACCTAATATTTTTAGTATATTA
>NZ_JAQEHX010000006.1:0-161257 GCF_027666085.1 Sanguibacteroides sp. AM78-02pH3A | reverse complement strand
GGGGATGAATTTTTCGCGGTGTTTAACCCCTTGTACCAGTCCTTGTTCAGCGGCAATTGCCCGGTTGATAATAGTCACCCGTTACGGGGAATCGGGTATGAAGTGAAAGAACCGTATTACACGGGTAGCCGGGTGAAGTCTCTCGATAACGATAGGAATGTTTGGGTACATTCTTTAAAATACCCGTTTATAGGAAGGGTTTTCGAACTTTTACAAAACAGGAGACCTCCTGTTAACAGTTTCTCGTTCTCGGAACAGGCGTTCATGCTTGATTACTTTTTGGAGCATACCCTGGAAGATATATTATCGGATCCCGGTTTGCGGGAAGATTTGCGGGAGTGGATCTTGTATCTTAAAACAGAAGACTTGCGGTCTCGTTTCTCGATACACGTCCCCCGGCAGGTGTGGCGTGGCAGTCTCGATAGCCTTCGCGGTCACGGGGAGGTCGATTATGACTCTTTAGCGGGAGCGTGGAGCGCTCGCTGGGGTGTGGACGTGGATAGTATCGTGATGGAGTGGGTACACGCTAAACACCAGCAGTTTTTCAGGGTAAAAAATGATGGGGTGTATTACGATCCCGTGATGAAACTCTCGAAAGTGGAGGGACGGGTCATGAACGCGGGCAAGACGGGAGGGGTGGTCTCCATGGAGTACAACTTGACGAGTGAATATGGCGACGTGGAAGATTTTGCTTGTTACGTGGGCCCCGGGGAAGCGAAGGCGTACACCCTCGTGTCGAAAGGGGGATCCGGTATTCTCACGAGACTATCCGCTAACCGCCCGACTGGTTTTGTTTTTGATAATAGTGAAGAGAGAGACGGGAGAAGTTTCGGTGAAATAGGCGGGGAATGGCGTTCAATTTCGGTAGAAGAATTTCTGGCAGGCGAGAACAAAAACGAGTTCGTGGTGGACGACCAGGATGCCGGTTTCGAGCTGGCGGACGGTAACCTCACCTTGTTTCAAAAATGGTTCAGGAAGGACCCTCCCTTGAGGCGTAGTTTTCGCCAGGGCGGCAATACCTCCCGCTGGGGATTCGTGATCACGCCGGAGGCGGAGGGGGACTCGATTCGAGGCTGTTACTGTATCGAGGGAGGAGAGGGAAAATCGACGGCCACGTGGCGGGTGAATCTCCCGGAGGCAGGGCGTTACCGGGTCATGGCTAAAGTGCATGTACAATCTCTTGCTATCGGGATTGGTCGTCCGGGAGGAGTGGTTAATCGCTACACGGTTTTCCACGGGGATAAGAAAGAGGAAGTGGCGGTGGATCTGGATATTGCGATACCCAAGCGCATGGGCTCCCGTGGCTGGGTTTCTCTTGGCGAATACGATTTCCCGGCGGGGGAGGCCAAGGTGGTACTTTCCGACAAGGATCCCCGGCGGAGAAAAGACGTGGCGATCGTGGCTGACGCGGTGAAGTGGATAAAAATAGAGTAGCACCCTGGTAGCACCCTGGTAGCACCCTGGGACGGGGTAAAAGTGCTATATGCTAAAGATTCGGTGATTAAAAGGTCCCGTGATCCCGGATTTACGATTTGGGGATGCCAGGATCAGCATTTAATCATGAGTTGAATAGATTAATATACCTTGTGTGTATTATTCTGCAAAAAAATAAAACCAACTGGTTAAGGTTGGTTTTATTTTTGGGTGATTCCGTGGGGACTCGAACCCCAATCAAAGGAACCGGAATCCTTCATTCTATCCATTGAACTACGGAACCGTGAGTCGGATGGTCAGTTTGACTTTCCGGGGACAAATCTAATCATTTTTTTTTAGATTCGGAAAGGATGTTGAGAATAAAAAAGGGGACGAATGTCCCCTTTACTTCTATTCGTCATAGAGATATTATAACTTTTTACGAGTGGCATAACTCACGCGCAAAGAATTTACTTTACGTAATTCCTGTTTTACGTCTGTTACGATACCCATTTTAGTATCAGCTTGGATCTTCAAGTTATTGGTAATCCTGTTTTTATCTTCTTCTTTTCGGGTTTCCTGTTCCGCGTAAACAAATTCAGCTATATCTCCGACCGTGGCCAGTTTATCATTTAACTGAATGCGAGGTTCACTTCCGTAAGCACCGACAAACTGTGCTTTGGGTTTCCCGATATAGATATTACTGATCAAGGATTTCTTCTCCAACTTGGTAATCTCCCTGGCTTCTGGCATCGCATTTTCAATCATAAGAGTTACTTCCCGCATCGTCGTACTTACCATGAAGAAAAATAACAACATGAATACGATATCCGGAAGAGATGCTGTTGAGATAGCAGGGGTCTCTTTTTTTCCTCCTTTGTTAAACTTAGCCATTATTTCTTCCCTCCTTTCTTTGCGATGTTTCTCGGTTCAGCTTCGGATATGGCCGTCGGGACGATCTGCCTTACAGCCTCCTGTTGTTCTTCTGATAATTCGGTATATTTTTTTCCCCATTGCTTCATGGCCATTACGTCTCTTACTTCATTATACGCGGCAGCAAGTTCGTCTTGCACGGCAATATACATTTTGTAAGAAGTGCCTCGGTCACTTTGCAAAGAAATAATACCTTTTGAGACTTCCACCTTTCCGAAGAAAGGAACATCCTTGCTCACTTTTTCCGGTAGATTGTCTTTGTTTTGGGGGTTCAGAATGAATTCTTTCGCCTTTTCTTTTAATTCGGATATATCAATTATCTTTGACTCTACGGATAAGAGATCATCTCTATTTACCAATATCTCCAGAATATTTCTTTTGGCGTATTTCGGAGGAGCTTGATTCTCCGGTGCCATGGGCGGTAACCGTCTGAACAATCCCGAGTCAACATCCATTGTCGTTGATACCAAGAAGAAAATCAACAACAAAAAGGCAATATCTGCCGTTGACGTGGCATTAATTTCCGGTGTTTTTTTTGCCATATTCTTTTTATTATTTATTCGGAAGAACGAGTTATCTCAATCTTCTGATAATTTCTGTTACAAAAATAGACCCGATCGCTCCAATTCCCAAGAAATACATGGTAAATAGGATGGTATCGGCAAACTTTAATGCACTCGGATTGTTATCCGGTCCATCGTAACCCTTCATGTCTAATAATGTACCGTCGGACAATGAATAAGCAATTAACACGAGAACAACGATCCCCACGAGAGCGATAAGACTCTTGATTGCTTGTTTCGGTCTGGTAAACAGTCTGGCAATAGGGAATACCAATGCTGCCACAGCACTAAGTCCGAACAGAATATAAGCCCACCATATCAATTGGTCCGTATAGACAGGAGTGGTGTATTGGGCATTTGGAAGATCTCCTCCTCCAAAAAACAATCCAATCAACACAACTGTAATTACGAGCATTACAATGGTTAGGATATTCAATAACTTATTAATCTTCTGCATGGTGATTTAGTGTTTTTGATTATATTTTACAAGGATGTCTAATAAAGTTACGGAAGCATCTTCCATGTCGTTCACGATTCCTTCGATTTTTGCAACACAATAGTTGTAGAACACTTGAAGAATCATGGCAACGATCAAACCGGCAACGGTCGTAATCAATGCAACTTTAATACCTCCTGCAACCAAAGACGGTTGAATATCACCAGCAGCCTGGATTTTATCGAAAGCGTCGATCATACCGATTACAGTTCCCAAGAACCCTAACATCGGGGCCAACGCGATAAACAAGGCAATCCAAGACATACCTTTTTCCAATAATCCCATTTGAACGGATCCGTAAGATACAACCGATTTCTCAACCATATCTATACCTTGGTCGTAACGGGAAAGTCCTTGATAGAAAATACTTGCAATAGGGCCTCTTGTCGTTCTACAAACTTCTTTGGCAGCCTCAACTCCTCCATTTTCCAAAGCATCTTCTACTTTGTCGATCAATTTTTTAGAGTTGGTAGAAGCCAAGTTCAAATAAATTACTCTCTCGATAGAAATAGCCAAACCGAAGATTAGAGCCAAGATAACGAAGCTCATGAAAGCGGCACCACCTTCGATGAATTTTTGTTTTACTACCGCGTGGAATGAAGAACTCTCGATGTTTTCTTCGTCATCCATGGATTGGGACGGGGTGCTTGTTGCAGGTTGTTCTGTTTCCGTGGTTTGGATGTCGACACTTACTGTCTCATTTTCCTGTGCCATTAGCATAGATGATGCTCCAATAGTAAGCATTCCAAAAACTGCTATTAGTGCAAATAATTTTCTCATGATCTATTTAACTGATTTTTAGTTTATAAATAATTAAAATTTAACTCTATATTTTGTTTTCTTCTCCATTTCGTTCTCTTCTTCTTCCTTTTCACCACAAATTAGAGCGGCAAGGTATAAAAAAAATGTTAAAAGCCAATGCGTTTTGGGGATATTTCTCCTTTAAGCGTGTTATTTAAACATTTTTTTATTTCGTTAGGGTCTTTATATTTGCCTAACACGTACATCATCTTGGTTACCGCCGCTTCAGTCGTGATGTCATAACCGCTTATTACCCCGCAATTTAATAATTCCCTACTGGTCTCGTATTTTCCCATTTCCACGCTTCCGCCCTGGCATTGGGTCACGTTATAAACATATATTCCCCGGTGTAATATTTTCTCTATTTTGTTAAGAAAAACTTTATTCGTGGGAGCGTTTCCGGAACCGTAGCTTTCTAAAATGAGCCCTTTTAATCCGGGAATATTCATAATGGCGTCCATGATTTCGGGACGCATACCCGGAAATATTTTAAGGATGGCGATATTCGTGTCTACATCGCAGAAAGCGGAAACGGATTCCGTGCGGGGGGTGTAATCGATAGCACCGTAATTGTAATGTATATGAATCCCGATTTTTGCTAAAGGGGGATAATTAAACGATTGGAAGGCGTCGAAGCTTTCGGCATTGATCTTCGTGGTACGATTTCCCCGGAATAGTTTGTCGCCGAATAACACGGAAACTTCAGGTACAATCGCTTTGCCTTCGTCGTATGCCGCGGCAATTTCTACGGCGGCGATCAGGTTCTCTTTTCCGTCCGTTCTGATTTTTCCAATAGGTAGTTGTGAACCTGTAAAAACCACCGGTTTGTCTAAGTTGTTCAGCATAAAACTCAGGGCCGAGGCCGAATAAGCCATCGTGTCGGTACCGTGTAGAATTACGAATCCCTGGTATTTATCGTAATTTGTCAGGATAATTTGGCATAATTGTTTCCATAGTCCGGGTTGAAGGTCGGAAGAATCGATAATCTCGGGTAAGGTGTAGCTGTCGATCAGAAAGCCGAACTCTTTGATTTCCGGAACTTCCAATGCAATCTGGTCGAAATTGAACGGACACAATGCCCCGGTTTCAGGATCATTTACCATACCGATGGTTCCCCCGGTATATATGATTAATACTGGTTTTTCCATAAACGAGGTTTTGGATTTTAAAACAGGAATAATTTTATTCGCACCTTTCACTATGCAAATTAAATAAATTAGTTGCATTGTTTGACGTGGTCGTCTCTATTTTTTTTACGTCAACCCCTAATATTTCAGCAATTTTAGCGGCTATATACGGAATATAACTGCTTTCATTCCTTTTTCCACGGTAAGGAACCGGGGTAAGATAAGGAGCATCCGTTTCCAATACGAGGTGATCCGTTCCGATTTCTTTGACCACTTCGGCCATAAGCGAATTCTTGTAGGTAACAACTCCCCCGATTCCTAAAAGGAATCCGAGGTCAACGGCACGTTTCGCATCTTCCGTGTTGCCGGGAAAGCAATGGAGTATCCCTTTCATATTGTAATGTTGGCGTTTTAACACTGTAAAAATTTCGGACAAGGATTCTCTTGAGTGAATGATGACCGGCAAGTTCATTTCCCGGGCGATATTCAGTTGTCTTTCGAATACCTCGATTTGTTCCTTGTAGTAAGTTTTATCCCAATAAAGATCGATACCGCATTCGCCGATACCGTAAATCGTATATTTCCCGAGAAGTTTTTCAAATGCCGCGTACTCTTCCTTGTAGGAAGCGTTAACGGAAGTCGGGTGAACTCCGAGTAAGGGAAGCATTATACGCGGGTATTGTTCCGCGAGTGTCAGCATGGAAGAACGGGTCGTTCGGTCTATATCCGGTAGTATGATGTATTTTACATCGGCGGACAATGCTCTTTCCACGACTTGATCCCGGTCTGCTTCGAATTCTTCGGCATAAATGTGTGAATGCGTATCTATAAACATATGGAATATATTTACTGTTTTAGTCGGAAACAAAGATAATGAATCATCGGTGGAATCTCAATATTTAAAGAAAATTTGGATTTCATTCGATTTTTGCTAATTTTGACCCAATTCCTCCGGCGTAATTATGAATATTGTAATAGATAGGATACAACAAGGCAATGAGCTTGCTTTTAAAGAACTGTTTGATGAATTTTATCAGGCCTTGTGTGTATTTGCGCTGACGTATGTAAAAGATCAGGTACAGGCTGCCGATATCGTGCAGGAGGTTTTTATAAAGTATTGGAACCGTCGAGGGGATTTTGATAATCTTTTCAAAGTCAAATCTTTTCTTTATACGGTTGTCCGTAACGACTGTCTTAATACGATTCGCAATAATAAGGAGATAAGAGAAGATATTTCGCTCATCGAATCGGATGCGTTTTTTGTAGATAATCTGGTAGAGGAGGAAGCTTATCGTATCTTTTATAATGCCGTGGAGGCTTTACCGCTCCAGACCCGGGAAGTGATTCAATTGACTTTGGACGGGTTGAAAAATGCAGAGATCGCGGTACATATGGGAATAGCCGAAAGTTCCGTGCATACCTTGAAGAAGCTCGCTTATAAAAAATTGAAGGTGACATTGAAAGATTATTATTATCTCGTGTTTATTTTCCTACCCTGATTTTTTTTCTTTGCATGTAATCGTTTGATTATAATCGAATTATCATTTCGTACTAAAAAAATAAGCAAAAAAGTTCATTTTTCGTTCCCCATAAAAACGGGTTTTTGTGTTATATAAGTAATAGGCGAAAAGCGAATGCCAAAAAGGATCGTTTGATAATACAAAAATAGATTAAATATAAGTTTTTGTTAATTTATTGATAACAAGAGAGAAAGACTTTTTTGCATGAAGAAAATAGAGAAAAAAATAAAAGAAAAGAGTGAATCAAAAAACGATCCTTTTTTGATAGCTCGATGGATTTCGGCTTTTCTCACGGGAGAACCTACTGAAGAGGAGAAGGAAGAGTTAGAGGTTTGGCGGGAATCTTCGGAGGAGAATAATGCTTTATTCGAACGTGTTGTGAGTGAGGAGAATATCAAGCTGAAAAGAGAACAATTTTCTTCTTTTAATAATGAAATAGGCTGGGAGAATTACCGTAAAAAACAATTCAGGAGAAGACAAAGAAAGTTTCTTTTGCGGTTCTTGCCTTATGCGGCGTTGCTTGTGATTTCTTTGAGTGGTGTTTTTTATTTTTTCATGAACCGGGAACCGGATAGAAAGCTATCCGTTGCGCCGATGAGCACGATCCTTCCGGGGGCACCTAAAGCCATACTGACGTTGGCTGACGGTCAAAAGATCGATTTGGAGACCGTGAGCGGAACGATCAGAACGGAAAAAGAACGGACCTTTATTTATAATACCGGTCACCAGCTTACTTATAGCGATACTTGCCTCGCTGAGATTTCGGATGCGATGGAGTATAATGAAATCACAGTGCCGAAATGCGGGGAATATCAATTGAGCCTGAGTGACGGTACGTTGATTTATTTGAATTCGATGACTAAAATTCGCTATCCGATCCGGTTTACCGGGGAGATCCGGGAGGTGGAATTGGAGGGCGAGGCTTATTTTAACGTGGCGGAAAACCCGGAGAAACCGTTTGTCGTGAAAACGGCTTCTTACGATGTGACGGTTTTAGGTACGCAATTTAATGTATCGTCCTATGCGGATGAAGCGGATGTGATCACCACCCTGGTACAAGGGGCTGTGGCGGTTTCCGGCGATAAAATTGCCGGAGTTAGACGATTGACCCCCAACGATCAGTTTATTTTAAACAAAAGCACGGGTAAAGCGGAATTGAAGCAAGTGGACGCGAGTTATTTTACGGCATGGAAAGACGGTAAATTCCGATACCGGGACGTTCGGTTGGAAGATATTATGCGAGATGTCGAAAGGTGGTATGACGTGAAAGTCGTCTATGAAGACGAGGAGGTTAAGGAATTCCGTTTCGGGTTTAACATGGGACGTCATGAAATGATCGATCCTCTATTGAGGATATTCGAGCTAAACGGTAAAATAAAAATCCATAAGGAGGGAAAGATTTTAAAAGTAAAGCGGGATCGGTAAGAAAGCAGGAGATGTTACCAGCATCTCCTGCCCGGACTATCTCGCTCGAGCGAAATAATCTATTAATGCAATTTAAAGAACAAATTTATGAAAAAAATTCTGATGTCTCTCCGGGATCCATCCGGAAGATTAAAAAAAGCATGGGTTATGTCAAAATGGACTCTATTATTTGTTCTACTGGGAATGTTTAATGTGCATGGGGCCGTATATTCCCAAAATGAACAGCAAGTAACACTTTCGATGAAGAACGCTTATTTGAAAGATGTGATTTGGGCAATCGAGCGTCAGACGGCTTTTACCTTTATGTACAATCAAGAGGATTTGGACAAGGTCGGAAAGATCGATGTCAAACTAAAAGCTTCCAAGATCGAAGAGATTCTAAAAGCTTGTCTGAAAGGAACGGGATTGACCTACGTGATCCAGGATGCGGTGATCGTGTTGAAGCCTATCGCTCCCGACGACAAGGTAAAGGAGATCCGCATCGTCGGAAAGGTGATCGATGAGAAAAAGCTTCCCTTGCCCGGGGTAACTGTTTTGATAAAAGGGACGAAGTTGGGAACAGCCACCGATTTCAATGGAAAATATTCGTTGAAATTGCCGGAAATGAAAAATATCGTGTTGATCTTTTCATTTATGGGAATGGAAACCCAGGAGATCAAATATACCGGCAAAGACACCATCAACGTGACCCTGAAAGAGGATAAAGTCAAGTTACAGGATGTGGTGGTTACCGGGTATATGAATATTCGGAAAGAGAGTTTTACGGGAAATGCTACTACTGTGACCAAAGAGCAGTTACTGAAGACCAATAACAAAAACGTGATTGCGGCCTTACAGATTTTCGATCCCTCTTTCCGGATCAAGGAAAACAATATCTGGGGATCGGATCCGAATGCTTTGCCTGAATTTAATTTGCGCGGGGAGTCTTCTATTGGCATGAATAAGGGATTGGATATAGAGCAAGAGCGACGTACGCAACGGACGAATTTAAAAGATAATCCTAATTTACCGATCTTTATTTTAGACGGTTTCGAAGTTCCTGTTGATAAAATATATGATATGGATGTAAACCGTATCGAAAGTATGACGATTTTAAAGGATGCTGCAGCTACCGCTTTATACGGTTCACGTGCGGCTAATGGTGTGATTGTTGTTACTTCCGTTCCTCCAAAGCCCGGAGAAATGCAGGTTAGATATAATTTTACAGGAGGTGTTGAACTTCCTGATTTATCGGACTATAATTTGTGTAGTGCAGAGGAAAAACTGGAAGCTGAACGCTTAGCCGGGGTATATACGGCGAGTATCCCTAGTGGACAGGCAGACAAAGACATCCTGTATGTTAAGAAATTGCAGAATATATTGAGAGGAGTCGATACGGATTGGATGTCTAAACCTTTGCGTAATGCATTCAACCATACTCATAGTATAAATATATCCGGTGGAGTTGAAAGTATTCGTTACAGTTTGGACCTGAATTATGATAGCAATAAGGGGGTGATGAAGGGATCTCATCGCACACGGGCAGGAGCCGGTCTGAATCTGGATTATCGTAATAAAGAGTGGTTGCAGTTGATGAATTCTATCACTTATAGTACAACTCGTTCTGAAGATTCTCCTTATGGAAGTTTTAGTCGATATGCCGAGTTGTTACCATACGATGCCGTTTATGATGAAAATGGTGAATTAGTAAAAGATTTGGAATTTTCTAATGCCAGTGGTAGTTATGGTAAAAGTAATCCGTTATGGGATGTGGCGAATTTAGCAAATTATTATAATAGGGGTAAAACAGAGGATATTACCGATAATTTGAGTTTAAATCTCTATTTCAAGCATGGATTTCAGGCTAAAGGACAGTTTAGTATCAGTAAGAGCACATCTAAGAGCGAATCTTTTACAGATCCCAAAGATAAATCGGATGGTAATGAAAAAGGTTCTCTTTCTCGGAGTTTGACTGACGATTACAGGTGGAATCTGAATCTGATGTTGTACTATAACAGTAGCATAGGAAAGCATTTTATAAATGCAACTTTAGGAATGAATGCATCGGAATCTAAATCAGAGAGTACTTCGATGACGTTTAAAGGGTTTCAGATGGGAGGATTGCATTCTCCGGCTTTCGCAGAAAAACAACCTGATAAAACGAATATTAATACTTCGGAAAGCAGATTAGTCGGTTTTTTAGGATCGGTAAACTATTCCTATAATGATGTCTATCTGTTTGACGGGTCTTTCCGTTTTGATGGATCGTCTCAATTTGGTAAGGATAAACGTTTTGCTCCTTTTTGGTCTGTAGGTGTGGGAATAAACTTTCATAATTATGCTTTTTTGAAAGACAATTGGCTGGTTAGTATGCTAAAGATTAGGGCATCATATGGTAGTACCGGAAAGGTGAATTTTCCTCCTTATTCTGCCATTACGACCTATAAAACCGATACCGATGCTTGGTATTTTACCGGACCTGCTTCCGGATTAATGGCTTTGGGTAACCCGAAATTGAAATGGGAGACGACGAATACGTTGGATGCCGGATTTTCAGTTAGTTTTTTACAAGATTTGATTTATTTGGATTTTGCGTATTACCATAAAAAAACAATTGATTTGATCGATGCGATTTCCGTGAGAACTTCGTCTGGATTTAAAGATTATAAGACGAACATGGGTTCCGTACTAAACGAGGGAATTGAAATCAGGATGAATGCAACACTGTTCAAAAATCGGGATTGGATGATCACCTTGAATGGTAATTTGGGGCATAATAAAAACAAGATACTGGAGATCGGTGCGGAGATGAATGCTTACAATCAACAGCTATTAGACGAATATAATAAATACAAGGATCCGACTCAACCCGATAATCCGGGTATGTTGGGACCTCCGATGGATAAGAGTGAATACGCCGGTTTGTTGAGTACGCCATTGATTCAATACTATAAAGGAGCTTCCACTACCGCACTTTATGCCGTTCGTTCCGATGGAATCGATCCGGCTAACGGACGGGAACGATTGATAAAGAAAAATGGGATGCCTACATATACATGGGATGCGAACGATCAGGTTGTTGTGGGAGATAAGAATCCGGATATTCAAGGTGCTTTTGGATTTAATGTAGCTTATAAAAATTTTTATCTGAATGCAGACTTTACGTATCAATACGGTGCTCAGTCCTATAATGCAACTTTATTAAATCGAGTTGAAAATGCTCAGATTGAAACACAAAATGTTGATAAACGGGTTTTAACTCAACGTTGGAAAAATGCCGGAGATAGAGTTCCCTATTATGATTTGAATATTAACGGTAAAAATAATGCTGCAAAAGTAGATCGTCCGACAACACGTTTCGTGCAAGATAATAATTATGTGAATTTTAGTGGCTTATCTGTAGGATATGATTTCAATAAAGAAATGATTTCCAAATGGAGACTTGCGACATTAGGAATTCGTTTTAATGCGAATGATATCTGCCGTTGGGCGAGTATAAAAGAGGAAAGAGGAACAAGTTATCCTTTTGCGCGAACTTATAATTTCACGATAAATCTTGGATTCTAATAAAAAATATCGGTATGAAAATTTATTCGAAAATAATAATAGTAGCTTCCGTGTTATTTTTCACTTCTTGTGAAAAATGGTTGGATCTTCAACCGGAAGGAGAGGCCACCTTTGATGAGTTGTATAAATCGGGTGATGGATATCGTTCCGTGTTGAATGGATTGTATAAGTCTATGGGAACGGGTGCTTTATATGGTTTGGAATTACAATTCGGTTTAATAGACTGCATGTCTCAACAATATGATTTTACAAACGAAGGTTTGATGACGAATGATAAGTATCGGAAAGCCGTAAAATATGATTATGCAAATTCGCCCATTGCTTCTACAATTGATAATATCTGGTTGAGTGCTTACAAAATAATAGCCAATGCGAATGATTTATTGCAGAATATCAAAACAGCATCACCGGAAATATTTAGACAGGACGAAATGGAACGTAAAATGATTATGGGAGAGGCTTATGCTTGTCGGGCTTTGATGCATTTTGATCTGTTGCGTTTATTTGCTCCCGCTGTTATACAAAATCCGGGTAGCGAATCCTATTTGCCTTACGTGGAAACTTATCCGAATATTCAGGCTTCCAGTATCGCCGTAGAACCTTTTTTAAAAAAGGTAATTGCCGATTTGGAGGAAGCTCAAAAATTGACGATAGAATACGATACGACGGAAATCGGTAAAAAATTGAGTAGTACAGGAAAGAATCGTTTTGACTTAGACTCTAAGGTGGGCCTTGAAGACGAATTTTATTCGGGAAGGGGATACAGGCTGACCTATTATTCTATTACCGCTTTACTGGCCCGTGTTTATCAGTATGCCGGGATGTACGATAAAGCGTTTGATGCTGCGAGTGAAGTTATTGGATATGGAGGAGAAACGCCTTTTTATAAAGATGATTTTTCAGGAATAAGAATTCCTGCTCCCGGAGTAAACCCGGCGGAAGCTTTTAAAAGCAAGAAAGATTTAAAATTGGCTTCCAGTTTGATTTTTGCAATTTATAACGAGAAAGAGTATGAAAACAACAATCTGTTGAATTTTTTTAAAACAGGAATGGATCAAGATGATAGGACGTCTAACCAATGGTTTGTAGTGAGCAAAGATCTTTTTAAAAACAATGATGTGGATGAATCTTCTTTGGATTATCGTTGGGTTGATTTGATTTTTCCGGCCGCTAATTCACATCCGATTTCAGGGAAATGGTATTTGTTTGATAACGCGGCGACTCGTGATAAATATGCCACAATACTTCCGGTTATTAGAGCGACAGAAATGCATTATATTTTAGCAGAATGTTATGCTCGTAAAGGGCAGTATGAGACAGCTTATGATATTCTGGATGCACTTCGTGCTAAAAGGGGATTGGAAAATAGACCTTTAGCCCGAACTGCGACATGGGATGCTTTTGTCGAGACTTTGGTGGGCGATGCCAGAAGAGAATGGATATCCGAGGGTCAGTTATTTTACTTGTACAAACGTCTGGATGCAAAATTTACCATTGGTAAGGAATATCGTTCTTTGACAAAGTCTGAATATATGTTTCCTATACCTATAGATCAAAGAAAATAGTTTAGATAACCATTGAATATTTTATTATGAAAACATGTATATTATCGATATTGTTGATTTCCATGGGTTGGCTTATATCTTGTGAAAAACAGAATATAGAAGCTTTCCATGGTAGGCGTCAGATATATTTTGAGAAGTTTTATATGGATGCTGTTTACCCGGGTACGGCGGAAGCTGATTCTACAGTCACTTCATTTTTTTTGTATCCGGAAGGGACTTCTCAAATAAAAGCTAAGGTTGTCGTGAATTTATCCGGGGATTCTTTGACTTCGGATTTGACATTTGGCTTAAGAGTGATAAAAGAAGGTACTACGGCCAATCCAAATGAATACGTTTTGGATGACTTTTACACGTTTCATGCAAAACCGTTAAATAAGGCCAAAGAGATAAAAGATACCATAGAGATAAAATTGAACAGTAGCGATCGTTTGGAAGGATTGGGTGCTACCGGTTTAAGATTGATGGTGGAATTGGTGCCTAACGAACAACTCGATCTTGGGCAGTATGAACGTCGTCGTGCAATAATTATTTGGAGTTACGTGGAAGCACAACCGGATTGGTGGGATAAGGAAGTTAGTTTTGAATTATTGGGAGATTATTCTCCCCGTAAATATCAGTTATTCTTGAAACATGCGGATAAGAATGGTGAAATGGAGGAGTTTATTAAAAATTCTCCGGATAAAGCGATCGCTTTGGTTGTAACGTTTAAACAATGGTTGGCAGATAACGCGAATGATCCTGAATATGGAGCTGAGTATCAGGAGATATTAGAATCTTTAAAGATTTAATCAAGTAAAAAGAAAAGCTATGAAACATATATTTTTATACGGAATATTATTTCTTGTTTTTGCATTTGTGGGTTGTCTCGATGATAAAGGGAACTACGATTATGTTAAATTGCAGGAGCCGGAATGGAAAAAGGATATTATTAATCTGTATTTTAGAGAGGGAGATATAGCACGTTTTAAAGGTCATGATTATTTTAATTGGGGGGATGATTCTGTAAAACGGGAGCAGGAAGTTCGATACGAGTGGAAGTTAAACGGAGTTGTAATAAGCGAGGAGGCGGATTTTGAAATCTCCGTGAAAGAGTTAACGGAAAAGATTAATATGACGAAATTTCATTCGAGTGATCAATATGAAAACGGAATATTTAGTATTATAGAAACATCGACAGGAATACCCTACATGAAAAAGTTTACAGTTAATATCGTTTCGAGTAGAGGTATTGGCGATTGGTTGATTCTGTCGGGTGTGAACTCTAATTCGAAATTATCTTTTATGAGACGAGTTTACGACGATAAAACACAAAAAATGGTTTTGGCTTTGGATAAAGATGATTATGAAAGCGTGAATGGTCATCCTATTCCGGGCAAGCCTATAGGTTTACGTTTTTCCTATGTGCTGAAAAATATCTCGCCTGCGGGTTCCAGTACGGTTATAACGGACGAGGGAGCTTACGAGATAAATAATGAGAATTTGAAATTAGTAGGGGAAATTAAAGATCAGTTTCTGGATTATGCTCCTTCCGGATTGAAAGTAACAAGTAGAACGGATGCCCGTGAAAGCGACTATAATGCTTATTCTTTTATCGCGACGGAAGATGGAAAAATATATCAACGGAAGATGAGTCGTAATAATCTGGGAGGTAGTTTTTTATCCCAGCCACTGGTCGTGGACGACAAAGGCTATTTTGTCGATAATTTTGGCGGTCGAGGTAATGGTTATACAAAAATACCTTGTTATGATAAAAAGAATGGCAGGCTGTTGTTCACGAAATTTGATGAGGAGTGGAATGATAATGGAACTCCGGATAAATGGGACGATGATTATTCCAATATCAATTGTAAGATAATGCCTGCTAAAGAACCTTCTACAGGTGGCGGTGGTGGTTTTCCCCCTTTCCCTTCTTTTCCTGGAGGTGGCGGTTTCCCCGGTGGAGGGGGAAGTACTCCTTATACGGGCCCGACAGCGTGGGCGCTACCAGCGGGAATAGAGGTGTTGCATTTGGCTTACGTGGGAGGCGGTGGAATGTTTGTGTACGTACAATATTACGCGTTTATTTATAATGAAGGAGGAAAAACCAAGTTGGGTATTTGTGGAATAGATAATAATACTTTTGCCTGTACCCAAAGTCATCAGAATTTTGGAATTAGTGTGAATTATATGTCATCCCGTCTTGTTGATTTTCCGGAAAAATTAGTTAAGGGAGAGTCTTGTATTTTAACGACAACTGAAGATGGCAGGTCTGCAGATGGAATCTGTTATTATATTCTGTATTCAAAAGGGAGCAGTGTATACAGTGTTGCTATTAATGATAATTACAAGAAAGTGACACTTTTAGCTGATTTCGGGGAAAAAATAACTTCTCTTGCTTATTCACGTGCTTTCGATAATTGTAAGAAAATAGTTGTAGGCGGAGAAAATGGAAAGATTGGAATTTATGATATCTCTGACAAGAAGACAGCTAAGAAAGAACAAGAATTCAAGGTGGAAGGAAAAATAGTTGCTATGCAGCAATATAGAACCAATGAAGATTAAAAAGAACGAGTTTGTAAAAATGATAAATCATATTGTATGGAAGAACCGATTTTAAAGTTAGAACATTTATCCCATCGTTATAGCGTGCAGTGGGCGATACGGGATATCGATTTCGAGATTACGAAGAATGGTATTTACGGATTACTCGGCTCCAACGGAGCCGGGAAGTCCACGACCATGAATATCATGTGCGGGGTGTTGAAGCAGACGGAGGGGGATGTGTATATCAAGGGGGTGAGCATACGGGAAAATCCGGTAGAGGCCAAACGCCATATCGGCTTTCTACCGCAGGTGCCGCCTTTGCATCCGGACCTGACGGTATGGGAATACCTGGAGTTTTGCGCGGAAATCCGGCATATCCGGGATCGGGAGGTGCCCAAAGCGATAAAAGAGGCGATGGGACGTTGCGGAATCTCTCATTTTGCCAAGCGGGTGATCCGGAATCTCTCCGGGGGTTATCAGCAACGGGTCGGGATTGCCCAGGCGATTATTCATAACCCCGAATTCGTGGTGTTGGACGAACCGACAAACGGGTTGGACCCGAACCAGATCGTGGAGATCCGCCACCTGATCAAGGAGATTGCCGAAGATCGTACGGTGATCCTCTCCACGCATATCTTGCCCGAGGTTCAGGCCACTTGCGATTATATCCGGATGATCGAGCAAGGGAGTATGGTTTTCGCCGGAACGGTAGATGAATTTGATAATTATATTAAACCGAGTACGATTTTGGTTTCATTGGGGGCCATGCCTCCGGTAGAGGAGATCGAGGCACTTCCGGGAGTGGTTCGGGTTGAGGAGTTGGGAGGTCCCCGCTTCCGCGTACAATTCTCGGATGCCCGGGAGGCGATGGATCATATCGTGGAGGCCAGTTTTACACGCGGTTGGCAGTTATCGGAACTTCAACAGGAGAAGAGTTCTTTGGATACGATTTTTGCCGAATTGTCTAAAAAATAATTGATTAAATTTATTTCGTTAAAGATGAGAACAATATTCAAGATAGCAAAAACAGAGCTGAGAGATCTATTTTATTCTCCGATAGCCTGGTTAATTTTAATTATATTCACTTTTCAAACCGGAATGCTGTTTTCCGGTATGATTCATAATTTTGCGGTAGCGCAGGAACAAGGGGCAGAATATGGGAATTTGACTTATTTTTTATTTGCCTCTTATAATGGTTTATTTGCTAGTGTGCAGTCTTACCTGTATTTGTATATTCCCCTGTTGACCATGGGATTGATGAGCCGGGAATTGGGCAGCGGTTCCATTAAATTGCTCTACTCTTCCCCGATCACGAACACGCAAATTATTTTAGGTAAGTATCTGGCCATGATGATTTACGGGTTGGTGCTGATCGGCGTGTTGGTGGTATATGTTGCTTATGCAGCTTATACGGTTCAAAATGTGGATATCACACTTATTCTTTCGGGATTGTTGGGAGTCTATCTGTTATTATGTGTTTACGTGTCGATCGGATTGTTTATGTCCAGTTTGACCTCTTACCAGATCGTGGCAGCCGTGGGTACGTTGGCTGTTTTGGCCGCTTTAACATACGTAAAAGGCATGTGGCAAGGTATTCCTTTGGTTCGAGAAATTGCATATTGGTTCGGGCTTTCCGGTAGAGCCTGGGCTTTCGTGGGAGGTTTGGTTTCCACGGAAGACCTACTTTATTTCTTCGTGGTAGTCGCCTTGTTCCTTTTTATGACCATTATTCGTATGCAAACAAGGCGTCAAAAAGTGAGTTGGATGGTTTCTTTGGGTAAGTATATGGGAATTTGGATTCTGGCTATTGTGCTGGCTTACGTTTCTTCTCGTCCGGTATTTAAGTTCTATTATGATGCCACTCAAATGAAAATGAACACTTTGACACCGAATAGCCAGGAAATTATTAAACGTGCAACGGGAGGGTTAACTCTCACGACTTACGTTAATATTTTGGATAGACTTGCTTATATCGGTGATGATGAGAATTATATAGCTGATCGTGGTGCATTTGAACAGTATATTCGCTTTAAACCGGAGATTAAGATGAAGTATGTTTACTATTACGATACGATTAAAAATGATCAGTTGGAGAGTCAATATCCGGGAATGACATACGAGGAGAAAGCAAAAAAAGAGATCGAGCGAAAAAAGATGAACCCGAAAAAAGTATTGAGTCCGGAACAGATTCGTGCACAAATTGATTTGGTTAGCACCGAGGGAAACCGTACGACTCGTTTATTGGAACGGGAGAGCGGAGAGCGAACATTCTTGAGAATGTTTGATGAAAATCAGCCTTATCCCAGTGAAGCGGAAATTTCTGCTGCATTTAAACGTTTGGTAATGGATAAGTTGCCCGTGATCGGTTTTTTGACCGGACATGGAGAACGGGAGACCGACCGACCGGGAGATCGGAATTATTGCATGTTTACACACGCACCCTCCATTCGAGCCGCGTTGATTAATCAAGGATTCGATTATAAGGATATTCGTTTGGATAAAGAGGTGCCGGCAGACGTGAATATCATGGTGATCGCCGAAATGAGACTGCCCATGACAGAGGCCGAGAAAGTAAATTTTGATAAATATATTGCCCGGGGTGGAAATTTGATGATCATTGGAGAGCCGAAGCGTCAGGGGGTGATGAATCCGTTGGTAGAACAATTCGGCGTAAAGTTTATGGATGGCTTTTTGATTCAACCTTCGAAAGACAAGAAATTGGTCGAAGAGGGTAAAGATAACGGCAATTTAGGATTCTTGGCCGGGATGGTCGCCCCTGCAAATCCGCTCGACTTGATTATCACCCGACCGACAGAGGCAGCTAAAAAACTGAGTTACGTGTTTAAACAAATGCATCCCGCTTATGTGGTTACTATGCCTAGTGCTTGCGGTTTAGAATATTCCGAGGACAAAGGTTTTAACGTGACTCCTTTGTTTATGTCGGATTCCACGTGTTGGAATGAATTGGAATCTACAGATATAGTAGACGAGGAGGTGGAATGTAATCCGAATGTGGGAGAGGTTCGTAAACCTTATACGCTTGGTTTGGGTTTATCGCGCCCAATGGCAGATCGGGAACAAAGAATTATCATCTTGGGGGATGCCGATTGTTTGAGTGACGGAGAGTTTAATCATAAACGGGCAATGATATGGGCTACCAATTATGTTCTTGTTCAGGGGGGATTCGATTGGTTGTCCAATGGAGAAGCCCCGATTAATGTTACTCGTCCAGCGTCAATAGATAGAAAACTTTATGTATCCGCAAGCGGAGCGGAAGTATTGCAATATATGTTGATTGGGGTATTTCCGGGACTTTTGCTCTTACTGTATTTGTTTATGTGGATCAGGAGAAGAGGGCGTTAATGGCGCCTTATGATTAGAGGTGTATTTTAAGTTAGATGATAGATTTTGAGATTAGTGATGAAATGTTAGGTGATGAAGGGATTGGGAGACTGTATGAGTCTCCTGATCTCTAAACACCAAAACCTGAATAAAAAGATTTATGATTTAAAGATAGCAAGATCAGTTTTAATCTACATCAAAAGTTGGAGTTTCGGCTAAAACAGATAAAGGGAAATCCTATAAAATATGGATATTATTTAGAGTAGGATCAAAAATGAATTATAAGTTAGGTTAAATGGTGTTGGGTAGGAATCGTAGTGTGAAGGGCGAAAGAGGCGAAAGTTCTTTCGCCCTTTTTGGTTCCCGGCGAAAAAAATGACGATGAAAATGATTCAAAGATTCTGAGATTCAAAGATTCTGAGATTAAGGGATTGGGTGATTAGGATGATTGACGATTAAGAGATTAAAAAGAGAGAAGGAGGTGGTATTTTGTAAAAGAATCGGCTTGTTAAATGTGATCTGAAAATAATTCGAAGGAGGATAATGACGGGGAATATAGTCTTCGTTATCATGAACATGGAGATGATAGAGAATAGTTCATCTTCGAAATTAAATTTCTATTAAACATTTAAATTTTAAGGTCATGAAAAAGATTATGATGTTATTAATGGTATCGGTATTTTTCTTAATGGGAGGAATGTCTATGGGGCTTGCGCAAAAAATCGGAAGTGAATCTGAAATACAGGTGATTACTTCTCCGACTTTTATTCAGGTAGAACCAGGACAAACTGTTAGGATTACATTTAGTTTGAGAGGGAACGACTTAGATAGTAAATCTTATGTCATTAGCTTTTGGATTAGGCGTCCAGGTCAACGTCCTATTGAACTTGTTTGTATTAGCAAAGAGGGAGGGATTCTTTTTCGGCATTTTTCTGCTGGTAGAATTACAGTTTCTTATAATAAATATAGTAAGACAGGAACTGTAACTATTCGTAATGTTATATCTGAAGATGAAGCCGACTATTTTATAGGTGTGACGGAGTCTGCGGGTAGATGGTATTGGTCTTATGGGACACAATTAACTGTTTCTTATCCATGGTCTTACTTGCTTAAGTAGCACTTAGGGACGGGGTAAAAGTGCTATAAATAGACGAAGATAAATAGTCGATGAAGAGATTGGGTGATTAAAGAGATTGACGATTGTAGATAAAAATAATTTGTAGATTAAAAGATTTAGGTGATTCAAATTAAATCTCTTAGTCACGAAATCATTAAATCACGGAATTCTCATAGTTTACAATTTACAATAAAGTGATGGGGAGTAGGTGATTTAGAATGAAATGGTACCATTTTCAAAAATCTGCTTTTTAAATGTGATCTGAAAATAGTTCGAAGGAGGATAATGACGGGGAAAATAGTCCCTGATTGTATGAACATGGAGATGACAGAGAACAGTTCATCTTCGAAATTAAATTTCTATTAAACATTTAAATTTTAAGGTCATGAAAAAGATTATGATGTTATTAATGGTATCGGTATTCTTCTTAATGGGAGGAATGTCTGAAGGTATGGTGCAAAAGAATGAAAACCAATCTGGTATACAGGTGTTTCTTTTCCCGACTTCTATTTTGAAACACCCGGGGGAATCCGTTAGAATGACATTTTCTATTAATGGAATAGGTTTAGGAGATTTTTATTTGATTTATGTAGTTGTTCAAAAACCTGGTAAGGGTTTAGATTTACTTCTTACAATTGGTACGGATGGAGTGATTCGTTACCGGAAAGACGAGATTAAGGATAGAATTACAGCTTTCTATTCTTCTTCAAATAATAGTGGTGCAATATCAATTAGTAATCTTCTGGTTGAAGATACAGGAGACTATTATGTTGCGATAGGAGATTCAAATACACCTTTGTATTGGTCTAATGCATCGAGATTAACAGTAAGTGCAGAAATTCCTTGGAGGCGGAAGTAATATTAGCACTTAGGTAGCACTTAGGTAGCACTTAGGGACGGGGTAAAAGTGCTATAAATAGACGAAGGTAAATAGTCGATGAAGAGATTCCGTTACAGGTAAATCCTTTAATCACAGAATCTCGTCATCACTAAATAATCGTCAATCTTCAATCTACAATTTACAATAGATGTGTGGTGTAAAATTAAAAATAGAATAGTATGAGTTGGAGTGATTTGGTTTTGGTAGCCGGTTACGAGCTGAAGCAGCAAAGCCGGAGCCGGGTGTTTTTGTTTTTCGTGCTGGTGGCCTTGGCGGGAGTGGTCGGGTGTCACGCTTATTGGCAGGGGTGGGGGCATAGCGGCAACTGGAAGATGGTGGCTTTGCCTTGTTCGATGCCGTTGGTGAATGCTTACCTGTTGGGTGTGGTGCAGTCGTTGTTTTTGGTGGTGGTGATGGCGGATGTGCCCCGGCGATTGGCACGGAAGGGAGCTGTGGAAAGTCTTTACGCCCGTCCGGTGGGAAACGCGACGTATTACTGGGGTGTGATCCTGGGTAATCTCGTGCTTTTCCTGCTCGTGGATCTTGCGGTGATCGGGGTCTCCGTGTTGGCGGTGAACCTGGCGAGTGTAGCCCCGTTGAGTTTAAACTATTATCTTTTTTACTTGTTGACGTTGACGATTCCCTCGTGGGTGTTTATCGGCGGGTTGACGTTGTGGTTGAGTTACTTGTTCCGTTCCCGTGTGCTGGCGATGGTGATTCCCGTGTGCTGGTTGGCGGGATCGATCTTCTGGCTGCCTTATCAGGTTCACGGTACGCTGGATTACATGGCGAGCGGGATCCCGAATTTGTTCTCGGATATCACGGGGCACGCGAACCCTTGCGCCTATTTGTTGCACCGGTTGACGTATCTTTTGGCGGGGGCGGGGTTGTTGGCGTTGTGTGCGGGAAAGATGGAGCGATTGTCGGATGGCGCGGCCGGTTTAAGGCTGAATCGTTGTTTAGGTCTTTTTTTGGTGATGGCCGGTTTGCTTTGCGGCGTGGCGTTGGAATATTCCTATTACCGGGATCGGCAGGTACGGGCGGTTTACCGGGATAGTTTCAAGCGGAATTGGCAAGAGAGAACTTGCCGGGTGAGGAGTAACGCGATCACTTTAAGACAGGAGGGTAAGGAGTTGAGGGCGAAGAGCGAGCTGACGGTTTATAACCCGGGGCGTGAGTCGCTGGAACGGATCGTTCTCTTCCTGAATCCCGGTTTACGGGTGACGGGTTTACAGTCGGGCGGGAAGGATCTGTCGTACCGGAGGGATCAGCAGTTTATCCTGATCGATCGTCCCTTGGGGGCGGGCGATTCTACGCGTATACTTTTGGCTTACGGGGGAAAAATCGACGAGCGTTTTTGCGATCTGCACTTGAGGGACACGGCCTACGAGAATCCTTTTTATAACGATCGATTCTTTGCCACGGGTCGCCGGGGAGCTTTCGCGGAGCGGGATTTTCTTTTATTGACCCCTGCCTCGGCGTGGTACCCGGTGGCGATACCGCCGGTGAATCCCTTGATGCCCATGGCCACGGGTCGGGATTTTACCCGCTTCCGGTTGGTGGTGGACCGCCCGTTGCAAAAGGTGGTCGTTTCTCAGGGACAGGTATTCGAAAGGGGAGATTCCGTCGTTTTCGTATGTCATCATGCTTTGAACGGGATCTCTTTGTCCGGGGCCAATTACAAGTATTACAAGCTTCCGGAGGATGAAACTTTCAGTTTGCAATTCGGTTCCGTGACTTGGGACAAACGATTTGTGAAGTGTTTCTCAAAAGTAAAGCAAGCCGATATAATCTCTTTGCGGACGGGAGAGCGGGGATCGAATTTGAATTCGATTCGAAATTATCGCTCGGGAGATTGGTATGAGCCGGAAAATCCTTACCTGTATTTATTGGAGGTTCCGGTGTTGTTCCGTTCGGATTCTCACGCCGGAAAGCCGGAAGCCGGGTTGGTGGAGCCGGGAATGGTCTTTTGGCGGGAACGGGGATTCGATATGAGGCTTGCCGGGGCGATGTCGATCGGGGCGATTGAAAATGAAGAGCAGCTCTTCAAGGTTCTTACAGTGCTTCAGCCCGAGTTTTTCTATTCTATGCGGAGAAAACAGAATAGTCACCCCCTGCTTGGATTGGGAAAAAGAGATGTAACTTTCTCCTGGAATTTCGAAAAAAACGATAATGATGCTTCTTCCTTGGATGACGTGCAACGGGTTTGGGTACACTCTTCCGAATATCCTTTTATGGGGAGAATATTTAACGCGTTGGCGACAACGGATTTTAGCGTGGCGAGAGGTGCCGCGAACGCCATGATAGGGAATCAAGAGGAGAATATTCCTTTTATCGGATATTCTTTAAAAGATATATGGACGAACAACGGGGAGGTTATGTTATGGAATAAGCTCAACGATTTATGGACTCGTCTGGTTTTGTCCGGTATTCCGGGACAGGAGCTGAAACAAAGTCTGGATAGTTTATACCGTTACCGGAAAGGCGAGGTGGATTACGATTCTTTGATGCAGGTATGGGATACGCGTTGGGGGACAAATGTGGCGGATGTCATAGCGGATTGGATTACCACGAGGCACGAACAATATTTTAGGGTGAAAGATGCCGCGATTTATTTTGATCGTGGTTCTCGGCGTTACAAAATCGAGGGAAAAGTGATGAATGTTGGAAACAGTAGCGGAATTGTTTCCATTGAATGCGGGGGTTTTCTCGGTCAGGTGCAACGCTTCGTTTGTCGTATCGAACCGGGAGAGGCAAAGACATTCACGTTGGTAACGGAGCAATCAGCTTCATGTATAAACACGGGATTGTCGGCCAACATTCCGGCGGCTTTTTTCTTCGAGCATAGAGATCCGGGAACGTTGGAAAAACCCTGGGAGTTGATGGATGAGTGGCGTTCGATACCGGTGTCCGAATTCATGAAAAATGAAAACCCGAACGAGTTTATCGTCGATGATCAGGACGCGGGGTTCGAGGTAAAGAACGGCAATCTCTCGTGGTTCCAAAAAGGGCGGAAGGAACCTCCCCGGGTTGTCGGGACTCGGCTTCAAATGCAAGGAGATGCCAAAGTTTGGCAACGCGTGATAGATGCCTCTGCTTGCGGCGATGCCATCCGGGGATATCATTATATCTGCGGCGGGTCCGGTAAATCTACCGCGACATGGCGAGCGAATATTCCGGAGCCGGGACGTTACCGGGTTATGGGAAAAGTATACCGTATCCACCTCAGACCGCAGAAAATAGTTATGGCTACCGACTTGCCGATGCCGGAAACACCTTTCGACGATTCCGGAATCATCTACTATTACACGCTCTCTTTCGGGGAGCGGGAGGAGAAAGCGGAGGTCAGTTTGGATGCAGAGTTATCCGGGTCTTCGGGCTGGGTACTTATAGGGGAATACGATCTTCCGGCAGGAGAGGTGAGCGTAACCCTCTCGGACAAGGAGGTGCGTCGGCGGAAAGAGGTGGCCATCGCGGCGGATGCGGTGAAATGGATAAAAGTGGAATGAAATAATTGTAAATTGTAGATTAAAAGATTCTGTGATTAGGAGATATAATGATTGGGTGATTAAAAGGATTGACGATTTTAGATTAAAAGATTCAGAGATTGGGTGATTGGAGTGATTATAATGTGATCTGGAAATAGCTAAAGGAGGATAATGGCGGGTAGTAAATGCCCGGGGATCATGGGGATAATTGAAAGGAAATTATTCCCGAAGCTAATTATTTTTCAAAGCTTTAAATTTTGAGATCATGAAAAAGACAATTCAATTCGTATTGGTAATGTTGATTCTTCTTGCGGGAGGAGTTTTAACAGGAATGGCGCAAAATTCAAATGTTGTATCACCTGAGTTTGAAATGATGTTGACAAATACAGCAAGGAGTGGAATAATTTATCGTACTCAAACATGTAGTCCTGGAGGAACTTTTCATGTTAGTTTTTTAGGAATTTTTAGTGGAGTACCTGATGTTATTCTTTGTTTTGTTCTACCTGGTGCGATTCCAAGATATAGAAATTTGGGACAAGTATCTGCATTTGTAAAAGCCGGAGTATGTGTGGAAGATGAAGGAGATTACTGGTTCGGGTGTTATGTTATAGATGAGCATGCAAATCCATATTTTGAATATAGATTATGTGTTACCCTTACCGTCTCTGGTCCTCCTATGGCGGTTATTACGGGGCAAACAGATCATTTAAAAATGAACAAGGTAAGTAATCCTTTCGCTCAATTGATTTGTACCCGAACAAAAAGTTTGATTTGGAGATCTAAAATGCTTGTATTGGCCTAAGTAAAATTTAAAACGAAAGATGATGGAGTTGCATGAACTGTTTTTGGTAGCGGTATACGAGGTAAAGCAACAGGGGCGGAGTTGGGTTTTTCGGTTTTTCGCTTTTTTGTCGTTGGTCGGAATAGTGGCTTGCCACATGTATTGGCAGGGACAGGGAGCCGACAACTGGAAGATGATGGCGTTGTCGTGCTCGATGCCGCTGGTAAACGCTTACCTGTATAGCGTGATGCAGTCGTTGTTTTTAGCGGTGATGATGGCGGATATTCCCCGGCGGCTGGGCCGTCCGGGGGCTCTCGATAGTCCGCGGGCTCGCCCGGCCGATAACGCGACTTTCTACTGGGGGACGATCGCGGGTAACTTGTTGCTTTTCGGGTTGGTGAATGTCACGGTGATAGTGGTTTCGGTTTTTATCGTTAACCTGACGAGCTTGGCCCCGGTAAGCTGGTCGTGTTATCTTTTTTACCTGTTGACGTTAAATCTTCCCTCGTGGTTATTTGTGGCTGGTTTTTCTTTATGGGTCAGCAGTATTTCGGGAGGTCGTTTCCCGGCGATCGTTCTTTCCGCAACCTGGTTGGCGGGCTGCTTGTTCTGGTTGCCTTATCACCAGCACGGGACACTCGATTACACGGGAAGCGGGTTGCCGAATCTTTTCTCGGAAATCACGGGACATATCAATCTTCCCCGTTACCTTTTGCATCGTTCGGCTTACGCGTTGATAGGTATGGGATTGTTAGCGTGGAGCGCGGGGAGGATGAAACGCTTGCCGAATCGCCGGGGAACCGGAAGAATTCACGTGCTGGGCGGGATCGCTCTTTTGCTTGTGGGCTTGACATGTGGCGTTTTGCTGGAGTCTTCCTACTACCGGGCTCGTTCGGTACGCTCGGCTTACCGGTCGAGCTTCGAGCGGAACTGGGAGGAGGCGACCTGCCGGGTAAAGAGGCACGTTATCCGGTTGCGTCAGTCGGGGCGTGTTTTGAAGGCAGAGAGCGATCTACTGGTTTATAACCCGGAAAAAGAGTCTTTACGCCAAATCGTGCTTTTCCTGAACCCGGGATTGCGGGTGGTTTCGGTTCAATCTGGCGGCGGGGATTTGCCGTACCGGCGGGATCAACAATTCGTCTTGATCGACCGGGCTTTGGGGCCGGGAGATACCTTGTCCTTGCGGTTGAAATACGAGGGTCGGGTCGACGATCGTTATTGCGACCTGCATTTGCCGGACAAAGCGTACGAGGACACGTTTCACGGGGATCGTTTTTTCCCGACGGGTCGTCGGGGGGCTTTCACCGGGAAGAATTTTCTCCTGTTAACCCCCGCGTGCACGTGGTACCCGGTGGCCATTCCCCCGGTGAATCCCTTTATGCCGTTAGCGACGGGCCGGGATTTCACCCTTTTCACGCTGGTCGTGGAAAATCCCTCGCAAAAAACGATTCTCTCGCAGGGCGTTCCCGAGCGCCTGAAAAACGGTGTTCGTTTTACCTGCCGGAACCCGTTGAACGGTATCTCGTTGTACGGGGCTAACCCGAGGGACTATCGTTTGGCGGTGGATGAAACGTTCGGTTTTGAAATTCACTCTTTCAGTCTCGTGAAAGAGTTGGCGCCTATTTTTTCGGGGGTTAGCCGGCAGGCTTTCGCCTCTTTGTGGAAGAATCCCCCTGTCATGTACTGGTGTAATTATAGAAACTTCCGGACGATGAGCTGGTACGAGGCAGGCTCTCCTTACCTGCACGTGTCGGAGGTCCCCGTTTCGTTTCGTTTAGCCTCCCACGTGGGAAAAACGTCGGCGGGACTCGTGGAGCCGGGAATGACTTTTATTCGGGAACGGGGATTCGACCTGGATATGGCGGGGGTGATGACTGCCGGAAAAATCAAAAACGGGAACGAATTTTTCGCGGTGACCGACGCTTTACACGGTCGATTGTTTAACGGCACGGTTCGAGAGAGGAGTAGCCACCCGCTTTGGGGTATGGGGCGGAAAGGAGAATATTATGAAAATAGACCTGTCGATTGGAGTATAGGTTCCTTAGGAGGAGACCGGAAGGTCTGGATACATTCTTTGGAAAATCCTTTTTTAGGGCATGTATTCGAGCAATTGCAAAACAGCGTGAATTCGTTTAACATGGACCAAAGTGTTTACGGGTTTATGTTCAGTCGGAATAAATCGAAATACGATTACCTGTGCGGTCACTCGTTACGGGATGTTTTATCCGATCAAAAATTGGACGATCGTTTTAAAAACAGTTTATTCTACACGAAGGTACAAGATTTATGGATCCGGTTAACGTTAAATATTCCCCAACGCCCGTTGAAAGATTGTTTGGATAGTTTGTACCGTTATCGTAAAGGGGAGATCGATTACGATTCGTTGGCAGATGTATGGACCGCCCGTTGGGGAGTGGATATGGATAGTATGGTTTCGGACTGGATCACGACCCGACACGAGCAATTTTTCCGAATGAAGGGGGGAATAATGTATTATAATCCGAAGACGAGGATGTTTAAGGCGGAAGGCAAAATCATGAACATGGGTAAGACGGGTGGTGTGGTTTCTATCGAGTACGGGAGTATGATATCCGTGGAACGTTTCAGTTGTTATATACGTCCCGGTGAGGCTAAGGCTTTTACCTTTGTCCTGCAAGATTCGCCGAAGGGGAGATCTCCTGTGGATAGAGTAACGATCAATAATATGAACACGGGCTTGTCTGCTAATCGGCCGAATATTTTCCTTTTTAAAGGGGTGACCGTAAGGAACGATTCGGTTTGGGAGCCCGGTAGAGAGTGGCGGCCCATTCCCGCGGAGGAGTTTTTGGCCGACCGGAACGAGGGGGAGTTTATCGTGGATGATCAGGATCCCGGTTTCGAGTTGGTAGACGGCAATCTTACCTGGCTTCAAAAGTGGTTTCAAAAGGCTCCCGAAGTCCGGGATTTTTACGAAGGAGAGACTTCTCGTTGGGTTCCGGTGGTCACGATAGAAGCGGAAGGGGATTCGATTCAAGGATGTCATTGTATTAGCGGAGGGCGAGGGAAATCGACGGCTACATGGCGAGTCAACCTGCCGGAAGCGGGACGTTACCGGGTGATGGGGAAAGTGTACAGACAATCTCTTGTCCCCGGGCCTGGCAGACCGGGAGGTGTAGTTTATTACTACACGGTTTTTCACGGGGATAAGCCGGAAAAGGTAGAGGTCAATCTTGATGCTTTTCTCTGGGGAAATCCTTCCGGCTGGGCCTCTCTCGGGGAGTACGATTTTCCGGCGGGGGAAGCGAAAGTGGTGCTTTCCGATAAGGAGGTTCAGAGAAGGAAGGATGTGGCTATTGTGGCGGATGCGGTAAAGTGG
Source organism: Sanguibacteroides sp. AM78-02pH3A (assembly GCF_027666085.1). NCBI lineage: Bacteria > Pseudomonadati > Bacteroidota > Bacteroidia > Bacteroidales > Porphyromonadaceae > Sanguibacteroides > Sanguibacteroides sp. AM78-02pH3A. Next base: position 132,382 of record NZ_JAQEHX010000006.1, on the reverse strand, counting down.
ATAAAAATAGAATGATTAAAGATATAATGATTTTGTGATTGAATAATTCGGAGATTAGATGATTGGAGTGATTGACGATTATAGATTTTAGATTGTAAATTACAAAAAAACAGTATCCAATCTACAATTTACAATGAATGTGGGTGATTGTCGGATGTATGATTGAAAGACGGCAAGGAGTGGAGGAATAAAAAAACCGCTTCGGGAAGAAGCGGTTTTTTTTTATATAAAGACAGTTGATTATACGTGTCCTTGAGCGCACATAGCTTCAGCAACTTTAATAAAGCCACCGATGTTGGCACCTTTAACGTAGTTGATCTTGTTACCTTCTTTACCGAATTTAACGCAAGTATCGTGGATGTCTTTCATGATCTGAGACAATTTAGCGTCTACTTCTTCAGCAGTCCAGCTATATCTCATAGAGTTCTGGCTCATTTCAAGACCGGAAACGGCAACACCACCGGCGTTAGCTGCTTTACCCGGAGCGAACGTGATATGCTCGTTCAAGTAGTTAACAGCTTCTGCAGTACAACCCATGTTAGAAGTTTCAACTACCATTTGGCAACCATTAGCTACCAATTGTTTAGCATCTTCTTCGTTCAATTCGTTTTGGATAGCGCAAGGGAATGCGATGTCGCATTTTACTTCCCACGGTTTACGTTTCGGGAAGAATTTAGCACCGAATTTTTCAGCATACGGAGCAACTACGTCGTTGTTGCTTGCACGAAGTTCCAACATGTAGTCTACACCTTCCTGAGTAAGACCTTTCTCGTCGTAGATATATCCGTCAGGACCAGAAATGGTAACCAATTTAGCTCCTAATTGAACTAATTTTTGAGCGGCACCCCAAGCAACGTTACCGAAACCGGAGATAGCAACCGTTTTACCGGCAATTTTCTCGCCTTTTTCTGCCAACATGTGTTGAGCGAAATATACGGTACCGTAACCGGTAGCTTCCGGACGTACTCTTGATCCACCGAATTCACGATTCTTTCCGGTTAAAACACCGACGAATTCGTTGCGAATTCTCTTGTATTGTCCGAACAAGAAACCGATTTCACGACCACCTACACCGATATCACCAGCGGGAACGTCGGTGTCAGCTCCGATGTGTTTGCAAAGTTCAGTCATGAAGCTTTGGCAGAAACGCATGATTTCGTTGTCAGATTTACCTTTCGGGTTGAAGTCCGAACCTCCTTTACCTCCACCCATAGGAAGAGTAGTCAAAGAGTTTTTGAAAGTTTGTTCGAATCCTAAGAATTTCAAACCGCCGAGGGTTACTGACGGGTGGAAACGCAAACCTCCTTTGTAGGGTCCAATAGCACTGTTGAATTGTACTCTGTAGCCACGGTTGATTTGTACTTCACCTTTGTCGTCAATCCAAGGTACTCTGAACATGATTACTCTTTCAGGTTCTACCATTTTCTCAAGGATCTTATTGGCTTTGTATTTGGGGTTTGCCTGATAGGTATCCCAAACAGTTTCGATCACTTCTTGTACTGCCTGATGAAATTCGGTTTCACCCACAGTTTTAGCCTTTAAGGCGTCCATGAATTCTTTAATTTCTGTTCTCATTTTGAATATTGTTTAAGCAAAACTTTAAAAAAACATCTTTGTATATTCGAATTTTATAAATTCGCATCAAAGGTATGTTTTTGTTTATGATTCCAAAAGTTTTTTCTATTATTTTTTATCAGGTGCAAACGTTATAATAATTAAATATTAATATGTCATTCGTCCGAATACTATGAATCTGTAAGAAAATCATTTATAGGAGCATATAATTTTTTCCGGGTAATCGGGAGATAATTCCCTCTAACTCCAATTTCAGGAGCAGGGAGGAGAGGGTAGGGATCGGTATGCCGGTCGATACGTGAAGTTGGTCGATATCCTGCGGGCCTTCTCCTGCCAGATGTCGTTTGATGGTCTTTTCCATGTCGGTTTCTCCTAAAAACGGAAGAGACATTTGTCGGGATAACGAAGGTCGATTTTCCCAGTGAATAATTTTAAGAATATCATCGACGTGCTCGACGAGAGCCGCGATATTTTCTTTGATCAGCAAATTGCAACCGGAAGAGAGAAGATCTTCCGGTCTCCCGGGCAGGGCCATTACCTCTCGGTTGTAAGAGAGCGCTTGCCTGGCGGTAGCCATAGCTCCTCCTTTAATGGCGGATTCCGCAACCAGAACGGCTTCGCTCATCCCGGCAATAATTCGATTCCGTTGTAAAAAATTGATAGGTAATATGGGGGCACAGGTGGGAAATTCACTAATGAGTGCTCCTCCCTGAGAAATAATTCTGTCGGCGATCTCTTTGTGGCGGGCGGGATAGACCATGTGTAAACCGTGTCCCAAAACGGCCCGGGTAATGAGGTTATGCCGCAGACAGGCTTTATGTGCGGTTATATCGATTCCGTAAGCAAGTCCGCTAACAACGAGGGGGCGATATCCCATTCCGGCAATTTGTTCTATGATGAAATCTATCCGGTTTTTGCAGCGTTCGGATGCTTTACGGGTTCCCACGATAGCGATGGTTTTATCTCCGGATATTGTCAGTCGACCTTTGTAAAAAAGGACTAAAGGGGCGTCTTCGCAATGTTTTAACAGAGGGGGATATTCCATGTCTTCGATGAAACAACACGCTATCTCTTCTTTTTGCATGATATCTAATTCTTTTTTAGCCAGATCCAACCATTCTTTCTGTTTTATTTCAATGTTTTTCCAATGAAATTCTTCCATAAGTATTTGCAGGGCGTTTTTGCTTTCATGGAAAAATCCTTCTACGCCTCCGCATCTTTCGAACAGGGGGAAAGCGAGTTTATTGTTTAACTTCGAGGTCATTGTGATGGCTACTTGACATAACAATGAATTTGTCGCATCCATAATAAATTGAGTTTAGATACCAAAGATGTCGTGTACGGGTGAATTTGACATACTTAACAAAATTAAGTATTTAATAGAAGAAAATCAATAGTTTTCATGAGTATCGGTTTTAGGGGGTCTTTTTGAAACGAAGGCGGATCATTTCACGCAACTTTTGATGCAACTCCGGCCCGGTTATGGGTTTGGACATATAGTCGTTACAGCCCGCATCCAGAACTCGTTGTCGATCACTATCGAAAGCGAAAGCCGTCACGGCGACGATAGGAACGTTTTTATCTGTTTTCCTGATCTCTTTTGTAGCTTCAATTCCGTCCATGTGAGGCATTTTGATGTCCATGAGGATGAGATCGGGATGAATCTCTGCGGCCAGTTTAACGGCTTCTACTCCATCGACGGCGCGGAATAAACGGTAATCTTTTTTTAAGATGGCTGAAACAAGTAAAAAATTGCTATCCGTGTCTTCGGCTACTAATATGGTCGGTTGGGAAGGATTTGGAAAAAGATGTGCAGGTTCGATTGCTTTTATTTCTGTGGTTTCAAAAGATAATTTAAGTTGTACATCGGGGTGGAACGGGTGTGTAAACCAGAAACAGGAACCTTTCCCTTCCTGTGATTCCACTCCGATTTCTCCTCCCATTTGTTCTGCGAGGCTTTTGCAAATGGAAAGGCCTAATCCTGTTCCCTGAGCGAAAGAGTTTAATTTGATAAAGCGTTCGAATACGTTGTTTATTTTGTCTTTGGGAATACCTGTTCCGGTATCTTTGACATAAAATTTAATCTCTTCCGGTCCGCTTTGGTAGTAACCGAGGGTGATGCTGCCTTTAGACGTGAATTTCAGAGCATTATTGATGAAATTCGTGATGATTTGTGTCAGGCGATTTTTGTCGCTATTGATATGACACGCGGGTAAATGTTGCTCGAAAAGAATTTCGATATTGTTTTCTTCTGCTTTCAAGCTGAAAGAGCGGATGATTTCTTCACATAACTGGTTTACGTTGACATCGCTGTTTGTAATATCCAATGTTCCGGCTTCTATTTTTGACAAGTCCAAAATATCGGAGATCAATTGCAATAACAATTCGTTGTTTTCCTGTACAATATCGAAATAGGCAGCCCGTTCGTCCCGGTCATCCGTTTCCGTCAAAAGATTTGAGAAGCCTACGATAGCGTTTAAAGGAGTTCGTATTTCATGACTCATATTAGCTAAAAAAGCGGATTTCAGCCGATCGCTTATTTCAGCCCTGTTTTTCGCTTCGATAAGTTTTTTCTCCGTTTCTTTTAATTCGGTGATATCGTAATTCACACACAGCATTTCGAGTTTGCCGGTATCGTTGTTCATGGTATTGCGCATCACATTGATTCTTGTCCATTTCCAGCCCTCTTCCGTATGAACTCGTAAATCCCGGCTAAAATTATCGGTCTCGTGTGCTTTTACTTTTCGTATGGAGTCCAAAATATAAGCTTTGTCTTCTTCATGGACATGATTGTAAACGCCGATGATCTGTGGCAATGGAGTTGTTTCGTGTTCTCCTAAATTTCGATACCATTGGGCAACTCCGTATCCGTTTTTCGTGAATAAGTCGAATTTGCAATAGCCGATTTTACCGAATTTGCTGATGGCGGAAAAAGAACTTTCGAATTCCGCTATTTTACTGTAAGCGTTGCTGATTTCCGTATTATCGATGTTAATAAACAGATAATGTATAAGATTGCCTTGTTTATCGTATAACGCACTTACCGTCGTGTATATCTCGATATTTCCTTTTTTTGTCGAGGAGTAATAATGTTCGATAGATTTGAAGGAATAGTTGAGCCGGAAAGAGACGGGTTCTTCTTTTCTAATTTTTTCTATGATTTCCGCCGGAATGTTGGGATTTTCAAAAATACTGACACCCAAAGCATCTTCTTTCCGTTTGAGGCCGAATATTTCCAGATCTTTTATATTCATATCAACCAATTTTCCGGTTTTGTCATACAGTTCGATTCCTGCCGGCAGGTTATCGTATATGTTTCGGAGAATTTTTTCGCTTCGATCCAGAGCCTCGTGCGTGTTGTATGATTCCGTTATGTCGGAGATGAGGCAGATGACTTCATCTTCTACCGTCGAATAGATAATGGCGTGGCAATGTTTTTTGAGAGGTTCTATATAATAATTTACATCGGCGTGTTTCTTGGTATGTAGGATATCCTGGAGGTAGACGAGTTCTTCTTTCAGGTTTACTCTCAATTCGCTGGCTTTATGTCCGATGTATTTTTCGACGTTATAACCATTGATTTCTCCCGCGGCATAATTAGCGTCTACGAATAGATAATCTATCGGTTGGCGATTGGAATCGTACAAGAGTTTTAACCTCGTGTAACCCAATGGCATGTGTTTGTAAAGGTTTTGCAAGTAAGTTCGATCGATTTGAGCTTCATGCTCCGATCTTTGCAATCCGATACATATATTGATAATGTTGGCGAGAGAGGTGAACCACTGACAATCTTCGTTACTCCATTCGTGATGTTCTTCCACGACGTCGATACCCACGTAACCCCATACTCCCTCATGAGAGATTAAGGGGGCGACAATGATGGATTTGATTTCCTGAAGGGCTAAAAATTCTTTTTCGATATAAGCCTCTTCCGGGAGCTCATTTAAATCGGAAAGTATGATATGTTTTTGTCGGGTAATTTGTCGCGTCCACCATGGAGATTCCTCCATGGGCATATCGTTGATTCGTGACTGTTCTTTATTCACGTTGGAGTCTGTGACTTCATAAGTACAAGTTTGTGTCTTTTTTTCCCAGTTATACTCAATGATGTAAGCCCTTCCGCCTTTGAATTGTTCCAGGATATTTTCAAGAATCTTGTTGATAACGGTATCGGCCGTATCGGATTGGAGAAAAGAGAGCAGCGTGTGTGAAATGGTATTTAACTGGTATAATAAATTGTTTATTCTTAAAAGGGATGCTTTTTCCGGTTGAGTTACTTCCGGATTAGGGATGATCTGGATAAATCCGGAAATGGAGGAGTTACCTTTTTCGTCCGTTTCTTTATGGATTATTTTGGAACGTAACCATATCTCTCCCGAAGGAGTCTGGATCGGAAAGGTTTGGTCGTAGAGGTATTGATTCTCGATGTTTTCAATTTCTTTCATGATACGGGCACGGTAATCTTCCCGTATCATCTCGGTAAAGGTTTTGAAGCGGATGATGTTACTATCTAATTTTAACATTTTTACCGCGATGTCGGAGAGAACGTATCCTTTTTTTTCGTGGTCTACTTTCCACCATCCTATTTTCAGGTCTGTCAGAATACGGTCTATCGTCTTTTTTTCTTCAAATAGTTGTAGATCCACAGTATTTAAATTTATCATTATGAATGATGTATGTTATTATCGAGTCGATATTTTCTCCTCTTCGTATTATTCAAGCAAAGGAAAAAGGGGTCTATGCTTGTCCGTATGCCTTCACTTTGAATTATCAAATATGGAAAAAATATTTTTCATTTTGTCGATTTATTTTTTCACTTTTTAGAAGATAATGGAAATAGATCTATATTGTTATATTTTCGCCGTATTATTTGTCATTGTTGAGTGGTAAAATGTTTCTTGGAAAGGTGCTGCTTGCTTTATTTAGTAAACATTAACAATCTTCGTTTTTGGCTTTAACCCGTCTTCATTTTAAAAAATCCTTAAGCTGTTTTTTATTTTGTCGTTTGGTTTAATCCCGGGGGGAGTGCTAACTTTCTCACAATCTTATACTTTTTTGCGAAAAAATAGATAGAATGTTTGGTGATGTGGTTTTTAGTTACTACATTTGCGGGCCAAATTGAATAAAAGTAACTAATTTAAAAGTACTTGTATGCCAACTATTCAACAGTTAGTAAGAAAAGGAAGAAAAAGAATTGAGGATAAGAGTAAAGCTCCGGCTTTAGATTCTTGTCCGCAAAAACGCGGGGTATGTGTACGTGTTTACACGACGACTCCGAAAAAACCGAACTCTGCAATGAGAAAGGTAGCCAGGGTTAGATTAACTAACGGAAAAGAAGTGAATGCTTATATTCCGGGAGAAGGACACAATCTGCAAGAGCACTCTATCGTGTTAATCCGCGGTGGTCGTGTGAAAGACCTTCCGGGTGTACGTTATCACCTTGTTCGTGGAACCTTGGATGCTGCCGGTGTAAACGGTCGTTTGCAAAGTCGTTCCAAGTACGGAGCTAAAAAACCGAAAGCAGGTAAAACTCCGGAAAAAGGTAAAAAGTAGTTATTAACAGGAATTGTTTATGGGTTGTTCCCGAGAGTTGAGTAAATGGTCGGGAGACCGTTGAAGACCAAAACGGGCAGCTGACGAACGAATTCGTAAACGTAGGAAGAAATGAGAAAATCAAAACCAAAAAAGAGAATCCTGTTACCGGACCCGAAGTTTAATGATGTATTAGTAACGCGGTTCGTTAATGATTTAATGGTGGATGGTAAGAAAAGCATCGCCTTAAGTATTTTTTATGATGCTATCGATATCGTAGAGGAGAAGATGGCGAAAAAAGAAGAGAAACCGGCTTTGGATATTTGGAAGCAGGCTTTGGAGAACATCACTCCTCAGGTAGAGGTGAAAAGTCGCCGGGTGGGAGGTGCTACTTTCCAGGTGCCGATGGAAATTAATCCAATAAGAAAAAGATCAATCTCTGTAAAAAACATGATCTTATTCGCTCGTAAGAGAAGCGGTAAGGGAATGGCTGAGAAGTTGGCTGCCGAAATCATGGCTGCTTACAAGGAAGAAGGTGCGGCCTTCAAGAAGAAGGAGGATATTCATCGTATGGCAGAGGCCAATCGTGCTTTTGCTCATTTCAGATTTTAAGGAGGGGATAAAGTAAGAAAATGGCAAAAAGAGATTTACATTTTACGAGAAATATCGGTATCATGGCTCATATTGATGCCGGTAAGACAACAACGACAGAACGAATCCTGTATTTCACGGGGGTATCTCACAAGATAGGGGAGACTCACGATGGTACGGCTACCATGGACTGGATGGTTCAGGAGCAAGAGAGAGGTATTACCATCACTTCTGCCGCGACCACTTGTTTTTGGAAATATCAGGATAAAGAATATAAAATCAATATTATCGACACTCCGGGACACGTTGACTTTACCGTGGAGGTAGAGCGTTCCTTGCGTGTATTGGATGGAGCTGTGGCTCTATTCTGTGCCGTGGGTGGAGTAGAGGCTCAATCGGAAACCGTTTGGCGTCAGGCAAACAAGTACGGAGTTCCAAGAATCGCTTTCGTGAATAAAATGGACCGTTCAGGTGCTGACTTCTTTAAGGCAGTACGCGAGATCCGTGAAAAGTTGAAAGCTAATCCGATTCCGCTTCAACTTCCGATCGGTGCTGAAGAAAACTTCCAGGGTGTGATCGATTTGATTGAAATGAAGGCTTACGTGTGGGAGAATGGAGAGATGACGGCAACGGTAAAAGAGATTCCTGCCAATATGTTGGCTGAAGCTCAAGAGTGGAGAGAGAAGTTGGTAGAGGCTGCTGCTGTTCAGGACGAAGCATTGATGGAACGTTTCTTTGAAGATCCGGATTCGATTACCGTGGAGGAATTAAAGGCTGTGGTTCGTAAAGCCGTGATAGCGATGGATTTCTGTCCGGTAATGTGCGGTTCTTCTTTTAAAAATAAAGGAGTTCAGAACCTGTTGGATGCGGTAATTGCTTATTTGCCTCATCCGTTGGATATTCCGGCTGCTGCAGGTACGGATCCGAAAACGGGAGAAGAGAAAATTTTCGAGATCGATCCCGAGGCTCCGCTTTCCGCGTTGGCATTTAAGATCGCCACGGATCCTTTCGTGGGACGTTTGTGCTATACGCGTATTTATTCCGGTAAGATCGAAGCGGGTTCGTATGTATATAATCCGCGTACAGATAAAAAAGAGCGTATTTCGCGTTTATTCCAGATGCATTCAAACAAACAACAGCCGAGAGATGTTCTTGAGGCCGGTGATATTTGCGCTTGCGTCGGGTTTAAGGATATTCGTACGGGGGATACCTTATGTACCGAGGAGAATCAGATCGTACTGGAGAGTATGACCTTCCCGGAACCGGTGATCGGTATCGCCGTGGAACCGCTTACGCAAAAAGATACGGATAAGTTGGGAATGGCTTTGGCCAAGTTGGCTGAAGAGGATCCGACTTTCCGCGTAAAAACGGATGAAGATTCGGGTCAGACCGTTATCAGCGGAATGGGAGAGCTCCACTTGGATATTATTTTGGACCGTCTGAGACGCGAGTTCAAGGTAGAGTGTAATCAGGGTGCTCCTCAGGTTGCTTACAAGGAAGCTATTACCGGTGTATTCGAACATCGTCATGTATTCAAAAAACAGACGGGTGGTCGCGGTAAATTTGCCGATATCATCTTCCGGATGGAGCCGGCTGAAGAAGGTAAAGAAGGTTTGACTTTCGTGAACGAGGTAAAAGGCGGTAATATTCCGAAGGAGTTTATCCCCTCCGTGGAGAAAGGATTCAAAGAGGCTATGGAGAGTGGTGTGCTGGCGGGTTATCCGTTGGAAAGCTTAAAGATCACGTTGATCGACGGATCTTTCCACCCGGTAGACTCCGATGCATTATCTTTTGAAATGGCTGCCAAAATAGGTTATAAAGAGGCCGCGCAAAAGGCTAAACCGGTATTATTGGAACCCGTGATGAAATTGGAAGTAGTTACTCCCGAGGAGTATATGGGTGACATTATCGGAGACTTGAATCGTCGTCGCGGTCAGGTGGAAGGAATGGAATCCAGAGCCGGAGCCCGCGTGATCGAGGCGAAGGTACCTTTGTCCGAGCAGTTCGGTTATGTAACCGTATTGAGGACGTTATCATCCGGTCGTGCCAGTTCTTCTATGGAATTCTCTCATTATGCCGAGGTTCCGAAGGGAATAGCCAAGGAGGTTGTTGAAAAGAATAGCGGAAGAGTAGACTTAGTATAGAATTTTAGATTACCGATTTACGATGTAGATTGTTTTCAATCGAAATCGTAAATCTTAAATCATGAATCATAATTAAATAACATGAGCCAAAAAATCAGAATCAAATTGAAATCTTACGATCACAACTTGGTAGACAAGTCTGCAGAGAAGATTGTTAAGACAGTAAAAGCTACTGGAGCTGTTGTGAGTGGTCCTATTCCACTTCCGACTCACCGGGGAATCTTTACTGTTAACCGCTCTACTTTCGTGAATAAGAAGAGCCGCGAACAATTTTTGGTGTGCACGTTTAAGAGATTGATTGATATTTACAGCTCAACGGCTGGAACAATCGATGCCTTAATGAAGCTTGAGTTACCGAGTGGTGTTGAAGTAGAGATTAAAGTATGATAACGGCGAAAACCTATGTCGTTATTAGAGAATTAGAACCTAATTTTAAAAAAGAAAAAAAGAGATGCCAGGTTTAATTGGAAAAAAAGTCGGAATGACATCCGTATTCAGTGCCGAGGGGAAAAGTATCCCATGCACTGTGATTGAGGCCGGTCCATGTGTTGTAACCCAAATCAAAACAATGGAGACAGACGGTTACGAAGCACTTCAGTTGGGGTTTGACGATGCAAAGGAGAAAAACACGACGAAGCCGCTAAGTGGACATTTTAAGAAGGCAGGCACTACTCCTAAAAGAAAACTTGTAGAGTTTTCCGGGTATGATGTCGAGTACAAGTTAGGAGACGTAATTGACGTAAACCTGTTCGAAGGAGCAGATTTCGTTGATGTAATCGGGACCAGTAAAGGAAAAGGTTTCCAGGGCGTTGTGAAACGTCACGGTTTCGGTGGAGTTGGTCAGGCAACTCACGGTCAGCACAACCGGGCGAGAAAGCCGGGTTCTATCGGAGCTTGTTCTACTCCCGCACGCGTGTTCAAAGGCATGCGTATGGGCGGTCAAATGGGCGGTGATAGAGTGACGGTTCAGAACTTGAAGGTGTTGAAAGTGATACCTGAGAATAATTTGTTATTGGTGAAGGGGTCTATTCCCGGAGCTAAAGGTTCATACGTAATTATCGAGAAGTAATGGAGTTAAGTGTATTAAACATTGCCGGACAAGAGACAGGCAGGAAGATAGAGTTAAATGACGCTATCTTTGGAATTCAGCCTAATGAACACGCTATCTATCTTGATGTAAAGCAGTATTTGGCTAATAATCGTCAGGGAACTCATAAATCTAAACAGAGAAATGAGATTTCAGGTAGTACCCGTAAGCTGAAAAAGCAAAAAGGTACCGGTGGCGCCAGAGCTGGTGGTATTAAGAACCCGTTGTTCAGAGGTGGTGGTAGAGTATTTGGTCCCGTTCCCAGAGATTACAGCTTTAAGCTGAATAAGAAACTGAAGAGATTGGCTCGTAGATCCGCTTTATCAGTAAAAGCAGGGGCGAATGCTGTGACTGTCGTTGAAGATTTTAACTTTGAAGCTCCGAAGACCAAGCAGATGATTCAATTGATGAATAATTTGAAGGTAAACGATCGGAACTTGTTGTTGATTTTGAATGAGAGTAACGAGAATATTATTTTGTCGGCTCGTAACTTGCAGAACGTAAGTGTAATGAGAGCTTGTGATTTGGCTACTTACGACATCATGAGAGCTAAAAATCTCGTGTTCGTTGAGAGTTCTGTACAGGGCCTAAATGAAGTGTTCAATCTTAACGAAGAGTAAAAGATGGAAATAATAAAGAAGCCCATATTGTCAGAAAAGATGACTGCTTTGACTGACAAACAGAACAGAGTCGCTTTCGTTGTTGACAAGGCAGCGAACAAGTTTGAGATAAAAAAGGCAATTGAAAAAATGTACGGGGTTACCGTGAAAGAGGTAAACACCATGATTTATCAGGGAGATGTAAAATCTCGCTATACAAAAGCAGGTGTTATTTCCGGTAGGACCGCTTCATTTAAGAAAGCAATTGTGACTTTAGCAGAAGGTGATAGTATTGATTTTTTTAGCAATATTTAATTGAGATGGCTGTAAGAAAATTTAATCCTGTGACTCCTGGTCAAAGACATAAGGTAGGAATTACCTTTGATCAGGTGACTACAGATAGACCTGAGAAATCATTGTTAAGACCGATGAAAAAGACCGGTGGACGTAATAACTCCGGTAAGATGACAATGAGATATATAGGTGGAGGTCATAAACAAAGATACAGAGAGATAGATTTTAAGCGTGACAAGGATAATATTCCGGCGCGTGTAGCTACGATCGAGTATGATCCGAATCGTACCGCTCATATCGCTTTGTTAGTATATGCCGATGGAGAAAAACGTTATATTATAGCTCCCGCGGGCTTGCAAGTAGATCAGACCGTGATGAGCGGTGCTGGCGTGGCGCCCGAGGTAGGAAATTCGTTGTTCTTATCTGAGATCCCACTTGGTACAATTATTCATAACATCGAGTTAAGACCGCAACAGGGAGCCGTGATGGCCCGTAGTGCCGGTTCTTACGCTCAATTGGTTGCAAGGGAAGGAAAATATGCTTCAATTAAGTTACCTTCCGGCGAGGTTCGTATGATTTTGTTAACCTGTCGCGCTACTGTGGGTACGGTATCCAATTCCGACCACGCGTTGGAGCGTTCAGGTAAAGCCGGTCGTACCCGTTGGTTAGGTCGCAGACCACGTGTAAGGGGTGTTGTAATGAACCCGGTTGATCACCCGATGGGTGGTGGTGAAGGCCGCGCTTCAGGAGGACATCCTCGTTCAAGAAAAGGCTTGTTGGCTAAGGGATACAAGACCAGAGCGCCGAAGAAGCTTTCTAATAAGTATATTGTAGAAAGAAGAAAGAAATAACTGATTAATTATTGATGTTATGAGTCGTTCGTTAAAAAAAGGCCCTTTTATAGATTTCAAATTAGAGAGAAAAATTTTGGTAATGAATGAGACCAATAAGAAGTCAGTTATTAAGACTTGGGCTCGTTATTCCATGATCTCTCCGGACTTTGTAGGGCATACTATCGCTGTACATAACGGTAATAAATTTATTCCGGTATACGTGACTGAGAATATGGTAGGTCATAAGCTGGGTGAGTTTGCGCCGACACGTACATTTAGAGGCCATGCTGACAAGAAGAAAAAATAAAGCGTGGTTAAGTTGAACTAATGAAGATGTATTAAAATGGGTGCAAGAAAAAGATTAAGAGCAAATCAGAATAAAGAAGCCAGAAAAGAGAAGGCTTTTGCTATTCTTCGCGACTGTCCTACATCTCCTCAGAAAATGAGATTGGTAGCGGATTTAGTGCGTGGGGTAGAGGTACAGAAAGCTTTGGATATGCTTAAGTTTTGTCCGAAAGAAGCTGCTCGTAAAGTGGAGAAGCTCCTGCTTTCAGCAATTGCGAACTGGGAACAGAAAAACGAGGGAAAACGCGTGGACGATGCTTCCCTGTTTGTACAAGAGATTTTCGTTGACGGTGCTGGTATGTTGAAAAGATTAAGACCGGCTCCTCAAGGAAGAGCACATCGGATTCGTAAACGTTCAAATCACGTGACGATCGTGCTGGGAAGCAAGACAGCTGTTGAAAACATTACTAAAGAATAGTTAGCATGGGACAGAAAGTTAATCCAATAAGCAATAGATTAGGAATCATCAGAGGATGGGATTCTAACTGGTTCGGCGGTAAAAACTATGGTGATAAATTGGTGGAAGATTACAAAATCAGAAAGTATTTGAACGCCCGTCTCGCCAAAGCTGGAATCGCCAAGATTGTTATCGAGAGAACTCTGAAGCTGATCACGATTACCATTAACACCGCGCGTCCGGGTATCATCATCGGTAAAGGCGGTCAAGAAGTGGACAAATTGAAAGAGGAGCTGAAGAAGATCACAGATAAAGAAGTTCAAATTAATATCTTCGAGATCAAACGTCCTGAATTGGATGCGGTGATCGTGGGTAATAACATAGCTCGTCAGCTGGAAGGTCGTGTCGCTTACCGCAGAGCCATCAAGATGGCTATCGCTTCAACCATGAGAATGGGAGCGGAGGGTATCAAGATCCTGATTTCAGGTCGTTTGAACGGTGCGGAAATGGCAAGAGCTGAGATCTACAAGGAAGGTAGAATTCCATTACACACTTTCCGGGCAGATATTGATTACGCCCAGGCCGAAGCATTGACTACATATGGCCAATTGGGTATCAAGGTTTGGATCTGTAAAGGAGAAGTTTACGGCAAGCGCGAGCTTGTTCCGAACTCGTTGATTAGTGCCCCGAAAGATGGCGGTCGTCCGAACGCTGGAGCCGGCAAAAAGGGTGGATTCAAGAAAAGAAAAAAGTAGTCTTTTAACTTATAAATAGATTAGAGCTATGTTACAGCCAAAAAGGACTAAATACAGAAGATCGCAGAAAGGTAGAATGAAGGGGAATGCCCAGAGGGGACATGAACTGGCATTCGGATCTTTCGGAATTAAGGCGTTGGAAAGTACGTGGATCGAACAACGTCAGATTGAAGCAGCCCGTGTTGCAGTGACACGTTACATGCAGAGACAAGGTCAAATATGGATACGTATATTTCCAGATAAACCTATTACTAAAAAACCCGCTGAGGTTCGTATGGGTAAAGGTAAGGGATCTCCAGAAGGATTCGTTGCTCCTGTTACTCCAGGTCGTATTCTCTTTGAAGCGGACGGAGTACCGTATGCGATAGCTAAGGAGGCTTTGCGTTTAGCAGCCCAGAAGCTACCCATCGCTACTAAGTTCGTGGTTAGACGTGATTATACGGAATAGTCGAGAGGCTATTTTAAGTTTCAAAACAAAAAATTGTTAGTGAGATGAAAAATTCAGAAATTAGAGAGTTAACCACCGAAGACCTGAAAGAGAGAATTTTGGCAGAGAGAACCAATCTGACTAAAATGACGATGAACCATGTTGTTTCTCCTTTGGAAAATCCGATGCAAATTCGGGCAGTCAGAAGAGATATCGCAAGAATGTTAACGGAATTGCGTAAGCGAGAATTAACGGTAAAGTAATAAAGTATGGAAAGAAATCTTAGAAAAGAGCGTGTCGGTCTTGTCGTAAGTAACAAGATGGAGAAATCTATCACTGTTGCCGTTCGCTTCAAAGAGAAACACCCGATTTACGGGAAGTTTGTCAGCAAGACCAAGAAATTCACTGCTCACGATGAAAAGAATGAATGTAACATCGGCGATACAGTGAGAATTATGGAAACTCGTCCCTTGAGTAAAACCAAGAGATGGAGATTAGTTGAAATCATTGAAAGAGCTAAGTAATCATGATACAACAGGAAAGTAGATTGACCGTAGCAGACAACAGCGGTGCCAAAGAAGTGCTTTGTATTCGCGTACTTGGAGGAACCAAGAAAAGATACGCACGCGTAGGCGATAAAATCGTTGTTGCCGTGAAGAACGCAC
This sequence comes from Sanguibacteroides sp. AM78-02pH3A, assembly GCF_027666085.1. Taxonomy (NCBI): domain Bacteria; kingdom Pseudomonadati; phylum Bacteroidota; class Bacteroidia; order Bacteroidales; family Porphyromonadaceae; genus Sanguibacteroides; species Sanguibacteroides sp. AM78-02pH3A. Next base: position 117,138 of record NZ_JAQEHX010000006.1, on the reverse strand, counting down.
TCCCGAACGGTGAAGTAAAAAAAGGTTCAGTTAGTAAGGCAGTAGTAGTTCGTGTAAGCAAGGAATACAGACGTCCGGACGGATCTTATATCCGCTTTGATGACAACGCTTGCGTGTTGTTGAATAACGCGGGTGAAATGAGAGGAACCCGTATTTTCGGACCTGTAGCCAGAGAAGTTCGTGAAGGTTATACGAAAATTGTTTCGTTGGCCCCGGAAGTACTTTAATTATTTACGATTTATGATTTTAGATTTACGATTGGTAGTTAGTTGCTTTATCTGAAATCTAAAATCTGAAATCTAAAATTTTATAGGTGATGAATAGAAAATTTCATATAAAAAAAGGTGATTTAGTTCAGGTAAATGCCGGCGAAGATAAAGGAAAGCAGGGCAAGGTACTTGAAGTGGATCCGGGGAAAGAGAGAGCCATTGTTGAGGGAATCAATATGATCAGCAAGCATACGAAACCCAATGCCGCTCATCCACAAGGTGGAATCGTGAAAAAAGAAGCTCCGATCCATATTTCAAACTTGAACGTGGTTGATCCTACTACCGGAAAGCCGACGCGTGTCGGAAGAAAACGGGTAGAGGTGGAGATTGTAAAGGACGGAAAGAAGGTAACGAAGATGAGATCTGTTCGTTACGCGAAGAAATCCGGAACCGAATTGAAATAATTGTAAGGATTGCCGGGAGGCGATGTCCAGATTTGAAATTTTAATTTTTGGTTTACGATAAACGGAATGTTTGATCGTAAATCAAAAATTATAAATTAACTATGGATTTCTGATTTTAAATTATATCTTTGCAACCTTGAAATTTTGCGGAATTTCGACTTGTGGAGTGTTAATGATAAAACGACGAATCGAAAATCATAAATATTTAGATGAATTACGTACCAAATTACAAAAAGAAGTATAACGAAGAAATTGTACCGGCTTTGATGAAAGAGTTCGGATACAAGTCAGTTATGCAAGCACCCAGATTGGAGAAGATAGTAATCAATCAGGGCGTAGGAGCATCCATTCAGGATAAGAAAATTCTTGAGTTTTCCGTGAACGAGTTAACGGCGATAACCGGTCAGAAACCGGTTACTTGTAAGTCAACCAAGGATGTTTCTAATTTTAAATTGCGTAAAGGCATGCCGATCGGCGTGAGAGTGACTTTACGTAAAGAACGTATGTATGAATTTTTGGAAAGACTTATTGTTTCCGCCCTTCCGCGTATTCGCGATTTCAAAGGAATCAACAATAAGTTGGACGGAAGAGGAAACTATACTTTAGGAATAGAAGAGCAAATCATATTTCCGGAAATCGTGCTGGACAATGTCCACAAGATCATGGGTATGAATATCACGTTTGTAACTTCGGCTAATACCGACGAAGAAGGTTTTGCACTTCTAAGAGAGTTTGGATTACCATTTAAAAAGAATTAAAAGAAAAGCGAAATGGCAAAAGAATCAATGAAGGCCCGTGAGGTAAAGCGTGCAAAATTGGTAGAAAAGTACGCCGCAAAGCGAGCCAAATTAAAAGAGGAAGGAGACTACGTTGGATTGAGCCTTCTACCTAAGAACTCCAGTCGCGTTCGTTTGCATAACAGATGCAAGTTGACGGGAAGACCGAGAGGGTACATGAGACAATTTGGTATAAGCCGGATTCAGTTCCGGGAGATGGCTTCTGCCGGACTTATACCTGGAGTTAAGAAGGCTAGTTGGTAAATTTTAAAATTTAGAAGAGATGACAGATCCAATAGCAGATTTCCTTACGCGCATTAGAAATGCAGTAAGAGCAGGTCATAAGGTAGTAGATATCCCCGGATCTAAAATGAAACGGGAGATGACCAAGATTTTGAAAGAGAAAGGATATATCCTGAACTACAAGTTTGAGCAGGATGGCGTAAGAAGCAACATCAAGATTGCTTTAAAGTATCATCCGGAAACGAAGATGCCCGCCATTAAAGCATTGACACGTGTTTCAAAACCGGGTCTTAGACGTTATACCAACGTGGAGGAAATGCCTCAGGTATTGAACGGATTGGGAATCGCGATTTTATCTACTTCATTAGGAATAATGACGGATAAAGAGGCTCGCCAAAAAAATGTAGGCGGGGAAGTATTGTGTTATGTTTATTAATAGAAAGGGCTTAAGATGTCACGAATAGGAAAATTACCAATAGATATACCACAAGGGGTTACCGTTACGGTAAACCCGGACAACACGGTGATTGTTAAAGGTCCGAAAGGAGAGCTTTCTCAAAATGTAGGAACCGATATTACCGTAAACGTGGGAGAGAATCAGGTGACTTTGGAACGTCACACCGAAGATAAAAGTCATAAGGCACAGCATGGTCTTTACCGTGCTTTGGTACATAATATGGTTGTTGGTGTTTCAGAAGGGTACACGATTAAACAAGAGTTGGTCGGAGTCGGTTACCGTGCGAACGCCGAAGGTCAGGTACTTGAACTTGGATTAGGTTATTCACATGGAATATTCTTGGTGTTACCGAAAGAAGTTAAGGTGAGTGTACTTGCTGAAAAGCGGTCTAATCCGATTATTACATTGGAGAGTTGTGATAAGCAACTTATCGGTCAGGTTGCGGCGAAAATTCGTTCATTCCGTAAACCGGAGCCTTACAAGGGTAAAGGTATTAAATTTGTGGGTGAAGTTCTTCGTCGTAAGGCTGGTAAGTCGGCTAAAGTTTAATCACCTGTAAAAAAGTAATGTTATGGCTTTAACGAAGGTAGAAAGAAGAATAAGAATAAAAAGAAGAATACGTAAAGTAGTCTTCGGAACAGCAGAGAGACCCCGGATGACGGTTTTCCGTTCCAACGCGCAGATCTCTGTTCAGTTGATTGATGACAATGTCGCCAAGACATTAGTATCGGCCTCCTCTCTTTGTAAGGAGATTGCAGAGAAGAAAATCACCAAAATCGAACAGGCTCAACTTTTGGGTGCCATGATTGCCGAAAAAGCGAAAGCAGCCGGAATCGAGAACGTGGTGTTTGATAGAAACGGATATTTATATCACGGAAGAGTAAAGGCATTAGCAGATGCGGCTCGTAACGGTGGTCTTAACTTTTAATCGTAAGCAAGAATGGAACAGAAGATAAATAATACGTCTGACTTGGAATTGAAGGACAGATTAGTTGCTATCAACCGTGTAACCAAGGTTACCAAAGGAGGTAGAACCTTTAGTTTCTCTGCTATTGTTGTAGTGGGCAATGAGAATGGTGTAGTTGGTTATGGATTAGGTAAGGCCAATGAAGTAACGACGGCTATCTCTAAAGGAATAGAGGCTGCTAAAAAGAATTTGGTAAAGGTTCCCGTGTATAAAGGAACGATTCCTCACGCTCAAGAGGCTAAATTCGGCGGAGCCGAGGTGTTTATGCGTCCTGCTTCTTCCGGTACCGGTCTTGTGGCGGGAGGTGCTATGCGTGCCGTGCTGGAGAGTGCCGGGGTAAAAGATGTGTTGGCTAAATGTAAAGGTTCTTCCAACCCGCATAACTTGGTCAAGGCTACTTTTGCCGCGTTGAAAGAGTTAAGAGACGCCCGAATGGTAGCTCAACAAAGAGGAGTCAATCTCGATAAAGTGTTTAACGGTTAATTTGAATGACGATGGCAAGGATTAAAATTACATTGGTAAAAAGTAAAATCGGCAGCGATAAACGTCAAGTTAGAACGTTAGATTCTCTGGGATTGGGGAAGATGAACAGTAGCGTGGAACACGAGGCTACTCCTCAGATCTTGGGTATGGTTGCGAAAGTAAAACATCTTCTCCGCGTGGAAGAGGTAAAGTGATTGTCAAACTATTTTAATGATAATAAAATGGATTTAAGTAACTTAAAACCGGCAGTCGGATCAACTCACAATACAAAGAGAATTGGTCGCGGACAAGGTTCGGGAAAAGGAGGTACTTCTACAAGAGGACATAAAGGTGCTAAATCAAGATCCGGTTATAAAAACAAGATCGGTTTTGAGGGAGGACAGATGCCTTTGCAGAGACGTGTGCCTAAGTTTGGCTTTAAAAATATAAACAGAGTAGAATATAAAGCTATCAATGTTGGTATGCTTCAGGCTTTGGCAGAAAGAGATAATCTTACTGTGATCGATAGGGAATACTTGATCAAAGCTAATTTAATGTCTAAGAACGAACTTCTTAAGGTGTTAGGTGATGGAGTATTGACTGCCAAATTGGAAGTAAAAGCTGACAAGTTCTCGGAGAAAGCAAAAGCTGCTATCGAGGCTGCCGGCGGTACGGTAGTTGAATTGTAAGATTAAAAATTTGGGAGTTTAAAGTTGTTTTTAGAATAGATTTACTATTTTTGAAGCAACTTTAACAAAATCCCAGATTGAATGCCTTAAAAGGAAGAACTTATGAAGTTATTTGATACATTAAAGAACATTTGGAAAATCGAGGAACTCAAGACTAGAATTTTGACTACGCTTGGGCTCATTCTCGTTTATAGATTAGGAACTGAGGTGGTACTGCCGGGTATCGACCCTCACATGTTGAATGCGTTGAAGGCACAGACACAAAGTGGTGTTCTGGGATTATTGGATATGTTCTCTGGAGGAGCGTTCTCTAATGCATCGGTTTTTGCATTGGGAATTATGCCGTATATCTCAGCGTCAATCGTCGTGCAATTATTGGGAATCGCTGTTCCTTATTTTCAACGTTTGCAAAAGGAAGGTGAGAGCGGTCGGCGTAAAATAAACCAGATTACCCGGTATTTGACCTTAGTTATCCTTGTTTTGCAAGGTTCAGCGTATCTTACCAACTTATATGCTCAAGTGCCTGCCGAGGCTTTTGTGTTAACAGGTGCTTTCTTTAAGATTTCGTCCATAGTTATTATGGCCGCGGGATCTATGTTCGTTCTATGGTTAGGTGAAAGAATAACGGATAAAGGTATTGGTAATGGTGTCTCTATCATTATCATGATCGGTATTATCGCTCGTTTGCCCTTCGCTTTTTTTGCGGAGTTAACCTCTCGGGTGACGCAGCAAGGTGGCGGTTTAGTCGCTTTGTTAATCGAGTTGATACTTCTTTTCTTGGTATTCTGCGGGACGATTATGTTAGTACAAGGTACGCGTAAAGTGCCTGTACAGTATGCTAAACGTATCGTGGGTAATAAGCAATACGGTGGTGTACGTCAATATATCCCGTTGAAGATCAATGCTGCCGGAGTTATGCCTATCATTTTTGCTCAGGCAATTATGCTTTTGCCTATCTCTTTGATCAACTATGCTAATTCAGAGTCTTTATCCGGTTTTGCTTCGGCCATGTCCAATTTTACCGGTTTCTGGTATAATGGAGTATTCTTCGTGATGATCGTAGCGTTTACTTATTTTTACACGGCTATCACGGTGAATCCGATGCAGATGTCTGAAGATATGAAAAAGAACGGCGGTTTTATTCCTGGTGTGAAACCGGGAAGGAAAACAATGGAGTTCCTTGATACGATTATGTCGAGAATCACTCTTCCCGGTTCTATATTCCTTGGGATTGTAGCTATTTTGCCTGCATTTGCTCAAATTTCCGGAGTAAATCATCAATTTGCGCAGTTCTATGGCGGTACATCCTTGCTGATTTTGGTCGGTGTCGTATTGGATACGTTACAGCAGATCGAATCTCATTTGTTGATGCGTCATTATGACGGGTTGATGAAATCGGGACGTATTAAAGGTAAGAATCCGGGCGGTCCTGCTGCTTATTAATTGAAAGTAAAGGAATAGGGAATTGAAAATGAAGAAGATTGTATATTAATTTTCCATTTTCAATTTTCCGTTTTCAATTAAAAAGTATTACTTTTGCGGCATGATTTTTTTTAAGACACAGGAGGAAATCGAGCTATTACGGGAAAGTAACCGTTTGGTTGGAAGGGCTTTAGGAGAGGTATCTAAATATATACGTCCTGGAATTTCAACGTTGGAATTGGATAAGATCGCGGAAGATTGCATCCGTTCAAATGGTGGGGTTCCCGGTTTTCTTGGATATGGAGGGTTTCCTAATACGCTTTGTATATCGATAAATGATGAAGTTGTTCACGGAATTCCATCTTCTCGATGTCTAAAAGAGGGTGATATCGTTTCCGTCGATTGTGGGGTCGTAAAGAATGGTTTTTATGGTGATAGTGCTTATTCTTTTGCCGTGGGAAAAGTCAGTGAAGAGGTCGATAAACTTTTGAGGGTGACTCAGGAGTGTTTGTACAAGGGAATGGAGCAGGCAATATCTGGAATGCGTATAGGCGATATCGGGTATGCCGTACAATCTCACGCGGAAGCGAACGGTTTTACTGTCGTGAGAGAGTTAGTCGGACACGGGGTTGGCCGAAATTTGCATGAAGAGCCCCAAGTGCCAAATTTTGGAAGAAGGGGACAGGGGTGCAAGTTGACGACGGGAATGGTTATAGCCATTGAACCGATGATAAATATGGGGAAACGTTATGTTTATCAGCTGTCCGATGGTTGGACGATTCGAACCAGAGATCATATGCCCTCAGCACATTTTGAACATACCGTTGCGGTGGGTAAAGGAAGTGCTGATATTTTGTCGACGTTTGAGTATATATAGAAATTGTAAATTGTAAATTTTGGATTGTAAATTAGAAGATAAAAGGTTTAATTTAAGATCTAAAATCTAACATCTAAAATTAAATTATGGCGAAACAGCCTTCAATAGAGCAGGATGGAGTAATAACGGAAGCATTGTCAAATGCTATGTTTCGTGTTGAACTGGAAAACGGGCATATTATAACGGCCCATATCTCCGGGAAGATGCGGATGCACTATATAAAAATACTTCCGGGAGATAGGGTACGGGTGGACATGTCTCCGTATGATCTCACGAAAGGTAGGATAACATTCAGATATAAAAATTAAATTGTTGAACCATGAAGGTAAGAGCATCTGTAAAAAAGCGTAGTGCTGATTGCAAGATTGTCAGGAGAAAAGGCGTTTTGTACGTCATTTGCAAAAAGAACCCGAAGTTTAAACAACGTCAGGGTTGATTATTAATTTAAGTAAAAAGAGTAAAGAAATTTATGGCAAGAATCGTTGGTGTAGATTTACCCTCGAACAAAAGAGGAGAAATAGCTCTAACCTATATCTTCGGAATAGGTAGAAGTAGTGCCCGGACCATACTTGAAAAGGCGGGCATCGATTTTGACACTAAGGTGAAGGATTGGAATGACGATCAATTAGCTGCTGTACGTAAAGTCATCAATGGTGAGTACAAGGTAGAAGGAGAATTGAGAACTTCAGTCCAGATGAACATTAAACGACTGATGGACATCGGTTGTTATCGCGGAATCAGGCATCGTATCGGTCTTCCGGTCAGAGGACAAAGTACGAAGAATAATGCCCGTACGAGAAAGGGTAAGAAGAAAACTGTTGCGAATAAGAAAAAAGCAACTAAATAATTGAATTGAGATTGAATTATGGCAAAGAAGTCTACATCAAACAAGAAACGGCTAGTTAAAGTAGAAGCCGTGGGACAAGCGCACGTTCATTCGTCTTTTAATAACATCATTATTTCTTTGACCAATTCCAACGGTCAGGTGATCTCTTGGTCATCCGCGGGTAAGATGGGTTTTAGAGGATCGAAGAAAAACACTCCATACGCGGCTCAAACAGCAGCTACCGATTGTGGGAAGGTTGCTTTTGATTTGGGTATGAGAAAAGTGAAAGTTTACGTAAAGGGACCAGGTAATGGTCGTGAATCGGCTATTCGCGCTATCCACGCTTGTGGAATAGAAGTGGCTGAAATTATCGATGTTACCCCGCTTCCGCACAATGGATGTCGTCCTCCTAAAAGACGTAGAGTATAAGCGTGGAGCTTAATCTAAGAATTTTAAAATACAGAATAAAATGGCTAGATATACAGGACCTAAGTCTAAGATAGCAAGAAAATTTGGTGAGCCCATTTTCGGACCGGATAAAGCGTTGGAACGTAGAAACTATCCTCCTGGACAACACGGTTTGGCTCATCGTAGAAAGAAAATCTCCGAGTATGGAATGCAGCTAAAGGAGAAACAAAAAGCAAAATATACTTATGGATTGTTGGAAAAGCAATTCCGTATTTTGTTTGAAAAAGCCGAGAGCAGTAAGGGTATTACCGGTGAGGTATTGCTTCAATTGTTGGAGTGCCGTTTGGACAATGTCGTGTACCGTTTAGGTATCGCTCCTACCCGCGCCGCTGCCCGTCAGTATGTATCGCACAGACATATCGTGATTAACGGCAAGGTATGTAATATTCCTTCTTGCCACGTACGCCCGGGAGATATCGTAGGTGTGAGAGAGAAATCCAAATCTTTGGAGGTGATCAATGAATCTTTAAGAGGTTCAAAGACCAGTAAGTATTCTTGGTTGGAGTGGGATGCTGCTTCTATGAGCGGTAAACTTCTCAACGTTCCGGAAAGAACGGACATTCCAGAGAACATCAAAGAGCAGTTAATCGTAGAATTATATTCTAAGTAGTAAAATAAAAATATATATGGCAATATTAGCTTTCCAGAAACCGGACAAAGTGATCATGCTCGAATCAACGGATAAATTCGGAAAATTCGAATTCCGTCCTTTGGAGCCTGGTTACGGTATCACTATTGGTAATCCACTACGCAGAATCTTGTTGTCTTCTTTGGAAGGCTATGCGATTACCGGTATTAAAATTCACGGTGTAGAACACGAATTCGCTACAATTCCCGGAGTTATCGAGGATGTAACCGAGATCATCTTGAATTTGAAACAGGTTCGGTTTAAAAGAAAAGTGGAGGACGTGGAGAATGAGAAGCTGACCGTTGTCGTTTCTGGACAAGAGACGTTTACTGCCGGTGATATGAACCAATTCCTGTCTGGGTTTGAGATCTTGAATCCGGGACTTGTAATCTGCAATATGGACTCTTCGACCACGTTGGAAATGGAGATTACCATACAGAAAGGACGGGGATATGTTCCTTCTGCTGAAAATATGCCGGCGGAGGTTGAAATCGGATTTATTCCGATCGATGCTATATACACGCCTATCCGGAACGTAAAATACGAGATTGAGAATTATCGTGTAGAAGGAAAGACCGACTACGAACGTCTCCTTTTCGAGATTGAAACCGATGGTTCGATTAATCCGACAGATGCGTTGAAAGAGGCAGCAAAAATTCTAATTCATCACTTCATGTTATTCTCGGATGAAAAGATTACTCTGGAAACCGAAGACAAGTATGGAAATGAAGAGTTTGATGAAGAGGTATTGCACATGCGTCAGTTGCTGAAGACAAAATTAGTGGACATGGATCTTTCTGTTCGTGCCTTGAATTGTTTGAAGTCAGCTGAGGTAGAGACTTTGGGTGAGTTGGTTCAATTCAATAAGAACGATTTGTTGAAGTTCAGAAACTTCGGAAAGAAATCTTTGACTGAATTGGAAGCTTTGCTTGAGAACAATAACCTCGAGTTCGGAATGGATGTTGCCAAGTATAAATTAGACAAAGAATAAGTAAAATGAGACATAAAAAGAAATTTAACCACTTAAGTAGAACGAGTGCTCACAGAAAAGCACTACTTTCTAATATGGCTTGTTCTTTGATTCTTCACAAGAGAATTAAAACGACAGTAGCTAAAGCTAAAGCCCTTAAGATGTATGTTGAGCCGCTTTTGACAAAGAGCAAGAACGATACGACTCACTCTCGCCGAATGACATTCTCCTACCTTCGTCAAAAAGAAGTAGTGTCCGAATTATTCGGGGATGTGGCTCAGAAGATAGCTAATCGTCCGGGAGGTTATACCCGTATTTTGAAATTGGGTGCTAACCGTATCGGTGATAATTCTGAAATGTGTATTATCGAGTTAGTTGATTATAACACCACTTACACGGAGGTGAAGAAAGAAGAGGTGAAGAAAACAACCACTCGCCGTCGTAGAAGTACGACGAAAAAGGAAGAGGCTCCCAAAGCTGAGGTTGCCGTTGAGGCTCCTAAAGTGGAAGAAGCTCCTGCGGAGGAGACTCCTAAAGCCGAGTAAGTAAATTTTTACTTCGAAATATAAAAGCCGCCGCGAAAGGCGGCTTTTTTATTATTTCAGGACAGATGGGCCATAGGTACTTTCGAAAAAGAGATAGGACAGGTCGAAGGAGACGTCTTTCTCGGGTATTTTCTTTGTTTGTTAGATTAGAAACAATTTGTAAGAAGTAATGCAGGTTATTTCTTTTGTTTTTCGTATCTTAGTATCCCTAATTTATTATGAACTTAAAAAGCACAAGAGATGTATATTACGGAAGTTGTAGGAAGAGAAATCTTAGATTCAAGAGGAAACCCCACGGTAGAAGTGGATGTTATGTTAGAATGTGGAGCTATGGGACGTGCTGCAGTGCCCTCCGGAGCCTCTACGGGAGAAAATGAAGCATTGGAGTTGCGGGATGGAGATAAGAAACGTTACGGAGGGAAAGGTGTTACCAAGGCCGTAAATAACGTGAACACGGTGATTGCCGATGCTTTATTGGGCATGAGTGTACTGGATCAGGTGGAAATAGATCGTGTTTTGATCGAGTTAGACGGAACCCCGACTAAAAGTAATTTAGGTGCCAATGCATTATTAGGGGTTTCTTTAGCCTGTGCTAAAGCTGCTGCCAATGCTTTGGAGATGCCTTTGTATCGTTATTTGGGAGGAGTGAATGCTAAGGTTTTGCCTGTGCCGATGATGAATATTATTAACGGAGGTTCTCATTCAGATGCTCCGATTGCTTTTCAGGAGTTTATGATCCGTCCGGTTGGGGCAGATTCTTTCCGGGAAGCATTGCGGATGGGAGCTGAAGTTTTCCATAGTTTGAAAAAAGTATTGCACGACCGGAACCTGAGTACGGCTGTCGGTGACGAAGGAGGTTTCGCTCCCGCTTTAAAAGGAACGGAAGATGCTTTGGAGTCTATCATTAGTGCTATTAAGGCCGCGGGTTATAAGCCGGGAGAAGATGTTATGATCGGTTTGGATTGTGCTTCTTCCGAGTTTTACAAAGACGGTATATATGATTATTCTAAATTTGAAGGGCCTCAGGGTGCCAAGAGGAATTCAGAACAGCAAGCCGCTTACCTGGAGGAATTGATTACGAAATACCCGATTGATTCCATTGAAGATGGTATGAGCGAGAATGATTGGGACGGTTGGCAATTGTTGACAAAGCGTATAGGTGATCGTTGCCAATTGGTGGGGGATGACCTTTTCGTTACGAACGTACAATACTTGAAAAAAGGAATCGAATTGGGATGTGCTAATTCCATTCTTATCAAAGTAAACCAGATCGGAACATTGACAGAGACGTTGGATGCGATAGAAATGGCTCAGCGTGCCGGGTATACGACAGTAACTTCTCATCGTTCAGGGGAGACTGAGGATGCTACGATTGCGGATATCGCCGTGGCAACGAATTCCGGTCAGATAAAAACGGGTTCTTTAAGTCGTTCCGATCGTATGGCCAAATACAATCAATTACTTCGTATAGAAGAAGAGTTAGGAAATAACGCTAAATTCTACGGTCGTAAATTTAGTAAGTAAGTATAATTTATACGCGAGAGAGCCGTTCGTCATTTTTCGAACGGCTTTTATTTTGGATATTTCTATCGTTTATTTGCCTATAAAGATATTTTTTAACAAAACGGTCTTTTTAAAAGATTTTATTATAACTTTCGGGGGATTTAATTTCTGGAATTTAAACAAGGAAGGTATGAAAAAATATGTGGCAGAGATGATTGGAACGATGGTTCTCGTCCTCATGGGGTGTGGCAGCGCTGTTATCGCCGGTAGTGAAATAGGTTTCTTGGGTATCGCTTTCGCGTTTGGTTTGTCTGTTTTGGCTATGGCATATACTATCGGGAGCATATCCGGGTGCCATATCAATCCTGCCATAACTTTAGGAGTGTGGTTATCCGGGAGGATGGGCGGTAGAGACGCGGGCATGTATATGTTGTTCCAGGTCATAGGGGCTTTTATGGGTTCCGCGATTCTTTATATGATCTCTTCCGAAATGGGGTTAGAAGGAACCGGGGCTAATGTATACGCGGACGGAGATGTTCTTCCCGCTTTTGTGGCGGAACTGGTATTTACCTTTATCTTTATTGTAATTGTACTTGGTTCTACCGGCAAGGGTGCTCCTGTGGGTTTTGCCGGTTTGGCAATCGGCTTGGCGTTGGTTTTGATTCATATTGTTTGTATCCCGGTGACGGGGACTTCCGTTAATCCTGCCAGAAGCATTGCTCCTGCTGTTTTTGCGGGAGGCGAGGCCTTGTCGCAACTTTGGCTGTTTATCGTCGCTCCTTTTTTGGGAGCTGTTTGTGCTGCCGGGTTATGGAAATATTTGGGAAAAACAAGTGATTAAATGATTTAGTGATTAAGAGATTAAAGAGATTTACGATTTCGGATTTTAGATTGATGATTTAAGGATGGCGGGACTGGAGACTCAATCTAAACCGTGATTATAAATCAAAAGATAGCACTTTACCCCCGTCCCCAAGTGCTACCCAAGTGCTATCTAATCTGTAAACTATAAATAAAAAAGGAAAAAGATAAAACGAGGGGGCATAAATAGTGAACGGCGAGTGTACGTGTTCGATTTTCGGAACGTCCGGACGACGGATTGTTCGAGCGTAGCGAGTCCCGGAGGGTTAGCCCGTAACGATTGTAGATTTTAGATTGACGATTATAGATTAAAGGAGATTTACGATGTCGGATTTCTGACGTTATAGGTTTTAATGTATTAATTTGTATGTATTTATTCTTCTTCTATGTCGTTTCCCGTATTTTCTTTTTTGGGTTTTCCTTCCACGATTAATACAATTTCTCCCTTTACTCCTGTTTCGGTAAAATGTTCGATCAGCTCTCTAAGGGTTCCCCGTTGAAAATCTTCGTGTAATTTACTGATCTCTCTTGCAACGCATGCTTTTCGATCCTCTCCGAATAATTCGGCCATTTGTTCCAAAGCTTTGACGATACGGAAAGGGGATTCGTAAAATATCATTGTTCTTTCTTCCTCTGCCATCTGGGTTAATTTTTTCAATCGTCCCTTTTTTTGAGGTAAAAAGCCTTCAAAACAAAAGCGATCGCAGGGAAAACCTGAATTGACCAAGGCCGGAATCAAGGCCGTTGCTCCTGGCAGACACTCTGTTTCTATGCCTTGTTCCACACAGGTACGTACCAGTAAAAAGCCGGGATCGGAAATCCCCGGAGTTCCGGCATCGCTAATGAGAGCTATATCTTCTCCCCGTTGGATCCGTTCCGCTACTCTTTTCACTTGCTGGTGTTCGTTGAACTTGTGATGCGAGAGTAGTGGCGTGTTGATATCATAATGTTTTAAAAGTTTTGCGGAAGTTCGAGTATCTTCCGCCAAAATGACGGAAACCTCTTTTAAAAGTCTTAAAGCTCTTAGCGTGATATCTTCGAGATTACCCACGGGGGTAGGGATCAGGTAAAGTTTGGCCATATGGATATTTGTAAAATTAACCTCAATCGATTGGAAAACAAAAGTAAGGTATTTATTTGAAAAGCGGTTGCATAAAGACTAAAATGTATTAGTCGGATATTTCGAACGGAGGGTTATTTAGATGGATTTTAAGGTTCTTGATCGCGTAAAATATTGGTATATATGTTTTTATGTTTTGTTTTTAGTGAAAATTGTCTGGGGATGGAAAAATATGCAAGGATTTTTTTGGTAGGAATGAAAATTGCCGTATATTTGCATCCGCTAAAGGCAAACGATGGTCCGTTCGTCTAGGGGCTAGGACGCAAGATTCTCATTCTTGTAACACGGGTTCGATTCCCGTACGGACTACAATTTTAGGATTATTACGATGGTCCGTTCGTCTAGGGGCTAGGACGCAAGATTTTCATTCTTGTAACACGGGTTCGATTCCCGTACGGACTACAATTTTAGGATTATTACGATGGTCCGTTCGTCTAGGGGCTAGGACGCAAGATTTTCATTCTTGTAACACGGGTTCGATTCCCGTACGGACTACAATTTTAGGATTATTATAATGGTCCGTTCGTCTAGGGGCTAGGACGCAAGATTTTCATTCTTGTAACACGGGTTCGATTCCCGTACGGACTACGAAAGTTGAATTAAATTTATTTGAAGAGATGGCAAATCATCAATCATCAGAGAAAAGAATAAGGCAGACTCAGAAAAGAAGATTGCACAATCGTTATTATGCAAAAACTGCGAGAAATGCTGTTAGAAAATTGCGTGCATTGAATGAAAAAGAAACTGCTCTGGATTTGTTTCCGAAGGTTGTGGCTATGTTGGATAAATTAGCGAAAAAAAATATTATCCACAAGAATAAAGCTGCAAACTTGAAATCCAAGTTGGCTTTGCACGTGAATAAACTATAATCTTCTATTTCGTTTTAAGATATTGAGGTAACGGATTTCCCGTTACCTTCGTTTCTTTATTTGTCTGATCTTGAGATTTCCGTCTCAGGATTTTTTTTATTTCTTGAAATGGATTAACTTACCATATCTAAAATTGATCGGGTATGGATGGTAAGTATATTCCAATATCTTCATGGGCAGAAGACGATAAACCTCGTGAGAAACTTTTATCTAAAGGGGTTTCGGCTCTTTCAACAAATGAACTGCTGGCGATTTTGCTGCGTTCCGGGAGCGACGGGGAATCTGCTTTGGATTTGGCACGCAGGATCCTTTCAGACCATAATAATGATTTGAATGTTGTTGCCCGGCTTGGCGTTCGTGATTTTATGAATGTTTATAAAGGGATAGGTGTTGCTAAAGCGGCTTCTGTAATTGCGGCTTTCGAGCTTGGTCGAAGAAGAGGGCTTGTCGGAAAAACTGATGTGATGACACTTGTTTCCAGCCGGGATATTTACGAGTTGCTTCAGCCTCGTATAGGCGATTTGGATCATGAAGAGTTTTGGGTTATTTTTCTGAATACAGGTTGTAGAGTGAAATCTTGTGAACGTTTGTTTTCCGGAGGAATGGAAGGAACTCTTGTCGACATGCGCATACTTTTTCGTAAAGCATTGGAGATGAAGGCCCGTTCTTTTGTCATTGCTCATAATCACCCGAGCGGAAATATAGAACCGAGTAATCAGGATATAGAGTTAACCCGGAAGATTCGAAAAGCGGGGGATACGTTAGATATAATTTTATTGGACCATTTGGTTATTACTTCTCATGGTTTTTATAGTTTTGCGGATTACGGTATTTTGTAAATAAGAGGCTGAAACGGAGGTTTTGGTAAGATTATTGTATGATCCGGGACAAAAAAGAGATCGGTATTTATTTGTCTGTCAATGAGCAAATCTCTACCTTTGTGTCTGACAGTTGTGCCATGTTGGCATTTCGTGTTATTGTCAATGTGGCATACCCTGTTATTGGCAAAGATTTTGTTTATTAATAAAAATCACAAGAATAGAACTAAAAAAAATTATAGATATGTCGGAAGAGAAGAAAAGAAAACAGGAAGAGGAGTTGATTGGGGCTCAACATGTATCAGAATCAAAAGGTGAGGGACATGAAGAATCTTCAAAAAAGAAGGATAAGTCTTGTAAAAAGGAAGAAAAGCAATTGGAGGAGATGGGACAGAAACTGATGGAGATGAATGATAAATATCTTCGTTTGTCAGCAGAGTTCGATAATTACCGTAAGAGGACTTTAAAAGAGAGAATGGAGCTGACGAAAACGGCCGGAGAGCAGGTGTTAACAGGAATATTACCCGTGGTCGATAATTTCGAGAGGGCTTTGGCAAGCATGGAGAAGGCCACGGATGTTCGTGCTTTAAAAGAGGGGGTTGATTTGATTTATGCTAATTTTAAGGATTTTCTGATGCGAAATGGCGTGAAGGTGATTGAGACAGAAAATGTGGATTTCAACACGGATTTGCACGAGGCTGTGACCACTATTCCCGCACCTACGGAGGAGCAAAAAGGTAAGGTCATCGATTGTATCGAAAAGGGATATACGTTGAACGATAAGGTAATTCGTTTTGCGAAGGTTGTTGTTGGAGAATAATTGATTTTAGATTGTAAATTGTAAATTTATAGTGATTTACGGTGTGTGCTAAATCTAAAATTTAAATCTAAAATTTAAAATGGAAAAGAGAGATTACTATGAAGTGTTGGGGGTATCTAAAAATGCGGATGCTGCTGCGATAAAAAAGGCATATAGAAAGTTAGCATTACAATACCATCCGGATAAAAATCCCGGGGACAAAGAGGCCGAGGAGAAATTTAAGGAAGCTGCAGAAGCCTATGATGTATTGAGTAACGAAGAGAAGAGACGCCGGTACGATCAATTCGGTCACGCGGGAATGGGAAGCGGGGCCGGTGGTTTCGGAGGCGGAATGAGTATGGACGATATATTTTCTCATTTCGGAGATATTTTCGGAAGTTTTGGCGGTTTCGGAGGTTTCGGCGGAGGGGGAAGAAGTGCTCGTCGGGTAAATCGGGGGACCAATTTACGGGTGAGAGTAAAGATGAGCCTAAAAGAGATTGCTACCGGTATAGAAAAAAAGATCAAGGTAAAGAAGTACGTGGCTTGTGAGCATTGTAAAGGGACGGGAGCAAAAAATGGCACCTCTTTTTCGACTTGCAGCACTTGTGGGGGAAGCGGACAGGTAACACGGGTACAGAATACTATTTTGGGAGCGATGCAGACAACTTCGACTTGTCCGACTTGTCAAGGAGAGGGGAAGATTATTAACGATAAATGTACGTATTGCAATGGTGAAGGAGTACAGATGTCTGAAGAAGTAATCACCATAAATATTCCCGCGGGAGTGGCAGACGGTATGCAATTGTCCCTGGGAGGTAGAGGGAACGCTGCCCGTCGGGGAGGTGTGAACGGGGATTTGATCGTGATGATAGAGGAGGAGGAGCATCCGGATTTGTTGCGTGACGGCAATGATTTGTTGTATAACGTATTTGTCGGTTATCCGGAAGTCGTGTTGGGGGAGACGGTCGAGATCCCGACGGTTGACGGCAAAGTGAAGGTGAAAATTGAGCCGGGAACCCAGCCTGGTAAGATTTTACGTTTACGCGGCAAAGGATTACCCGATGTCAACGGATACGGTAAAGGCGATCTATTAGCTAAAGTAAACGTGTGGATTCCGAAAAATTTATCGAAAGAAGACAAAAAATTGGTGGAAAAGATGAAAGAAGGAGAGGGTTTCCATCCGGGAGCCAGCGATAAGAAAAGTTTCTTTTCCAAGGTGAAAGATTTTTTTGAATAGTATATAAAGTATGATTACACTCACTCAATTAGAATATATTGTTGCGGTTGACGAGTACAGGCATTTCGCCACGGCTGCGGATAAGTGTTTCGTAACTCAACCGACATTGAGTATGCAGATAAAGAAATTAGAAGAGGATCTGGGTGTAATTATATTTGACAGAAGTCGTCAACCGGTTGTCCCGACTGATATTGGAAAGAAATTGATCGATCAGGCGAGGGACGTTTTAGCGGCGAATCAACGGATCAGGGAGATTATCAACGAGGAGAAAGAGGAGGTGTCAGGTTCGTTGAAGATAGGAATAATTCCAACCTTAGCTCCTTATTTATTACCTATTTTTATTGGTAATTATATTCGTAAATATCCCGCGGTAAAGGTGGAGGTGGAGGAGCTGGTTTCCGAAGAGATTATTTATCGATTGAAGCGTGATACGTTGGATGCGGGAATCTTCGTGACTCCTTACGGGGATGAAAAAATTATCGAATGTCCCGTGTTTTATGAAGAGATGATGATTTATGCTCATCCGGAACATGAATTGTTGAAGAAAGAGATCGTGGAGGTAAAGGATATAGCAACACCCGAGATATGGATGTTAGGGAGTGGGCATTGTTTTAGGGATCAGGTGATCAATTTATGCGAGATGAATGCTGTTCAGCATAAGAATTTGCCTTTTGAGTTTGAGAGTAATTCATTGGAGACCTTAATGAAGATTGTAGATCAGGAGGGAGGGTTTACCTTGATTCCGGAATTGGCGATCCGTGATATGAGCGAAAAGAAAAAAAGGCAGGTGAGATCTTTTTCTACACGTATTCCGTTAAGAGAAGTGAGTGTAATTTATTCAAGACATTACGCGAAGCAAAAGTTAATCGATTTGCTCTGTGAAAACATTAAAGAGGTCGTTCCTTCGATTATGTTGAAAAAAGACCGTGGAGAGGTTGTTGAGTGGAGAAAAATAAATAGTTGAGAAAGGATGAATGGAATAGAAAAAAGTTTTGAAGATGCCCGGCAGCTATTAGCTGATTTTGTAGCGGATGAAGAGAATATATGTCGAATTGAAAAGGCCGGGGAGATTCTTGTCGGTGCTTTACGGGAGGGGAAAAAAGCGTTGAGTTGTGGAAATGGAGGTTCTCTCTGTGATGCGATGCATTTTGCTGAAGAATTAACCGGTCGTTTTCGTGAAAATCGTAGAGCCTTGCCGGCAGTAGCTATTGCAGATCCTTCTCATTTGACATGCGTCGCCAATGATTTTGGGTTTGAATATGTTTTTTCTCGTTACGTGGAAGCTCACGGTATGAAAGGGGATGTATTGTTAGCGATAAGTACGTCCGGTAATTCGTTGAATATAGTTAAAGCTATTCAAGCGGCCAGGGAGAAAGGGATGAAGGTTATCGGATTGACAGGGAAAGACGGGGGGAAAATGAGAGAAATGTGCGATGTGAATATTTGTATTCCCTGGAATGGATATTCGGATCGAATACAGGAAATTCATATTAAGATCATCCATATTTTGATCGAGTTTATAGAGAATAAACTTTTTTCATAAAAAAATACACAAACAATAAAGGCTAAGGCGACGAGTCTTAGCTTGTAAAAATGCAATTATAAAAGTTATGGGAAACAAAATTAATGATCCGATTGCCCGATTGATGGGCTTGAGGTATAAATCACATCCTTGGCATGGTTTGGATATCGGAGAGGAATCTCCCGCGGTCGTAACGGCTTTTATCGAGATGGTTCCTACGGATACGGTGAAATACGAATTGGATAAAGTAAGCGGTTATATAAAGATAGATCGCCCTCAAAAATACTCTAATGTCGTTCCGGCTTTGTACGGTTTTTTACCTCAGACTTACTGTGGCGGATTGGTGGCGGAATATTGTATGATGCAGTCGCAGCGGACCGGGATTCATGGAGACTCGGATCCGTTGGATATTTGCGTGTTGACAGAGAAAACGATCTCGCATGGAGATATTATTGCCGATGTTCGTCCTTTAGGAGGATTTCGTATGTTGGACGGAAACGAGGCCGATGATAAGATTATAGCCGTGTTGAAACATGATGCCACTTATAGTGTGTATAATGATATCGCGGATTTGCCACATATTGTAGTCGATCGGTTGAGGCATTATTTTTTGACGTATAAGGATCTTCCGGGTGAAGAGAGGCATACGGAGATTATTGATGTATATGGGAAGGAAGAAGCCTATGAAGTGATTCGCCGTAGTGTTGAAGACTACAAAAACCATTTCCAAGGTCTGGAAGATATCCTGAGTAGAGTGTAGGAATTGTAGATTGATAATTGTAAATTAAAGGATTAAGTGATTGGAGGATTCTGTGATTAAAAAAACATTTCCTAATCTGTAATTTGCAATGTAATGCTTCTAGTTTCCCCATCCTTCCCGGTCTAAACTTCTGTATTGAATGGCTTCGGCGATGTGTCGGGGGGAGATGAGGTTTTGATGCTCCAGATCGGCAATCGTACGGGATAATTTGATAATACGGTCATAAGCTCGGGCGGAAAGTCCGAATCTTTGCATGGCGGTTTTTAATAAAGCTATGCATTTTTCATTTAGAGAGCAGTATTTTTTCAATAGAGGAGATGTCATTTGAGCGTTACAGTATACTCCGGGATATTTTTTGAAGCGAAAGTTCTGAATCCTTCTGGCTTCAATGACTCGTTTCCGGATCAGGATGCTGGACTCACTTTCTGTCCGGCTGGCCATTTTTTCCAATTCGACGGGAATCACTTCTATATGCATATCGATGCGGTCGAGTAGAGGACCGGATATCTTGGCAAGGTATTTCTGTACGCTTCCGGAAGGGCAGGTACAGCTCTTTGTCGGATGGTTGTAGAAACCGCAAGGACAGGGGTTCATGGAGGCGATCAACATGATGTTTGCAGGATATTCTACGCTGAATTTTGCCCGACTGATAGATATCGTACGATCTTCAAGCGGTTGACGCAAGACCTCTAATACGGATCGCTTGAATTCCGGTAATTCGTCTAAAAAAAGGACTCCGTTATGAGCAAGTGATATTTCTCCCGGTTGCGGCCAGCTTCCGCCTCCTACCAAAGCGACATCGGATATGGTGTGATGGGGCGATCTGAAAGGCCGGTAGGTAATAAGTGAGGTTTCGTGTTGTATCTTTCCGGCGACGGAGTGTATTTTGGTCGTCTCGAGTGACTCTTCGACGGTCATGGGCGGGAGAATGGACGGTAATCTACGGGCTAACATCGTTTTACCTGATCCGGGAGAACCGATCATGATCAGATTATGGCCTCCGGCAGCGGCGATTTCCAATGCTCTTTTTACATTTTCCTGTCCTTTTACATCTTTGAAATCCAGCATTTCCTTGTCGGTGTAATTGTTCTTTTCTGCGAATTGATAAGAAAACGGCTGGTAATCTTTTTCTTTTTTAAGGAATGTAATTACTTCTTTCAAATGGTGAAATCCGTATACTTCAAGTCCTTTTATTACGGCAGCTTCATTGGCGTTTTGAATGGGGACAATGATCCCTTTAAAATTTTCTTGTTTCGCGTTGATTGCAATGGGAAGCACGCCTTTCACGGGTTGTAGGCTCCCGTCGAGGGAAAGTTCTCCCATGATAACATAGTTTTTTAATTCTTCATGTGGGATTTGTTCGTTTGCAGCTAAGATTCCTAAAGCTAAGGGGAGATCGTACAATGATCCTTCTTTTTTCACATCTGCCGGGGCAAGGTTAATGATGACTCTTTTGCCCGGAATTTTAAGCCCGATTTCCCTTAAGGCAGAATCAATACGTTGCTGACTCTCCTTAACGGCATTATCGGGTAATCCCACGATTATGAATTTGGCTCCCCAAAGAATATTTACCTCTATTGTGATGGTGATGGCGTTTATTCCATAGACGGCACCTCCGAAAGTCTTTACTAACATGGTCAAATAGTTTTATAGTAGGGATATCATGTTGTAAGTTAAGACTTTTTTACACGAAAACAATGCAATATACTGAAAAAATGGAAGGAAAAGATTGTAAATCGATTTTTGATTTACGATTGATTCCAGATCACACATTCATTGCAAGTTTTAAATTGTAGATTGTAATGGGACGCTGAATTTTCTAATTTACAATATTGCATCTACGATTGTCAATCATTCTAATCACCTAACTATTTAATCGTCAATTGCAAAATTTTAGTTCGACTTTTTCTCCGTCGAAGACGGCGTAACTAAAATGTGAAATCCAATCTCCCGTATTGATGTAGCGGCTGCTTTCACACAACGGGAGATCGATGGGAATATGGCGATGTCCGAAAATGAAGTAGTCGAAATGCCGTTGTTGTAAAATTTGTTTACAATAGAGGATGATCTCTTCTTTGTCCTCTCCTAAGTATTCCAGAGCTTCTATTTTGCCATTGTCTTTCAAACGGGAATGAGAAGACCAGGCATGAGCCAATTTAATTCCCCAGTCTGGATGGATAAGCCGGAAGCATTTTTGTAAAAAACGGTTATGGAAAGCTCTTTTAAGGAATAGATAACCTTTATCTTTAGGATTTAATCCGTCTCCATGACCGATCATGAAACTTTTACCGTTGATTCGCGTCTCTTCAATGGCGGTATGTAAAATTACGCCGCACTCTTTGTTTAGGTAATCGAAGGCCCATATATCATGATTACCGGTAAAGAAATGTACTTTTATGCCGTTATCCGTATAGCGGGCCAATTCTGCGAGAAAACGGACATGTCCTTTAGGGACGGAGCGTTTGTATTCGAACCAGAAATCAAACATATCACCAAGCAGGTAAAGTTCAGCACATTCCGGCCTGATCTTTTCCAGGAATGAAACAAGCTTTCTCTCTCTCTCCCTGTTGTTGTCTAAGAGTTTGGCTCCCAGATGAGCATCGGAAAGGAAATACACTTTTTTGTGCTGCATGGTGAATATTTGTTTATTTTTTCAACAGATCATTCAGTCGGTCCTCCAATCGGCTTCCCCATAGATTTTTTCCGACGATTTCCATATTTTGATCGATAATATAATTGGCCGGTATTGTTTTGACGTTCCATGTTGCGGCAACCCGACTTTGTAACGCGTATTCATCGCGTACGCATTTCCAGGTGATATTGTTTTTCTTTACAAGGTCTTCCCATAGAAATTTATTTTTGTCTAAACAGACCTGATAAATTTCTACTCCTCTGTTTTTGAATTTCTGATATACCTTTTTGAGATCGTTGATATAAGTCTGGCTCTGTTGTGCGGTTAGTACCCCGAACTCGAGAACGACAAATTTACTTTTAATGGGAAGTAAAGACAGCGAGTCTCCTTTGGCATCGGGTAATTTTATATCAGGTAAGGATTTTTCCGAATTGTTGATCGCTTCCGCTAATTGTTGATTGCGTATGGCCTGCCCTATTTGTTTCAAGTGGTTCATAATAGCCTTGGTATACTGTGATTCCGGGTAAAGGGCACTTAAAGAAGAGGCAACAACCTTG
Source organism: Sanguibacteroides sp. AM78-02pH3A (assembly GCF_027666085.1). Taxonomy (NCBI): domain Bacteria; kingdom Pseudomonadati; phylum Bacteroidota; class Bacteroidia; order Bacteroidales; family Porphyromonadaceae; genus Sanguibacteroides; species Sanguibacteroides sp. AM78-02pH3A. The sequence goes on along the minus strand of NZ_JAQEHX010000006.1, from coordinate 94,454 downwards.
AAATAATGTAAATCGTTGATCTCGTCTAATATGAACAGGTTATTGTTTATCTTTTGATAGAGGGCATAATAGGCGGCCAACGAGGTAGCGTGTTTGATGATGAAATCACGCGTGAAATTGACTTGTTTGGTTAGGGCTTCGCTCCATGCTTTAGAGTATTCTTCCCGTTGACTATCGTAACTCTTGTCCTCGGGAAGGGTTCGATACGCCTTTTGTAATGAATCCGTCAACGTCACGGTTCGTTGAAGTTGGAAATTCAATAATTTGATCCACAACGAATTTTCTGAACCCTCAACCCAATAATTGTTTTGAATGTCTTTTAAGGTTCCGCTGATTTCGATTTTCTCATCCGGGCTGGCAATAATAGTCACCTGTTCCTTGTTTGGAAATTTCAAGGAATAAAATGAGGGATAAGTAATGTTAAGCTTGAAATTAAAATGTCCTTGTTTATTCAATTTGGCTGAATCTATGATCTTTTTTCCGGCTACGTCAATTTGTTCTAAATACACTTTTGTTCCGGCAGTAACCTCTTTAATAGCACCTGTTATTTCCACGTTGGATTTTTTCCCGCAAGAGATAACAAGGAGAATGAATAATCCTGAAAGTAATAAATTTTTCATAGTTGACTGGAATGATATAAATAATCCGTTCGTACATGTTTGGCGTTCGAAAGTAATACTTTTTTCCGTTATTTAAATATAAATAGGTGGATATGATAGAAAAAAGAGTTAATAATTTTTTAACCCTTCTTTTTATTGTTCTGTTTTTTAGGAAAAAGAATTATTTTTGTTCCGATGAGAAAGGATAGAATGAACGTGCCGGCATTATTGCTTTTATTTGCATTTCTCCTTGCAACTGTCGGGATAAATGTAATTAAGGTACAATGTCTCGGTTGTCGGATGGCCTATGTGGAGGTACGGATGTTTCCGGGTGAAGAGGTCTCTTTATGTGGAAACGATTGTTGTTCTTCGTGCAAAAAACTTCAGAAGAGTGCTTGTAAGCAAGAGAGAGCCGAACATGACTTCTATAAGTTGCCTGGAGACTGGGCTGTTTCAACTGTCGTATTTTTATGTTTTGATATTCTGGATCGGAAAGACGAGGTATATTTTGTTCCTCCAATAACGAGTCTTGCTTCCTTTTCTTTCGATACGGATCTTTCTTTCATTGGAGACTTCCGGCCTCCGGAGTTGTTATGTATTTTCCGCTGTTGATTTACGTTTTTTTCTTAAGAGGATAAACGAGATTTATCTTTGATCTTTAGTGTATTCGTAATGGAGTGATAGGCCTTTTGGATAGGCGTATTTATTGGAAAATGCAAGTTAGAAATAATAGATGAAATATATAATGATTGTATTATTGATGCTCGGAACTTTTATGGTTCGGGCTGAAATAATTAAGGGCCGGGTTATGGAAGAGACGGCCGATGGTTTACAACCGATAGCAGGGGCTAATGTATACTGGTTGGGTACATCGAAAGGTGTGGTGGCTGACGAAAAGGGTGAGTTTAAAATTAAATGGGATGATAGTGGAAAATTAGTTGCCAGTTTTATAGGATTTCAATCGGATACGGTAGAAGTAAAATCTACGGATAAGTTTGTGGAGTTCGTATTGATCGAAGGGCGTCAATTGGATGAAGTGAGTGTTGTTTCCAGAAAAAGATCTACCGTCATGAGTACGAATCGTCCCGTGATTGAACAGGTCATTACCGGTACGGAACTTTTAAAAGCTGCCTGTTGTAATTTAGGCGAGAGTTTTGAGACGAATGCTTCTGTCGATGTTTCGTATGCCGATGCGGTGACCGGAGCTAAACAAATTCAATTATTAGGATTGACGGGAAAATACATCCAGTTGATGACAGAAAATTTCCCTAATTTTCGGGGACTTTCTTCTTTGTACGGATTAGGTTATATTCCGGGGCCTTGGATGGAGGCAATCTCCATTTCAAAAGGAACGGGATCGGTGGTAAACGGGTATGAATCGATTGTCGGACAAATTAGTGTCGATTATAAAAAACCGCAGAATAGTGAAAAGCTGTATTTGAATGCTTATTATAGTGATGACGGGATGTTTGAATTTAACTCTAATTTCGGAGTCAAATTTAATGATCGTTGGAGTACGATGTTTTTGATACATGGAGATTGGTTGGATAAAGTTCATGATGGAAATAAGGATGGTTTTTCGGATATGCCGGAGAAGACCCAATACAATGTCATGAATCGTTGGGCATATAAAGACGATAAGTGGTTTTTTCAATTCGGAGGAAAGTTTTTGGATGAGGAGCGGAAAGGTGGAGAGAGCAAGCATCACTCGGTCGGTGTGAATTCGGGTTCTTCGTATCGAATCGGAATAGACACGAGACGTTACGAGGGTTTCTTAAAATGGGGTTATCTTATGCCGCGGTACGACTATACGAGTATGGCCCTTATGATAAATTATACGGATCATGATCAGGATTCGTATTACGGATTAAAAAGATACGATGCCCGTCAGAGAAATCTTTACCTGAACTATATCTTTCAGTCTATATTCGGTTCCAATCCGGATCAACAGTACGCAACGGGAATTAGTTTCAATTACGATGATTATGATGAGTATTTTCAAGACCGTTACTTTACGGATGATATTGCTACGGTTACGAATCCGGTTAATTTTGAGCGTCAGGAAAAGGCCGTGGGTGCGTTTTTTCAATATACCGGAATGTTTTTTGATAAAAAAATTACTTTTATGGCGGGTTTAAGATATGACCATCATAATTTATACGGGAATTTTGTAACTCCCCGGCTTCATCTTATGTTCAGGCCGGACGAGATGACCAATTTGAAACTTACTGCCGGAAGAGGATTACGCATGTCTAATATTTTAGCGGAGAATAGCTATTTATTAGCGTCTTCGGCAGGTATCTCTGTTAATGGAAAATTGTTGGCGGAAAATCCGGGTGAATTAAAGCATTTAAAGATGGAAGATGCTTGGAATATTGGTGTAAATCTGAACCGTAAATTCTATTTGTTTAATCGAATTTTGTCGATTTCAGCTGATTATTATCATACGAAGTTTACGGATCAGGTGGTTGTTGATAACGAGACGGCTTTTGACCGGGTGAATTTTTATAATTTGGAGGGTAAGTCTTATTCCAATAGTTATCAAATCGAAATGCAATACGAGGTAATTCCCCGTCTGGATCTTTTAGCCGCTTATCGTTATAACGATGTTAAAACAACGCTTCATGGAAGAAGAATAGAAATGTTGCCTTTGGCCAGCCGTTACAAAGGACTGTTGAATTTATCGTATCACACTAATATGAGAAAATGGCAATTTGACTTTACGACTCAATTTAACGGGGGAGGAAGGATGCCTCGTCAGACAGGAATCCCTGAAACTTATCAGACGGGAAGTAATTTTAAGGCTTTTCAGTTGATGAATGCGCAGGTGACCAAGTTTTTCCGTCGATGGAGTGTATACGGGGGATGTGAGAATATGGGGGATTTTAAACAGAAACATCCGGTGATAGCTTCAGACGATCCATGGGGAAAATATTTTGACTCCTCGAAAATTTGGGGACCGGTTCACGGGAGAAAATTTTATATCGGAATACGTTTTGCCTTAGATCGGGAATCATAGATAATGATTTTTAAATTTAAAATAGAATACATATATTTGAAGTACTTCTATTAAATAATTAATAAACAATTTGATTATGAGAATTATACAAATAATTTGTGCGTTGGTATCGTTTATAACCGTCGGTTTGACGGTTGATGCCCAGACTAAAAAAGATACGACTGTAATTTTTAAAACGGATATTCATTGTCCTAAATGTAAGGCAAAAGTAGAAAAGAACATTCCTTTCGAGAAAGGAGTAAAAGATCTTAAAGTCAATCTGAAAGATTCTACTGTTTTATTGACCTTTAGAATGGATAAGAATTCCGTAAAGGGATTGTGTGCGGCTCTCGCGAAATGCGATGTAAAAGTTTTGGGAATGTATTCTAAGGACGGGAAATTATTGCGGTGTAAGGTTTGTAAACCGAATAACTGCGATAAAAATTGTACGGGGGACTGTAATGATTCGTGCGACCGGAAATGTGAGACATCGGAATGCAAAGGAGATAAAGCATGTTCCGTCGTCTGTACAAAAGAAGATCGCGATAAGGATAAAAAATGAAAACAGGAAGAAGGGCGGAGAAATTCTTTCGCTCTTCTTCCAGATTTCAATTCTCTAAAATAAATCGAGAGATTCGATCCGCTTGTTTGGTAATGTCTTTCAGTAGTTTTACCTGAACTCTTGTTCGTTGGAGATTTTGATCCGTGTAAGTTACGGGATAGTAGAGATCTCCTTGAAGATAGTCTGTTAAAAAGCGGATAGCCTGTAAATAAGTCATTAATTTGCAAGAAAAACCGAGTGTTTCTTTTTCTTTACGGGTTAACAGGTGCTTGGTTTTTTCCATGAATCCGGTACAAAAAGCTTTGAAATACTCTATATTGAAATAAACCAGGTTCAGGTTTGTCGTTTCTTCGCCGGCTGTATTACAACAAGATCTTGCCGCATCTCCGAAATCGTAATGTACAATGCCCGGCATGACGGTGTCCAAATCGATCATGCATAAAGGATGATTGTTTCCGTCGAATAAAAGGTTATTGACTTTAGTGTCGTTGTGAGTAACTCGTGAAGGAAAATAGTGTTCGTCCTTCATGGTTTGAAAATCAGTCATTTCCGGGTCTAAAGAGGAGAGGTAGGTTACCAACTCTCGGCTCTTTTCTATTTTTTCGTCTTCTGCTTTTAAAAGGGCGTCTTGTAATTCATTTTGCTTATGGACGACATGATGAAAATCGGGGATGGTCTCGATCAGAAGCGAAGCGTCGAAATCGGATATGCGATTTTCAAATTCCCCCAACCCTATTCCGAATTCGTAAGCCATGGGAGCCGAGGTGACTACTTCGTAGTTCCTTGATCCTTTGATAAATAATGCGAGCGTCCAATAATTACCGTCGTAATCTTTGTAATACGGTTTTCCCTTATTCGTGTAAAAATAAGTGATGTATTTTCTGGTAATATCGTTAATCTTGTGTTTGATCAAGCGGTTGCGAATATGTCCGCAAACCAGCTCTTTGTTTCGGACCAATTTCGGTATATCCGTGAAAATATTCCCGTTGATGCGTTGGAGAATGTATTCAGCCTCTTCATCTACTTTCACCAGATACGTATCGTTGATATGTCCCGAACCGTATGGAGTAGCGGAAATGAATTGTCCGCTACTCTTAAAGGCTTCGTATATCCGTTTGATTCTGTCCATTATATATTAAGCTCCCGTTTTTGATTTTATTTATTTGTTTATATCCGTGTATACGCCTTCCGTTTCAAAACGGTTTAATGCCTGATTGACGAAGTCGGTATCTTCTTTGTAAGTTACTCCAAACCATTTGGCGTTTGTTTTTAAAATCTTCACTTTTATTTCTTTCCGGTTGAGAAGTGTATCCACGACACTGGGAATATAAATTTCAGCCTTTGGGTTTGTCTTGTTTTGGCGGTAAAATTCGATGAATTGTTTTTCGATCTCTTCAAATAACATAGGCGTGAATCCCCAGAAATTCATTGAAACGATATCATCGCCTCGTAGTACTCTTCCGGTTGCGATGTCTTTGATGCCGTCATTGTCCTTGATGATTTTCGTACATTCTGTAATACTTGTCATGAAAAGGTCTCGGTCGAAAGTACAAATTCCTCTTGAAACGGAACCGTTTTCAGACAAGGTGGAATCCAAGCGGTATCCAGCAAGACTGAAACAGGTGTCATCCGGATTATAAGCGATGAATTCGTGCATTTTTTGAAATGCATCCCGACCGTAAAAATCATCGGCATTAATAGCGATAAAAGGTTCCTGAATCGCCTCTTTGGCGGACCATATGGCATGAGCCGTTCCCCACGGTTTTTCTCGTTCGACGGGAGGTAGATTGCCCGGTAAACGATCCATTTCCTGAAAACAGTAATAGGTCTCCGCGTGGTTTTCGGCGTATTTCCCTACTGCTTCCCTGAATTCTTTTTCGAAACTCTTTCGGATGATAAAAACGACTTTATCGAATCCAGAATGAAGAGCATCGTAAATGGAGTAGTGAAGTAATGTTTTTTGATGAGGTCCGAGTAATGCCAATTGTTTTAAACTTCCGAATCTCGATCCCATTCCGGCTGCCATAATAAGCAAAGTTGTTTTATTTTTTCTTGTTTCCATATTTTTATATATAAACCAAACTTCTATTCATACAAAACTAATAAAAACTTTACAATTGAATAATGAAACATCAATTTTGTTTTATATTGAAAATATCCTATCTTGCCGCACATAAATCAGAGGTGTACATGTTTTGGGATATTAATATCGAAAAACTTAAAAGGGATAATCATTCTCATGGTGAATGTGTTTTCAATGCATATTCAAAAGAGTTGTATGTATTTGCTTATAGCGTGGTGGGAGGTAAAGTGGAGTCAGAAGATAACGTTCAGGATTTTTGGGGGAAATTATGGCCGTTGATTCATTATTTCTGTCAAAGGTTTTCTTTTCGTTTTTATTGTCATACTTCAATTTATCGCATGTCATTAAATGTATTACGAACCAAGTAGCGATACACGGGATTGTCTGAAAATATGATTGGTTCTACTGATATTCAATTTGAGATGGAACGGGCGGATTTACGTTTTAAACTGGAACAAGCAATTGCAACTTTACCTGAAAGATGCAGAGAAATTTTTATCGAGATATGTGTTGAAGGAAATTCTTATGCGGCTATTGCAGAGAAATACAATTTGTCTGTAAATACGATAAAAGTGCAGGTTAGTAAAGCTTATCAGATATTGCGGGAAGAACTTTCTCATGAGGAGCGATTGATCTTTTTTCTTTGGTGTATGCAGCAAAATAGCTTTCGATTTAATTCGAGTTCGGAAAGGTAAGTCTTTCAAATTGCTTTATTGTTCATTTTCCTGATAATCAGGATTGTCAATCGTCAATTGTATTTGGGATTCGTCGGAAGGAAAAACTTCGACGGAGCGGAGTTGTCGTTGGATGGCCCGGGTACGTTTTCCCATAACTTCTTCTAATTGATTGTTGGCTGTCTGAATACTTTTTTGCGCTTTTTCAAGCATGCCTCCGAATTTGTCAAATTCGTTTTTCACGTTTCCGAGGATTCTCCATACCTCACTGCTTCTTTTTTGGATCGCTAACGTCCGGAATCCCATTTGGAGGCTGTTTAGGATAGCGGCGAAAGTGGTGGGGCCCGTGACAATTACCTGGTAGTTGCGTTGGAGTTGTTCCAACAGGGAGGCCCGGCGAACGACTTCGCTATATATACTTTCGAAGGGCAGAAACATAATTCCAAAGTCCGTTGTATGCGGGGGATCAAGGTACTTGTCATGAATATCTTTAGCCATGTTTCTGATGGTTTGTTCTATATTTTTGGATGCAACATCGATTCGTTGCGGATCTGCCGATTCATAAGCATCTAACAATTGCTCGTAAGCATCTTTGGGGAATTTGGCATCGACGGGCAAAAAAACATTCTCCCGGGAATCCTCCTTACCCGGAAGTCGTATGGCAAATTCGACGATGGCGTCCGAGTTTCTTTTGGTTTTTACATTGGCCGTGTATTGTTCAGGTGCCAAGAGTTGTTCCAAGAGCATTTCCAATTGGATTTCTCCGATAGAGCCTCTCATTTTCACATTGCTCAATACGCGTTTTAATCCGCCTACGTCATGAGCTAATGTCTGCATTTCTCCTAATCCTTTTTGCACGTGTTCCAATTGTCTGCTGACTAATTCGAAAGATTGACCTAATCTTTCATGCAATGTTTTTTGTAATTTTTCTTCTACCGTCTGCCGCATATCCTCGAGTTTTTTCTCTGTGGACTGTACCAGATTTTGTTGGCGAATGGTTAGTTCCTCCATTTTTTCTTTTAGCAGGTGTTGGAAAAATTCCATATGCTCGGAAAAGTTTTTTTGAAACGAGTGGATTACTTGAGTGTTTTGATCTGAGAGGTTTTTTAGAACATCTCGATGCTCTGTTCGAAAATCGGAGAGATTTCGGGATAGTTCTTCTCTGTTTTGACCGGATCGGGCAGTTTCACACTCTCTCGAATATCGGATCTCGTCCAGCATGTTTTTTTCTAATCTGGAAAGATGTTGTTGAAGTTGTTCTATCTGCTTTTGTGTCCCTTTATCTTTAAAACGGAAAATGAGAATGATATTGATAACCAGTATGATGATAGAAAGGATTAAAATAAGAATTTCCATATTCCTGATAATTATTTGTCAAAAATAAGGAAATAAAAAAGGAGGGTAAAAATTTTCGGTAGTTATTTTGAGATAATAAGCGAAATTATTGCCTGTCAGCTACCTCTTGCTCAATTCCTTTAAGTTTATGGGGGATGAATATAAGAGCTTGGGTATCGTAGCCTCTTTTTTTAGCTCGTTTTAATAAATCGTTTAGTTTTTTCTTCGAAATTTTGGGTGACCTACTTACGATCCAAAGATGATCGATTTCGGAACTTCCAATCAGGGCAGCACTATAATCGTCTTCTACTTCCAGAATATAATAATCCGCGCTGAAGATCAGAAAAAAAGTAACTTTTAAAATTCCCGGTTTGTCTTTATCCGGAATATGTACTTTCCCTACTATTTCCCGTTTTTCTCCGTTCAGGCTGTCCTGGAATCCGCAACCGATGACCTCAATGTTTCCGTTAGATTTGATGATGTATTCTGTTGTGACCCCTACCAAACCTCGCTCGAACGGGTGATCGAAGCGGGCGATTTCATACCATAGTCCGGCGTATCTATCCATGTCCAGACTGTCTATTGCCGTGTTGTCGACTTTCCCTTCGGTTTGCCCGATTCCTCCTGAGATGCTGATTCCCGTGAACAGCATCAAAAATAAAAATAACTTCATGACATAAGTGTTGATAATTAGATGTTTGATCTAATTTCTACGAGTGTCATGGGAAAAATGTTATTGGTTTTTATTCGCTAATTGACCGCAGGCGGCATCAATGTCTTTTCCTTTGCTATGTCGTAGATTGACAACGATATTTTTGCTTTCAAGAAAGCGAATAAAAGAATCTCTATTCTCTGCCGGGCTGTGTTGGTATTTTGCTCCTTCGACTTGATTGTACTCTATGATATTGATTTTAACCGGAAATTGCCGGCAAAATGAGGCGAGTGCTTTTGCGGCTTCCAAACTGTCGTTAATCCCTTTCAAAAGAAGGTACTCAAATGTCGGACGAGTCCCGGTTTTTTCCACGAAATATTTAATGGCTTCGGCCAGTTGCGGAAGAGGATATGCTTTATTGATCGGCATAATTTGATTTCTGGTCGAGTTAATGGCGGAATGTAAAGATATGGCTAAGTTAAAACGGACCTGATCATCCGCTAATCTTTTTATTCCTTCCGGAATGCCGGATGTCGAAAGGGTGATCCGGTAGGGAGACATGGCTAATCCCTCTTCGGAGGTTATTTTTTGGATGGCTTCCATTACATTATCGTAGTTCAGGAGAGGTTCTCCCATGCCCATAAAGACAATGTTGGAGAAAATCAATCCCCGTTCTTCAGCCATTTTCTTTACGGCTACTACCTGATCGAAAATTTCTTCGGGTTGTAAGTCTCGGGTGAAACCCAATCCGCCCGTGGCACAAAAACTGCATTTTAATTTGCATCCTGCCTGAGACGAAACACAGGCTGTGGCTTTATCCCGTGAGGGAATAAGTACGGACTCTATCAATTGCCCATCATCCAACGTGAAACCTAATTTGGTCGTTCCGTCGTTGCTTTTTTGGATGTGGGTTAAGGCTATGGTTTTGATAACAAAATATTTATCCAATAGTTCCCGTGTATTTTTGGATAAATTGGTCATGTCCTCGAATCGGGTTACACCTCGTTGCCAGAGCCATTGCCAGATTTGTTTCGTGCGAAACGCCTTTTCTCCCTGCTGTTCAAGGAAATCGGAGATCTCTTTCCCGGTACATTTCCTGATATTTCGTTTTTCTACCATAATCTCTTTTCTACGAAGGCAAAGATAGAAAGAAAACGATTTCTTTTGAAATCACGTTTTATTTTTCTGGTTTCCGGATAAAAAAATCTGCTTTTGACGGGTGTCGTTTCTGTCCGTTCGTTTTTAATAACAAGTTAAATAAAAGTGAATATGCTGGCTCTAATTGATTTTATTGTATATTTGCCGACGTTTGCCTGAAAGTGTGATTAATCGGGATTCGTGTACGTGTAAATTTAAAATTGGATTATATAAAATGAATGTTTAAATGAAGCAGATGAGAAAAATTTTTATTGTTGTTTTTGCTTTGCTTTCAGCGTCTATAGCTCGGGCGGATGAAGGCATGTGGTTGTTATCCTTGTTGAACAAGAATATCGACACGATGCAAGCCATGGGTTGTAAACTATCGGCTGAAGATATCTATTCAATAAATCAAGCGTGTTTAAAAGATGCAGTAGTGGGATTAGGACGGGAAGGTCGTCCTTTTAGTCATTTCTGTTCCGGCGAGATTATTTCTCCGAAGGGGTTGGTGATGACAAATCATCATTGTGGTTTTGGTGCGATTCAATCTCATTCTACAATAGAACATGATTATCTCTCCAATGGTTTCTGGGCATATAGTTTGAAAGAAGAATTGGCGAATCCGGGAATAACCGCTTCCATTCTTCAACGGATGGAAGACGTGACGGATCAGGTAAATGCCGTGTTGAGCGATGATATGACGGAATCGGAGAGAGCCGTGGCGATCGATAGCATATCTAAATTGATCGTGGAGAAAGTAACCAAGGGTACGAATTTAAGTGCTCAGGTACAGGATATGTTTGAAGGCAATCAATTCTTTTTGTTGGTATATAAGATTTATAGGGATGTTCGTTTGGTCGGAGCTCCTCCCCAAAGTATGGGTAAATTCGGGGGAGATACTGATAACTGGATGTGGCCTCGCCATACGGCGGACTTCTCCTTGTTCCGTATTTATACCGGTCCCGACGGAGAGCCGGCTTCATTCTCGGAAAAGAATATTCCGCTAAAACCCAAGCATCATTTTCCGGTTTCTGCTAAAGGAATTCAGGATGGAGATTTCGCTATGACTATGGGATTTCCCGGTTCCACGGATCGTTTTTTAACCTCGTTCGGATTAAAAGAGACCATGGATGTTACCAATGATATTCGTTACAAGGTGCGTACGGAGAAACTTCGGGTTATGAAAGAAGGAATGGATGCTTCCCCGAAAACCCGTATTCAATATGCTTCTAAATATGCCAGTTGTGCTAATTATTGGAAGTATTCCCATGAGCAGAATATAGCATTGAAGAAGTTGAACACGATGGCCAATAAGCTTGAGATTGAAAACGAATTTACTGCTTGGGTTAATGCGGATCCTGCACGTAAAGCTAAATACGGAAACGCTTTGAACCTGATTAAGAAGGGTTACGAGGATATGGCTGATTACTCTGTAGCTATGGCCTATTTGCAAGAAGCATTGGGAGGACCGGAACTTCATATGTTTGCTTTCCGTACGAGTAATTTGCTCGAGAAGTTATCTAAAAAAGATACGCTTTCCGATGATAAAAAAGAGAAGATAAGGGAAGTTTTGAAGAAATACGCGAAGGATTTTTACAAAGATTTTAATGCTGAGATAGATAAAAATTTAGTATCTACTTTATTTAAGATTTACAGCGAGTCGGTGGGAGAAGAGATGTATCCGGAGATTATTCAATTTATAAATAAAAAGTATAAAGGCAACTATGAAAAATTCGCTCAGGATATGTTCGATAAATCGATTTACGCGAGTGAAGAGTCCTTTACGGCGTTTTTGGAAAAACCGGACATGAAGAAATTGGAGAAAGATTTGGCATATAAAGCCGGGAAGTCTTTCTTTGAGTTTTATATCGGTATGAGTGCCAAGACGAGTGAGATGAATCAAAATATAGCCAAGGGCAATCGTTTGTTTGTAAACGGGTTGATGAAGATGAATCCGGATAAGGTATGGGCGCCGAATGCTAATTCCACGATCCGTTTGTCTTATGGTAAGGTCGGTAGTTACAAACCGAGAGATGCCGTATTTTACGATTATTACACGACTCTGACGGGAGTGATGGAAAAAGAGGGACCTAAAGGCGGTGAATTCGAAGTTCCTCAACAATTGAAGGATTTGTATGCTGCTAAGAATTTCGCTCCTTACGGAACGGATAATGTCGTGGCTTGTTTTATTACAAACAATGATATTACCGGAGGAAATTCCGGTTCTCCGGTAATCAATGCTAACGGAGAATTAATCGGAGCCGCGTTTGACGGAAACTCCGAAGCGATGTCCGGAGATATCGATTTTGAAGAGAATCTGCAACGTTGTATCAATGTGGATACCCGTTATGTTCTATTTATTATCGATAAAATGGCTAAAGCTAAAAATTTGATTGACGAGATGACAATCGTATATTAATAGAGAAGTTTTTATATGGGTAAAGAGCCGGCAGATTACTGCCGACTCTTTTTATTTGGGCATACAGCACTTTTGTTTTGCCGGAAGGTTATGCTTTTTTCGACCCAAGCGTTCTTGTAGGGATTGCATCATGTAATAAAAGTTAGGCATAAACAGCGTACCGACTAACGAGCTCATCAACATTCCGGCGAAGACGGCGATGCCGAGGGATATACGGCTGGCCGCACCTGCTCCGGTGGAGATAACCAAGGGGAAAGTACCGAGTATGAAAGCGAAGGAGGTCATTAATATCGGACGTAGACGAACTCTTCCTCCTTCCAATGCAGCTTCATAGATTGATTTTCCCTCGTTATGGTAATCCCGGGCAAACTCGACAATCAGTATGGCATTTTTAGCCGTTAGTGCGATTAGCAGAATAATGCCGATTTGCGTATATACACTGATAGGCAAATTCATGATCATAACGCCGATCACGACGCCTAAAAGAGCAATGGGGAGTCCCATGATTACCGCGAACGGGGTGGTCCAGCTCTCGTATTGAGCGGCCAAAATCAGAAAAACAACGATAATGGCTAAGGCGAAAATAAGAGAGGTGGTAGATCCGGCATTCTCTTCCTGATACGCCAAGGCTGTCCATTCATGGCCGAATGAAGTACCTAATTTTTCCTGCATAAGTTGTGCCATGATGTTTAGGGCTTGGCCGGAACTGTAACCGGGGGCGGCTTCTCCGGAAATCATGGCTGCCACGTAAGTATTGTATTTGGGTAGTAATTCGGCTCCGAGTTGTTGTTTTACGGTTGTAAATGCCGAAAGGGGAACCATATTACCCTCGGCATTTTGTACGTTTAAATAAAGAACATCGTGGATTAATCGACGACTGTCGGGAGCCCCTTCCAGTTTGACCTGGTAAGTACGTCCGTATTTAACGAAATTGTTCACGTAAACGGAGCCTAAGTAACTGGATAAGGCGTTGAATATGTTTCCGATGGGGATTTGCATGAGTTCGGCCTTATCCCGGTCTATATTTAGAAAATATTGGGGTACGTTGGCGCTGAACGTGGAACGCAGGGAAGATAATCCGGGATGGGCGTTCCCTGCCTGTACCAAAGCGTCTGTCGCTTGTTGTAACATTTGGGGACCGTAACTGTTGATATCTTCTATCATGACTTGGAAACCGCTGCTTTCACCCAATCCGGGAATGGGTGGAGGAGAAACGGCGTAAGCCTCGGCTTCCTTAATTTGTAAATAGGCCATTTCGTTGAAACGATTAACGATAGATCCGACACTAAGGCTTTTATTTTTGCGTTCGTCCCAATTTTTTAGCATCACGAAAATAGATGCGGCATTGGAACTTTCGGCATTGTCCATGATGGAAAAACCGTTGATGGTAATATAGGTCTCTACTCCATCCAGTTCATCTAATATTTTGCTGGCTTTCTCAACTGCTTTAGCCGTTTGGAAGTAGGAGGCTCCGTCCATCAATTGCATGGAGATGATAAAGTACCCTTGATCCTCATTGGGAATAAAGGTCTGGGGTTCTCTCGAGAATTGAACAAAAGCGATGACGGAGAGGAGGATAAAAACGATAAAAGTCAATACGGATTTTCGCATAAAGCCTTTTACTACCCATAAATAGCCGTTCGTGGTTTTTTCGAAGAAACGGTTGAAACCTTTAAATAAAAAGAACTTGGACGGTTGTTTGGGTTTAAGAAAAAGAGCACACAGAGCCGGACTTAAAGTTAAAGCGTTGAATCCGCTGATTACCGTGGCTACGGCAATCGTCAAGGCAAATTGTTTATAGAGCGATCCCGTAATTCCTCCAATGAATGCCGTCGGGATGAATACGGCCAACAGAACCAAAACGATACCGACGATGGCTCCGGATACTTCTTTCATAGCCTGTTTCACGGCCTCTTTCATGTTGTCGTATTTCCCGGTTTCAATCAATCGGTAACTGTTTTCTACGATTACGATGGCATCATCTACGACTAAGCCGATAGCTAAAACAAGACCGAAGAGGGTTAGGGTATTAATAGAAAAGCCTAATAGCCCCATGAAAGTAAAAGTACCGATCAGAGATACCGGGATAGTAATAAGAGGTATTAACATGGCCCTCCAGTTTTGCAGGAATAGCAGAATGACAATAAGTACCAGTATAAATGCAGAACCTAAGGTTTTGTATATCTCTTTAATAGATGCTTTAATAAATTCGGTCGTATCTAAGGTGATATTGTAATGAACACCTTCCGGAAAATAGGAACCCAGTTTTTCCATCTGGGCTTTTACCCGTTCAGCTACGTCGAGAGCATTTGCCCCCGGGAGTTGGTAGATGGCTATAGCGGCTACGTTTTGTCCCTTTAAAGTGGCTTCTACATTGTAGCTTTCATTGCCTAATTCGATGGTCGCTACATCTTTTATTCGTAAATATTTTCCTCCGGGTAAAGCTTTTATGATGATGTTTCCGAACTCCTCTTCGTTCAGTAATAAGCCTTGGGTTTCAAGAGTATATTTGAATGCTACTTTTTGATTTAATGGCATGGAGCCGACCGATCCTGCTGCTACTTGTATGTTCTGACTTTTAATAGCGGCAATAACTTCTTCCGGCGAAACTCCCCGAATCGTGAGCAAATCGGGGTTTAACCAAATACGCATGCTGTAATTCCCGGCTCCGAATAGTCCTACGTTTCCGACTCCTTTGACGCGTCCCAATTCGTTTACTAAATTCAGTTCCGCGTAATTGGAGAGATAAAGTGCGTTGTAATTCGGATTGTCGGAAGTAATGGAAAGAAACATAACCACGTTTGTCGATTCTTTTGTCGTCGTGACTCCGATTTGGGTCACTTCTTGAGGTAAGGTACTAAGAGCCATATTTACCCTGTTTTGTACCAATACGGTTGCCATATCAAGATCCGTTCCAACTTCGAATGTGATGGTTAATTTATAAACCCCCGCACTTGAAGAAGTAGATGACATATAAAGCATTCCCTCGACTCCGTTGATTTGTTGTTCGATGGGGGTGGCTACCATTTGAGAAATGGTTGTCGCGTTTGCTCCCGGATAACTCGCCTCTACAACTACGGTCGGGGGAGTAATAGTGGGGTATTGTTCCACGGGTAGACTGCGGAGGGTAACCAATCCGGCCACGACGATCAATATGGATAGTACGGTGGCAAAGATGGGTCTATTAATGAAAAATGTTGACATCATAGAATTTGAAGATTTAAATTAAAATGGATCATTGACAGCGTCCGTTACTTGGGTACGGAGAGTACAGGGGTTACTTTCATTCCGGGACGAACGTTTACGAGAGCTTCCACTACATATCGTTCTCCCATTTCGACTCCCTGTGTGATTTCCCGCATTCCGTCCGGAGTGAGTACTCCCACATCCACGTGTCTGAATTCTACCGTATTATCGGGATTGACAATATAAACGAATCTTCCGCTTTGGTTGGTTCCGATAGAACCTTCCGGAATAAGGATAGCTTTGGTAACCGTTTTATATGGGATGATCACTTTCACGTATTGTCCGCTAAGAAGCTCTCCGTTAGGATTTAGAATGGTGGCTCTGAGGGTAAGGCTTCCTGTCGTTAAATCTATATTGGGAGCGGTATAGTCTAATGTTCCCACCCATGTTTTTTCAGGAGTATTTACATCTTGGATGGTAATCTGTTTTGGCGCTTGGTTCGGGGCCGTTTGCGACATTTTTACGTAATCTTGGTAAGCCATATTGAAATAGAGAAACATCCTGCTGTCCTTATAAATGGTGGCTAACGTAGTCGTTTCCGTGCCGACGAGATTGGCTTGATCTATAAGATTCCGGGATATTCTGCCCGAGAAGGGTGCTTTTATGTAACAGTAGTTCAGGTTGATATGGGCTAAATCTAATTGACTGTGGGCTTCTTCGTAAGTGGCCATGGCTTCCCCGTAATTGGCTTCTGCTTGTAAATAATCAATTTCGCTGACTGCGTTTGTTTTTACGGCATCCTTCATCTTTAGGTAGGAAGCTTTGCTATAAGCTAATTGAGATTTAGTGCTCTCCAGGGTGGCTTCTGCTTGGCGTACCTTATCTTTATAAGGTTGGGGTTCGATGACGAAGAGTAGTTGTCCTTCATGCACGCGTTGACCCGGTTTGAAATGGATCTCTTCTAAAAAACCGGGAACTCGGGCAACTAAATCTACCGTTTGTTCTGCCTCCAGATAGCCGGGGTATTCAAACGTGTATACGACTGTCCGTTGCGTGGGATTACTTACTTCGATAGAGGGAGCAGGTGGAGCCTCTTGTGTTTTGGGTTTTCCACAACCTCCCGCGATGATGCTTATCGTTATAAATGATATTCCAAGAAGATGAGTCAGTCGTTTCATTGTATGTTGTTTTTATGGATTATTTCTTTATTTCTCGAGACGGTCTCCGATCGGCCATCCGCCTCCTAATGCCTGATATAATTGGATAAGGTACCGAAGCGATATGCTTTGGGCTTGAATCAGAGAGTTCTCGTAGTTTAACAAACTTACTTGCGAGCTGAGGACATTCTGGTAGTTCGTCAATCCGCTTTTATACAGGTTTATGGCCAATTCTAACGTGAGTTTGGATTGCTGGAAAGCCTCTTTCATAGCCGAAATTTGTTGCAATGACTTGTTATAGGTGACCATGGCATTGTCCACTTCTTGAATGGCGGTCAATAGGGTTTGATTATAATTGTTAATTTCTTCTTCCAGTTGTAATTGAGCTGTTTTTTCCGATTCGACGAGATTACGACCGCTAAAAATGGTCCACTTCATCGTGGGAGCGATTTGCCATATCATGTTGTCGCGGTCTGTGAAGTTTTCAAACTGTTCCGATGAATACCCGAAAAATCCGGTAAGTAGGAATTTTGGCCACCAGTCGGCGCGACTGGCTCCGACCGCGGCAGCTAAACCGTCAATGGTTCGTTCTGCGGAACGAACGTCCGGACGTTGCCGGATAAGATTTGCCGGAATACCGAGAGCTGCTTTTCTCGGATTGGTCGGGATCGGTTCGGCTTTTAGTAATTTCTCCCGCAGGAGGTCCGAGTGTTCCCCGATTAAAACACTGATTAGATTAATTTCTTCGTTTATGGAAGATTCTATTCCGGGAATACTGGCTTTTGTTTGTAGATACAGGCTTTTGGATTGTGCGACATCTAATTGTGATACTAATCCCACGTCAAACTTAGAGACGGTCAATTCCATGACCTTTTTTTGTGATTCCAAGTTTTCTTGTGTTACCTGAAGTTGTTTTTGTGCCGTGCGTAAATTGATGTAGGCCGTTGATAATTGGGCTGCCATGGAAACCATAACTCCCCGGTAATCTTCTTGGGCTGCCAGATAGAACTCTTTTTGGGAAGAGCTCTCTTTACGAATTCTTCCGAATATATCCAATTCCCAATTTAAATTTAGTGTTGCTGTTCCGTTCCGTTCGATTATGTTTTTTTTGTCTGCGCTCAGACTGCTTTTTTCAGGAGCATAATTTACGGTAAGATCGATAGAGGGGTAGTACGGACTACGGTCTACTCTTAATTTCGATTTTGCCATTTCGATTTTACGGATTGCAATCCGTACATCATAGTTTCTATTTACAGCTTTAATAATTAGCGAGTCAAGAATCGGATCCTTGAATAATTTCCACCACTCGTCTTGTGAGGGAAGGGGTTGTTGCAGATTAGAATTCTCATTTTCTTGCTTTGACCGGATCATTTTGTTTTGGCCAAAGCTCGGGTGAAGAATCATAAAGGTAATAATCAGAAGAAAAACTCCTGGCTTCATCGGTATTGCTGCTTGTCTCATAAACGTATTGTTGATCGTTTAATACAATTCACAGAAAGTCGTCCAGATGAAAGACGACTTTCTCTTTTGCAGCTATACGGTTTTTTATTGGAAAAGTTAGAAACCGAATATCATTTTATCGACAATGATAATGACCTGGGCAGACGGATATCCCAATATTTTACTCTCGATTTCGGTTATAGGACGGATTTGGATAATATCTGCCGGATCGATATCCAAATTTCTGGTTAATCGGTTATTAATGATTAAAATCGGCTCGTCCAGTTTATCTATGTTAAAAGTATAATCCTGATGCTCGTGATTGAATTTTAAAATACCGTCGGCGTAACTGATGAATCTGCCGGCTTTTTGTTTGGTATTGATCACGACATAGGACGTTTTGGGATCTTCGGGAGAACGAACCATATTAACGGTGGCGATTTCATCCGGAATACGATTACCTATACTGTCGGCAGAAAATTCTTTTCCGTCGATTAAATAGATGATCTTCGAATTTTGAGCATTGACTTTAATCTTGGTTTTTCCGTTTTCTTGGATGACCTCTAAGCCGTTGGACATAAACTCTTCTAAGCCGTTGTCTGAAGTCGTTCCTTGTCGATATTCAAATGAATTCCCCATGTTTTCCATCATTTCTTGCATTCGTGCAAACATTTCGTCCATGCTACCCAATCGCTCACGGTGATTTTTTAAAAATCCGTTTAGCGTGGTAGAGTCATTATGAAAGGGGTTTTCTTGTAAGAATTTTTTTAAAAGTTCCTGATGTCTGTCCAGGATGTTTTCTTCTTCCTGTTCGGGTGCATTGATGTAGGCGAGAACGTCCATACCCTTTACCTGAAGGGCATTTGCCAATAGATGAATCTTGTTCAATTCGATATCTCCCCTCAGTTCGATGATCGTAGTTTTATTTTTTTCCTCATTCCATAGAACCAGGGAAGTAATCGTATCGTCATTTTGCGTGACGAAAATACGTTCGTTTCTCGTGACGCCTTGATAACTTTGCACTTGGTTGTATTTTGACTCGTTTTCTAATAGGGGATTTAACCGATGGTATATATTCTCGAGGACGTTGGCTTTTATTTGTTGGCGGTCAATCTGAAGAACATTGATTTCTTTTACCTTTTTAAGTACTTCTTCCGCGGAGAGCGAAAGATTATTCTTTTTATATAATCCGTAAAGTGACGGGTTCAGCATGGTCACGGTTATTCCTTCTTTGTTACGGAAGGTTTTCATCTCTTTTCCAATTTGTGCTTGGAGTGGGAAAATGAGAATGGTATTCATCATAATGCCCATGAATAGATTCAGAATCTTCATAACTTAAGTTTTTAATTTATATTGTGACTGATTTTCGTGTTAATTCTCCGGTAAAATTAATGAATAATCAAGATGATCGTTTATGCTTAACGTTATTTACAAAAGTTATGCTATCAGGTTAGAATTTTTATACCTTTGAGGCGTGATAAAACATCAAAGGAAATTACGGTGAAAACTATTTAAAGGAAAAAATTCTGCCGTAGAAAATATTAAATTGGGGGTAAAATCGGAGATTCATAAGTTAAAATCATAAGGTATGTCTGTATTTGTATATAATATCGGTATTGTATTTTATCTTTTTGCAATTCGTATTGCTGCTTGCTTTAATGAAAAAGCTTCTTTATGGATACAAGGGAGAAAAGGTCTTGGGGAGAAGTTGAAAAATATAGATCGGGGAGAGGGTAAATTGGTTTGGTTCCATGCTGCTTCGTTGGGGGAATTCGAGCAAGGGCGTCCTGTTATGGAGATGTTACGTGCAAAGGAACCGAAGACAAAAATAGTATTGACTTTTTTTTCACCTTCCGGCTATGAAATACGTAAAAATTACGCCGGTGCCGATTATGTATTCTATTTGCCTATAGATACTCTTTCAAATGCTCGGCATTTTCTGGATTCCATACGTCCTGATGCCGTTGTTTTTGTAAAATACGAGTATTGGTATAATTATCTGCACCAAGTAAGCAAACGTCAGATTCCCGTTTATTTGATTTCGGCCATATTCAGAAAAGAACAACCATTCTTTAAATGGTGGGGCGGTTTGCATCGGAAGATGTTGGGATTCTTCACGAAACTTTTTGTACAGGATGAAGAGTCTGTCCGGCTCTTGTCGTCTATTGGGATTACTAACGTTCAAAAAACGGGTGATACGCGGTTTGATCGGGTAAAGCAAATTGCGGATCTTGCCAAACAAATTGATCGGGTAGAGATTTTTTGTTCGGATAAACGTGCTGTCGTTTGTGGAAGTACTTGGCCCGGAGATGAAGAAATTATTCTCGATTATATTAACAGGCAAGATGATACTTATAAATGGATCATCGTGCCGCATGAAATCGGGGAGAGCCACTTGAAACAAATTATGGACGGTTGTAAGAAAAAAATAGCCCGTTTTACGGATGAGCGGGCAGATCTTGTCGCTTGTCGTGTTCTGTTAGTCGATTGCATAGGGCTACTCTCTTCTGTTTACCGTTACGGGGCGATCGCGTATATCGGGGGAGGGTTCGGTAAAGGGATTCATAACACGTTGGAAGCTGCTATTTACGGAGTTCCGGTTATTTTTGGTCCTAAATTTCATAAGTTTAAAGAAGCTGTGGATTTATTGGAATGCGGAGGGGCATTTACGATAAAAAGTACGGATGAATTTACGGCTCTTATGGATTCCTTAATAAAAAATCCGGCAATCACGGAGACGGCCGGAACGAATGCCTTGAATTTTGTTTGTAGTCGGTTGGGAGCTACCGAACAGATTATTCGTCAATTAATAAATTAATTCCTCTGATTCTTCTTCTTCGATACCTTTAATCCAACTATTCAGTTTTTTGAGTATAGCTGATTTTGTCAAGTTTTCGAAACTCTGTATTCTACACTTATGGTCCATATCTGCTTTCACGTATTTCAAACACTTCTCGTTTTTCTTTAAATCCACGGCCGTTCCACTCCAGGGATCAAGTCCCCCGTATATAAACAACATGTTTTGAGCATTCGTTTGAAGCCATTTGTTGATCGCCTGTAATTGCTTCGTGTTGAATGAAACCTTGTCGATTCCGGCAGGTAATGCGAAATGGAAATCAATGGTATTATCGGGTTCTTCTTTAAAATATTTTTTGAATCGTTTGATGTCATAAGCGTACATACCGGTTTCCGTTAAGGCTGCATAATAAAAGGGTTGAAGTTTCACGATGGATTTATCGTCGAAGAAATCGGGAGAAGATACGGTTACCAAATAGTTAAAAATTTCATTCATATCCCTGGAATCTTCTGTCGGCATATCGTTTATGTCGGCTCCCCATTGCCAGAAGGCAAACGGGAATTCCAAAATAACCAATTTGGTAGCTCTCTCTACTCCGCCTACCGTAAGGAAGGTATAGTTATGGCCCCGGGCAAATTCTTGCATCTTGGGCACGAGCGTATTTAGATTTTCAAAACATCGTTTCTGGAAATCGATGATCTGCCATTTGATATCTTTGCCTCCGCCTTCAAACAATTTCCGGTGTTCGGGAGTTCCTCCTAAATTGTCCAAATATTTTTCCAATCGGGGGTCAATAGCTTCCAAATTCATGGGAGCCACGTAAGGGACGCTTATTTCTACATCTTCCGGATAGAAATAACGGTGGTATATAGTGGTTTGCCCTCCTTTACTGATCCCTGTGGATATCCATTTGGTACCGGGGTATATTTTCCGGATGGCCTGTATGATGTTATGCTGATCGGCTGCGGCCTGTTTAATCGTGAGGTATTTCCAGGGGATTCCGGATGAGGGTACGCTTTGATTGAAAAAACGGTGTTCTATCGTAATCTGGTTTGTGTTAAAGAGTTCAGAAAGTTCACTTTCGTTTGCCGTGTGGATGCCGTACCCCTCTAAAACGGCAACCATGGGTACATTGAAATCGCGGTGTCCCAACAAAACCCTTTGTTTAAAATTCCCTTTACTCGGATCTGAATGGTCAACAGGCTGTTCGAACCAAAATTCGTAGTATTCCTTGTACGGAGATATATCCATTTTTTTGATATCGGAGATTTCTTTAATTTCTTGCAATCTTTTTAATAGAGAAGTGTCAGCTAATGAGGTAACTGACATAAATACCATTGTAATAAGAAATAGAAATAGATGTTTCATGATCCATTGTTTTATTTAGACGGCAATTTATAAAATATTTTTATTTTTTCTTCGAGTTATGATAGCTTTTCATGTAAAATCGATATACTTGCAGAATAATTTAAAAAAGGATTTATGAAAAAGATTATGATCATGGTCGTTTTAACCCTTTTTGTATGGGTTGGAACAAAAGCACAAACAACAGCACCGGCAACTCAGCCTTCAAAAGAGTATGTTGAAACATTGAAAAAAATGATGCAGATCTCGGGTGCAGACTTATCTTTTAAAATGATGGTTCCCCAGATGTTTGCAGCAATTAAGCAACAGCTTCCCAATGTTCCGGCAGATGCTCTTGATGCTATTCAAGCAGAGGTAGAAAAGACGGCATTAGATGATTTAATAACGATGATGGCTCCTGTTTATGAAAAGCAATTGACAAAGACGGATTTGGAAGAGATTATTAAATTTTACGAAACTCCGATCGGGAAAAAATTGGCTGCAGCCCAACCTCTGATTATGCAAGGTAGTATGCAGATTGGACAACAATGGGGTCAACAAGTTGTCATGAAAATTCAAAAAATGTTACAGGACAAAGGATATTTGCCCATGCAATAATACCTGTTTAACGAGACACAAAAATGGGATCATTCTTCGTTGGATGATCCCATTTTTATAAAAAATACCATATTGCCAAGTATTACTTTTGGAAATACCGATGATCTCTAATAACGTTAATTCCTTCAATATTCGCAAGTATGTGATTTACGACTTTATGATATGATATAAAGTGAGGGAATTTGTTTTTATCTATACTTGCTTGGTGAGAATATGTTTCAGATTCTTAATCCTGTGTTTGTTTACCGGCTTTAATATGTTATTGTCCCCGACGGACAATCTAATTATTTCAACAACAATAACCGTATTGGATTTTTCATGATTTTTTAATCAGATTTCACATACATACCATTAATACATACAACTCTCTACTTCATCTTATAGTCAAGATGAATAATTTCATTTCAAATCCGATATGGTTAATTATTCACATTTCATGACCTTCACGGTCTTGTCTTTAACATCAAATTTTACATCTCTGGCCGTTAACTCCAAAATTTCAAATGCTTTGGATATCTTCTCGTATTTTGGAATAAACCCCGAAAAATGATAGTCCTTAATAGATTGATTCGTATAAAAAAGATTCACATCATACCAACGGGCCAATGTTCTCATAACCACTTCCAAACGTTCGTTTGAAAAATAAAATTTATCATTTTTCCACGAAATTGAATTTACGGCATTGACTTTCTTTATTTCGATTTTATTCTCCGTAATCTCCAATGCTTGATTTGGAGTAAGCCTGTAATTTTTATCCGCTTTAGCAACTTCCACGCTCCCGCTTAACAAAACGATACGCGAAACATCGTCTTCTTTGTAATTCGATACATTAAAACAAGTTCCCAAAACTTTAATCGAGAAACCTTTGCTTTCAACAACGAAGGTCCGACTTTTATCAGATTTCACCTCAAAATAAGCTTCTCCTTCTAAATATACTTTGCGTTCTTCAGAATTGAAAACCAATGGATATCTTAATTTAGAATCTGAATTTAAATAGACGACAGTCCCATCTGGCAGTTGCACGCAAAACTCTCCTCCACGCCCGACGACTAAAGTATGAATGTCATTTCCCGCATTTGTATCCGTTAGCGATGTTTCCGTCGAATAATATAGAGTAGATGAATCGTTTTTGAAACGCATACCTGTACTATCCATCATCTGAACTTGGTGTTCCTGCCCTAATTGAATTTCTCGTTTGTCGGAAAGAATCAATGTCGCTTTCCCTGTTCCCGGTAAAATATTATTTTGGACAGTCATTACGGACACCCGTTCTTCGTTCTTTTGGTCTTGTTCAGGCCAATAAAGAAAAGCTCCCCCTATTAATAATAAAACAGAAGCAGCATATCCGACAAAACGAATCCAATGATATTGTTTCTTTTCTCGCTTTGAAATTTTACCCCAAACTTTTTCCGGTTCTATCTGTTGATAAAGTTGGTACTGTTTCAAAGCATACCGTTCATCTAATAAATGCTCGTATAATGCTCTGTTTTCGGAGGATTGTGCAATCCATTTATCCAAAACAACTTTTTCATCCATATCAATAGTCCCTTTAATCATTTTAATGATTAATTCTGATATGATTTCTATGGTTGCTTCTTTTTCCATTTTTAGTTTTGGATTACAATTCATGTATATGACAAAAAATAACGTCCCGAGGGTGACAATACTTGTTTATTTTTTTATCAAAAAAACATCAATTTATAACATATTGTATTTCAATACTTCTCGCACTTATTCATAATCTATGTATTTTTATAGATTCGGTATAAAAAGTAATAATAACGGAAAAAGGTCTTTCAGATTTTCTTTTAAAAATTTACGTGCTCGCAATCGTTGAGTTTTCACTGTGTTTTCCGAAATATCTAATATTTCGGCAACCCGATTAACTTCAAGTCCCTCAATATAACTTAATTTGAATACTTTCTTACACTCTTCCGGGAGACGCTCTATCGTATGAAAGATTTCTTCTATCACCTCATTCTCGATACGTTGTAACAAGTAATTTTTATCATCGTATTCTTCTTGATGAAATTCTTTCATTTTCTCACCAACGTAAGCTTGCTTCTTCACGTGATTAATACAAGCATTATAAACAGAACTATATAAATAAGATTTCAGTGATGTCTTTTTTGTCAGCTCTACGTTCTTATTCCACAGAGCAATAAATGTATTTTGGACAATATCTTCTGCTTCATCGAAATTTTTTACTATACGATGCGCAAAAAGGCACAATCCCGGATAAAATTTGCAAAACGTCTCTTTGCATTTTTCATCTGTCGCAAAAATTGAAGTATAATGTGTTAATTCCGCCATACATTAGATGTATTTTATAACAAATATACATATCCGTATGGTATATGACAAAAAAAATTAACAAACGGGTGACATTATATCAAAAAAATATTTTTTGGGTAACAAAAAGAATCGTTACTCGTTAATATTACAGAGATTACTACTTATTGACTTAGTGGCACATAACATTCTGCTTAGTACTGCTAAGTACAAAAATATTATTTTTCAGTTACTTCGCATAGGTAAGTTGTTGGTATGAAATCTAAGATAGATCTACAAGTCATTGAAAAAATCAAGAAACGCCGCTTGGAATTGAAAGTTTCCCAGGCAGAGTTAGCTTATGGCATAGGTGTATCCTTAGGTTTTATCGGGCAAGTCGAGAGCCTGCACTATCCGGCAAAATATAGTGTAACGCAACTCTATCAAATCGCACAGTATTTGGAGTGTGCCCCCGGGGATTTTTTTCCTCATATCGACAATGAATAAATAATGGCAATAGAAGAATTGATCTTTAACAAACTGGCGTATCAATTGGCATATTTATCGGCCGTTTGGAAAAATACAATTTATGAATACAAATATAGATCGAATTATTGGTCGAATCAGATTCAGTCTATTCAGGCCAAAGGCAAATTGGAGTTTGATACAAATCCGTATGATGTTGTCAGATGGTAGGTTTACTTATTATTTACCGCGTCAACTGAAAATCAATCCTCTATACTGGGATAATCAAAACGGTTGTGCTGTTATAGACAGTAGAGTAAATGCAGATTTAAAAGGGAACCCGATATTAAAAAAACATTTGCTGAATATAAATTCAGAAATAGAACAAACCAGAAATACACTTATTGATATTCTGCAAGAATGTCAAAGGAAAAAGCAAGTTCCTACGGTTTCACATGTAAGAAATCAAATCCGTTTCAAATTGGACCCTAAAACCAATCTCTCCTCCTCTTGCGATTTGTTAAAGTTTGTCCACTATTATTTGAAAGATGTATCGGACTATCGTCCTTCCACCTTGACAAGTCATTGGTGTAGTGTCAAGATCTTGAAAACATATTTCGATCATAAACGAAAAAGACTTCGCTTAGACCAGATAGATCTTGATTTTTATAATGATTTTACAAAGTATTTAATAGTTCACAACTACAAACTAAATACGGTCGGAAAAATTATCAAACATATAAAGACTTGGATGCGTCGTGCGTATGAAAAAGGCTTTACCGTAAGCGATGATTATAGAAAAAAAACGTTTAGAAAACCAACAGAAGACAAAGAAACAATCTATCTGTCAACACAGGAGTTGAAACAAATCGACCAATATGACTGTGCCGTCCATTTAGAAAAAGTAAAAGACATGTTTATTTTGGCTGCTTACACGGGATTACGGTTTTCCGACTTTTCCAGACTAAAAAGAGAGAATATAACCAAGAATAATACCATCCGGCTTCAAACACAAAAAACGAACGAGATCATTGAAATTCCTTTGCATCCCATCGTAAAAAGAATTATTCGAAAATATGATTTCGGTTTTCCTTCCGTACCTTCTAATAGTCTATTTAACGAATATATCAAAAGAATAGCTAAAGGAGCAGGTATAAAATCGGCTATTATTATTGAAGAGACAAGAAAAAATCAGAAAGTGCAAAAAATTTTGGAAAAATGGCAACTGGTGACAGCCCACACGGCCCGCCGCTCGTTCGCCACGAATGCTTATCTGGCGCACGTACCGACACTTGCCATCATGAAAATTACGGGACATTCTTCCGAGAAAGTTTTTTTACGTTATATCCGCATAACGCAAGAAGATAACGCAAGACAATTGCAGGAACATCCTTTTTTTAAAGGATTATAATCCATTTTGGCTTACATCATGGCCGACAAAGAATAATGTTCCAATACAACTCATTTATAATTAATGCATAAGTAATTGTTCAAATTGTCCGTCGGGGACAAAAGTATTTATTGAGAGGCTGTCGGCACCAATGAATTCGATAAAAATGCGTGAATAATTATTTATAATTTAACTACTACAAAAATGAGAAAAAACGATCATTCATTCTTTAGAAACAGATGTAGAAAGTTGTTTTATAAAGGGAGTATAGTTCTCTTTATCCAGCTTTTTACGGTCTTGTCTATTTTCGGAGAAAATCTGTATGGTCAACAAAACAAGATCGTTACAGTACATCTTAAAGATGTAACCTTGCTCTCCGCGCTGGAATATTTAACGAACGTGATAGGGTGTGAAATCCTTTACAATCACGAACAAGTAAAATCTACGAACAGATTTGATTTGGACATGAAAGAAAAGACTATCCGGGAGGTATTGGACAAATGTTTGGAAAACACGAATTTAACCTACAAGGTAGTCGATGATATCTTTGTGCTGACGGCCCGTTCGGCAGATGAAAAGAAAGAGAAAACCGTTACGGGGGAGATCATGGATGAATCGAAACAGCCGCTTCCCGGTGTTACCGTCAGAATTAAGGGAACTACCATTGGAGTTAGTTCCGATCCTCAAGGAAAATTTAAGTTGTCTGTTCCGGATACGGCAAAGTTAACGTTGGTATTCTCTTTTATCGGTATGGAGACTCAGGAGATTGTTATCAAAGATTCCCTTCATATAAAGGTGATCATGAAAGAGGCAACCGAAACATTGAAGGATGTTGTGGTCACGGGATATGCCAACATTAAGAAATCCAGTTTTACCGGAAATGCGATTCGAATAGGGAAAGAAGACTTGTTAAAGGTTTCTTCCCGGAATGTAATTAATGTGTTGCAAGTGTTCGATCCTTCTTTTCGTATCATGCGAAACAACGATATGGGATCGGATCCGAATACCATGCCGGAATTCTATATTCGCGGACGCTCCGGAATAGGTGTAAAGGAATTGGATAAATCCTCTATTTCTCAAACGGCTTTAAAGAATAATCCCAATACACCTATTTTTATCATGGATGGTTATGAGACGACGGTTGAAAAGGTGTATGATTTTGATCCCAACCGGATTGAGAGCATAACTATATTGAAGGATGCCGCGGCGACGGCTATTTATGGTTCTCGTGCTGCTAACGGAGTCGTTGTTATAGAAACAAAGGCTCCGACTCCCGGTAAATTGAGAGCTTCCTATAATTTCACCGGAGGTTTGACCGTACCTGATCTTTCGGACTACAACTTGATGAATGCCCGAGAAAAACTGGATGCGGAGATCGCTGCCGATTTTTATGAAAATGATGACGATTTACAGTATCAGCAGTTACAACAAGAGTTGATTGCTAAACGGAACAATGTTCTAAAAGGGGTCGATAGTGACTGGATCTCTCAACCTCTGCGAAATGAATTTAATCATAAGCACAGTTTATATATTGAAGGTGGTGTGAACGATATTCGTTTCGGGGTTGATTTAAGATATGATGTTCAGAACGGTGTAATGAAAGGTTCGGGCCGTAAAGTTGTGGGAACCGGTTTTTTAATTGATTATCGGAGTAAACATCTTCAAATCAAGAATAAAGTCAGTTATGATGTAAAAAAATCGACCAATTCTCCTTATGGTACTTTCAGCGAATATACAACACGATTGCCTTATGTGCCTTTTGTGGATGAAAACGGGGATTATTTGAAGACCTTACCCTGGCATTACGGTTCCAACACGAAAAATCCTTTTTACGAAGCTAAGATTTTAAATAATTATGATAAAGGAGGGTATAGTGATTTGACTAATAATTTTCAAGTCAATTGGTATGCTTTTACCGGTATGCAGGTACAGGGACAGTTCTCGATCACCAAAAAAGATGAATGGACGAAAGTTTTCACGGATCCGCTGTCGGATAAATTTAAAAGCGTGTACGAATCAAAAGCGTTACGCGGTGATTTGTCCAAAACGAAAATGGAAGCGATAAGTTGGGATTTGAAGGTGATGGCTAATTACGTACAGTCTTTTGCCAAGCATAATATAAATTTTTCTATCGGTATTAATGCCCGGGAAGAGCGTTATGACCAAACATCTACTTATTACAGAGGATTCCCCTCCGGAACATTGAGTTCTCCGAGTTATGCGGAAGAGACTCAGGAGCCGACTTACACGGATAATCATACCCGATTATTCGGTGGATTGATGGCATTGAATTATTCGTATGACGATATCTATCTGTTTGACGCTTCTTTTCGTCTGGACGGTTCTTCTGAATTCGGCTCTAAGAAAAGAACAGCTCCTTTTTATTCATTCGGTGTGGGTTTAAACATACATAATTACTCTTTTTTAAAGGGTAATCCGACGTTGAGTCTACTGAAAGTTACCGGAACTTTCGGACAAACGGGAAAAGTTGATTTCGAACCTTATGCGGCCAAACATACTTATGAGATTACCAAAAAATATTATGGGACCGGAAATGCATTACAACTCTACTATATGGGTAATGATAATTTGACCTGGGAGATAACGGATAATTATGATGTGAGGTTGGAGTTGGGCTTTTTGCAGGATGCTCTTGAATTTAAAATCGGTTGGTATAATAAGATAACCAAAGACTTAATTTCCGATGTAACCTTACCGGCCTCTACAGGTTTTACAAGTTATAAGGATAATATCGGAGAAGTTCAGAACAAAGGAATTGAGTTGGACGTTCGGGCTACTGTTTTGAGAAATCAAGATTGGAATGTGATTGTATTCGGAAATTTGGCTCATAATAAAAATAAAATCCGGAAAATCTCAGAGTCGCTTAAAGAATATAATGACCGGGTGAATGCCGAGTTTGCGGATTACGATTCAAATTGGAAAGATTCCAAGTACAGTAAACCTTTGATGAAATATACCGAGGGCGGATCATTAACTTCGATCTGGGGTATGAAGTCATTGGGTATTAATCCGAGCGACGGTAAGGAGATCTATGTCTATCGGGACGGAACAATCGGTTATGATTGGATCGCTTCGGAACAAATGATTTTAGGAGATACGGAACCTGACGTGACAGGAGCTTTTGGTGTGAATCTACAATATAAAGGATTTTCATTGTTCGCCACTTTTACTTATGATTTCGGAGGGTATGAATACAATCAGACCTTGGTGGATAAGGTAGAAAATGTGGATTTAAGATACGCGAATGCGGATAAACGCGTTCTTACTCAGCGTTGGCAAAATCCGGGAGATCGCACGAAATTGAAATCTATTAAGGAACGCGAGTACACGACACGTCCTACCTCTCGTTTTGTTCAGAAGAATAATCGGGTAGATTTCAAAGCATTGACTTTGAGTTATGATTTTAATACGGATTTGATCAACCGAATTGGACTGAGTATGTTGCGGTTACAGTTCCAGATGAATGACGTGGCCCATTTCTCGAGTGTAAAACAAGAGAGAGGATTGTCTTATCCTTTTGCCAGAAGTTTTGATTTTACATTAAACGTAAGTTTTTAAAATAGTCGGTTATGAAAATAGATAGAAATATATTTATAATCATCCTGCTGCTTGTATCACTCTCTTCATGTGATAAATGGTTGGATGTTTCGCCTAAAAATCAGGTGACGGACGAGGAGCTCTTCAAAAATGGCGAGGGTTTTAGAAACGCCTTGAACGGAGTTTATGAAATGCTCTCTTCTCAAGAGCTTTACGGACGGGAACTGTCCTGGGGATTCTTGAGTGTTTTAGCTCAAACATATGACGATAATGATATAGAACAAGCTTATTCCGGTTTGGTAAAATACCAGTACGGATTAGCGGGGAATAAAGAGATTATTTCTACGATTTGGTCGAAGTCTTATAAGGCGATAGCCAATTGCAATAAACTGATCAGCGAGATAGAGGGTAAAAAGGGGTCTTTCTTTGAATTGGGCGATGCTGAAAAGAATTTGATTATGGGCGAAGCTTTCGCTTTACGGGCCTTTATTCATTTCGATCTGTTACGTTTGTTCGCTCCGGCACCCGTTACGGGTGATGGCGGCAGTTATATTCCTTATTTTAATGTATACCCTTCTAAATTTGAAGGCAAAAAGACCGTATCCCAGATTATGGAATTGGTGATACAGGATTTTTTGACGGCAAAAGATTTAGTGGCAAGTTATGATACGGTTTATAATAAGTGGTATATGGCAAGTCCGGAAGCTCGTTTACAGGTTTCCGATGCCGCTGAAGGCGGGCGTTTCTTTACCCTGAGAGGTGGGCGGATGAACTATATGGCGATTCAGGGACTCTTGGCGCGGGCATATATGTACGCGGGAGATCTGACGAATGCCGAGAAGTATTGCCGGGGTATTTTAACACGTTACGTGTCGGATGAGGGAGGAGAAGATAGGATTGATTTCACGGAAAAGAATTTTGTTTCTACCGTTGATAAAAAATTCTACGTGAAATACTGGAACGATATTATTTTCGCTCTTTATGACGATCATTTGTTGGAAAAAATTGCGGACTTTAAAACCTCGACAAAAGCCGGTATGTACGTAAAAGATTGGGATGCCATGTTTACGGGCCGGAATGACGGGTTGGATTATCGTGCTTATCAACGTCAACCGATTCCGGGATCAAGTAATGTAGTAACTAAAAAATGGTTGGATTTGGATACCGACGAGCAGTTGGTTCATGCTCAAGAACCTTTAATTCCCGTGTTGCGTTTGAGTGAAATTTATTATATCTTGAGTGAATGTCTTGTGGCTAAAGAGGCTACAAAGGCAGAAGGAGTGGCTTATATGAATAAAGTCCGGGCGAAACGGGGAGCATTGCGGGAGATTTCTGCCGATAATTATACGGACGAATTGATTTGGGAGGGGAAGAAAGAGTATTTGGCGGAAGGACAAGCTTTTTTCTTGTTTAAACGTTTGAACCGACCGATCGTTAGCGGAACACAGATCATTCAAATGGACAAATCCAAGTTTGTGTTGCCTGTCCCTGAAAATGAAAATATTTACTAATAAAATGAAATCGTTATGGGAAGATTATTTTCTCTTTTGATAGGAATATCTTTACTGATCTCTTGCAGTAAAGAGGAGATTCCAATGTATGGTCCTGAGCATTACGTGCAGTTTACAGATATTTGGACCGATTCCCTCGAATACTCTTTTTTCTTCTATTCTTGGGCGAATGATTTGCAGATACCGTTAGCAGTAAAGTTAGTGGGTGATCCTCTGAAGGAAAAAACGAAATTTGTGATAAAGGTGGTCGAGGATGAGACAACGGCCAAACCGAGTCAATACGGACTTCCCGAAGAGATATATTTTAAGCCGAACCAAACGGAAGATACGCTTTATCTGACGTTGAAAAAAGTGGATTTAACCCGGAAAGTCAGACTCGTCGTTGAGATTCAATCCGGGGGAGATTTAATGCCTGGACAGACGATTTATACACGGAAAATCATATGGTTTAGTGATGAAGTAACTCGTCCCACATGGTGGCCGGAAGGTGGTCAGGTTGAAAAAATATTTTTAGGTCCCTATACCGTGACAAAATTCAGAAAGTTTATGGAAGTGACGAAAGTCGGAGACCTGACGGATTACAATTACGATGAGAGACGGGCATTGGCCCTCGAGTTTAAAAACGAGTTGATTCGTTTGTCGGAAATTGGAGACCCGTGTTATGATGAAGATAACTCGTTGATGTTATCGAGTGTACCGGTATTAGGGAATTAAGAATCATTAAATATAGAATGACAATGAAGACAAGATATATATTGATTTTGATAGCTGGACTTTTGGGTTTTTGGTCCTGTATCGATGATGAAGGAAATTACAAATATATTGAATTGCCGGGATTGACTATTAATAAAGGAACTATGGCTTCGTTGCAGGCGATAGTGGGGGAGCCTGTCACCTACGATCCTAAGGTCGAATATGAAGTTCCTGCCGATTCGGTTTATTTTACGTATATATGGTATGATGGGAAGGACTCTGTTTCCAATAAAAAGATATTGGAATTCACTCCTTTACAAATTCGTGAATATCGTTTTAGATTGGAGGCAACGGATACCCGTACGGGGGTTCAATATGTCGGTACGTTATTGTTGAGTGGTGTTTCTCCTTATCAGGATTGTTTTGTGGTTTTGTACAAAGAGGGAGAAACGTCAAGGTTGGGTTTTGTAAAGGTACAAGGATTTATGGAATTCGGAGATCCGAAAGATTTTAAGGATTATAAAATCTATTATCATGTTTATAAGGATGTGAACGGAACTGATTTAGGGACGGGGCCACAGAAGGTAATTCAACATATTGCAGGGATGAATAAGAGTGAGTTTTTAGTAATCCAAAAGGGCGGAGACGGATGCGTAGAGGTGGACGGGACGACCGTTGAAAGGGTGATTGCTACAAAACAAGAGTTTGTGAATGAAAATCCTCCTGCTAATCTTGCACCTGTTGATGTTTGCTATCACCCATCCATTAATGTTCTGTTGAATGCGGATGGAAAATTGTATAACCGGGAGATGTTGTCTAATGAAGGTTTCCATTCTAATGCTTACGTGAATGTACCTATGTATATAGACGTGGATAACGGAGTTAAAGGAGGTAAAATCGAACGGTTAATTCAACCGATTTACACGAATACCAATAACTTTTTATTACATGACGAAACCAATCGCCGTTTGATTTATTCGGCTTGTTTCGGTTCTAATTTGGCTGCTATGGTGGTTTTGTTCTGTGAAGATGGCTGGCCGGCAGAGAATTATACTCCTTTGGATAATTTAGGAGATATGGAGTTGACCTATGTCGCCGCTTATGGCGACTACGAATGGGACGGCGGAAGCAGTAAATACGTGATGATATTGAAAGATCCTTCCGGGAAATATAAGATTCAACAATTTGGGGTTCCGGCAAGATCAAGTGGAGGTGTGACTATTGAAGAAGCATACTTGCAAAAAGATTTTTCCGGGGGTGAATACATCACGCCGAACAGCAAATTCTTTTTGTATAAGACAGGAGAGTATTTATTCTTTAGCGGGGGAGCGAATAATGATCTCTTGTGTTGTTACCGTATGGTGGATGGCGAGACGTTCGTACATGATAATTTTAACGGGAAATCCGTAACCGCTCTTTGTCCGAATGAGGGATATACCTATTCTATGTGGTCCGGGTATCCCGGTTTAGGTGTCGGGCTTTCGAACGGGGAGTTCTATTTTTATCACATGACCGATGCTGCATTATACTATAATAAACCAGAAGTTCTGTACCGGTGCTCAGGGTTTGGAGACGGAATTGTTGATGTGATCTACAAACATACTTCGGAATTTACGTTCTGGCAGTAACGTTTGTATTAACGTGCAAAGTATGTCAAGAGCCGTCGAAACGACGGCTCTTTTTTGTGCCTTGTGAAATCGAAACAGGTAACAGGATAGAGACTATATAACATAAAATATGTTAAATAGAGGATAATAATAAACAAAAACACATACAACTAAAATAAATGTCTTAATTTTAGAAGCAAATTTGTTAGTAGACCGTGTCGTGTATTAACTTTTAAACCTAAGATCATGAAAATTAAAATTGAGCATTTGGATAAAGTTTATCCCGGAGGAAAAAAAGCCTTGAATGACCTGAATCTGGAGATTGAGTCGGGAATGTTTGGATTGTTAGGACCGAATGGGGCAGGAAAGACTACTTTGATGAGGATTATGACGCTTTTGCAGGAACCGACATCGGGGACGATATTTTTTGATGATTACGATATCGCAAAAGACCGGAAAGCCATCCGTTCTTTATTAGGATATTTACCGCAGGATTTTCGTTTTTTCGAGAAATTAAAGACTTGGGAGTTTTTAGATTACGGTGCGGGTTTAGCCGGAATCGAAAAGAAGCAACGGAAAGAGCTTGTAGATGAAATGTTGCGTAAGGTAGGATTATTCGAAGTTCGCGATCGTTGGGCTAATCGTTTGTCCGGTGGTATGAAACGAAGATTGGGAATTGCGCAGGCTATTATCGGTAATCCGAAAGTAATCATCGTCGATGAGCCGACAACCGGTTTGGACCCGGAGGAGCGTATCCGTTTCCGGAATATTTTATCCGATATTAGTGATAAAGATGCGATTATCTTATTATCGACTCATATTGTAGGCGATATTTCAAGTACTTGTAAGAATTTGGCCTTGTTGAACAGGGGAGAATTGAAATTTAAAGGTTCTCCCGATGAAATGATTTCCCAAGCCAGAGGAAAAGTATGGGAATTGTTTGTCACGGAAACGGAATACGAGGAGGTAAAAGAGAAATATCCGGTTGTATCCACGATCCCGACGGAAGGCGGCATGGAGATTCAGGTCGTGGCAGAGAAGATTGATGAAAGTTTCACTTGTAAAGCTATTGAACCGAACTTGGAGCACGCTTACGTTTATTACATGGACTTCGTCTTGAAGGACAAAATGGATATGCAGGCGGAAAAAGAACTTGCCGGAGAGTTATTCAAATAAATATAGAACGATATTTTGCTTACCATTCTTTCTGTTTATCTTTGCTCGTCAAATAAACAGAGGGAATGGTAACTTATTTTCAGCAGTATAGAAGACATTATGTAGATACGATACGTCTGGGTGTTCCTATTGTTTTGGGACAATTGGGCATCGTGTTGGTGGGGTTGGCCGATAATATTATGGTCGGACGTTACGGTACAGCGGATTTGGCGGCAGCTTCGTTTGTCAATAGTGTTTTCAATATTCCGATTTTATTCGGTTTAGGTTTTTCTTACGGGTTAACGCCCCTGGTCGGGCAATATTACGGTCGGGGTGACAAATTCCGGGTAGGAGGATTGTTAAGAAACAGTTTGTTGGCTAATCTATGTATAGGGATTTTGTTGTCTGTGATCATGTGGACACTTTATCTTTATGTGGATAGGATGGGACAACCTGAAGAGTTGTTACCGATTATTCGTCCCTATTTTCTCTTGCAGTTAGCTTCTTTGGTTTTTGTTATGATGTTCAATAGTTTTAAGCAATTTGCTGACGGAATAACGGATACGATTACTCCTATGTGTATTATGTTGTCGGCAAACCTGTTGAATATTATCGGGAATTATATTTTTATCTATGGGAAGTTTGGAGCTCCGGCATTAGGATTGACGGGAGCCGGAATTTCAACGTTGACTTCCCGCGTGCTTATGTTTGTTGCTTTTGTCATGTTGTTTTATCGTAGAAGCGGCTATCGTCGCTACTTGGTGGGGTATAAACGAACAAGTTATAATAGGGGAGATGTAGGAGTACTTAATAAAATGGGCATGATGGTCGGATTGCAAATGGGTATGGAAACGGCTCTGTTTAGCGTGAGCGGGGTTATGATCGGATGGCTGGGGACGATTGCGTTGGCTGCTCATCAGGTCGTCGTCGCCGTTTCGACCTTAGGGTTTATGGTTTATTACGGCGTCGGAGCTGCTATCTCCGTGAGGGTAAGTAATTTTTACGGGAGAGGAGATATTGTTAACGTGAGGCAAGCGACTATGGCAGGTTTTCATCTGATCTTTGTATTGGCTGCCGCTGTGGCATGCTTTTTTTTCTTTAGTAGAGGATATATCGGGTATATTTTTACGACTTCGGGAGAGGTGGTACATTTGGTCGCCGTATTAATGGTGATTATGGTTTTTTATCAATTCGGGGATTGTTTACAGATCACGTATGCAAATTCTTTACGGGGAATCGCGGATGTCACCTCCATGGCTGTCATTTCGTTTGTCGGTTATTTTGTGATTGCCCTGCCGGTTTCCTACATACTTGGTTTTGTGTTGAATTGGGGTATTGAGGGAATATGGATCGGGTATCCTGTAGGACTGACCCTTACCGGAGTGATGTTGTGTTTCCGTTATTACTATGTTTTGCGGAATCGCTAAACGGATTCGACGATACGTCTTTTGGAAGTCTTCAGTCTGTCTTTAATCTCTTGGTATGCTTTCTCTTTATCCGTGAAATGTACGGTATGTATCCCCATCTTTTGAGCTGCCTGAATATTGGCTGGCAAATCGTCAATAAATAAGGATTCTTCTGCTTTCAAATGATAACGATTCAGAAGCAATTCGTATATTTCTCGATCCGGTTTGACCATCTTTTCGATGGCGGAGATGATTTTTCCTTCGAAATAACTGAAAACTTTTCTTGGCTTCAGGTATTCATAAAAATCTTCGGACATATTAGAGAGGCAAAATAATTTATAATCCCGTTGGGATAATTCTTGAATCAGCTTTTCCGTTTCCGGTATATTGACTAATGAAACTTTCACGAATTCTATAAATTCATTACAATCTTCCACGGAACAGCCTGTTAAAGGTGCGATTTTCTCTATAACCTGTTCTCTGGTCAGGATGCCTTTGTCGTATGCCGACCAATAGTTGGAGAAAAAGCCGTTCGCGTGAATGTATCGAATGAGATCCGGATTACCGGGAAAGGTTTGGAGGATGAGTTTGGGATTCCATTCTACGACAACTCCGCCTAAGTCGAAAATAATGTTCTTTATCATATGGTTCTTGTGTTTAAAAATCAATAATAATTCCAATGGATGGAAGTAGTGTACCTGTATCGTTTTTAATATATCTCATGATATAATGGTCCGGATTGTTTTTATCTACGATGTAACTACCATCCGGGTTCTCTGCTGGAACTAATAAATCCGGACTTTTGGTTTTATGGTTATAGATATTTTGAATATCAGCGTATAAGATCAAAGACCAACGATGGAAATAAAAACTTCGATCGACCCGTATGTCCAATTGGTGGAAGGCCGAGGCCCGTCCGCTGTTGAAACGAGAATAGTCGTAATAGGGTTGATGTTTGGCGTCCCATGCGACGATTAAAGAACTGGTCTTTGCATCGTAAGGGGTGGAAGGAGCCCCGTTCGCGTAACGCCACTTCATCCCGATATCCCAATTCCCGAATTTCCGTATCGCTGTTAACGAGAAAATGTGTCGATTGTCCCAGCTACTCGGAATATAAACAGATGTCGGTCGAAAATTTTTATCCATTTTTTTAAATTCCGAGTAATAATATGTATAGGCAACAGAAGCCGTGAGTCCGAAAAGTTTCTGGGTTCGTAACATGAATTCGATTCCGTATGCCCGGCCTTCTCCTGAAGATTT
Source organism: Sanguibacteroides sp. AM78-02pH3A (assembly GCF_027666085.1). Taxonomy (NCBI): domain Bacteria; kingdom Pseudomonadati; phylum Bacteroidota; class Bacteroidia; order Bacteroidales; family Porphyromonadaceae; genus Sanguibacteroides; species Sanguibacteroides sp. AM78-02pH3A. The sequence continues at coordinate 56,137 of NZ_JAQEHX010000006.1, read as the reverse complement.
TACCGGTTCGTCTCCCACGGCGACATAATCCGTACCTTTATTGGCCAAGACGATACTGTCCAACAAAGAGACAGGATAATGATCGTATTTTTTATAGAAACTTTCGAGGGTTATCCGGGTAAGGTCTCCTATACGGAATTCGATACCGGCAACGTAATGATCGGTTGAAATGTATTTTAAATGATTGTCTTTATTCACGAGGAGGCCTTCCGCATTCGCGTATCCCATGGTTGTGTAGGAGGGTAACTGGTAATAGCGTCCCACGTTGAAATTGATGTACCAGAATGGTGTTAATCCGTAGGATAAAGAGAAACGGGGGGAGAGTTGCTTGAAAGGATTTTGCATATCGGAAGAGTAATTGTTCCCGTCTGCCCGAATGCCCAAAGAGAGGGTTAACTTTTCATCTCCGAATATTTTACTTGCTTGTCCGAAAAAGGACCATTTAAAAAAATGGAAATCGTGATTGTAATGAATGGAGGAAATATCTCCTTGCGTGAATAATGTTTTGACGGTTTTATTCTTGTAGGCCGCATGCTCGATACCCGTACCTAAATTGAGTTGGATGCTGGCTTTTAGCAACCGTTGATGTTCGAAACGAAATTTGTTTTCGGTTTCACCCGAACTATAGTCCGTTGATTTCGGACGGTTTTGGTTATTGTCTGTATACTTTTCGATTTCATTTTGTAGGGTACTTCTGCTCAGCACGAAGAGGTTGTTCCAATGTTTGCCGTAATGCCTGTAAGTGATGCCTATGGTATAACTCCATTGTTTACTTTCCGGTAAATAACGGAGTAAATATTTTTGATTGTCGTCAGGGTGCTTCATCCCTTTATTCAAATGATTTACATCGTAAGCTCCTATACCGATAACGGTCAGTTTGTCCTTGCCGTCGATTGTTGTTTCTGTTTTGAACTGGAAGTCATTGTATACGGGTAAAAATGGCAGTCCGATGATATTGAACAACATTTTAAGATAGCTCCGGCGGGCCGAGGCAATGAATGTCGTTTTGGGAGTTAGAGGTCCGTCGATGGAGAGACCGAAATCGGTTGCTCCTAAAGTGCCCCTGAATTTTAATTTATCCGGATTTCCCGCTATTTGTTTGAACTCCAATAAAGAACTCATCAAATTACCCCTCGATGCCGGGAAAGCTCCGGCATAAAAATCGACTTCCTTGACAAAATCCACGTTAATGATACTTACTACTCCCCCGGAGGAACCTTGGGTGGCGAAATGATTTAGATTAGGTATTTCCACATTATCCAAGTAAAAACGATTTTCACTTGGACCTCCTCCTCTGACAATGAAATCGTTTCGGAATGCGGGAGAAGAAAGGACTCCCGGCATCGATTGCAATACCTTGGAAATATCCCGGTTACCTCCCGGATTTTTCTCGATTTCGGCAATCCCGATCCGTTGCAGAGATATGGGACTGTTGCTGGTTTTACGAAAGGGATCGGCTTTTATGGTCACCTGATCTAAAGCGAAGCTACTCTCTTCCAGTTCAATATTAATGGTTTTTTCCGAAGCCGTATTTACCATAAACTCTTCAGACAGGATCGTTTTGTAGCCTAAACTGCTTACTTCGAGTCGATTAAAACCGAGTGGGATTTTTTCGATTCGGAAATAACCATTGGTGTCGGTAGTAACTCCGATAGTCGTTTTCCAGATGATTACATTGGCAAAAGGAATGGGTTCATTATTTTTACGATCGACTACTCGTCCTTTTACTACCCCTTTTTCCTGTGCAAAAGAGGAAAAAAGGAAAAGATTAAAAAAAAGAAAAAGAAGTATTCGTCGGATTTTCATAACGGTTTATTTGAGTTCGGAATTCACAAATATAACTAAAAATATCCCGTTTACCTCCATTCATGGACCTTAATCGTGTTGTAAACTGAATTCTTTATGGGATTTCAGACGAAAATGTAAAGAATATCTATAAAAAAGAATCATTTTGTTTGGAAATTTGAAGAAAAGCACTACTTTTGCACCCGAGTTCTTGCCCAGGTGGCGGAATTGGTAGACGCGCTGGACTCAAAATCCAGTGTCCCTTAAAGACGTGCGGGTTCGATTCCCGCCCTGGGTACAAAGCCTCCGAGAAATCGGAGGCTTTTTCTTTTCGTAAAATGGTGGCGTTTCCATGCGAATTGTCTAATTTTGTAGGGAGGGTTTTCAATAAAGATAATATGGATTATAATAAGATTTTTTACGAGGAAGCGACAGAACGCCTGAAGGAGGAGATATGTGATATCGGGAAGAGGATGTGGCAACGAAATTACGTGGATGGAAATGGAGGTAATATCAGCGTACGCCTGAACGAGAGTATGGTGTTATGCACTCCTACTTATATCTCTAAGGGATTTATGAAACCGGAAGATATGTGTATGGTGGATATGCAGGGACGACAGCTCGCGGGAGAACGACCGAGCACGAGTGAAATAAAAACCCATCTTGCTGTTATGCGCCGGAATCCGAATGCATGGGCTTGTGTACATGCCCATCCGCCTTATACGACCTCTTTTGCTTTGTGCGGACATCTGCCGAAGGAGGGGGTGGTTTCGGAAGCGGAGATATTTTTGGGAGAGTTAGGATTGGCGTCGTACGCGAGACCGGGGTCGAAGGAGATAGAAGAGGCGGTTGGCGCTTTGGCTTTGGGGCGTAACGCAATTATAATGCAAGGACACGGTGCTATTACCTGGGGAAAAAGTGCGGAAGAGGCCTATTGGAAGTTGGAAAACCTCGAAGCTTATTGTCAGGTAGTACATTTGGCGGAATGCCGTAAGGATATTTTAATCCCCTTTTCGGAGGAAGAGAGGGAAGATTTGAAACGTTTGCGGGAAAAATTTGAGCAATGAATACGATTTTCGATATAGTGACTGTTCGGGCGGATTATGAACAAGGGGCATTGATCGTTATCGATCAAACGCAACTTCCGAACAAGGAAATATACCTGACGTTGAAAACTCCGGAAGAGATATGGGAAGCGATATACTCGTTGAGGGTGAGAGGGGCTCCGGCGATCGGGGTGGCTGCCGCTTGCGGGATTTCGGTGTGTATGCAGAACTACCGGGAAGAGGATGTGCAGGGTTTTCATAAAGAGTTTGACCGGATAAAGAGCCACTTGGCAACTTCTCGTCCGACGGCCGTAAATCTGTTTATGGCTTTAGATAGGATGGAAAATTGTATCCGGGTGCATGAACCCGATGGCGTACGGGGGATGAAAGATGCTATGCGGCGGGAGGCGGAGGCCATTCGTTCCGAGGATGCAGCAGCCTGTCGGCGGATAGGGGAGTGGGGGTTATCGTTATTATCTCCCGGAATGGGTCTGCTGACTCATTGTAATGCCGGTCATTTGGCAGTTTCCGAATATGGAACTGCATTGGCTCCGATCTATTTGGGGCAAGAGAACGGATATGATTTTAAGGTGTTTGCGGATGAAACTCGTCCGTTGTTGCAAGGGGCCAGGCTAACGGCTTTCGAACTAAAGAGAGCAGGAGTGGATGTCACTTTGATATGCGATAATATGGCGTCGATTGTAATGCAAAAAGGGTGGGTTCAAGCCGTTTTGGTCGGATGTGACCGGGTGGCCGCCAATGGAGATGCGGCGAATAAGATAGGAACTTCTGGAGTCGCTGTTTTGGCAAAACATTACGGGATTCCTTTTTACGTGTTGGGACCGACTTCTACGATCGATTTGGCTTGTTCGACGGGTGAGCAAATCCATATAGAAGAGCGTCCTCCTGAAGAAGTTACCGAGAGGTGGTATGTTCATCGAATGGCACCGGATAAGGTAAAAGTATATAATCCTGCTTTTGATGTTACTCCTCGTAATCTGATAACGGCCGTTATTACGGAAAAAGGGATTGCATATCCTCCTTTTACCGATTCTTTCCGAAAATGGCTGGAATAGAAGACTTTTAACAGTACATAAGACATTTTGGCATTTATTTTTCCTTAATTGTGACAAAATGTCTTATTTGCGTGGGCGTTTTGAACTATTCGGTTTCGGCATAGAGGCGGGAAAAATTTTCTATGTATTGATAGTCATGGTTTTATCTTGTGCGTCTTTTTGTAGAAGGAAATGTGAAACTTTTAGTTTATAGATTCGGTATACCCTTTGTATTCCCTTAAACACGAAAGGAGCATGAGACTATGAACATGAATAATTATACAATTAAGTCGCAGGAAGCCGTGCAGGAAGCCGTGCAGATTGCGCAGGAAAAAGGGCAACAGGCCATCGAGACGGGGCATCTGTTGAAAGGTATTATTGCTAAAGGTGAAAATATCACTAATTTTATTTTTAACAAATTGGGTGTTAACGGACGGAACGTGGTTTCGGCTTTGGATCGGATGATTGATTCCTATCCGAAAGTTTCCGGAGGATCGCCTTATCTTTCCGAAGATACCAATAAGGTGCTGGAAAAAGCAACGAAGATTGCGGGGGAGATGGGTGACCAGTATGTCTCTCTGGAACACATTATATTGGGCTTGTTATCCATCCGGGATCAAGTTTCGCAATTATTGAAAGATAGCGGAATGACAGAGAAGGAAGTCAAAGCTGCTATCGAGGAGTTGAGGAAGGGTTCGAAAGTGAATTCGCAGTCGGCCGAAGACAATTACGATGCATTGGGGCGATATGCCATTAATCTGAACGAGCGGGCTCGCGACGGTAAGCTGGATCCGGTGATCGGGCGGGACGATGAGATTCGTCGGGTATTGCAAATCTTATCCCGGAGAACGAAAAACAACCCGATTTTGATCGGGGAACCGGGGGTCGGTAAGACGGCTATAGCCGAAGGGTTGGCTCAGCGTATCGTTAACGGGGATGTCCCTTCGAATTTGGCATCCAAGAGCATCTATTCCTTGGATATGGGAGCTTTGGTTGCCGGCGCTAAATATAAAGGAGAGTTCGAAGAGAGGCTAAAGGCCGTGGTGAATGAGGTTTTGGCGTCGGAAGGGGATATCATTCTCTTTATCGATGAGATCCACACGTTGGTGGGGGCCGGGAAGTCGGAAGGGGCGATGGATGCGGCCAATATTTTAAAGCCGGCGTTGGCGCGGGGAGATTTAAGGGCTATCGGAGCGACGACTTTGAACGAGTATCAGAAATATTTTGAACAAGATAAGGCTTTGGAACGTCGATTTCAGAAAGTGATGATCGATGAACCCGATGTCATGAGTGCTATCAGTATCATGCGGGGATTGAAGGAGCGATATGAAAACCATCATAAAGTGCGGATTACGGACGATGCCATTATTGCTGCCGTTGAGTTGTCGCACCGGTATATATCCGATCGTTTCTTGCCGGATAAGGCAATTGACTTGGTGGATGAAGCTGCCGCAAAATTACGGTTGGAGATGAATTCCGTTCCTGAAGAGATCGATGAACTGGATCGTAAGATCAAACAGCTTGAGATAGAGAAAGAGGCGATCAAACGGGATGGAAAAAGCAAGAAGTTGGATGAGATCCAAAAAGAATTAGCCGATTTGAATCAGGAGCGTACGAAATTGCGGGCTCAATGGGAGTCTGAACGGTCTTTGATCGATGAGATTCAAAAAAATAAAGATGCCATCGAACAGTATAAATTTGAAGCTTCCCGTGCGGAGCGGGAGGGAGATTACGGAAAGGTGGCCGAATTGCGTTACGGTAAAATAAAATCTGCGGAACAGCGGATTGAGGAGATTAAGGCGAAGCTGGCCGATATGAAGCATGGAGATTCTTTGATTCGGGAAGAGGTTACGGAGGATGATATAGCTTCGGTCGTGTCTAAATGGACCGGAATACCGGTAAGCCGGATGATGCAAAGCGAACGTCAGAAATTATTGCATTTGGAGGAAGAGTTGCATAAACGGGTAGTCGGTCAGGACGTGGCTATTGCCGCTTTGGCGGATGCCGTGCGTCGTAATCGGGCCGGATTGCAGGATGCCAAACGACCGATTGGTTCGTTTATCTTTTTGGGAACGACCGGAGTCGGTAAGACGGAGTTGGCCAAAGCGTTGGCCGAGTTCCTGTTTGACGACGAGTCTTTGATGACCCGCATCGATATGTCCGAATACCAGGAGCGTCATTCTGTCTCTCGTTTGATCGGGGCACCTCCCGGATACGTGGGATACGATGAAGGCGGTCAATTGACCGAAGCCGTACGCCGGAAACCCTACTCTGTTGTTTTGTTGGATGAGATAGAGAAAGCGCACCCGGATGTATTCAATATCCTTTTGCAAGTATTGGATGACGGTCGGTTGACGGATAATAAAGGCCGGGTGGTGGATTTTAAAAATACCATTATCATCATGACTTCTAATATCGGTGCTCATATTATCCAGGAGAAGCTAAAGGACTTAAACGATAATAACCGGGATGAGGTATTGGAAAAGACCAATGACGAGGTATATGAATTGTTGAAGAAAACGATTCGTCCGGAATTTCTGAATCGTATCGATGAGGTGATTATGTTTACTCCTTTACAAAAATCCGAGATTGTGGATATCGTTCGATTGCAGGTTAATGGTGTCAATAAAATGCTTGCTAACAATGGAATTATTTTGGACGTAACGGGTAAAGCGGTCGAGTGGATCGCGGAAGCGGGTTATGATCCGCAGTTCGGGGCGCGTCCCGTTAAACGAATTATCCAACGAAACTTGTTAAATGACCTTTCCAAACAGATATTGGCCGAACAGGTTTCCAAAGATAGCCATATCGTTGTGGATGTTGAGAACGATCACTTGATTTTTAAAAATAAATAAAAAATGGCGTTGAAACAAAAAGCCGGTCGAAAGTAAAATTTCGACCGGCTTTTTGTTTCATGTGGTACTCGAGGCGGGACTTGAACCCGCACAGCCGCAATGGCCACGGGATTTTAAGTCCCGCGTGTCTACCGATTCCACCACTCGAGCAACATTGAAAAAGAACGAGCGAAAAACGGGACTCGAACCCGCGACCCTAACCTTGGCAAGGTTATGCTCTACCAACTGAGCTATTTTCGCAAATATAATCAATAACACTTTTGGCATCTTTAAACCTTACCAAGGTTGCATCGATGACGCTTCGCTTTGGGCAAGGTTATGCTCTACCAACTGAGCTGTTTTCGCAAATGCGAACGCAAATATAGGGCATTTTTTCTATCGTACAAACGAATTCTCTTAAAAATATAAGGAATTATTTCGGTTTTATATATTAAATTCTGTTTCTCATGTAGTTATTGAACGGATTTAGAGGCCGTTTTTTTTGTTTTTTTTATTGAAATGATTGTTCTCGGGTTTAGAATGATTATATTTGTCGTGTTTTTTAAAGAAAAGAGATGTCTCATACAGGAAGTAGAAGGGTAAAAGGATCATACTTTGTTTCTACGATCAGTATTGCTTTGGTGCTCGTGGTCGTGGGTGCTCTCGTATTTATTCTATTGAATGCCCGCATGGTGTCGGATCATGTTAAACGTAATATCGGTTTCGTTGTCATAATTAAGGATAATACAAACGAAGCTGAAATTAAGCGGGTGCAAAAAATCTTGGATACCCGTCCCTATACTTATTCTTCTCAATATATAACGAAAGAGCAGGCTGCTGCTGCTTTCAAGAAAGAGATGGGAGAGGATTTCGAAGCTATATTAGGTGCGAATCCGCTTTTGCCTTCTATCGAGATTAAATTGAATCCGGCTTACGCGAATAACGATTCTTTGGCGATGGTCGAAAAAGGATTGGCCAAATTCGATATCATTCATGATGTTTATTACCAGAAGTCGATGATACAAAGTATCAATGAGAATATTCGTCGGATAAGCGTATTCTTTTTGATTGTCGGGGCCGTTCTGATGTTGATATCGTTTACCTTGATCCGGAATACGATACATCTGGCTGTGTATTCACAGCGTTTTTTAATAAAGACGATGCAGTTAGTAGGGGCAAAATCTTTCTTTATTTGCAAGCCGTTCGTGTATGACAGCATGTGGAGGGGGTTCTTCGGAGCTATGATCGCGAACTTGGTGCTGTTGGGTGCTATATTTTTTCTACAAGAGAATATAGGAAGGGTGATGAATATTATACATCGGGATACGATCGTTGTTATGGTGGCGTTTGTCGTTCTTTGCGGTATGTTTTTATCGTTTATATCGGCTTGGTATTCTGTTCATCGATATTTGAACAGGGATTTAAATGAATTGTATACATAAAAAAAGATATATGGTAAATGATTTGAAAGAAAAGAAGGATGGTTTCCCGATACCCAAGAGTAACTATAAATTTATTTTGATCGGTTTCGGGATTGTCGTGCTCGGATTTTTATTGATGATGGGAGGCGGATCTGATTCTCCGGATACTTTTAACTATGACATTTTTAGTTTTAGGAGAATTACCTTAGCCCCGATGGTTGTTTTATTCGGTTTCGGTTTCGTGTTCTGGGGCATTATGCGTAAACCTAAAAAAGAGGAGAAATAGATGTAGTATTGAGGTAGGACGAAGAGATGTTATAGGAATTTTCCCGTTCTCAATTTAATATAGATTTATGGAGTGGTTTGAAGCATTGGCGCTCGGTATAATTCAAGGATTAACAGAATTTTTACCTGTAAGCAGTTCCGGACATTTACAAATTTTCGGTGCATTATTTGGAGTTGAGGCTGAAAAGAATCTGACGTTTGCCGTTGCGGTTCATGCGGCGACCGTATGCAGTACGATTGTGATCTTGTGGAAAGAGGTTTCTGTTTTGTTCCGGGGATTTTTTAGTTTCAGGTATAATGACGAGATGGCTTACGTGTTGAAAATATTTATATCGATGATTCCGGTGGCGATTGTGGGGTTTTGTTTTAAGGATTTTGTAGAAGAGATATTCGGTTCGGGCTTGTTGATCGTGGGTTGTATGTTGTTAGTGACCGCGTTGCTGTTGACTTTTGCCTACTACGCCAAACCTCGGGAGAAAGCCAATATCTCTTATAAGGACGCTTTTGTGATAGGTTTGGCACAAGCGTGTGCCGTATTGCCTGGATTATCCCGTTCCGGTTCGACGATAGCGACGGGTATATTGTTGGGGAATAAAAAAGAGATTGTTGCCAAATTTTCTTTTTTGATGGTTTTGATACCCATTTTGGGAGAAGCTATGCTGGATTTGGTAAAGGGGGATTTTTCTTCCGGCGACGGTGTACCTGTTGTATCTTTGATTGTCGGGTTTATCGCTGCTTTTGTTTCCGGATGTATCGCTTGTAAGTGGATGATAAGCATTGTAAAGAGAGGAAAATTGATTTGGTTCGCCATTTATTGTGCTATTGTGGGAATATTGACAATTGTGTTGGGATGACAGAAGTTTGGAGTAAGATTCGATTTCGAGAAGAAGGAGATTTTCAGGCGGGAGCTGTAATCGTGATCGATAAGCCTTTGCGTTGGACCTCTTTTGACGTGGTGAATAAGGTTCGGATCTGTTTGAAAAAGAAATTCGGTAAGATAAAGGTAGGGCATGCGGGGACATTGGATCCGTTGGCGAGTGGGGTCGTGATCGTATGCGTTGGAAAGGAGACGAAGGAGATCGAAAGATACATGGGAGAAGAGAAAGAGTATGTTGCGGAGATAACTTTCGGACACACGACTCCTTCTTACGATCTGGAGACATCTTTTAACGGGACCTTTACGTATGAGCATGTGAACCGTATGTTGATGGAAGAGGTCATTACTCGTTTTGTCGGTGAGATTGAGCAATATCCCCCGATTTTCTCCGCTGTACGAGTAGATGGGGTTCGTGCTTACGAGAAAGCCCGTAAGGGTGACGAGGTGGAGATGAAGAGTCGTCGGGTGACGATTCGGGAGATTGAGATTGTGAAAATGGAACTTCCCGTGGTTGAGTTAAGAATCGTGTGTAGTAAAGGAACATATATACGTTCGTTGGCACATGATTTAGGACAGGCCTGTGGAAGCGGTTCGTATCTTTCTGCTTTACGGCGAAGCCGGGTGGGCGGATTTAAAGTGGAAGATGCTTGTAAAATGAATGAAGTAGTTGAAACGTTGCAGGAAATGCTGTGATTTTCAAAATTTGATAAATAATAAATTAGTTTACTCATATGAAACTATCGAAATTTAAATACAAGTTGCCTACGGAATTAATAGCATTACATCCCATGCAGAATCGGGACGAGAGTAGGTTAATGGTATTGGATAGAAAAACAGGAAAGATTGAACATAAAGTATTCAAGGATGTTATTGATTATTTTGAAGAAAAAGATGTTTTTGTGTTCAACGATACAAAGGTATTTCCTGCGAGGTTGTATGGGAATAAGGAGAAAACCGGAGCCGAGATCGAAGTGTTTTTGCTGAGAGAGTTGAATCGGGATCTTCGGATTTGGGATGTTTTGGTAGACCCTGCTCGTAAAATCCGGATCGGGAACAAATTGTATTTCGGGGAAGATGACAGTATGGTTGCCGAGGTTATCGATAATACGACTTCCCGCGGTAGAACGTTACGTTTTTTGTTTGATGGGGAGTATGATGAATTTAAGAAGGAACTGTATGCTTTAGGAGAGACTCCGTTACCTCGTTTTATCACTCGAAAGGTAGAACCGGAAGATGCGGTACGTTATCAGACTATTTTTGCGAAAAAAGAGGGAGCGGTCGCTGCTCCTACAGCCGGGATGCATTTTAGCCGGGAGTTGATGAAGCGTATGGAGATCAAAGGAATCGATTTCGCTTATATCACACTGCATGTCGGATTAGGGAATTTCCGGGAAGTTGATGTGGAGGATCTGACAAAACATAAGATGGATTCCGAACAGATTATCGTAGGGTCCGAGACGGTGAAAATAGTGAATGATGCCAAGGATGAAAAACATAAGGTTTGTGCGGTGGGTACTACTGTCGTTAGAACGTTGGAAAGCTGTGTTACGACAAAGGGTCGTTTGACGGAATTTGACGGATGGACGAATAAATTTATTTTTCCTCCTTATGATTTTAGTGTACCCGATGCTTTTGTATCTAATTTTCATCTGCCCTATTCGACCTTACTGATGATGGTGGCAGCTTTCGGAGGTTATGATTTTGTTATGGAAGCTTATAATCAAGCTGTTAAAGAAAAATATAGATTCGGAACTTATGGGGATGCCATGTTGATCCTGTAAAATGAGATTGTCCGAGAATCGTTTTTCAGGCGACTCTATGCCAATGAATTAATTAAGAGGAGGGAGGCTTTGGGCGAGAGGATCGTTCCTGGAAATTTTTGAGACATCTTTTGAAAAAACAAGAGAGGGTGCATCCTGACGAATGGGAACACCCTCTCTTTTCAAAATAAATAATGTTGGAAGCGAGAGAATTATTACAGTTATTTCAAAAACATCCTGTTGTGGACGAAATTCGAAAATCTTTGAATGAATGTCCGGATGTTAAATTGAAAATAGAAAATGGAGTCGGTTCGGTACTCTCTTTTATCGCGGCTGTTCTTGGAAAAGAGAGCGAGGGAGTACAATTGTTCGTATTGAATGATAAGGAAGAGGCGGCCTATTTTTATAATGATCTGTTATTTCTTTTGGGGGAAGAAAAACTTCGTTTTTTGCCTGCTTCCTTTCGTCGTTCCGGTAATTTTGAGGATAAGGATAATGATTCGATTCTGGTGCGGACGGAGGTGTTAAACGCGTTGGTGGATAAGCAGGTCGGTTGGGTGGTGACTTACACGGAGGCATTGGCTGAAAAGGTAGTGAATAAAGAGGTTTTAGCCGATATGTCGATGCCTGTTTCTAAAGGAGATAAGTTGTCGATCTCTTTTCTGGAAGACCTGCTTTCGGAGTATAATTTTGAAAGGAGTGATTTTGTATATGAACCCGGACAATTTTCAATACGGGGGAGTATTGTCGATATCTACTCTTTCGCGGAAGAGCGTCCTGTACGTTTGGATTTTTTCGGGGACGAGGTAGAGAGTATTCGTTATTTTGATGTGGAGACCCAACTTTCGGAACAACAAATAGAACGTATCGTGCTCGTGCCGGATTTAAGTGAGACCGTAGATGGCGGCAAATCCGGGACGTTGGCCGAATTCCTCGGGAAAGGAGTGATTTGGTGGTTAAAAAACACTTTTTTGATCCGTGATCGTTTGAATACATTAAAACAGGATGATCCGGGTGATTTGTTGGTTGTTGCCGATGATCTCCTGCAAATGGTCGGGAAGTGTCCGGTTGTTGAATGGGGATCGGATCTTTATTTTCGGGGGCAGGTTCTGAGAATGGAGACTGAATTACAACCGGCAGTAAACAAGCAATTCGATTTGTTGGCGGAACATTTGCAAAGTAAACAACGAGAGGGATACACGCTTTGCGTTTGTTCAAATAATGAAATGCAGCTTCAACGGTTACGGGATATTTTTTCGGACAAGGGATATATCGTAAATTTTAAGTCCGTGGAGGGGACTATACACGAGGGGTTTTGTGACGTACAATTGAGGATTTGCATATATACGGAGCACCAGATTTTTGATCGTTATCATAAGTATCGATTGAAAACGACACAGATAAGAAAAGGGAGGGAATCTATTACGATTAGTGAATTGCAAAATTTACATCCCGGTGATTATGTCGTTCATGTGGATCATGGGATCGGCCGGTTCGGCGGGTTGGTCAAGATTAATAACGACGGCCGTGAACAGGAGGCCATACGTTTAGTCTATAAAAATAATTCGGAATTGTATGTCAGCCTTCACGCTTTACATAAGATCTCTAAGTATAAGGGAAAGGACGGTGTTCCTCCGGTTGTCAATAAATTGGGGGGAGATGCTTGGAACCGTTTGAAGCAGAAAACGAAATCCAGGGTGAAAGATATTGCCCGGGAGCTGATAGCGTTGTATGCCAAACGTCGTAAAGAATCGGCCTTTGCCTATTCTAAGGATAGTTATTTGCAGGAAGAGATGGAAGCTTCCTTTATGTACGAGGAGACCCCCGATCAGATGAAGGCGATTCAGGCCGTAAAAGAAGATATGGAAAATCCGCACGTGATGGATCGGTTGGTGTGTGGAGATGTCGGCTTCGGAAAGACGGAGGTGGCGATAAGAGCTGCTTTTAAAGCCGTTGCGGATAGTAAGCAGGTGGCCGTTTTGGTACCTACTACGGTTTTAGCTTATCAGCACTATAATACTTTTATCAAAAGGCTTGCAGGGATGCCTTGTCGGGTGGAGTATATCAGTAGAATGAAAAAAAGTTCCGACATAAAACGGGTACTGAGAGAGTTAAGCGAGGGGAAAGTAGATATTATCATCGGGACTCATCGTTTAACGAGCTCCGATGTGCATTTTAAGGATTTGGGGCTATTGATTATTGATGAAGAGCAGAAATTCGGGGTGGCCGTAAAAGAGAGGCTGAAACATTTGAAATTGAATGTCGATACGATTACCATGACGGCAACGCCAATTCCCCGGACCTTGCAATTCTCTTTGATGGGAGCAAGAGATATGTCGATTATCCGGACGCCGCCTCCCAATCGCTATCCTATTGTTACCGAATTGCATCGTTTTGATGAAAAAGTTATAAAAGAGGCGATCTCTTATGAACTGGCACGTGGCGGACAGGTATTTTTCATTCATAACCGGGTGGAGAATATCCGGGAGATTCAATACCTGATTCATCGTCTGATTCCGGGAGTGAAGAGCTGTGTGGCCCACGGGCAGATGAACGGAGAGGATTTGGAAACCGTGATGCATGATTTTATACGGGGAGATTATGATGTATTGATAGCTACGACTATTGTGGAATCCGGTTTGGATATTCCTAATGCCAACACCATGATTATCAATCAGGCACAAAATTACGGATTGAGTGATCTGCATCAATTGAGGGGACGGGTGGGGCGTTCTAACCGGAAGGCATTCTGTTATTTGTTGACTCCTCCGTTGGAATTGATCAATCAAGATGCCAGACGACGCTTGAAGGCGATAGAGGATTATAGCGGACTCGGGAGTGGTTTTAATATTGCGATGCAAGATTTGGATATTCGCGGTGCCGGCAATATTTTAGGTGGAGAGCAGTCCGGATTTATTGCCGAGATCGGTTACGAGACCTATCAACGGATATTGAATGAAGCTTTGTTGGAGTTGAGGGATGAAGAATTTCCGGAATTGGAAGAAAGAAAATCGGAAAATAACGAGTATTTTTCGGTGGATTGTGTTATCGATACGGATTTTGAGATTTTGATTCCTGAAGCTTACGTGGAGAATGTAAGCGAACGGATTCGTTTATACAGGGAGTTGGATAATATCACGGATGAGAATACGTTACAGCGATTTGAAATTGAATTGCGGGATCGTTTCGGAGAGATTCCGGTACAAGTTGAGGCTTTGATGGAGGTGGTCCGAATCCGGAGAAGGTGCGTGAACTTGGGAATAGAACGTTTATTGGTTAAAAACGGTAAGATGGTGGCTTATTTTATCGGCGATCAGCATTCTTCTTATTACGCTTCTGCTATTTTTACGGCCGTTTTGAAGTTTGTACAAAAACAGGTTGTTCCTTGTAAAATGAGTGAACGAAACGATAAATTGACACTCGTGTTTACGGGTATTGAAAATATTGGGCGGGTATCCGGGATAACAAAGGCCATGGAAGAATTTACGGAGAAAAATTAATATGAAATGAATCTGGTTGTTGACATAGGAAATACGCGGACCAAATATGCCGTATTCGAAGATAATCTTTTTGTCGAGAGTGGGACGGGAGTCCCTGAATTGTACGAGAAAGCTCTCTGCTGGCGGAAAAGAGGAGAAGAGGTTAATGTAATTATGGCCAGTACCGGGGCGATATCGACAGGATTAAGAGCTTGTCTAAGCGATATCGCAACTTTTTTTTGTGAAGCTAATCCGCTCATGGCGTTGCCCATTCGTTTAGGATATGATACTCCTCAAACGTTGGGAATAGATCGTATTGCCGGATGTGTTGCCGCCGCTTTTTTATTTCCGGGTAAAGATATACTGGTTGTCGATATGGGAACAGCCATTACTTTCGACTTTATGAATGGGGAAGGTGTGTTTCTGGGGGGTAATATTTCCCCGGGCATGCAAATCCGTTTTCGTGCGTTGAATGAATTCACGTTAAGCCTTCCTTTGGTCGAAGGGTCCGATACGTATGAATATATAGGAAAAAATACTCCGGGGGCCATATTGGACGGAGTCATGAATGGTATACTTTTTGAAGTACGTGGTTACATAGATGAATTGCGTCGCGAAAATCCGGAGGCAATAGTTATCCTTACGGGAGGAGCCAGTCATTTCTTAAAAAAGTCTTTAAAGCGGGAAGTTTTTTTTGATGAAAAATTAGTAATTGTGGGATTAAATCAGATGTTAGAATTTCAAAAGAGGAGATAATAATTAAAATATGCATATAGAAAAAGTCGTTGAAGCCTTTACTTTTAAAAAAAATAATGGTAAATTTGCCCGGGATGAAATTATTTAGGGGAATATAAAAGCAAATTGTTTCTTAATTTAAACTTAAAAATAGAGGGATCATATGAAAAGAATTGCTGTATTAGCGTTTGGGATATGTATACTTACCGTTGGCGGTTTAAAAGCCCAAAGTGAATCAAAATTTGGGAAAGATAGTATACAAACGTTGTATAATGCTTCAATTTATACGGAATTATGGAGACAGAAGAATTTCAAGGAGGCGTTGCCTGCCTGGAGATACGTGTTTCTTAATGCTCCGGCATTTCAACAGAATACTTACGTGCGGGGAGAAGATATTATAGAATATATGTATAAAAGTACTCAAAAGAAAGAGTATTTGGATACATTGATGATGATTTACGATCAACGTATAAAGTATTTCGGGGACGATCCCAAAGCGGGAGAAGGATATATTTTAGGACGTAAAGGTTTGGCTTTGCTTCGCTATGGAGATCAGGGAGTGGAAAACAGGAAGCAAGCGTATAATTATTTGCTGAAATCCGTGGAGATGAAAGGAAACGCTTCTCTTCCGGATGTCGTTGATCGGTTGATGTGTACGGCTTGTGAACTGGCTAAGGAGGAGCAACTTTCGGCCGATGAGGTGTTGCACTTGTATGACGATTTATCCCGGCTTGCTAAGGAGAACATTTTGGGAGGCGGAAAAATCGGTGAGAATTTCGAGAAATGTCAAAAAAACTTAGATGCCTTCTTCTTTGCTTCCGGTTTAGCGAATTGTGAAACTTTAGCTGGTTTGTTGACGGCGAGATATGAAGCGAATAAAACCAATTTGGACGAATTGAAGAGTATTTCTTCTCTGTTGAGAAGACGTGAGTGTACGGATCTTCCGATCTATACAACCGTTGCCGAGACAATATATCAGTTAGAGCCCTCTTCCGATGCGGCTTATGGTTTGGCCGTTATGTTTTTGGGCAAGCGCGATATAGAGAAGGCCGAACGATATTTTAAAGAGGCGATAGATAAAGCCGAGAATGTCGAAGAGAAGGAGAATATTTATATGATGTTGTCCCAGCTTTATTTAACGACAAAGAATTTTCCTCAAGCCAAAAAATACGCTCAGGAAGTGTTGAAGATAAACCCGAATTCCGGAAAGGCATATATTCTTATAGGAAAAGCTTATGTTTTCGGAAGTAAAGGTTATAGTCAGGATGATTTTGAACAGCATACCGTTTTTTGGGCTGCAGTAGATAAATTTATTAAAGCCAAACAAGTGGACCCTGAGGTTTTGACAGAGGCGGATGAGTTGATAAAAACCTATTCGGTTTATTTCCCTACCTCTGGAGAGGCTTTTTTCAACTCTATAAAGAGTGGGGACACGGTTAAAATCGGAGGTTGGATAAATGAAAATACGGTCGCAAGATTTAATAAAGAATAGTGTGGTTTTGTTTCATCATGTATGGAAAATACAAAGCGTTACCGTCCTTATTTTAGGGACGGTAATGCTTTTTTCTTGTAAAACAGACCAAAAAGAGATCGATCGGATTGTAAGTCGGACTGATAGACCGGAAATGTCGGGAGAAAATCTTACATTGCTCTATTCGGACTCTGCCCGCATTAAATATAAAGTGATTACACCCGTGTATGATAAATACAATAAAGAGGGGCAGAAATACGATGAATTTCCGAAAGGTATACACGCTATATTGTATGATAAGGAGGGAAACGAAGTGGGTTCCCTGGTGTCGAAATACGCGAAAAAATTAGAAGATGAGATGTTATGGGAGATTCGTAATGAGGTAGTTGTAGTGAATTCCGAGGGGAAAAAATTGGAAACGGAGTTGTTATATTGGGATATGAAAAAAGAGTTTCTTTATACCGATCGATACACACGTTTTACTTCCGGGGAACAGATGATAGAGGGAAATAACGGATTTGAGTCGGATCAGCAATTGAATAATCCACAATTTAAGAATGTTACGGGTAAAATAGCCGAATCAGAAAATCAAACTAAATGACCGTTTTTGTTGCCATAATAACTTGTTTGCTACTGTCCGCTTTTTTTTCCGGGATGGAAATAGCCTTCGTGGCATCCAATAAATTACGTATCGAGATTGACAAATCCAATAAGGGGATTACCCAAACACTTATCGATTTGTTTGTATCTAATTCCGGAATGTATATTACCACGATTCTGGTCGGAAATAACGTGGTCATGGTTATTTACGGTATTTTCATGTCGGATTATTTGGATCCCCGTTTGGAACAAATAGGCATCTCTTTAGGATTCCGAATGTTTGCCGTCACGTTAATTTCGACTTTGATCATGTTGGCCGTTGCGGAGTTCTTGCCTAAGGTTGTCTTCAGGTTACGTCCCAATTTATTTTTACGTATTTTTGCCGTACCTGTCTTTTTGTTTTACATCTTATTTTTTCCTATATCCTATTTTTCCGTTTGGTTCGGGGGATTGTTGTTGCGGGTTTTCACGGGAAAGAAATTGGCACACAAGGAGGAAGATAGAGCTTTTGGAAAGATTGATTTGAATAACCTGATAGAAGAAGGAGAGGCTTCGGGAACGTTAAACGAAGATGAACATGATATAAAGCTGTTCCGGAATGCTTTGGACTTTTCCGAAGTAAAGTTAAGGGAATGTATGGTTCCCCGTACGGATATCGTGGCCTTACCGTTGGACGGAAGTTTGGATGAATTGAGAGATCTCTTTGTGCAGACGGGTTTTTCTCGTATTTTGATTTATAAGGATAGTATAGATAATGTTATAGGATATGTACATTCATCGGCCCTTTTCCATCATCCGGAGACGATTGTTAAGGCTGTCAGTAAGATTTTGATCGTCCCGGAAACCATGTCGGCTTTACGTTTGCTGAATCTTTTCACGAAAGAACAAAAAAGTGTAGCTGCCGTGGTTGATGAGTTCGGGGTAACGGCAGGAATGGTGACGATAGAGGATATCATGGAGGAGATTTTCGGGGAGATCGAGGACGAACATGATCATCTAAACCTGAAGGAAGAGGTGCTGGCACCTAACGAATATCTTTTTTCCGGCCGTCTGGAGGTCGATTATCTGAACGAGAAATACAATCTGGATCTTCCTGAAAGTGAAGAATACGAAACATTGGCCGGATTAATATTGTATTATAATGAAGATATTCCGAATGAAGGAGAGCAAGTTGTCGTTGAAGGAATTACTTTTGAAATATTGCAGGTAAAAAGTGCACGTATTGAAGAGGTTAAAGTTATGATATGAAAAGGAGCTTTATTTTAAAGCTCCTTTTTGTTTCAACATATCTTCAAAGTGTCTGATGTTGTTTTCATGCTCCCGGGTACAAATCATAAGGTAATCGTTTTGTTCCGCGATGATGCAATTATCAATACCCTCTACGATTACTTTTTTCTGGTGAGGAACGCACACGATACACTCCTTGGAGTCGATAAAAAGTACGTTTCCATTATTACTTACATTTTGATTTTCGTCCTTGGGACTTATTTCGTGAAACGAGTGCCATGTTCCGACGTCCGACCAGCCAAATTCACCTTTGATCACATAAACTTTAGAAGATTTTTCCATGATGCCGAAGTCGATGGATACATTTGGACTTTGGCTGTAAATATGAGATATGTTTTCGGCGGAATCGGGCTTTTCTGCATTTTTATATTCATTCTCGAACAGAAGGTAAAGATCTTCCAAATGATTTTTAAATTCGTTGATAATTTCTTTTACTTTCCAAATAAAAATACCCGCGTTCCAAAGGAAATCACCTGACTCCATAAATACTTTTGCCAATTCTTTATCCGGTTTTTCCGTGAAAGTCTTGACTTTGGAAACGTATTCCGTGATTCTGTTTTTTTTGATTTGGATATATCCGTAACCGGTTTCCGGTCGGGTCGGTTTTATTCCGATGGTAAGCAATCCTCCGTATTGTTCGACAAAATCCAGACCCTTCGTGATGTTGTCGATGTATTCTTTGTCGTTGAATATAAAATGGTCGGAGGGGACGACTACCATCGAGGCTTCGGGGTTTGTTCTCGCGATCTTATAGGCGGCATAGGCTATGCAGGGGGCGGTATTCTTGCCGAAAGGCTCTTTTAAGATATTTTCGGTCGGAATTTCCGGTATTTGTTCTTTTGTGATGCCCTCGTAGGCCGTTCCTGTAACGATAATGATATTCTGTAGGTCGAAAATTTGATTTGCTCGTTCAAAAGTTTGTCTCAGAAAACTTTTACCTGTATTCATGATGTCGCAAAACTGTTTTGGACAAGCCTTGTTGCTGACTGGCCAGAATCGTTTTCCGAGTCCACCTGCCATGATTACGCAGTACGAGTTTTTATTCATATTCAATCGAAGTTTTGAAATTTAATTCCTCTTATTGTTGTCGAAATTAGTAATAAATCCGTGAATAATTTCTATTTTTACGATAAAATTTGGAGAAAGGATTGGAGACGGGTATTAATAAAGAAGTTAGTATTGATGAAAATTTTAGATCGGTTAGGAGCTTATATACTATTTCTGGGGAAAATATTCACAAAGCCTGAAAAAAAACGAGTTTATTTAAAGGAGTTGCTCAATGAATTTGAAAAATTGGGTTTGAACTCGATCGTATTGGTAATGATTATTTCCTTTTTTATTGGAGCTGTATTGACGTTACAAACGGCATATAATATGTCAAGCCCGCTTTTACCCCGTTATTTGATCGGTTATTTGACGCGTGAAACGTTGTTGTTGGAGTTTTCTTCGACCATTGTAAGTTTGATTCTGGCAGGAAAGATCGGTAGCAATATTGCTTCGGAGATCGGTAGTATGAAGATTACGGAACAGATAGAAGCGCTGGAATCCATGGGGGTAAATTCCGTTTCTTATTTGGTCGGTCCTAAGATTGCGGCCGCTTTGGTTATCAACCCGGTCTTATACGTGTTTAGCGTGTTCGTCGGTATTATCGGTGGAATCCTTTCCGGGTTGGCGTCGGGAGTCGTGAATTATGATGATTATATTCATGGGTTGCATTTTTCGTTTAACCCGTATTATGTGACTTATTCGATTATAAAAACCCTGTTTTTTGCGGTTATTTTTACTTCTATTCCTGCATTTTACGGTTATAATGTTCAGGGAGGGGCTTTGGAAGTCGGACGTGCAAGCACGAAAGCCGTTGTGGATAGCAGTATTGCGATATTAGTCTTTAATTTGATATTAACTAAAATCTTATTGTAATGATTCGGGTTGAACATGTATATAAATCATTTGATAAGAAAGTTGTATTGTCGGATATCAATGCCGTTTTTGAAGAGGGGAAGGTCAATTTGATTATTGGGAAAAGCGGTTCCGGTAAAACGGTATTGTTAAAGTCTTTGATCGGTTTACATCCGATCGATTCCGGTCGGATCCTGTATGACGATCGTGATATTACCTCTATGGATACGAAACAGGTAAAGAAGATCAGAGAGGAATTGGGGGTCGTATTTCAGGGGGGAGCCTTGTTCGATTCTCTTTCCGTTTTGGAAAATGTAAAATTTCCGTTGAATCTTTTTTCTCGTATGAGTGAGAAGGAAAAAGAGGAACGAGCCTTGTTTTGTTTGAACCGCGTTAATTTGGATAACGTGGGAAAATTATATCCGGCAGAGATAAGTGGAGGAATGAAAAAAAGGGTTGCTATTGCCCGGGCGATTGTCATGCAGCCGAAGTATTTGTTTTGTGATGAGCCCAACTCGGGTTTGGATCCTTTAACCTCTATTGTTATCGATAATTTATTATCGGAATTGACTCACGAATATCAAATGACGACGATTATTAATACTCATGATATGAATTCCGTGTTTGAAATAGGCGAGAACATTCTATTCATTCATGAAGGGAAAAAAGAGTGGGAGGGCAATAACGCGGAGATAATGAATGCTACTAACAAAGCTTTGAATGAATTTTTGTTTACTTCGAAATTTAATCAATTGATAAAAGAAAAATGGGAGGATCGTGGGGAGTCAAAACCTAAAGATAAGGTATAGCGTATGAAAAATGTATTGTGGATTATATTGATAGTAACCTGTATGACGGCCTGTTCGGAAAAAGTCCCTTTAGACAGAAAAGAATTCACGTCATTGTTGATCGATATGCATACGGCAGACGGAGCTCTCGTGGTATGGATGGAGGAGGAGGGAAATGACCGTAGAGATGACCGGAAAAAATACATGTATTATAATGACTTATTCGAGAAGTATGGAATCACGCGGGCGGAGTTTGACTCATGCGTCCATTATTATTCGGCTAAAACGGCTCTCTTTACTAAAATATACGATGTCGTTATTGATTCTTTGAATCGCAGGTTAACGGAGAAAACGCGTATTTATAAGCAATTGACGGGTCAGGACTCCTTAAATTTAATGCCGGGTTATAAAATGTGGGTATTCGATACTTTGGATTGTGATTCTGTCCGGATTGAAGATGAATTCATTGGTTTATTGTGTGCCGGGAATTGGACGAAAGAGATTGTTATGACGGATACGGTTACGTTAGATAGACAGAATCCGTATGTCGAGATCGAATTGGATAGTATTGCTCCCGGAATGTATAATTTTGAGACAAGTCTGAAATTTGAACACCGGGACAGGAAAAGGAGTAATAAAATCCTTTCTTATTTGCTTTCGGATCAGAATGATACGCTGAAGATCAGTGATACGTGGGTGGTGATGGATTCGATTAAACGAGATTATAAGTGGTCTTATTACGTGGCCGATTCCACCTATAACAGACTTCGCATCCGTATTCTGGCCGGGGAAGAGACAAAAAAGGGAGAAAAAGAATGGAACGGAAAGGTTTGGAATACGGGTATATTTAAACTGTATCAAACTCCGAAAGAAGAAGAGCGTAACAAGGAACTCTATCGATTGAATAAATAATGAGAAAAATTGCGGCTAATTATATTTTCTTGCCGGGTTATCCTTTGGTGAGGAATGGATATGTTGTTATTGATGGTCAGAATGTCGTAGACGTGGTAAACACGGGAGGTTTTATTCGTGAGATTCCCGGTTTGGAATTTTATGGGGGAATGATTGTCGCTGGGTTTTTAATGAGCGATAAACGGGATTGGTGTCCCGGGGATGATTTGTTATCGTGTATTGTCGATATGTATGATAAAAGATGTGATTGGAGAACTGGATTGGCTCTTGTGCAAGGAGCTGATTGGGAGCACTTCAGATGGTCAGAGAAGGCTTCTGTTTTACGTTTGGTATAATACTAAAATAAAGAACGATGAGTAAATTGTATTTGACACTTGTTTTATTTTTTATTTGGGGAGTGTTATCTGCGGGTCCCCTTTGGATGCGTTATCCGAGTATCTCTCCGGATGGTAAACAAATTGTATTCAGTTACAAGGGAGATATTTATAAAGTTTCTGCAGATGGAGGGCGAGCTGAGCAATTAACGACGAATCCCGGGTATGAAACTTACCCGATCTGGTCTCCTGACGGTAAATACATCGCTTTCGCGAGTGATCGTTACGGGAATCTGGATATATTCATTATGCTTGCAGAGGGAGGAACTCCTAAACGGTTAACCACTTATTCGGGTAAGGAGATTCCGTATGCTTTTACTCCTGATGGAAAAGAAATTGTTTATGGGGCTCAGATACAGGATCCGACTGAAAGCGCTTTGTTCCCTTCCCCGGCTTTAACGGAACTTTATGCGGTTTCTGTCAATGGAGGAAGGCCCCGACAGGTGTTGGGAACGCCTGCGGAAAGCATTTGTTTTTCCAAATCGGGTAAACGGTTTCTGTATCATGATAAGAAGGGTGGAGAGAATGAGTG
The DNA here is from genome assembly GCF_027666085.1 of Sanguibacteroides sp. AM78-02pH3A. Lineage (NCBI taxonomy): Bacteria > Pseudomonadati > Bacteroidota > Bacteroidia > Bacteroidales > Porphyromonadaceae > Sanguibacteroides > Sanguibacteroides sp. AM78-02pH3A. Next base: position 32,997 of record NZ_JAQEHX010000006.1, on the reverse strand, counting down.
GCGTAAACATCATACCTCTTCGGTCACTCGGGATATTTATCTCTATGATATAAAAAGTAAGAAACACACGAACCTGGTCGGTTGGCAGGGAGAGGATCGAAATCCTGTTTTCGCCCCGGGAGACGAGAAAGTTTACTTTTTAAGTGAACGCGGAGGTTCTTTCAATATCTATTCGTTTAACCTGACCGTTCCGGATCGGGTCGAGCCCGTCACTTCGTTTAAAAATCGTCCCGTGCGTTTTTTGAGTATTGCCAATACCGGACGCTTATGTTTTGGGTATGACGGAGAAATTTATATAAAAGACGAAATGTCGAAACCTAAAAAGGTTGCGGTTGAAATTCGCGGAGATCAGGCCATTGATGACAGAGAAGAGCTTCTTTTTACTTCGGGTGCGACGGATGCCGAAGTTTCACCTGACGGTAAGCAGATTGCTTTGATTTTACGCGGGGAGGTGTTCGTTACATCTACGGATTACGTGACGACAAAGCAGGTTACCGAGACTCCGGAACAGGAGAAATGGTTGAGTTTTGCTCCTGATAACCGGACATTGGCTTACGCTAGCGAACGCGATGGAAATTGGAATATCTATACGGCAAAGATGGCCCGAAAGGAGGAGATTAATTTTCCGAATGCCACGTTGATCGATGAAGAAGCCGTATTACCCGCCTCTTCCGTGGAGCGTTTTGCCCCTCAATTTTCTCCGGACGGTAAAGAGTTGGCTTTTATAGAGGACCGTAATAAATTAATGGTGGTCAATCTGCAAAATAAGAAAGTTCGGCAAATTACCGATGGAAGTATGCATTATCGAACAGGAGACGGTTTCACTTATAAATGGTCTCCGGATGGTAAATGGTTCGCCTTGGAATTTATTGGAAACAAACATGATCCTTATGGGGATATCGGGATCGTTCGTGCGGATGGAGGAGGGCAAATTATCAATTTGACCCGTAGCGGCTATTCGAATGGTAATCCCCGGTGGGTGTTGGATGGAAATGCGATACTGTTTTCGAGTGAACGCTACGGGATGAGGAATCATGCTTCGTGGGGCTCTTTGGAAGACGTGATGATCGTTTTTTTAAATCAGGATGCCTACGATAGGTTTAGGTTGAGTAAAGAGGATTACGAGTTGCTGAAGCAAGAGGAGAAGTCGGCTTATAAAGAAGAGGAAAAATCGGAGAAACAACAACGGAAAGCGATTGTCGTGGAGTTGAAAGGAATAGAAGATCGGATCGTACGATTGACTCCGAGCTCTTCCGAATTGGGAGATGCCGTTTTGAGCCGGGAAGGGGAGAAGCTGTATTATCTGGCTTCTTTTGAGGGCGGCCTTGGTTTGTGGGAGATGAATCTGCGTAGTAAAAATACTCGTCTGATGCATAAATTGAACGGGAACTGGGGTTCTTTAGTGCTGGATAAATCGGGTAACAATCTCTTTTTATTAGGTAGTCGGAATATGCAGAAGATTAATCTGCAATCCGATAAGCAAACACCTGTCGTGTATAGGGCCATGATGGAATTGGATAAAGTGGCCGAGAGGGCTTATATGTTTGACCGGGTGCGTCGGCAGGAGGCTAAGCGATTCTATGATAAAGATATGCATGGGGTGGATTGGCCGGCCGTGACGAAGGATTATGAAAAATTTTTACCGTATATCAACAATAACCATGATTTCTCGGAGTTGTTGAGTGAACTGCTCGGTGAATTGAATGTGTCCCATACTGGCGGTCGTTTTTATCCGGAAGAGAGAGGAGACGAAACTGCCGAGACGGGGTTGTTGTTTGAATGGAACGAGCGTCGGCCGGGTTTGATCGTTACGGAAATATTGGAAAAGGGACCTTTCGATAACGCCCGGTCGAAAGTACGGGCCGGAGACGTTTTGGAAAAGATTGACGGAAAAAAAATCGAAATCGGGATGGACTATTTTCCTATGTTAAATAAAAAGAGAGGTGAGAAAACGTTATTCTCTTTCTATAATCCGGAATCGAAAGAGCGTTGGGAAGAGGTCATCAAACCGATCTCTAAAAGCAGTATGCGGCAGCTGTTATACAGACGTTGGGTTAAACAGAGGGCCGCGGAGGTCGATCGTCTTTCCGGCGGCCGGTTGGGCTATGTGCATATCGCAAGCATGAGCGATCCGAGTTTCCGTTCGATTTATTCCGATATATTGGGGAAATACAATGATCGGGAAGGAATTGTTATTGATACTCGTTTCAATGGCGGAGGACGTTTACACGAAGACATCGAGGTGTTGTTTAGCGGAGAAAAGTATTTTACTCAGGTTGTCAGAGGACGGGAAGCCTGTGATATGCCCAGCCGTCGTTGGAACAAACCATCCGTTATGATTATAGGCGAAGCGAATTATTCGAATGCTCACGGAACCCCTTGGGTCTATAAATATAAAAATATAGGGAAGTTAGTCGGGATGCCTGTTCCGGGTACCATGACAAGCGTTTCCTGGGAGCGCTTACAAGATCCGACGTTGGTTTTCGGTATCCCTATTGTCGGATATCGTCTGGCAGACGGTTCTTATTTGGAGAACAAACAGTTGGAGCCGGATGTGAAGGTGGCTAACTCTCCGGAAAAGGTCGTTTCGGGAAAGGATGAACAGCTGGAAAAAGCTGTGGAGGAGTTGTTGGGAGAGATCGATCGGAAATGAATAAGAAAAGGGCGCTGCAACGCCCTTTTCGTCAATCAATAGAGAAGTGTTTAACTAAAAACCAATTATCAGTATTCTTTTATCTGGCCTTCGAGATAATAAAATTTTAGATCCCTGGGTACGTTTTCCGTAAATTCTATTTTGCAATGGCTGGGTAAGAGAATCCTGATATACAGCTCTTGTCCCCTCCACGGGCCTTCGATTTTGAAATAATTATCCATTCGTAAGGTATCGTTCTTCAACTCCCAGTTGATTTGGATACCTTTATCTTCCGCGTTAAGATAGTCCGAGGCATTGGTACTCCGATTGAAAAATATTTGGGGTTCCTCGACATCTTTTGACGCGTAGATGGAAAATTTAACCGGAGAAACCAAAAAGGATGCTTTTGTATCTCGGACTCTAAAAATCGATCGATATCTATTAGTATTGTAACCTGTATTGTAGCGATCCTTGAGATCTATGACGATTTTATTCGATAACGGACTGAGAAGCGTTGAGGTGTTGGTTCTTATTGTTCGTTGCGTATAATTCTGTGCTTCCGATAATCCGACAATGAGCAGTAGAAATAAACAGACTAACCATATTACTCCGGCCGGCAACAGAATAGTTCTATTGTTACTTTCGAAAGAGATCAATATTTTAAGTGCCAGAAAAATGATGAATAAACAGGGAATGACGGTTAGGAAGAAAAAGCAGATTTTAAGGATGAAAAGATGAAAAGGAGAAACCATGCAGGTGGCTTCTTCGTACGCTTCCGCCCACGGCATTAAGTTGGGTAAAAATAGTATCGATATGAATGTAAAGAGCGATACGATACCGAATAAGAGAACGGATAAACCGAAGAGAAAAGCGATGGCTTTCCCTATCCCGCCGAAAAATCTACTTATGAGCTCTCCTATCCTTCTGAAAAACCGATGTATCGGAGATATTTTTATTTCCTGATACTCTTCTTTTACCGAACGTTCGATGTTGGGGATGTTGATATTTTTACCTTTCATTTCTAATTTTTCTCTGGAGTTCTTGGCTTTGGGAATAACTGTCCAGAGTACGATATATACTAAAATGAAAATGCCGTAGTATAGTGAAAAAAGGATAAAGCAGATACGTATAAGTATCATGGAAATTCCCCAATAGGAAGCCAAACCCGAGGCGACACCCCCCAATACCATGTGATCCGGATCCCGGTACAGTTTATGTGTGGGTTTCCCTTTGGATTCTTCTGCTTCTTCCTCGTCGTCTATGATATCAGCCGGTTTCCCCATGGTCGTGATTGCTTTCTCGACGTCTTCCAAAACGATGGATTCCCGGAAGTTTTCTTTTTGATATTGCATGAAAAGTTCGGCAATACGGCTTTCGATATCATACATGATTTCGGTCCCGTCTTCTTCCTTTATGTAATGATTCTTAAGTGTATTGAGGTAATCCTGAAGTTTTTCAAAAGCATCTTCATCGATATGAAAAACCTTTCCGCTCAGATTTATGGTGTATGTTTTTTTCATGGTAATAGGATTAAGCGTTGTGATTTTCTTTAATATGATTTACAGCAGAGGTTAACTCTTCCCAAGAGTTTTCCAACTCTTTTAAAAAAAGACGTCCTGATTCGGTAATGCTATAATATTTCCGAGGAGGCCCTTGCAAAGATTCTTCCCATCGATAGGATAGGAGGCCTGTGTTTTTTAACCTTGTCAATAAGGGATAGATTGTTCCCTCGACAACGATCATCCTGGACTCTTTTAATTTGTTGATAATATCAGGGACGTATACGTCTTTTTGTGAGATAATCAACAAAATGCAATACTCCAGGATTCCTTTTCGCATTTGAGCTTGTGTGTTTTCAATGTTCATGTCCTGCGTATTTGTTTTTGTGTATGGCAAAGATATAAATAAAAAATAGTATTATGCAATACATGGTACTATAAAAATAAAAAATATTTTTTTAAGCATGAATTTATCTCTCGGACAAGAGGCAAACGTTTCCGTGGATTTTACTTGAATAGAGTGAATTAAACTTCATAATAAAGATTAACTTTGCATCGAAAAAATAAGGAAACGATAAAAAAATAGATATGAAAAAGGTATTATTGATGATTTTGGATGGTTGGGGAATCGGTAAACATGATCATTCGGATGCAATAGGGAGTACCCCGACTCCTTGTATTACGGCTTTGGCCAATAATAATCCCCGCTCTTTATTGTATACCAGCGGTGAGAATGTCGGGTTGCCGGACGGACAAATGGGAAATTCGGAAGTGGGACATTTGAATATTGGAGCCGGTCGGGTAGTGTATCAGGATTTGGTGAAAATTAACCGGGCTTGCCGGGATCATTCCATTGCTCGAAATCCGGAAATTGTAAAAGCTTTCACCTATGCTAAAGAAAACGGTAAACGGGTTCATTTTATGGGGTTGGCTTCCCAGGGCGGTGTGCATAGTTCTTTGGATCATGTATTTGCCCTTTGTGAGCTGTCAAAGGAATACGGTATTGAAGATACTTTCGTGCATTGTTTTATGGACGGCAGGGATACGGATCCTCGTAGCGGAAAGGAATTTTTGCAACTTCTGGAGGCGCAAATGGCTGAATCTACCGGAAAGATAGCTTCCGTGATCGGTCGTTATTACGCTATGGATCGGGATTCTCGTTGGGAACGGATTCGTGAGGCTTACGATCTTTTGGTAAGAGGTAAGGGAACACCGGCAACGGATGCCATTGCTGCGGTACAGGAATCCTACGAGGGAGGGGTAACGGATGAGTTTATAAAACCGATTGTCAGGGTAGATGAAAACGGGAATCCGATAGGGACTATTCGGGAAGGAGATATGGTTATCTTTTTTAATTTCCGAAATGACCGGGCTAAAGAATTGACGGTTGTGTTGACACAGGAAGACAAGCCTGATTTCGGAATGAAAACCATTCCTTTGTATTATTGTTGTATGACTCCTTACGATGCTAAGTTTCAGGGATTGCATATTCTTTTTGATAAAGAGAACGTGGTGAATACCATTGGGGAGTATGTCGCGTCTTTAGGTTTGAAACAGTTGCGTATTGCTGAAACTGAAAAATATGCCCATGTTACCTTCTTTTTGAACGGGGGACGCGAGGAGCCCTTTGCCGGAGAAAAACGGATACTGGTCCCTTCTCCCAAGGTTGCTACTTATGATTTGCAACCGGAAATGTCGGCCCCGACCGTGACTGAAAAAATAGTGGAAGAGTTGAAACGAAAGGAGGCGGATTTTATTTGTTTGAATTACGCTAACGGGGATATGGTAGGGCATACGGGTGTTTATGAAGCTATTCAGAAAGCTGTTGCAACGGTTGACGAATGCGTCGGAAAGACGGTGGCGGCCGCTCGGGAAAACGGGTACGATGTATTGATCATTGCCGATCATGGAAATGCGGACAATGCGGTGAATGAAGACGGATCTCCCAATACGGCCCATTCTCTGAATCCGGTTCCATGTATTTGGGTGACGGATTCTAAATGTGATCATCTCCGGGATGGAGTTTTAGCCGATGTCGCTCCGACGGTTTTAACTATTATGGGATTACCTATCCCGCCGGAAATGACAGGAAAACCATTGTTGGTCTGAATATCCCCGGGGAGGATGTGTTATTTAGTTGTGAATGATCAGATAAAAGGATTCTGAGATATAAGGATTGGGTGATTAAGGGATTGGGTGATTGTAGATTTTAAATTGTAAATTAAACAAATCTAAAATTTACAATGAATAGGGGATTAATATGATGGTCGATTTAGAGGAGGTAATATCAAGACTCACTCGTAAATTATAAATTCGATCTGGAATTTACAATGAAGTGATTCAATTTAATGATCCGGTTTCGCTAATCTGTAATTGCGGGTTTGGCGTATGGATTTATTGGTCGGGAAATTGTCGGGTAATGAGAAATGACTAAATTTGCCCGTTTTATTTCAATTTTCAGTTACATGATACAGATAGGGGATACGATTGTCAGCTTGGACGTGATCAAAAAAGAGTTTTGTTGTGATTTATCGGTTTGCAAAGGTATTTGTTGTGTTGAAGGCGATGCCGGGGCACCTTTGGAAGAAGAAGAGGAGAAATACATACGGGAGAATTACGAGAACATTAAATTATACATGAAACCGGAGGGGATACAGGCTGTAGAAGAACAGGGATGGGCCGTTATTGATGTGGAAGGCGATTTGGGTACGCCTTTGATTCATGGAGGGGAGTGTGCCTATGCTATTGAAGAAAACGGAAGTTGTTGGTGTGCTATTGAAAAAGCCTGGACGGAAGGGAAAAGTACTTTTCGCAAACCTATTTCCTGTCATTTGTATCCGGTTAGGATCACCAGATACCCCTCGTATCAAGCAGTTAATTACGATGAATGGAAGATTTGTGCGGGGGCGAAAATAAAGGGAGAAAAAAAAGGTATTCCTCTTTACATTTTTCTAAAAGATGCTTTGATTGAGAAGTATGGAACGGAGTGGTACGAACAGCTATGCTATGTGGCAAACGAGATAAAACGGGGGAAAATCAAGTTTAAGCTTTGAAAATTTAGATGCTTTTCTTTGTAGAGAAAAAAAGTTATTTTATCTTTGCAGCGCAAAAGCAAAATGGTGGATGTAGCTCAGTCGGTTAGAGCGTCGGATTGTGGTTCCGAAGGTCGTGGGTTCGAGCCCCATCTTCCACCCGCCTATAAAAACGGTTGATTTTAACCGTTTTTTTTTTTGTATTTAATACGGAGTTCAATTCGATTTTCCCAATCCCTTCCATGCATTGTAGATTTTAGATTTATTTAATTTACAATTTACGATTTAAAATCTACAATCTACAATCATCTATCGTTTCAATCACCCAATCCTTATATCTCAGAATCCTTTTATCTGATAATCTACAGCTACGATAAGCTGTCGTATCCCTTTCCGTGTGCTATCATTGTCTGTTTCCATTAAATATCGAGAGATATTTTGTCTCCAATAGAATTTTAGTTACTTTTACACAATCGTTGACGAAACGAGTGAATTGAATATAAACTATTAATAATCAGAGTAAAATAAATGGCTACAGAAAAATTTTTGTGGAGGCACGTCGGACCACGTCCTGAAGATATCGAGGATATGCTGAAGGTAGTCGGTGTCAAATCTCTTGATGAACTAATCGATCAAACTGTTCCAGAATCCATTCGATTGAAGAAAGAGTTGGATTTACCTTCTCCTTTAACGGAATCCGAGTTTTTTGCGCGGATGAGGAAGGTTGCGTCTAAAAATAAATTATATCGTACCTTTATCGGGCAGGGATACTATGATACGATTACCCCGGCTGTGATTCAGCGTAATATTCTGGAGAATCCGGCTTGGTATACTTCTTATACTCCTTATCAGGCGGAAGTTTCACAAGGACGTTTGGAGGCTTTGTTAAATTTCCAGACGATGATAGTGGAATTAACCGGTATGGAGCTTTCCAATTGCTCTTTGTTGGATGAGGCTACTGCTGCTGCCGAGTCTATGACCATGATGTTTGGTTTGAGAAGTAAAGAGATGAAGAAAGCTGGAGCCAATAAATTATTTGTCGATAACAAGATATTCCCTCAAACGAAGGATGTATTGGTAACCCGTTCCGTTCCGCAAGGCATCGAATTGGTGTATGGAGATTACGATACATTTGAATTTACTCCGGACGTTTTCGGTGCTATCATTCAATATCCTGCTGCTGACGGTGAGGTTCGCGATTATAAGGCGTTTGCCGACCGGGTACATGCCAACGGGGCTTTATTGTCCGTCGTGGCGGATTTGATGAGTTTGGTATTGTTGACCCCTCCGGGACAATGGGGAGCGGATGTCGTGGTAGGAACTACTCAACGTTTCGGTATTCCGATGGCGTACGGAGGTCCTCATGCTGCTTATATGGCGACCAAGGAAGAGTATAAACGTAATATCGTGGGCCGAATCATCGGAGTGACGATAGACGCTCAGGGAAACAAGGCTCTTCGGTTGGCTTTACAAACCCGCGAACAACATATTAAGCGAGAAAAGGCTTCTTCGAATATCTGTACTGCCAAGGCGTTAAATGCAACGATGGCCGGTTTTTATGCAGCTTATCACGGACCGGAAGGTTTAGTGAGGATTGCTCGTCATATACATTCCGCCGCTGTTATTCTGGCTACGGAGATTCAAAAATACGGTTATAAACTGAAGCATAATAAATTCTTTGATACGTTACGTTTCGAGTTACCGGAAGGCGTTTGTCAGGAAAACGTTAGGGATGCGGCATTGGAAAAAGAGATCAATCTTTTTTATTGCAATTGCGGCTGCGGTAAGGTTGTCGGTTTATCTACCGATGAAAAAATCAACGAAGAAGAGATCAATACGATTATCGGAATTTTTGCCAAAGCTGCCGGTAAGGTGGCGGAGCGGGTTGAATTCCTTGACGACCGCACGATTCTTGAACCTTCCATGTTGCGCGAGGATGAGTTCTTGCAACAATCCGTATTCAATATTTATCATTCTGAAACCGGAATGATGCGTTATATGAAAAACTTAGAACGTCGGGATATTTCATTAGCTACCTCTATGATTTCATTGGGTTCTTGTACCATGAAGTTGAATGCGGCCGTGGAGATGTTGCCGATTACCTGGCCGGAAATAGGTGGGGTGCATCCGTTTGCTCCGCTTTCACAGGTTGAAGGTTATCAGCAGATGATCCGTGAAACGGAGGAGATGTTATGTAAGGTGACCGGGTTTGCCGGTTGCAGTTTAATGCCTAATTCCGGAGCTGCCGGAGAGTACACGGCTTTGATGGTTATTCGTCAGTATCATATTTCTCGCGGAGAGGGACACCGGAATGTTATTTTGATTCCTGCTTCCGCTCATGGAACGAATCCTGCTTCCAGCTCAATGGCCGGGTTTAAGATTATCGTGACGGCAACGGATCCGGAAGGTAATATCGATGTGGAAGATTTCCGTCAGAAAGCGATCGAGAATCGGGATAATCTAATCGGAGCGATGATTACCTATCCTTCTACTCATGGAATTTTTGAAGAGTCCATTAAAGAATTATGCCAAATCATACACGAAAATGGAGGACAGGTATTTATGGATGGTGCCAATATGAATGGACAATGCGGTTTGACGAGTCCGGGTACTATCGGTGCAGATGCTTGTCATTTGAATTTGCATAAAACTTTTGCAATGCCTCATGGCGGCGGCGGTCCTGGTGTCGGACCGATTTGTGTCGCACCTCATCTGGTAGAATTTTTACCGACTCACACTATGGTGAAGACCGGAGGTGAACATGGAATCCATGCGGTGGCTGCTGCTCCGTACGGTTCCGTGGGTATGTTGCCTGTAACGTACGGTTATTTGTTGATGTTAGGCGGTAAGGGATTAAAGATGGTTACGGAGATGGCTATATTGAATGCCAACTATTTGGCTTCTTCTTTCGAGAAGTTGGGCTTTAAGATCTTATTTAAAGGTAAACGGGGACGTGTTGGACACGAGATGATATGGGATTGCAATATGTTTAACAAAGAGTATGGAATATCCGAATTGGATATAGCCAAACGCTTGATGGACTTTGGTTTCCATGCTCCGACGTTGTCGTTCCCGGTTCATGGAACCTTGATGGTTGAACCGACGGAAAGTGAACCGAAAGAGGAACTGGATCGTTTTATCGAAGCTCTGAAAACCATTCGCGAGGAGATGCTTGAAGTGGGGGAAGGAAAGGCCGATAAAACGGACAACGTGTTGAAAAATGCCCCTCATACGCATAAGGTCTTGACTGCTGACGAGTGGAACCACTCCTATCCGCGCAGTAAGGCCGCTTACCCGTTAGCTTGGGTGGCTGAAAATAAATTTTGGCCCCAGGTGGGTCGTGTAGACGATGGTTACGGCGATCGTAACCTGATGTGTACTTGTGATCCGATTGATGCTTATGCCGATCAGAAATAAGCTGGTTCTATGATAAAAAAAAAGCTGCGTTACTTACGCAGCTTTTTTTATGATTTTAAAATCCGTTTAATGGTATGGTGGCTGTCGGAATCAGGAGGATAAAGCCCATAAGAATGAGTAGTATTAAAAACTTCCAGAAAAATGTAATCCATTTATCGTAAGGGATACGGGCGATACCCAAGGCTCCTATCAGTACACCGGAAGTCGGAGTAATCATATTCGTGAAACCGTCTCCGAATTGGAAAGCCATTACCGTGGCTTGTCGCGAGAGGCCGATAACATCGGAGAAGGGAGCCATAATGGGCATGGTTAAAGCGGCTTTCGCGGAACCTGATGGGATAATGATGTTGATAAAAGTCTGAATGATATACATGATCCCGACGGCAGCCACTTTCCCGACCTCACTCATTAAAGTAGCCAAAGCGTGTAAAATAGGATCGATGATATGTCCTTCCTGTAAGATGATGATAATGCCTCCTGCTAATCCCACGATCAGGGCCGCAGACAATATATCTTTGACACCCTCGATAAATAATTTTACGATGCTGTCTGCATTCTTACCCGCGGCAAATCCGGAAAATATGCCCATGGCTAAAAACAGACCGGAAATTTCGGGAAGATACCAGCCATAGCCCATGACACCGATAATCAGGAAGATAATGGTAAAACCGAGGATGGTGAGAATTAAGAAATGGTATGATTTCCGGATTCCGAAAAAGCCGGAAATCGCGAACAATATCGTGAGAATAGGAACGATACAGGTTGTGAGACTTGTATGTTCTCCGATACTCAATGTGCTTGTCGGATAATTGAACGAGAAAATAATGAGACTGGTCAAGATAAAAAAATAGACGAACCAGCCGGATTTTGTGGATGAGTATTCAATTTTTTCGTCGTTTTTTATCTCTGTACGGCGCCAATAATTGGTATCTATTTCATACACGATCGAAGATGCGGGACAGGACTTTACTTTTGCCGCGTAGCGGAGGACAAAAGCGATAAGTACGATATTTAGAATAACCCAACAAAGTAATCTGTATTCAAAACCGGAGAATAGAGGCAAGTCGGATAATCCCTGGGCAATACCGATGGTGAATGGATTTAGAATCGCTCCTGCAAATCCGACGTGGGCCGCTACATATACCAAACATAAACCGGTAATGGAATCGTATCCCATGGAGATGGCCAAAGGAATGATGATAACGATGAAGGCAAGGGTCTCTTCACTCATTCCGAAAATGGCCCCGAAACTACTGAATAATAACATGATCATTGTCATGATGATATTATTAATTCCGATCTTTTTTAAAAATGAATAATGTTCTAAACTGGCGGTAAAGTGTAAGAAAGAGAAAATACCCACGTCTATGGCCCGGCTGTTATTCATGATCCAGAAAGCTCCTCCGATGATTAAAATAAAAGCAATAATGCCGGCTTGTTTTTCAAATCCGTTGAACAATGCCGAAAATATTTCCCAGGTTTGAGGTGTTTTAGTTACTTCATGGAAAGAATCGCTTTTAATTACCGTGCGTTCTATCCCGTTGACATCGACGGTTTCTCTGGCATACTCGCCTCCCGGAATGATCCAAGTTAAAACGGCGCAGATGATAATAATTGAAAATACAATAGTATAAGTATGGGGAACTTTTTTCAGCATAGGTTTGATATTAGATTGAGTGGCCAAATTTACAAATAATTACGAGAGTGAAATAGGATGTTTATTAGAATTCTTAAATTTGCATGCAGATGAGGATAGGAAATAGAGGTACGAGTGGTTGATGGAAGATGACTGGAGCAGATGGGGGATGATCGGACGGGAAAAATGAAATGAAGAATGGTAACAGAAGAAAAACAAGACAAGGTATTTATGCGTGATTTTTTCCGTAAAGTGGGAAAAGCGATATATGATTATGATTTGATTGCGGATGAGGATCGTATTTTGGTCGGGGTATCGGGGGGAAAAGATTCCTTGGCCTTGCTCGAAGTTTTAGCCTTGAGGGCGAAAGATCCCAAACAACATTATACGGTCGTGGCGGCCCATATCGATGTGGAGAACGTGGAGTACGAGGTAGACAGTGAATATTTGAGATCCTTTTGTGAACGTTTGGGCGTGGCGTACATCCATCGGACGATCCGGGTCGATATGGAGCAAAACCCTAAAAAACCGGCTTGTTTTGTTTGTTCCTGGCATCGCCGGAAAATGCTTTTCGATATTGCCAAGGAACAACATTGTGGCAAGTTGGCATTGGGACATCATCGGGATGATGCGGTAGAGAGCCTGTTAATGAGTATGATATTTAACGGAACAATCAGTAGTATGCCTGCTCGTCTGGAGATGTTCGGACATACCTTTATGATCATTCGTCCTTTGATTTATCTTGGTAATGCCGAAACATTAAAATACGCGACGCTCCGGCAATTCAAACAACAGAAAAAATACTGCCCTTTCGAGAAAGCAACGAACAGAGATGCGGTCGGAAAGATTATAAATCAATTAGAGACCTTATCCCCTCATGTGCGAAATAATCTTTTTGCGGCAATGCGAAATATTCAAACGGAGTATTTACCTTGAAAGAGAGAATCGTTAAAAACGGGGAAATCCTATCTTCTCTCCGTTTATGTAGATATATTCGTCTATATCTTCGCAATCGGTTGCCTGATCTTCTTCAAATCGAATGGAAAGGTTGTTGATGTATGCGAACCGACGGCAACTATGGAAATCGGCGTAGCGTTCTTCAATCTCTTCCCGAAACATATCCGTTCGTTCCCGAGGAGATAACTTTTCCAATTCATCCGCGTGTTCGAGTAATATATCTAAAATAAACTCGGCAGCCCAACTTCCCAGTTCTTTTTCTTTTACCCATTCCGGATTTTGTTCGTCTAAAATATGAAATATTTCTTGTAAATAGGGGGAATCTCCCCAATCTTCATAAAGTTGGATCAGATCGTCATTGTCTTGATATTCGGTCTTAATTGTTTCCAACACGTGTTTCTCCATTTGTTTGTTTTTTGAATTGACCTGCAAATTAAGAAAATAAACGCCAATTTACCATATATGTCTCGGCTTCTTTTTGTACACCGTCTTTTTTTGTTCGATACGGAGGCCAAATAATCGACATATAGAAGAAAAGTATAACTTTTTAATGGAAAGTTTGGTTTATAAAAAAAAAGGTTTTAAATTTGTAGGCAGGAGGTGAGGATTCCGGAGAAATGGAATTCTTTTTTAGATAAAGGCACTTATTGGAGGATAAGTGTCATTTATTTTTTTTTATATAGTAATTAATAAAACCATATAATTATGACGAAAAAGGTATCTTATATTACAAAAGAGGGCCTGAAAAAGCTGCAGGATGAATTGGATAATCTGCAAAATGTAGAACGGCCCAAGATTTCTAAAGCCATAGGTGAGGCAATCGAAAAAGGTGATATCTCCGAGAATGCCGAATACGATGCGGCAAAAGATGCCCAAGGTTTATTGGAGGCAAAAATCGCTCAGTTGCAAGATATTGTTTCGAATTGCCGGATTATTGATGAATCCCAGATCGACACCTCTAAAGTACAAATATTGAATAAAGTGACGATTCGCAATACGAAAACGAATGCCACAATGACTTATACTTTGGTGTCCGAAAGCGAAGCGGATTTTAAGGCTGGGAAATTATCCATTACAACGCCGATAGCGAAAGCATTAATCGGTAAAAAGCTGGGCGATAAGGTGGAGGTACAGGTTCCGGCCGGATTGATGGAATTTGAGGTTATGGATATTTCTATTTAACTAAGATCGGATTTGGCTTATGTCTTCCTTATTTACTAAAATTGTGCAAGGAGAGATCCCTTCCTATAAGGTGGCTGAAGATGAGCATTATTATGCTTTTTTGGATATTGCACCCTTGCAAAAGGGACATACTTTGGTAGTTCCTAAAAGAGAAGAAGATTATATTTTTGACTTGACGGATAAAGAGTTAGCCGGATTGATGGTATTTGCCAAAAAAGTCGCTAAGGCCATCCGGGAGTGTGTCCCGTGTAAACGGGTCGGAGTCGCGGTGTTGGGATTGGATGTACCTCATGCTCATATTCATTTGGTCCCTTTGAAGGAAGGGAATGAATTGAATTTTGCAAACCCGAAAAAACAATATTCAAAAGAAGAGATGGAAGCTTGTGCGGAGTTAATTCGTCGTCATTTTAAAAATTAAACGGTAAATGAAATCTTTATAAGATTTAAGGAGGCTCCTAAATTATTTAGCGAGCCTTTTTTTTAAAGTATGGAAAGAAAGAAGTTATATAATGCTTATGAAGTGCACGAGGGATATTATTGTTTCGGTTGTGCTTCTGCGAACGAGTACGGTTTGCGGTGTGAATTTTACGAGGAAGGTGATTATATCACCTGTCAGTGGATGCCTCGTCCTGAATTTCAGGGTTTTTTCAATGTTTTGCATGGCGGGATACAGGCTACGCTGATGGATGAGATTGCTTGTTGGAATGTGTTTGCGAAGGTAAAGAGTGCGGGGGTTACGATCGAGATGAACGTAAAATACCGTAATACCGTGTACACGGATAGGGGTGAGTTACTGATACGTTCTAAAATAGTAGAACAAGGGAGCCGTTTGGTTAAAATGCATGTGGAGTTATTCAACGCCGATGGACAACTGGGAAGTGAGGCGGATGTGGTCTATCGCGTATTTCCTGAGGAGGTTGCGGCGAAACGTTTGGGATGGACAGGCATAGAGGCTTTTTATAAAGAAAATGAAGAGAGATGAGATATAAAAATATTGTTTGGGATTGGAATGGGACATTGCTGGATGATATCCGGATTAGCGTGGAGACTTTAAATCGGATGTTAGCCGGAAAAAATTTAAAAAAAATAACCAAGGAGCGTTATCGGGATCTGTTTGGCTTCCCGGTGAAAGGATTTTATGAGTCTTTAGGGTATGATTTCGATAGAGACGATTGGGACGCTGTTTCTCAAAAATTTGTGGATGTATACGGGAGTTTAAGTCATGGTGTCGAATTAACGGCGGGTATCGTTCCGGTTCTTTCTGCAATACGGGGTCAAGGAATTCGGCAATATATATTATCGGCATTGCAGGAGAATTTGTTAGAGGAGATGTTGGAACGTTTTCAGATCCGGAATTACTTTGACGGAATATGCGGTTCCGACAACATATATGCCGGGGGGAAAACAGCTATGGGAGAAAAAATGGTTTCCTCGTATTCCATTGTTCCTCGGGAAACTTTAATGATAGGGGATACTTTGCATGATGCCGAGGTTGCGAATGCTTTGGGATTTGACGTCCGTTTGTACGTCGGAGGACATAATAGCGAGCGGCGTTTGCGAGAAGTTGCCCCTGTCCTTCTTTGCATGGAGGAGATAATTAAAGAGATTGAGTGATTCAGCGATTAAGTGATTTTTCAATCACGGAATCACTTAATCGCTGAATATAATCATAGTTCGTATTGGTATAATTGTGCCAATAGATTGTAGTAATCCCGTTCGACATCAAGGAAGCTTTGCAGGCTGTCGTATAGGGTCGTTAATTCCGTAAAGTAGTCGACGATGGAAAGTTGACCGGCTTGAAGTGCTTTATTCAAAAGCTCCACGTTACGTTGATGTTTTAATAAGGCGGCGTATTCGTTGCGTGAGGTTTGCAACGTTTCCGCTTGTTCGTATAGTTGTTGCAGTGAAGAACGAAGATTAAGACGACTCTCTTCAATGGTCGTGGTGACAAATGCGGCTTGCGCCTTGGCTCTTTTTACCGTATTCTTATTTTCAAACAACGGGATAGAGATGCCGATAACAAAACCGTTGGCGGAAACATTGTTACCGGAAGCATTGCGTTTGTAGCCTAAGTCGAATTTGGGTAAAGTCAGTGATCGGCTGACCTTCACTTCCTGATTGGCAACTTCCTGTTCCCCTATAAGATTCTTCATATTCGGATCCGTAGCGAGATAAGCTCTGTAAATGGCATCCAAGTCAAGAATTACAACGGTTTCCGGATACTCGAAGTCATTGAATTCTATGGGGATATTTCCGTTTAAATTGTATAGTTGTAGTTCTGCCGTGGAGAGAGCCGCCGCGTTAAGACGGCTTTGATTGCGTGCTGCAAGCAGTTCCAGTTGAATTTTGTTTATCTCTAATTGGTTCGCGTCTCCGCTTTCAACTCTTCGTTGATAAATAGTTGCAAGTTGTTCGGCATTCTTCAATCGTTTGTCGAGCAATTCCTTTTGCTTCCTGAGATAGATGATTTCGATACAGGTTTGTTTTGCTGTTAAAAGTAGTTGTTGCCGGTAAGCTGCCAATTGGTAATCGAGAGTAGTCGATTTCAATTCGGCTAATTTGTTTTTTTGTCCGTATACCGAAGGGAAATCGAGAGCTTGTTTGAAGGTAAAAGAGTATTCCGATTCCGGATTATTGCGATTCCCCCACATTTTCTCGAATTCGGCGGTAGGGTTTTCCAGGTATTTACCCGTTTGGGTTTCTAATTTCTGGGCGTCCGTCAATTTTTCTTTTGCCTGAAGGGTTTTATTATTTCCTTCAATCTCTTTCAAAACCCGGTGAATGGAATTTTGGGCGTGGACTCCGGTTGTTAGCATTGCCAGACCGGTTATGATTAACGATAGATAATAATTTCTCATGTGTATTATTTATATATTGTTTGATTCAAGGTTTTCCTGTTTTTTTTCTTTATGCTTCAATAGAAGATACATGATGGGGACAACGAATCCGTTTAATAGGGTTGAACTTAACAAACCGCCCAATATCACCTGGGCCATGGGACTTTGGATTTCGTTGCCGGGAAGATCGCCGCCCACGGCTAAAGGGATTAAAGCTAATGCGGAGGTTAAAGCGGTCATTAATATGGGATTCAGTCGGTCGAGGGAACCGTGAATAATACTGTCATATAAAGAGTAACCTTGTGCTTGTAAATAGTTGTAGTGTGATACTAACAATATTCCGTTTCGAGTGGCGATACCGAACAACGAAATAAACCCGATAATCGCGGGAATACTGATGATTCCCGATGTCAGCCATATGCTGATGACTCCTCCGATAATAGCTAATGGTAGATTGATCATGATGATTCCCGACAGGGGAAGGCTATGAAATTCATTGAATAGAAGGAGCAGAATGATCAGGATGGAGATCAAAGAGGTGATGAATAAGGTCCGGGAAGCTGCTTGTTCGCTTTCGAATTGTCCCCCGTATTCCACGTGATACCCTTCCGGTAGGGAAATTTGTTCTTTTACCGTTTTCTGGATATCTTTCACGACTCCGTTCAAATCGCGTTCTGCAACATTGGCGGAAATAACGATTTTACGTTGGACGTTTTCCCGGCTGATCGTGTTCGGTCCCACGAAAGGAATGATTTCTGCCACGTAATGTAACGGTATTTTTTTGCCGTTGGCGTCTATCATCAGTTCCCCTATTTCTTCCCTATTTTTCCTGTTTTTATCGTCTACTTTTATGGTAAGATCAAAAACTTTCCCCCCTTCGTATACTTGAGAAACTACCTTTCCGGAAAGGGCGATATTGATGAATTCGGAAAATTGCGGCAAGGTGATTCCTTGCTTGGCAAGCATATCGCGTTTCGGTTTGATTTGTAATTGGGGTCGTTCTACCTGTTGTTCCAATGATAAATCGGCAATCCCTTCTACTTTTTCAATGGCATTTTTGATTTGACTGCCGATTGCAAACAATCTATTCAGGTCATCCCCGAACAGTTTGATCGCTATGTTGGCTTTTGTTCCGGATAACATGGCGTCGATTCGGTGAGAGATGGGTTGACCGATTTCAACATTCACTCCTTTCAACTCGTTTAGTTGATGACGTACATCTGCTAAAAACTCATTGCGACTGCGTTTATCCAATAGGAAAGGAGCCTCTATTTCCGATACATTTACCCCTAAAGCGTGTTCGTCTAATTCTGCCCGGCCGGTTTTGCGGGCAACGGTTTGGATTTCCGGAATATTTAATAAAACATTTTCCGCTATTTTCCCGATGTTGTCAGACTCTTCTAAAGATATTCCCGGCATCCCGCTAATATTTATTGTTAAAGAGCCCTCGTTAAAAGAGGGGAGGAAACTTCTTCCCAAATGAGCTATGACGATAATGGTGAAAATCAGTAGAGTTATACTGGAACCAACGACTAATTTTTTGTGTTTAAGAGTCCACTCGAGAGCTTTTTTATAGACTGTTTTAAGGGCTCTGGCTACGATCGGTTCCCGTTCGTTTTTCTTTAGAGCTTGGGGAGTTGTCAGTAAATAGCTACATAATACGGGTGTAAGGGTTAAAGCTACTACGGTAGAAGCAAATAAGGCCACGATAAAAGCAATTCCCAATGGAATGAGCATACGTCCTTCCATACCTGAGAGGAAGAACAGCGGAAGAAAACAGGCCACGATGATTAACGTAGAATTTAAAATGGGCATTCGTACTTCTTTCGAGGCTTCGAATACGATCTTTAAGGATGAGAGGCGTTCCTCCGCCGGTTTCGATTGATTTTCTCGTAGTCGTTTGTACACGTTCTCAACGTCTACGATGGCGTCATCCACTAATGAACCGATGGCGATAGCAAGTCCTCCTAAACTCATGGTGTTTATCGTGAGTCCTAACGCATGTAAGACAAGAATAGCCACAAGCAGGGAAAGCGGAAGGGCTACTAATGAAATAACGGTCGTCCTGATATTCATCAAAAAGAAAAAAAGTACGACAATGACAAAAACGGAGCCTTCGAACAAGGCTTTCTGAATGTTTGAAATAGAACTTTCGATAAAACGGGATTGCCGGAAAATATCCGAGGATATGTTTACGTCGGCAGGTAATGTTTTTTGTAGTTCGCTGAGAGCCAGATCCACCTTGTCGGTTAATTCCAGCGTATTGGTGTTGGGTTGTTTCGTTACGGTCAACAGTACGGCAGGTTTTCCTTTTTCGGAAGCTAATCCTAATTTCGGAGTTTTTGCTCCGATCCGGATATCGGCGATGTCGCTTAAAAGAATAGGACGATTGTTGATTGTCTTTACTACGGCTTTCCCTATATCCTCCAAATTGTTGGTTGAGAGAAGTCCCTGAACGATGTATTCGTTTCCGTATTCATAAAGAATACCTCCCGTGGAGTTTTGATTCATCTCTTGTACCACGGGTAGTAACTCTTCCATGGTGATATTGTAATATTTCATCCGGGCAGGGTGAAGCAGAATCTGGTATTCTTTTATATCGCCGCCAATGACGGTAACTTGTGCAACGCCTCCGGTAGATAGGAGTCTGGGACGAATTGTCCAATCTGCTATTGTTCGCAAATCCTGTAACGTGGTGCTATCGGCTGTAAGACCGAGGATCATCATTTCTCCCAGTATGGAAGATTGCGGTCCTAAGGTCGGTTGTCCGACGTTATCCGGTAAGGTCTCTCCTAAAGTGGCTAATTTTTCCGAAACGATTTGCCGGGCGGTGTAGATATTGGTTCCCCACTCGAATTCTACCCATACCACGGAAAATCCGGTGGTGGAAGAGGAACGTACCCTTCGTACGTCCGTTGCCCCGTTTACCGCGGTTTCTATTGGAAAGGTAACGATACGTTCCACCTCTTCCGGAGCCATTCCGGTAGCCTCTGTCATGACGACCACTGTTGGAGCGTTTAAGTCCGGAAATACATCTACTTCCATGTTTTTTGCCGTGTAGGAACCCCATAAGAGCAAGCCTACGGCTGCAATCATAACGATTAGACGATTATGAAGAGCATACTGTATGATCTTATTTAACATAAATATAGTCTATAAATCTGAGTATTTGATACGATGTTGTATGTCAGTGGGTATGTCCATGGGGGATTGTACCTGAATTGGCGGCCATCTTTACTTGATAGGCTCCTTGAGTCACTACTTTGTCTCCGGTTTTTATTCCTCTTATAACCTGAACCTCTTTACCGTTATTGGCCCCTAAGGTTACTTCCTGCTTACGGTATCCTTCCTCGTCCAATTGGATATAAATATAAAATATGCCCATCTCGTTTGTCAAGGCGGACACGGGTACTGTCAATGCATTGGCGATAGGAGAGGAAATAAGAAATACTTCCACGAAAGAACCGGGAATAATCTCTCCCTTGTTATCGAATTCAAAAGAGATAGGCACATAGAAAGAGTCCTTATCGGATGTTTTTCCATAAGAGAGCAATCGTCCGTTTAATTCTTTCAAGGAGTATATTTTATTATCGTAGGAAGTCTGAAAATTGGCACTACTGATATTTTTAAGTGCATTGTAGTATTTTTCGGAAACCTCCGCCCTGAGTACTAAACGTTTGTTCTGGGATAATGTTGCTATGGGTTGCCCTACGGTAACGTATTCCCCTTCCCGAATGAGTATGTTTTTCACGTAGCCGCTGATGGGAGCCGTTATCCCGACACCCTTGGCCGTTTTATTAACAGCGATGGCATCGAATGCGATCTTAGCATTTTTATATTCCATTTGCAATGTCTCGTATTCCTTTTGGGAAATGATTTTGTCGTCGATAAGGGATTTTGCCCGTTCGTAGTTGTTTCTTGCCGTTTCGTAGGCAATTTTCAATTTGCTGTAATAATCCCCTTCGGCCATGTTGCGGGAGGAGATGTGGAATAATGTCTCTCCTTTTTTTACGCTGCTTCCTTCCAATAACTGTTGCGAATTATAAGAGACTACTCCGTTACTTGTGGCTACGATTATGGCTTCGTCCCCCGGAGCCGATAATATTTGACCGGTTGTTTTTACTATTTGATGAAAGGTTTTGGGATGAATTTCCTGAACTTCAAAATTAGTTTTGGCGGCCTGTGCTTTTGTGAAGATGATTTCATCTTCGTTATGCTCCGTGTTTTTCGGAGTCTCCTTATCACAGGACGTATTTTCATCGTGATTGTGCTCCGCCTGCTGGGCGGATATCGTTTCTTGTTTTTCAGATTTCTGATTCTGACATGCCGTAAATAAGATAGCGAGCAAGAGTAATAAAATAGATATATTTCTCATGTTAATTAGATAAAATGATATAAACTCCTTGCAGTAAAGGATTGATATGAATTAAAAATGCTGAGAAATACGGATTCCGTGAATACACGCAAATTTCCGTTATACCATAACGGGAGGTGCTCGTCCGGCAAGGGTTGAATTGACGAATAGGGGATAGAGTCGTTCCTGAAATGGAATGATGTATTTTCGAGAGATGTGGTCGTCATGAAAGTCATCAAGCATTTCGGTTAAAAGAAACGGCGGAAGGAATAAGATATCCGGAGTAAAATGCGAACAACAATTGCAATCTGTTTGATGTTGTTTTATAATATCCAATTGAAATAACGATCGGACCTCACATTCTTTGTCGCAAGAATTCGAGTTGTGAATATGTCCGCAGTTCCCGGTTTTTTCTTGTTGGATACAATGCGTTTGGATAAAGCATATCATCTCCCCGTGATGGTGGTGGGGAATGGCGATGTAAAATAGCATGATAATGCTCGCTACAATGAGTGGAATAAATGCTACACGCCGTTTTTTCATGATATACGAATTCTGATCTTTTGCAAAGATAACGCTCTGAACTATAATTTGCAAACGATTAGAAAGCTTTAGGAAAATGTTGATAATTTTATTTATTGATCACCTCAAAGCCTCTCAACATCAATTCGGCGGAGGCCGGATTCGTGGCAAGGGGAACATCATGGACGTCACATACCCGCATTAACATCTGAACGTCAGGTTCATGCGGGTGTTTATCCAATGGATCCCGAAAGAAGAAAACCATTTGTACGTTGTGCTCTGCCACGAGGGCTGCGATTTGGGCGTCGCCGCCAAGAGGGCCGGAAAGCAATCTCTCGACATCGAGTCCGGCTTCCTGTACGTGTTTTCCCGTCGTTCCCGTGGCTACGATATGAATGTTGGCCGAATGTAAAAATTCGAGATGCCTGTTCAGGAAGGCTACCATCTCTGCTTTTTTCCCATCGTGGGCAATAACTGCTAATTTCATGTTTTATCTATTAATGTTTGAGTTATTTGTTACGATAATTTAAATATTTTGTTCTTTTATTTTTTCGATCTGTTTCAATAATGAATCCAAGTGAAGAAAATATTTTTTGCTGGAAATGGAATAATTGCCTTTTACAATGGAGTCGGCCATAGGTTCCGGGACAATGTAATACTTCCTGACGCCGTTTTCATACGGCCGATACAGGTAATGCCCAAGGTATTTCATCCGGTAACTGAAAAGGCCGTCCGCTTTTCTGGTTAGCGTTAATCGGACCGATATGCCTCCATCCGTATAACGGTAATGTTGATTGGATATGAGATTGCCTAACGAGTAAACGGTAATGCCTACCGTGTCTTTGCCGTTTATCGCGTATTCTGCGGGTTGCACGACATGCGGGTGAGAACCGATAACGATATCGACACCTTGCCGGTGCAGCCATTCGTTCAGTTTTTTTTGAGTGGCGTTGGGAGTTGAGTGATATTCGTATCCCCAATGCATGAAAACGATGATGTTACTGGCTGAGTCCTGTCGGGCTTTTTGAATATGTCGTTTAATGCGACTGGTGTCGATAAGTGAAACCACGCATCCTTTAGGCACGGGTAAGCCGTTGGTTCCATAGGTATAATTCATTAAGGCGATCTTAAATTTCCCTTTTTCGAGATAGAGGGGAAAACGATCCTGATAACTGGCCGTATCCGAGAATGTTCCCATGTGTTCGATGTGTAAAGAATCTAAATAATGGATGGTCTTTTTTATGCCTTGTTCGCCTTGGTCACAGCAATGATTATTGGCTGTCACAAAGGTGGTGATGCCGCATATATGCATGTCCCGCACTAATTGCCAGGGAGAGCAAAATCTTGGATAGCCGCTGAAGCCTTTGTCGGAAAGAGTCGTTTCCAGATTGGCAATTGTAAAATCTGTCTGGATCCAGTAATTGGCCATGTATTTGAATGAATTCATGTAATTGTGTTCTTTCCGGACAGAATCGTATGCACTGAGAATCTGTGGAAAGTGCTGCATGATATCCCCGCAAAAGAGTAGAGATACCTTCTCTTCTTCCGGAAAAACAAACGGTTTGACGGGAGTAGCTTCCCGGCAGGCCATCAGGCCGACTAAAAATATAATAACGTATGCTTTCATGGAAAAAGGGCCGTCATTACTGGCGGCCCTGAAGATTATTTTTTCAAATCGAATTCGAACTCTTCTTCCGAGGGTGGAACACATTGTCCGTCGGAGCAAGCCATATATTCAACGTAGCCGACTAATTTAGCCTTCTCTTTGGTCAATCTGACGCGTTGAACCATGGTGACTGAATCTTTGAAATATCCTAAATTCATGTTGAAAGCGCTACTCTTTTCCACCAATGCTTTGGTTGTCGCTTTAAATTCTCCTACCAATTCGATACCGGAAGTTTCATCTTTATCTATATGGAAGGTAGTCGGTTGAGGACCTCCTTCCGGAAGTTTCGTGTCGTATAAATGCCATCCGTTTTCAATCGTGGCTTTGCAAACGATGTCGTAAATTCCTTCGCTGACCTTCTTTACGGAAATTTGCCATTTTACGGGTTTTAAAACCTGTGCGCTTGCTATTACCGTCAAAGCCAAAACGACTGTAAGAATCAATACTTTTTTCATATTTCAAATTTTTAAAGATTCAGGATTGGCAAATTACTAAAATATTAGGAAATCACAATGTTTTTCCGGAATATTATAGTGTTTTCTTTACGGCTACTTCTTCGAATCCTTCTATCATATCTCCGACTTGGATATCGTTAAAATTATTGATGTTTAATCCGCATTCGAATCCTTTACTGACTTCTTTTACATCGTCTTTGAACCGTTTCAATGAACCGAGCTCTCCCGTGTTGATCACAATACCATCCCGAATAACGCGTATTCTCGAATTACGGGATATTTTTCCGTCTCTGACGATACAACCGGCGATAGTACCCACCTTGGAAATCTTGAAAGTTTCCAGTACTTCAACGGTTGCCGTGATCTCCTCTTTCATTTCAGGGGAAAGCATCCCCTCCATGGCGGCCTTAATCTCTTCGATCGCCGTATAGATGATAGAGTACAACCGGATATCGATTTGTTCTTTCTCTGCCAGTTTACGCGCACCCAATGACGGGCGAACCTGGAATCCGACGATAATAGCATTTGAAGCGGCAGCCAACATGACATCTCCTTCCGAGATCTGTCCTACAGCTTTGTGGATCACGTTTACCTGAATCTCTTGAGTCGATAATTTTATTAACGAATCAGAAAGGGCTTCAATAGAACCGTCAACATCTCCTTTTACGATGATATTCAATTCCTGGAAGTTTCCGATAGCGATTCGTCTTCCGATTTCATCCAACGTAATGTGTTTTTGAGTTCTCAGACCTTGTTCGCGTTGTAATTGTTCCCGCTTGTTTGCCAATAGTCGAGCCTCTTTCTCGTTCCCCATCACGTTAAATTTATCCCCCGCTTGCGGAGCTCCGTTCAGACCAAGTATCAATGCCGGGGTTGAAGGACCTGCTTCTTCCATTTTTTGTCCCCGTTCGTTGAACATCGCTTTCACGTGCCCGAAATATTGTCCGGCCAATACGACATCTCCCACGCGTAGGGTTCCCGATTGAACCAATACGGTAGCCACATACCCCCGGCCCTTGTCTAATGAAGACTCTATAATGGATCCGGTCGCTTTTTTATACGGGTTGGCTTTTAGTTCCAGAATTTCCGCTTCTAACAATACTTTTTCCAATAACTCTTCAATATGAAGTCCTTGTTTGGCTGAAATCTCCTGACATTGGTATTTACCTCCCCACTCCTCAACCAAATAGTTCATGTTAGCTAACTCTTCCCGTATTTTATCTGGATGCGCACCTGGTTTGTCGATCTTGTTGATAGCGAATACAATCGGTACGCCTGCTGCACTGGCGTGGTTGATTGCCTCAATGGTTTGGGGCATGACATTGTCGTCGGCAGCTACGATGATAATAGCGATATCCGTTACCTGTGCTCCTCTGGCACGCATGGCTGTAAATGCCTCGTGTCCGGGCGTATCCAAAAACGTTACCGTTCTTCCGTCCTGTAATTTCACGCTATAAGCCCCGATGTGCTGGGTAATACCTCCTGCCTCACCTGCGATGACGTTAGCTTTACGAATATAGTCCAATAAGGATGTTTTACCGTGGTCGACATGTCCCATTACCGTTACGATAGGGGGACGAGCCTCTAAATGTTCCGGTAGATCCTCCTCCTCTTCCTCGATGGCTTCTTGTATATCGATGCTGACGAATTCGACGGCAAATCCAAACTCTTCCGCCACAACGTTGATCGTTTCCGCGTCCAAACGTTGGTTGATAGAGACAAATAAACCGAGGGACATGCAGGCGGATATAATTTCAGTCGCGGAGATATCCATCATGTTGGCCAATTCGCTTACTGTAACGAATTCCGTCAATTTCAGGATGTTCTTCTCGATCTCAGCCTGTTCCATCTCAGCCTGCATTTTTTGATGTACAGCCTCTCTCTTGTCTTTCCGGTGTTTGGCCGCTTTCGTTTTACCTTTACTACCTAAGCGGGCAAAAGTATCCTTAATCTGCTTTTGAACGTCTTCTTCCGTAATTTCGGCTTTTGTCGCTTTTTTCTTTTTGAGCTTTTTGAGTTTCTTTTTATTCTCCTCTATTTTTAATGATTTTGGAGAATCGACAGCTATCTTCTCGTCTTTCTTTAATATTCTTTTCCTTTTTTTCCGAATCTCCAGCTCGTCTCCCGATTCCAAGGAATCATCCTCCGGAGTATCAACTTTAGCCGGAATGATTGTCTTATTACGTTTAAGTTCTTTTTTGTCACGTTCTCTCTCCTGTTTGCTTTTCTTCGGAGGACGAGTCCGTTGGTTAATAGAGTCCAGATCAATAGAACCGACAACCTTCACCTCTTTCAGCGTGGGAGTCGGGGATTTGAAATTTATTTCCGTGTTGGTCTCTTTTTCTACAGGCTTTTCCGGTTCTTGTTTTCTTGCCGGAGGTACTACTGTTGCCGGACGATTCTCGACTTTGGGCGTTTGACGAATAACTTCCTTTACCCGGGGTTGTTCTACCGTCTTACTCTCTTTTTTCTCTTCGGCTTTCTCTTCCTGGCGAGGTTTGTTTACGCGGTTTAAATCGATACGATCGATAACTTTGATTTTATTCTCGATCTTAACCTCGTCCTTTATTGATATGAATTTATTCTCTTCTTCCTCTTCCTGACTATTGGTTAACGTATCTATAGTCACGGCCTCTTTTTTTTGTCGGCTCGTTTTTAAATCAACTTTAATAGATTCTTTTTTGGCCTCGCTATCCGTTGAAAATTCTTTTGCAACCAAAGCGTATTGCTCTTCGGTCAATTTTGCGTTTGGATCAGATGAAATCTTAATCCCCTTATCTTGTAGGAAATCTACAATGGTAGACAGGCCTACGTTAAATTCTCTAGCAACTTTACTTAATCTTACTGCCATATTAAGATTTTAATTTTACAAGCATTATACTTCAGGTCTTATTATTCAAATTCAGCTCTTAAGATTTTAAGAACTTCTCTGATTGTTTCGACCTCAAGATCGGTTCTGCTCTCTAATTCTGATTCGCTTAATTCTAATACACTTTTAGCCGTGTCACAGCCTACTCGCTTCAATTCGTCGATTACCCACGGTTCGATCTCATCTGAGAACTCGTCTAAGTTGACGTCTTCTTCCTCGGCTTGATCCAATTCGCGATACACATCTATTTCGTACCCGGTAAGTTGGCTCGCCAGTTTAATGTTCAATCCTCCTTTACCGATGGCCAAGGAAACCTCTTCGGGATTCAGGTAGACATTAGCTCTTTTGCTCTTTTCGTCAATCTCTATTTTGTTGATCTTCGCCGGATTAAGAGCTCTTGTGATGTATAGTTGAACGTTGTTCGTGTAATTGATAACATCAATGTTTTCGTTTTTCAATTCCCGGACGATACCGTGGATTCTGGATCCTTTCATTCCGACACAGGCTCCTACCGGGTCGATACGGTCATCATAAGATTCGACAGCCACTTTGGCTCGCTCTCCCGGAACGCGAACTACATTTTTGATGGTAATCAAACCGTCGAAAATTTCAGGAACTTCGTTTTCAAACAATCGCTCCAGAAATACGGGAGAAGTTCTCGAAAGTACAATGTAGGGAGATGCATTTCTCATTTCCACGCGAATGACAACAGCCCGAATCGTGTCTCCTTTTTTGAAGAAATCACTTGGAATCTGCTCTTGTTTCGGCAAGATGAGCTCGTTTCCCTCATCGTCCAACACCAGAATCTCTTTTTTCCATACTTGATAAACTTCACCGGTGACGATTTGTCCCACCCTTTCCTTGTATTTCGTGAAGACATGATCTTTTTCCAACTCCAATATGCGGGCAGAAAGATTTTGTCTTAATGCCAGAACGGAACGACGTCCGAAATCCTTGAATTTGACCTCGTCGGTCACCTCTTCGCCTACTTCATAATCGTTATCGATTTTTTTGGCTTCAGTAAGTGAGATTTGCGTATTGGGATTTTCAAATTCTTCGTCTTTCACAACGATACGATTTCTCCAGATTTCCAAATCTCCTTTGTCGATGTTGATAATGATATCAAAATTTTCGTCTGTTTCGTAACGTTTTATAAGCATACTTCTGAAAATATCTTCCAATACTCTCATTAAAGTCGCTCTGTCAATATTTTTTAGTTCTTTGAATTCCGCAAATGAATCTATTAAATTAATATTTTCCATCTTTCTCTTATTATTAGAAAATAACAATATCTTTAACCTCCCTTATCTCTATGAAATCTATGTTTTTTTCAACCCGAACGGTCTCTTTCTTTTTTTTCCCTTCGACACTCTGCTTCTCCTCGCATTCCAGAACAATGCCTTTTTCGGAATAGGCTTTTAATTTTCCCTGCAATTTATTACCGTTTTGTAAACGTACTTCTACCAGATTGTTCAGGTTTTTTTCATACTGCTGGGGAACTTTAAACGGGTAACCGATGCCGGCACTTGAAACTGTTAAGTCGAAATCTTCACTTTCCCTATCGAGAAGGGCTTCCAGCTCTTTGCATACCGTACGGCAAGTGCCCACGTTTACTCCTTTTAGCGAATCGATAAAAACTTCAATCTTATTCTCCGGAGAAACCGTCAGATCGACTAAAAATAAATTTTGCTCTTGAGCGATACGCTCAATCATGCTCTTAATTTCCTCCTTGCTTTTCATTCCTCTTCTTTCCTTTTTAAATAACACAAGAGGGGACATATCGCCCCCTCAGTGTTTAACCGTGGCAAAGATAGTATTAATTATTTTAAAAACAAAGAGTTCTCCTCCAATTTTCTATACGATTCGTTTTTAACGTGCGTTTATATCCGAATCCTTAAGGATAGGATTTGGATCGTGTGATGAGATGAATTTTTAGTGTTTATGTCGGTTTTTCAGGTAAAGGGCAATAGGAGAAAGATCAAGTACCGGGGAAATTATGAAACATATTCGTAATAAATTTACATAGTTCGAAATAAAATTTGTAAGTTTGCCGAAATTTTTGAGTTATGGAGTTTAAAGCAAAAGATATTGCAGCTCTGCTAAATGGGGTTGTAGAAGGGGATCCTGAGATTTCTGTGAATAATGTGTCAAAAATTGAGGAAGGCCGGCCGGGTACTTTGGCCTTTTTAGCCAATCCGAAGTACGAGCATTACATTTATACGACAGAGGCATCGATTGTTTTGGTGAATAAAACATTTGAACCTGCTCAAGAACTTTCTTGTACGATTATCCGGGTGGAATCGGCTTATGATGCGATAGCTACTTTATTGCAAATGTACGAGAGCATGCGTCCGAAACCGGTAGGGATAGAGCAACCTTCTTTTGTTAGCGATTCTGCTGTTGTGGGAGAAAATCCCTATATCGGAGCCTTTGCTTATATCGGGAAAGGCGCAAAAATTGGAAATAATGTAAAAATATATCCTCAGGCTTATATCGGCGATGGCGTTTCGATCGGAGACAATACGATTATCTATTCAGGAGTAAAGATCTACCAGGGTTGTGTTGTCGGGACTTCTTGCATCCTTCATTCTGGGGCCGTAATCGGAGCCGATGGATTCGGTTTCGCTCCTGAGGGCGATCACTATAAAAAGATTCCGCAGATCGGCAATGTTGTGATTGAGGATGACGTTGAAATAGGGGCGAATACCTGTATTGACCGGGCTACCATGGGATCGACTTTTATCCGTAAAGGGGTTAAATTGGATAATTTAATCCAGATCGCCCATAATGTGGTCGTGGGTGCCAATACGGTTATTGCGGCCCAATCGGGTGTGGCCGGGACAACTAAAATCGGGGAAAATTGTGTGTTTGGAGGTCAGGTAGGCCTTATCGGTCATTTGACTATAGGTGCCGGAACACAGATAGCGGCTCAAAGCGGTATCACGGCAAATATACCCGAAAAATCCGTGCTTCGCGGGTCTCCCGCTTTTGATCTTCCTAAGTATCAGAAATGTTATGTCGTTTTCCGTAAATTGCCAGAACTTTACGGGCAGATAAAAGATTTGGAGAAAGAGATAAAAACCTTAAAGTCGAAATAGAGATGACAGTAAAGCAAAAAACTTTGAAAGGAGAGTTTTCTCTAAGTGGTAAAGGGTTACATACCGGCAAGCATGTTACGGTTACCTTTAAACCTGCTAAAGAGGATTTCGGTTATAAGATACATCGGATAGATTTAGACGGAACTCCTGAAATTCCAGCTTTAGCTGAATACGTGAAATTTGTAGATCGGGCGAGTTGCCTTGAAAAAGATGGAGTGTATATATATACGATGGAGCATGCAATGGCTGCTTTGTATGGTAGCGGAATAGACAACTGTTTGATTGAGCTGGATGGAGAGGAATTTCCGATTTTAGACGGAAGCTCTAAAATGTATACGGATGAAATCGCCAAAATAGGTTTGGAAGAACAGGCAGCGGAACGGAAATATTTTGTCGTGAAAGAGCAGATGGAGTATGTGAGTGAAGACGGTTTGACCAAATTGACCCTGTTGCCCGATAAGGATTATAACGTGAATCTGGTAGTGGCTTATGATTCTCCCTATTTAAAAATGCAATATGCAACTTATTCGGAAAATAACGTTGATTTTGCCAAAGATTTTGCTCCTTGCCGTACTTTTGTTTTCTTGCGGGAAATTGAAATGTTATTGCAACATAACCTGATCAAGGGAGGGGATTTGGATAATGCTATTGTTATCGTGGATCGCAAGATATCTCAGGAAGAGGTCGATCGATTGGCAAAGTTGTTCAATTACGATTCGATAGAGGTAAAAGAGGGTATATTGAATAACTTGACCTTGTATTTTGATAATGAGCCGGCTCGTCATAAATTGTTGGATGTTATTGGTGATTTGGCTTTGTGCGGGCGTTTTATCAAAGGACGGGTAATTGCGGAAAGACCGGGACATAAAGCAAATGCCGCTATGGCCCAAAAAATATACAAGGCTATTCTTCATGCGGAACGTGGGGATGTTTGCCCCGATGTGGATGTTACATCGGAACCGTTGATGGATATCAATAAGGTAAAATCCTTGTTGCCTCATCGTCCTCCTTTCTTGTTAGTGGATAAAATATACGAGGTGACCGACGATATTGTGATCGGGTGTAAGAATGTGACCATGAACGAACCTTTCTTCGTGGGACATTTTCCGGAGGAGCCGGTGATGCCCGGTGTGCTGATCGTGGAGGCAATGGCTCAATGCGGGGGAATTTTGGTGCTCAATCAAGTAGAAGATCCGGAAAACTATTCTACTTATTTTGTGAAAATTGATGGAATAAAATTCCGTCGGAAAGTGGTTCCGGGAGATACCTTGGTATTTAAATTAATAAAAACCGCCCCGATTCGGCGCGGGATTGTAACAATGAAGGCTTATGCTTTTGTTGGGAAAAATTTGGTGTGTGAAGTCGCGGAGTTCATGGCGCAAGTTGCAAAAACCAAGAAGTAATTGTATACTTGCATCGTGAATTTTAATGATAGTGTGTAAAAAATAGATTTTAAATCAAATAAAAAACGAATGAAACAACCGTTAGCATACGTTCATCCGGAAGCGCAGATCGCCGATAATGTGGTGATTGAGCCTTTTGTGACGATAGATAAGAACGTGGTGATAGAAGAAGGAACGCGTATCGGGTCGAATGTAACCATATTGGAAGGTGCGCACATTGGAAAAAATTGTAAAATATTTCCAGGAGCCGTTATTTCGGCGGTCCCGCAAGATTTGAAATTTAAAGGAGAGAAATCGATCGTAATGATTGGTGATAATACCACGATTCGGGAGTGTGTGACCGTGAATCGCGGAACGGCAGCCAAGGGCATCACTAAAATCGGTAATAATTGTTTGATTATGGCGTATGCTCATATTGCTCACGATTGTGAAATCGGTAATAATTGCATTATAACGAATGCCTGCCAGTTGGCGGGTGAAGTTGTGGTGGACGATTTTGCTATTTTGGGAGGTATGACTGCCGTACATCAGTTTGTGCATATCGGGCGTCACGTGATGATTCAAGGTGGTTCCTTGATCGGTAAGGATGTCCCTCCTTTCGTGAAGGCCGGTAGGTTGCCGCTTTCCTATGCCGGGGTAAACTCTATCGGGTTGCGCCGCAGGGAATTTACCAACGAGAAAATTAACGAGATACAAGATATCTACCGGATTCTGTATCAATCCGGTTTAAATAATTCCGATGCGATAGAGCGAATTGAAGCGGAGATGCCCGCTTCCAAGGAAAGAGATGAAATCATTCTTTTCGTTCGTAATAGCAAACGAGGAATTATGAAGGGATATTTAGGTTAAAAAAAAGCGCCGATCGGCGCTTTTTTTATTGGTTCAATTTTATTCCTCTTGTCTATACGGAATTTTAGTTTCCTCTTCTACTGTATCGGTAGTGTATATCTTGTCGAGAAAGGAGGGAGCGTATGATTTTGCAGGTCCCGGAGGGGGAGGACAATCTAATCTATACGAAATATCATAATCATCGTCCCGAATCTCGACGGTAACAGATTTAGAAGGATCTCCTAAACCGTATCTTGTTTCTACGCGGGCTCTGAAGGCATAATCGTAACCAGGGGTTAAATCCGTAATTTTGATGGTTGAAATAAAAGATTTGACGGGAATCCATTCCGTCTTATCAAGTCTACGGTATTCGACAATGTATCTCTCTATGGGAGCTGGATAATATCGAACTTCGGCTGTTATGGTTACCGATGTTACAGCAAATAGTGATACATTGATACATAACAATGCGCATAGTATTACCCATTTTTTAATTGATATTATAATATTTTATTTAATTAATAAAAATATGTGTCAAATATAAGGTATTGTGTGTATATATCCAAAATAAATCATTATTATTTTGATAAAAAATAAAATAGTTATATAA